>LVWT01000047.1 GCA_002083405.1 Nitrospira sp. SG-bin2 | reverse complement strand
TATTTTGGCTTTTATCAAAAGCACAAATAGCAGATCGGCCAGAATTTCAAAGGTGATCTTGACACAGTATTACATTAAGGTAATAATATCCTTTGTGTAATATCATGAAAGTGAGGCTGGGCGAGGCCGGATGAAAGAATGGACAATTATTTACCGGCCGCACTACAGCGCCTGGTTCGGAAAATGCGGCGAGGAATTGCAGAATGAAATTCTCGCTCATCTCGAGGTGTTAAAGACAGTGGGGCCAAACCTGGGGAGGCCACGGGTTGACCACATTAAGGGCTCGGCGCACCAGAACATGAAAGAGCTTCGAGTTCAGTTCAAAGGCGATCCGGTGCGCATACTGTTTGCTTTCGATCCAGACCGCCGCGCGGTCCTGCTCCTCGGCGGCGCCAAAACGGGGGACGAGCGCTGGTACCGCCGGAACGTTCCCCTTGCGGATCAGGATTTCACCTTGCATCTGCAGGAGATGCAAAAGGAAAAGAAAAATCATAAGGAGAAGAAACGATGACGACACACAAGGAATTTATGGCTTCCCTGCCGAAGAAACGACGCAAGGCCATACACGCGCGCGCAGCGGAGATTCTTGCCGAAGAAATGACCCTTCAGGAGCTGCGTCGGGCGCGCGACCGCTCCCAGCAGTCAACAGCCGATGCTCTTGGCCTCAAGCAGGCCGCCGTCTCCCGCCTTGAAAACCGCGATGACATGCGGATTTCAACGCTTCGTGAATACGTGCAGGCCCTGGGTGGAGAACTCGAATTCTATGCTCGCTTCAAACAGCCGGGCGACAAGGCTGGCCTCGTCCGCATTAGGCAGAAGAACAATGACGAACATCAAACCGTTTGACGTTTCTTGGAGAACTGCTATTGATCTCTGAACCAAGTTTCCAGGCGAAAGAGCCAGAGCATGTACGATGAGGATCACCACAAGACGATCGCGCAATTGATTAGCCGCATTGGTAGCCAAGAGGAGTGTCTCCGGTTAGGATTTTTATCCAAGGATGACAATGCAACGCTTCGTTTGTCACCTGCAGGGATGGGATATTTGATAGACGTAGTGGCCAGTGACGTTAGCGCCTTGCCGGATGCCTATGCGGCGGGATATACGCAAGGCCACACGCAAGCAGAAGAAGGGCTTTAACCGAACCTGATGTAGAAAACTGAAACCCACATTACATCTCTTCCTAGAGAGATAGATCCAAGCCTCGCAGTCGCGCTTGGGGAAATGGTTGTCGCCTTTGGCCGACTTGAGGATATGTTTAAGGTGGCAGTCAAAAGGCTCGAAAACAAGAGAACCTTAGATCAGGTAGTGCTGGATTTCAGCGGCATGCGCGGCACTTTAGGGTCTCTGATAAATCACTGTCGAACCAATTTTCCGACACTCTCCGATCCTTGCGCTGAAGCAGAAAAATTGAATACGCGGAGACAGGATTTTATTCACGCGACCTTTGCCGCGACTGAGGAAGGCAACTATGTCAGATTCCGCAAACTTATGGGCTATGCTGACCTCACCACTGATATCGAACAAATTAGAACTATCACTGAAAAAACAAACTCACTAATAGAAGAACTGGATCGCAAAACAGGTGCTTTACTCACTGATCCAGATGAATCGAAAACAATCATAGTTACAGTTTCCGCAGCAAGCAGCTTTCGTTCTTGAGAATCTGTTACTTAAACCAGCTCTCCCGCCTCCGGGTTGACTCCCTTTTCGTCCGCCACCAGATTTTCAAGGTTTTTCCAAAGTGTCTTCTCAACATCCTCTGGGCTTGTGCCCCAAATTTCTGCTAACTGATTAACGGCCTCACTGACTTCCCATGGCCATAACGATCGTCCGTTGGCTTGCGCAAATGGACCATCTGACTCCGTAAGCATCCGTTCGCGGGGCATTCTTGCTGTCAAGTCTCTCCCTTTTTCGGTAAGCAACATCGCCGGACCGACACTGAACCAGCAACCCAGGTCAACCGCACGATCTAGGTCACGAAGGCTACCCGAGAACCAATGTAGCACTGGCGTTCCTGCATCCGGGCATCCTTCCAACCGGTCAATCACTGCCTTGCTCGCACGCCGGCTATGGATCGACATGACACGTCCTCCCGCCTCTCTACACGCTGTCAGCACGTGATCGAACACCATTACTTGATCATTCCAATATTGGCGATACTCCGGGCCACCGTCCAATCCAATTTCGCCGACGAAGCGGGCGCCCTGTAGAAAATCATCAAAAAGCACCAGCTCACTCTTTCGTTCGTGAGCGATTTGCGGATGCAGGCCAAGCCCCGTCCGAATCCGTTGAGTGTTTGTTCCTAACGCGGACGTTCCCTTCCAGGCTGAAGGCGTCGTCGTAACCGAAAGGACGTACATGCCGCGCCTGACGCATTCGTCCCGCACTGCCAGCGGGTTTGGGTAGAGATCGAGATGGCAGTGAAAGTCGATCATTTCACACCATAGAATTTTAACAATGAGCCAAGCTCATCCAGCCCACGGCCCACCATCGCCTGCAGTGGGCCGATATCGCCCAAAAGCTTTGTGCTGAGTGCCGTTCCAATCCAAGTCTCCAAGCCATCCGATTTTACTTCCGCGAGTGCCATCGCCACGGAGCGGACGTCATCAAAGCCCGCGTGGTCTGCGTCATTGCGCCCAAGGTTTTTGTACACGTATTCCGTCGTGTCGTTCATCCCGGCGGTTCGGAACGCCGCCCGGCGGACGAGGCACGGTACGCACCGGCCACAATGCTTGTAGCCGAATTGCTTAAAGCGCCCGCAGCTCGTCGTCTCGGAGGCATGTGTGCTCAGCAGAGCCTTATTAGTGCAGTCGCGCAACATCTCACCCTTTGTCTTAAGCTGATACGGGTTTTCTACACGCACCCTTAGACCTGCGGCATCAAGCAGCTGCTGAAGCAGGCCGAGTAATACCGGATGCGTCGTCCGGGTGCTGAGGCTTCCCAGGCGAGCTCCGGTAAGAGGCGGGTTGATCGAGATGAACCCGTTCTCGCATACGTACAGCGTCACGCTCTCGCCAACGTGATAACGTTTCAGCGTTGTTGCTGCTATGACCCCATATGCGAAGAAAATCAGCGATCGCGCCCGCTGCGATGGCGGAGTCTCAGGATTTGGGACTTCGGCATTGTGGTTTATCTGCAGATGCCTCAACCCACCACCGATTTTCTGCGCAAATGATCGTTGCTGCTTCGCATCGCCTCGCACGGTCTGACTGACGGCGAACGGCTTTCGGCCGTCAGTGACTAAATCCACATTCCCAATGAAGCTATCCAGTCCGCCTGAGAGCAAAGCTACGCAATCTTCAGGTGGCATGACAGGTTGCTTGGGCGGGGTGGGAGAAATTCCCCCTTCCATGAAACTAATTTGCCATCTATCGGTAGTAAGAAACTCAAGCAGCTTTCCCACCAGTTCCCGCTGCGTATTCCAAAAGGCGGGATCGGCCACCGAGATCTCCAACTCGAACTCGCGCGTCCAACCATCCGGGCTCATGTTCCGATGACCGGCCAGATCAGCGGCTATCACGGATAGCGCAAGTGACAGAAAGTCCCACGCTCTCGTTGCAGCGCGCAACTTTTCTCGAAACATCTTATCCGTGACGGCGGCACCCACACTCCCACGTGTCGGCCTATCCGCTTGGCCGTAGAGCACAACGTCCAATACCTTCGAAGTTCCCTTGAAAGCGTAATCCTTTGGGGCGCAGACGAGCTTCATAGTGCATACCCCTCGAATACCTGGAAGGTTTCCTCCAGAGCGGCGCGAACGACTTCGTTAACGCGTCCCGTCGTCACGCGATGGCCGGCACTCTGCAGCTTTCTGAAAGCCGCCGCAACCGTTTGCTTGACATACTCCTTTACTTCTTTGAGACGCGACAGGGCGATCGTAGCTGTTGGCGCTTTGTCTTGGATTGCTTTCCCGATGTCGAGCATCGCGCGCTGATATACATCCAGTGCAACGAAGCGCTCGATTGCCATCCCGCGCTGATCCTCAGTCAGGTTGAGAAGATCGGCGTCGGGAAACATCGTCAGAAGTTCGGATAAGGCGTCCTTGATCGCCGCCCGACTTGCCTCTGCGTCCTGTGTACCATCAGCAGGGCGGACCGCCTCGATGATTGCGTCCATGACTTCCCGCGCTGATCGACCGGCAAGAAGGGCTGGGTCGAGGGGACTTCCTGGTGCTGCGGCCTGCCCTCTGGCGACGCGCGACAAGGCCCCATCAAGCGTGCCCGCCGTTGCTGCCGTGCCGCCGAACCGCCTTACGGCGGTTGCACGGCCACCGTATCCTTTCCGGACGTAGTCTCGGATGCCCCGCTGCATATCCTGACTATCGCCACCCCGTCCGAACTTACCTAGATTAAGCCGCGCCCCGCCAAAGCGCGCTGCCGGTGCGATTGGAGACGGCGGTGCTTGCGCGGGTTGTTGCGGGACCGATTGGTTAGGGGTGGTGGGCGACTGCTCATCTTGGCCGCCGCCGTCCGTGGGCTCGGCCCCGTTTCCATCTTGCGGTGGGGGGCTGGGAGGAACGGGAGGAACCCATGGCGGCACCATCGGGACGCCGCCGCCTGGCCCTTTGCTAGATGCGGACGTTCCCATCTTCTCCCCGCTGTTTTATTGCCTTCTTGACCGGAGCAGACAGCCCCGTCGATTTATCCCATTTCTCAAAAACACTGGCCGCCCAAGGTTGATCGCTAATCTTCGGTACGATGCTCGCTTTGATTTGCGCCGCCGGACGATCAGAAAGGAAAGCGGCAACCCGCGCCCCTTGCAGCGGGTCCGCTCCCGCCGCTACGAGGCAAGCCTCAAGAATGGGTGGCACGCCCCATTCTTGTTCCTGCCGCGCGCGATCCAGCAGGCGATCCATGATAACTGTGATTTCCGTCCGTGCAACTTTCGAGAGGCGCCCCTTCAAGTTCGCAGCCATTTCAGGATGCTGAAGCAAAGCTGTCAGCAACTCGGCGGCTTCCGAGGACAGCCGGTCTTGCGGACTGATCAATGGCGCATGTTCGCGGCTGACATAAAGCACGCCCCGCAGGTCGCGATCTGAAATCTTTGGGGGCAACATCAGCCACTCCAGGACGAAAGGATCATCCCACGGTGCCTTCAATGGAACCTCTTGTCCGGCGTTCGCTTTCTCTTCCCATTCGGACAAAAACCCGGGCTTCCCATCGCCACTTTCAGTCACAGCCTTCGTAAGCTCAGCGTAGGCCTTCGGATCCCCAATTCGCTCGAACAGCAACATCTTAGCGAGGACCGCTTCGTCCACGCCGACGCCATGAGCGTTTGAGATCGCCATACGGATGGCAAGCGCATTCAGGAACCGCTTAATCAGACGAGGATTTCCAGAAATTCCAGACGCAGTCGTCATAAGGTGAGCGAGCCTGTCCGCTGTGTCGAATTTCCCGACGAGCTCATGGTCGAATTTGTCGTGCAGCGACTGCATGAAAGCGCGGTCAACCCGCTTCCCTTGCCATGTCTGCCCGAGCTGCTTGCAGATACCCGAGCGGATCTCTTCCTTCACTTTCTGGTCAAGGCCACTGTTTTCCACGTACAGCAACATCATGTACGCACGAACTTCCTGCGTTCCAAGGGGAGGCACCCGGATTGGCAACTGGATGAGCTTGTCGAAATAGTTGATAATAAGATCATCAGTCACGTCAGGGAAATGGCGACGCACGGCGTATTTAATCATCGCGTCGTCAGCGGCGATTACGAAAGCGGTGTTGTTCAAGAATAGGAACAGCCTGATTGCCTCCAGCGTCGAAATTGTAGTCTCGGGCAGGCAGCGGTCGAGGTCATCGATCAGGACGACAAGCGTCACATCCATCGCCTCTAGAGTCTTCTCGAAGCTTTCACGAAGGGCATGTATTTCCTGAGGAGGAGACGACTTCTTTTTTTCATCGAGGAGCCCCGATGTCCCGTCCTTCACTTCACCGACCAATCCTACCGGAGGGAGTCCTGCGTACAAGGCTGCCGCTGAACCCACCACCAGCTTTGCAAGCCGGAACCACCGAATGCGCTCCACGAACTCCTTGGCCTTGTCGAGGCCTTTTTTGCGCTTCTCAGCCTCCTCTGTAAGTTTTTCGCCGATGACTTCCATGAGTGCGGCGCGCGCGTCGTCATACCCCTGATAAAGCCAAGCGTTGAAATCCACGAAGATGAAGTCGTCATTGCCTTTGCCCGAGCGCTCCGTCAGCGAACGATGCACCAGCCTGATCATGGATGATTTGCCTACGCCCCAGGCGCCAGAGACACCTATCGAAATCGGTCGTCCTTTAGCTTGGACAATGATCTCGGCGACTGTGTCGGCGACACCGGTAAAGTTCAAGAAATCACGGTCAGTCTCATTATCTGGCCACATAAGATTTTCCTGATTTGAGGTTTTCAACTTCCGTCATCAGATCGCCCCGAAATGCCTTACCGAGAGTGGCTTGGTCGAGGCGGTCCAGAAGTTCAGTGGCTCGGGTGGCTTCTTTCGAAAGACGCTCAATTATCGTGAATGTCCGGTTAATTCGAGACCAAAGCTCTTTCTGCTCATCCATGGGCATCATCGGAACACCAAGCTCCCGAAGTTTGGTCCCGTTTACATTGGCCTGTCCCACCTGTTGCTTAACTACGGATCGGACCCATGCTCGACCAAAAGAAGAATTGATGTACGCCGATAGCAGCTCCGGCAAATAACCGACAACACGCAGGCGGATCAAATAGGAAGCAAACGAGATGGGGTGCCCTACGTCGGAGTAGACAGCGGTCTTTCCGACCAGCTCAGCACTGTTGGTGCGGTTAAAAAGGATGTCTCCATCCCGAAGAAGAAGCTCTGGGAATTCATCATGACAAGCTGGAAGGTATTTAAGATTAGTGTAGTCGAGCTGCCCCTCGAAAATATTGCCCATACGAAGCACTGGCACACCCTTCGTCAAGGATTCAGAGGTCTTAGCTGAAGATCCGTATTGGACGAGCGTTGTTAACTGATCCACAGAAACGAACTCCCAAGTACCAGGCAAATCGATGTCAGGCATCCACGACGGGGAGAGAACCGGTTTTTCCTTGGTACCGGCTTGACGAAAATACGCCGATCTTATTGCGGTGAGCCCCGTAGCGAGGCTGTCCTTCGACTTGGCGGAAGCTTTGCCGCGCCAATCAGCCGTGAGCTCACCCCGAAATGCAGAGGCAAGTATGGCCTCTCTATACCGCTGTACCAAGCGCGGTATGTGGGCCAACTCCTCACGAGCGGTCTTCGAGCGTTTCAAAAGGTCGGTGAGTTTTGCAACGATTCGACGTTGTTCGCTTAGGGGCGGGAGATCAATTTCAGTGGCTTCGAATTTGCCTTTAGTTACATGCCGCAACCCCACTCCGCCATGTGCTTTGTCTATAAGCTCATCGAGCTTCTGGTTAATCGCGAGCCTAAAAAACTGCTTGTCGATCTTCTCCTCATCGAAGATCACATTGAAGATATGCTGATTAAGCACAGCAGGCCCACCATTCCAAATGTGTGCACCGAACGATGTACCGGGGGTACCTGACCACGCGAAGAGCAAGGCCCCAGTGTCAATAAGAAATCGAGACCGCACTTCTCCATCGAAGCGGTTAAACCGAGCATCAGGGTCATTGAGATTCTGAATTCGAACGATGGGAAGACCTTTCTCGGACCAATCAGTTGGCTTGAAGGCACGGCCGTTTACCAGGTTACAGCGGGAACCTATCGTGCATCGAATCCAGCTTTCAGGCACATCACTCATGCCGACTCCTCAACTGGCGCTCCGAGCTCTTCACCAAACGCATCAATCTCTTCCAGAGCATTCTTCAGATGGCCGGTGATGGCGAACAACAGTTCTTCCGGTTCCGTCATTTCATCTTCCGGATCATTGCTGGTATCCCTCAACCAAGCGATATCGAGGTTGTCGTTCCGGGCCGCGATTTGCTCTCGACTATAGAAGCGAAATCGCCCTTCCTCCCCTTCATCTTTGCGCTTTGCCTTCCCGATCGGATCTTTCCCGAATACTTTCTCAAACGGCTCGAAGTTGGCGACTGTCAGCGGTTTGGTCTTGCCGAATACGTTCATATTGGCCCGCATGTCGTAAACCCAGACGCCCTTCGTGTTGGCCTTGTCGCTCTTGCCTCGGGCGAGGAAAACTACATTCGTCTTCACGCCTTGCGCGTAAAAGATGCCAGTCGGAAGTCGCAGGATTGTGTGAACGTCGCAGAGCTCCATCATCCAACTCCGCAATCGCCTGCCTACACCGTCTTCAAAGAGAACGTTATCGGGGACTACAACGGCGGCCCGGCCTCCGGGCTTGAGTGCTCGAACAATATGCTCAACAAACGCAAGCTGTTTATTGGAGATGTCCGCTGTGATCGAGAAATCGGACCGCGTCGGGCGCCCTCCCCCCTTCTTTGTCCCGAAGGGTGGGTTCGTGAGAATGAGGTCCGCCTTACCGATCCGCTCCCCGTCCGGGGCTAGTGTGTCCCCGCTCTCCACCATGCTCTCGATTCCATGGAGCATAAGATTCATCAAGCAGAGACGGTGCGTATCAGGAACTAGCTCGATTCCCACCAAGGCATTGCGCCGCTGAAAGAATGCCTCGGATTCTTTCAGAGTGTACAGTTCATCCGTCTTATCCTTGATGTACCGATCTGCAGCCACCAGAAATCCACCTGTACCTGCGGCGGGGTCTTGGATGATTTCGCCTGGTTTGGGTTTCATCAAGCGAATCATGCAATCAATCAACGGGCGTGGCGTGAAATACTGCCCTGCGCCAGACTTCTTCTCCGACGCGTTCTTTTCCAGCAGACCTTCGTAGAGATTCCCAAGTCCTTCTTCTCGGGCGGAGAACCAGTCCAGCTTGTCTATTGCTCTGGTAAGCGCCTCCACATTGGTAGGCTTTCTGAGCTTTGTCTGAGCGTCCGTGAAAATCGCAAGAACAACCGGATCCTTGGTCTTTTTCGGATTTCCGAGATCGAGGAGGAGCTGGCGGTAGTACTCCAACAGGTCTATGCCTTCCCGCTTCAAGAGGCCTGACCATCGGTGCTCTTTGGGCAGGCGTTCTTCATGGCCTGTCTCGGCCAGCATTTTTAGGAAGAGGAGAAACGATAATTCCGTGACGTAGTCGGTGTAGGTGATCCCGTCATCGCGTAGCACGTTGCAGAGATTCCACAGCTTCGCGACGATCTCACGAGTAATGCCGTTTCCGTTTTTCATGCTGCTTTCTTCCATAGCTCCTCGTTAATGTCGCAAAGAACAGATTCGAGCTGTCCACCAAAGACCTTGTTCAGTCTCTGAAATCCACCATCCGCCCTGAAGGGCTCCTCGTCAATAGAGGCGCGGTCCACGACCACCTCTCGGAGGATCTGCTCCTCAATACGCTTGAGCCACTTGCGCTGCACCTCCGTCCAGGAACGGCGGGAAAGAATTCTCTGCATAGCCCCTTTCACCCGCGTATCAAGCGGCGTGAGCGCATCTCCAAGCGCGGCTTGTCGCACGAAGCCGATGATTGACGCCGCAATATCTTCGTTCTTTGCTTCGGACCAGGCGCGGCGAAGGTTTGTTTCAGAATATCCCTGCCCGTCGAGTGCAAGCCGAAGCGACTTCAGTTCAGCACGGGTAAGGTCCCGGGGCCGCTGTAGCACTACGTTGAGCGCGGCAATTTTATTGATGTTCCCTTTGACGAAGGCGGTGAAGCTGTCGAGGAAATCTCCCGGCTTCTGCGCCTTCCCATAACCTCTGGTAACTGAGACAACCTCATCCGGATGATGAGAGATCGGTATGAGGATGGGTCCGTTCCCCTCCGGATCCCAGTCGAGAATTTTGCCAAGGCTTGGGCGTTGCTTCACCCATCCAGCCACAGTACCTGTTGGTTCCTCGATGAGACGCTTAAGAGTAGTCTCGGGGGTCTCCCCTGCTTCAGCTTCATAGCGAGCACGCGCCTGCTCGTGAAGACGTTTTATACGGCGCCGCATCTTGACGAGAATCTGATCGCGCACTGTCTTCCTGTGCTCTTCATCTTTAACCCGTGCGAATTCCTCGAAGAGTTGTTCAAGAGTGATGTTCGGGTCCACCACAACAGGCTTCATCTCTGTGAGGTTTTGCAAGTTAGGGTACAGATCGACCGCATCGAAGATTCGGAATGTTTCTTTCCCGATCTCCGGGCATTGTCGCGTAGCGCGGCCCAGCATCTGCTCGTAGAGGATACGGCTGTTCACACGGCGAAGGAAAACAAGGTTCTCGATTCTTGGAACGTCGATCCCGGTAGTAAGAAGGTCCACTGTGACAGCGATCTTCGGAAGAGCATCGTTACGAAACGAAAGAATCAGGCGTCCTGGACCGTCCACGCTGCCAGTGATCTTTTTGATGGCTGCATCCTCAATATCGCCGTAAGCTTCTTTGAAAGCCTTCTTCACCTGTTCGACCACGATGTCCGCGTGAGCATCGCTGACAGCGAAGATCAAGGTCTTGCCAGGAAGGTTTGGGTCGATGTGCCGGGCAAGCTCGTCCGAAACTGCCCTGTTAAAGGGTACGGTGACAACGGCCTTGTTAAACTCATCAACTTCAAACTTAATCTCATCCGGGGTATGGGCCAGATCAATCTTGCCGGTCCGACTGTCGATCAATTCGACCTTTTCACCCTTCTTGAATTTGATCCCGGCCTGGCTCAGCGCTGTCGTGATCTGTACGGGCGGCTCGTGGTCAATGAGATAGCCATCGATCACCGCCTCGCGATAGGAATACTTGAAGACCGGATCACCGAAGATGCTGACAGTGTGAAGTGCTGGCGTTGCCGTGAGACCAATCTTCACCGCGTCAAAATGCTCGAGCACCCTGCGATATTTCGAAATGTAGTCATCCTGATTTCGGAAACTAAGCTCGGCATCGGATAATTCGCGATCGAGAAGATAGCCGCGGTGGCACTCATCAACCACCATCAAATCGTATTGATCGATTGGCGGGGTCTCCGAGGTGTTCTCGGTGAAAAGGACACGTTTTACCAGTCCTTGAATCGTGCAGATGTGAACCTTCGTCTCCGGCTCTGGCGTGATGGTTTCAAGTCCTTTGAGCCCGAAAATGTCGGCGAAGGTCTTAGCACTTACGATGCGAGTTGTTGAGAACTCTCCCGCCGCTTGTGTTCCAAGGGCGTTTCGGTCCACGACAAAACACACCCGCCGAAACCGCTTTGCGGCTAGAAGCCGATAGAGCATAGCGATGGCAAGCTTCGTCTTCCCCGTGCCCGTGGCCATGGCAAGCAACATGTTCCTTCGACCGTGGGCCAGCTCCTCTTCAACCTTCTGGATTGCAAGCCGTTGATAAGGACGAAGCGGGAATCCGAAATCATAGGGCCGTTCTTTCAGATCGGCGGTGGCGCTGTCCACGTCAATCTCAAGCATCCCCTTCAGGCCATCGGGAGTTGGCCAGTCGGAGAGTGCGCGGCGGTGATTGGATGGTTTTCGAGCGTCGCGAAACCAGATCCCGCTCTCGGTTTCGAGCTGTTTGAGGTAGGGCCGCCCATTGGCCGAAAACACGAACGGAACAAAGAAGCGCTCATCTCCGGAATCTGGCCAAGGATCGCCGATGCTCTCGGCACCACCCTCGAACCGGAAAGTCCGTGCGTAACGCTGAGCTTGATCGATACTGGCCGAAACGTTCTTGTTACGGCGCTTTGCTTCAACCACTCCAATGCAATGTGTCCCTACGAAAAGCGCATAATCGGCAGGCCCACTCTTCGTTGGCCATTCTGCGATAGCGAGCGTTCGACCTCTTGCCGGGCGTGACCCTGCGCTGTATCGGATTGACTGAGTATCAACTTCCCAGCCTCTAGCCAGGAGCTGTTCGTCGATCAGGGCACGCGTTGAGGCCTCGTCGATATTGATCTCTGCGGCAGCGTCCGCCGCTTTCGCCACAATACCGGCGGTGATTTGGGCGGGTGTTTGCTCCGCTACTGTCTGAAGGTTCTGCAAATGTCCTGCGACTGCCGCTTTCGCCTTTTCTGCTTCAGTGGCGATCTGCTCCCACACTTCCCTGTCCTCGCGATCCTTGCGGGCTCGTTGCTCCGCACTCAACCTGGCGCGCTCATGTTCCTCCGCTTTGATCCGAGCCTTCTCCGCCGCAGTTCTGTGGCTGTCGAGCTCAGTTCTCAGTCGTGATAACTCCACGCTGAGTGCTTTTGTTGCGTCTGAAGGATCAGGAGGTGGAACGAAAGCTCCTGCCACAAAAGACTTCTCTGCTCCGAATGTTCTGTGGAACCAGACGCCAAGCTCTCGACCCACCTTGAGGGCGGTGAGAGCTTCCGCATGATTTCCCTTATTCTCGTGCGTTGCTCTATTTCCGACGATGCGTAGATGGTGAAAGAGATCTCCAACTTCACGCGGGATCACTCGATCAAACGCTAGTCGACGGAGCAGATCAGATTGAGGCTCTTGTGCATCGCGAAACAGCCCTGACTTCGCTGCCACAAGTTGCGCTAATGTCTCGCCGTACTGACGGAACTTGAGGAGGGACGTGTTGGGATCCTCTTTGAAATATCGCTCTCCGAGCGCGCCAAGGCGAACGAGCTGCGCGTCGTGTATGGCAAGGAAGGAGAAATTCGCCGATGTAAGCTGCTCAGGCATCTGTCAAATAGCGTTCCTTGTCTTCGGGCTACAACCTATCTCCCCGCCGCATCGCGCCCCACCCTACACCAAAGCCGTATAATCCAACAATATGAACCTAATCACTCGGCTTTCTGGTTTACAAAATTATGCAAAGAACCCCCTTTATCGCCCCGTAATACACCCCTTCCATCCCGCAATTGTTCTGGCCCCTCCCCTCTCTCTCGTGAACCACCGCTATCCCTGGCACTGACCGTTTGCTGCTCGCACGTTTTCGCGCGCGTGGCCGGCTGTGCGTTTTAAGCCTGCGGTCCCGCACAGGCCGCGCCAGCAGGCTGTCACGGTGGACCCTGTGCAATCCGGTCCCTCCGGCAGGCCGGCGAGCTCCTCGGCATCACCCTGCTCGATCACATCATCCTCGGTGACGACCGCACCTACAGCTTCGCCGATCACTCCTGGCCCTGCGCCTGACGCAGCGCACATCGCAAGCCATTCCCTGCCCGCTTTTTACCGCAATCTCTCCATCGCGCCGCCTGCCGTTCGCCGTTCCTGCGTCAATTCTGTGCGCCATTTTCCATTGCTCCACCGGAAAATTGGCTTTTCTGCTGATCCTCCGCACCTCACTCGCGGGACTCTTGCCGCCGGCGTATAATCCCCGTGGCTTCCATGACGGGCCATGGCTCTCTAAATCAAGGCACTGGCAACCTATGTCAGTTTCGTTAACACTTTCACAGCTCCTCAGCGGTCTCGTTAATTCATTCCAAAGTATCGACATCCGCTGTGCGGTAAAGAAATATGAGCCTGGATGGCTAAGTCTTTTGACGTCGATTCGCATCTCGGCAAGACCTCCCGAAGCGGTTCAAGAGCGGTATCAGGAGCTGGAAAACGATGGACTTGAGAGAAATGCAGACCCGTTTCGGATACTGTGGCAAGCGCACCCAATTGACCAAATTGAAAGGATCCTGACTGAGCTCGCTTCCGCTCAGCTTTCCATTGAGGGAGAGTCTGTCCGATTCCCCGAACAGGTAGAGGCCGACAAGTTTCGCGGGCAACTTGAATATGCCCCAAACCTTGTAATGCCGTGGGATGGAGAAAGATGGCCTGCCACCTTCTATTATTCCTCCGGGAATCGAACCCTTTACTTTTCTGATCCGGAAATTACCGCTGGAGTGAAACGCAGCGGCTGGAGCTCAGCAGAAG
Organism: Nitrospira sp. SG-bin2; assembly: GCA_002083405.1. Classification (GTDB taxonomy): domain Bacteria; phylum Nitrospirota; class Nitrospiria; order Nitrospirales; family Nitrospiraceae; genus Nitrospira_D. Next base: position 14,894 of record LVWT01000047.1, on the reverse strand, counting down.
ATATGGTCGCCCATTTTCTCGGCCTGAATCATCAGCAGCTCTACTCCACTAACATCCCTCTATTCGTTTATGTTGAAATGCCAGCGAAGATCGAGGTGCGGACTTCTGTGAACAAGATGCCAGATATTCTCGTTCGCACTGAACCGGCACTTGGTGACTTCACCTTGTATATCCGTACCGATCGACACAAGGGCAGGCCGTTCACAATGCCTCTCGAAAATTATGGCCAAGAAGGAATCTGGGCTCTCTACCGAAGCCCGTTAGATCTGGTCAAGCTTGAACCAGACGACTTCTTTTCTTGCACATTAAGTCATGCTGTCGTCCCAGTGCTAGACGAGATCAGTGGCTACCTCCGAAACTTCATGCCGATACCCTATTTGAATCCACTACTGTTATGCCTCCAGCAGTTTTGGGATATGAACGAATTTAGTGATCGACTCGAGCGGGCTTACGATAAAAGCTCGGGCAAAAGGAACCATAATGCCCAGCACGTGTTCCAAGAGACGGTTGCGCAGTTGCTTACGCTGGCCGGATTTCAGACCATCGATCTTGGGAGGGAAGAGTTCATCCGAGGCAATGGGTCAGAGGTTCGTCGTGCCACACTCGACATCTTGGCTTATCATGCTGGATCTAAAACCATGATTCTGGGGGCCTGCACCATCAATCCGCCTAAAACAGAAGATATTCAAGGTGTGCTGGAGACCATGTCGATCTTAAGTGGAAAGTTTCCCGCTGACGCGCAAGTCCACTTTGTTCCCATGATTTTCTCAATCCAGGAGCAGGAGCCCCTGAACCACGAAGATGTGCGAATCCTCAACGCCAGAAAGATCAGAAAATTAAGGACCATAATAGACAAGGGCCAGGAAAATCAGTTCATTCAGAGCCTCCAATGGCCCTTTCGGGACGTGCTAATGGAACCTTGATTTAGTTCTATTCGGTAGAGTTAAGCGTCACGAATTCTTGCTGCAGGCTTGCTGGGCCCATCACCGCTCGCGCCGTGCCCGGCCGGCAGCAGATAATTCTCGATCCTCTATTGCGCCGGTGGATGGACGCATGCTCACACGAACCTTAGCGGTCTTATCGATCGTTTTTTCAACTCTCCTGTTGCCGGTCATCGGCACAACGGCAACAGCTGAAACCATCATTGGGAAGGTTGTCGGTGTGCATGACGGCGATACTCTCACCCTCCTTGATGATTCCAAAACGCAGATAAAAATCCGGCTCGCTGAAATCGACGCACCGGAATCCCGCCAGCCCTACGGCAGCCGCGCAAAGCGGGAGTTATCCAGGCTTGCCTTCGGCAGATCCGCCGCTGTTCAGGTGCAGGACATTGACCGCTATGGCCGCACGGTCGGTCGCGTCACGGTTGACGACGTGGACGTTAACGCCGAAATGGTCAGACGAGGAGCCGCGTGGGTCTATCGAAAATACGCAAAAGACCAGTCTCTTTTCACCATCGAGGAACAGGCGAGAGATGCAAAGGCAGGGCTCTGGGCCTTACCGGAAGCTGACCAGATGCCGCCGTGGGAATGGCGCAAGATGAGCAAGGCCAGGACGAAGTAATCATAAGACTTGTTAATGGGCGCGCCCGACCGCTGCTTTCAGCCGTCGAGCCGGGCTCTACTCTGGCGAAGGCCCTCACCGAGCCTGTAGTCTCGGCCGTCCGGTAACGATCCCTTGCGCAAATCCAGCCAGTCGCGGCAGCCACGGCCTTCGCCGGGGCTACCGCCACTGGCAAAACCCTAATCCAATACAGAAGCTATAGACTTCTGACCGCATCGACACGCGCCGCCAGGAGGCGGCCCGTCTCGAAACGGCAGGGCATGACGTTCCGCGTCAGAACATCTCGCGGAGAGAGGCGGCAAACTATGCTGATCGGCTTGGTGAAAGATATCTGGAAGCTTTCAGATCTTGAGGTTGCATAAAGTGTAAATATTTGGATTTGATCTGGCAGGGTAGTGTCAGAACACATGCCCGGTGACCGGCAGGTCTCGACCCAAAGCGGAAGTCCACGACCGACGGCTATCCGGTGGTTCAATCAAATAACAGCACCATCGGGATCCCACGGGGTGTCAACTTCCCGAAAATCCCCATTTCACCCCTGTCAAAATCCCCATCTGAAATGCCACCCAAAGTTGGTCGATCTCTCAGGGATTTTGACTTATGCTGCTGATGTGGTTCAAAAACAAATATTAAAGAAGAGGGAAGCCATGACACCTATCGAAGCCAAGTTTATTGAAGCCTGGAAAGAATTCAAGTCTTATGCGGAGAAGGACCTAGCACTGTGAGCCTGTAGATCAAACATCTTGCAAGGAGAACACGTCGATGATCATCGCGAAGTCGATTCTCTTGTTCATGCTTGCCGGTCTTTGCGAAATCGGAGGTGGTTACCTCGTCTGGCAATGGTGGAGAAATCACGAACATTGGTTACTCGGCCTCTTTGGTGCTGGCATTCTGTTTTTGTATGGGATTATCCCGACCTACCAGCCGGCACACTTCGGTCGCGTCTATGCCGCATATGGCGGATGGTTTGTCGTCCTCTCGATTCTGTGGGCCTGGGGAATTGACCGAACCTCTCCGGATCGATATGACGTGTTTGGCGGCCTCATCTGCTTGATCGGTGTCGGTGTGATAATGTATTCACCTCGATAATCAGGGGGAGTCTGACGACACCCCCTGGCCCCCTGTCCGCGCTCGCGTCGGAGCGCCAGCGTCTCAAGCGGTGGCTGGGCTGCGCATACGAGCATCCGGCCGGCCTTCATGCCGACATTCAGGCCCGCCCGCTGCATGAGCTCCACCCAGCGATTAGGATTTGTCCCTGCCCCGATGGGTTGTGGGGGGGCAGGGAAAAGTTTTACTTATCGGACTAAGGCTTTGAGCTGGTCTTTCTCCAATGTGGTCCCAAAATCCCGTTCCAGCCGATCCGCCATTTCCTGCCAGGTGCGGCCGGCGGCCTTCATGTCCTTGAGGACGGTCAACGCCTTTCCCAGCGATCGGTCTTCCGTGCCCATCCCACTGCTCGTCTTTCTCCGCAACGCTATGGCCACTTCCCGGCGGAGGCTGTTGGCCAAGGTCTCGGCATTTACGCCTTCTTTCAGGGGCCGGATTGTGGCTTTGAGGCGGCGGGGCCGATCCCAGTACGGGCTCTTGCAGGCAGGGCAACGCGCGGGTTTCTTGGGTGTCCGAGGCCACCACACTTTGACGCATCGATGGCACACTTGCTGGCGCAGTTCTACGGATGTCTCATTTCCCGATGCGAGTACTCTCTCAGGAGCAGCCTTCTCACCTAACACCCTGGAAGCGTTCACTTTCTGTCCTTTAGAAATTGCGCCCCCGTTTTACAAGTCGGGGGCTTTCTGCCCGCCGGGCTCCGTCGGCGGGGCAGCAGGCCTCGCTTAGTCCATCGTTGGGTTGGCCTTGAGTCGGCGACTCAAAGCATCCATCGCCTTCATCCCAATCGTGCGTCCGACGATCCTCAAGGCGTGCAGGTCCCCATCCACGATCATTTCCATCAGCATGCAGGCCCGGATGTACTCCGAGACGGTCATCCCGGCTTTCTTGGCACACTTCTCAATCAGCGCCTTTTCTTCGTCGTTCACCCGAAACTGCATCATTTGGGTTTTCATACGCTCTCCGGTGTCTGTCAGCATGAATGACAGAACTGTACGTCAACCTGCATGACGCGTCAAGATTATAGAGGCGAGCGAGGACAAATGATGTATCCGTTGTCCCCCGTGTTACTGAGACGGGGCTTCCCGCCCGTCCGGCTGGCGCCGGATCGGGCGGCTCATGTTCCCCTCTCTCTTCTTATAGAGGCAAACTGAAAGTCCAGGCTGACTGGTGTAAGGAGTTTGAGCTTGACAGAACTCTAACTATTCGATAAAAGGCCGGCATCAATAAAGACATCCGCTCTTATCAGACTGCGAGGTCCGTGTATGGAAAGTGACGGTAGTCAAAGAATGCACCCGTTCACCATCATTTACCGCCTGTCCACAGGACCGAGCCGGACACTGACTGCACGCTCTTCATGCTTGCCTTAAACGCGTGATGACTGCTCCGGCCGATCCGCGTGGACCGGCAAAAGGAGTAGTCATGACGCATCTGTTCCAGCCGTTTCTACCACTAGCTCAATTCCGCTCTTTGCCGGTTACCCGGTCGGGTACAAGTCCCCGCCGACCAGTCTATTCGTGCCTTCTCACACGCACGTTCGTGCTGCTGGGACTGCTCCTCACCTCAACTCCTGTGCATGCCCTCGAGAAATATGGCCGTCCGCTGCCTTCCATGGAGGAACAACATGAGGAGGCCAGAGAAGCTGAGGAGACCTTATTTGGTGGGTATCTTCTGACCGGCGCGTTTGTCTCGAACCCCACCTTTGCCGCCCGCCCGGACAATACCGGACTCGTCGGATTGCGGCACATGGCCCACTTGGAGACGGATCTGTATAAACAATATCTCACCTTCTATACCGATCAGAATTTCTTCTCTGATCGGACAAAGGGCTGGATCGCCCTGACCGAGTGGGACATGACGTACGCGTTCACAGGATTGATCGATCGTTGGGGCTGGCGGCTCCAGTATGAACGCGATGCCCCGCTCGACCGCCGCGGAATCATACAAGCATACGCCGATGTCCTGGCAACCGGCCGTTTTCAAGCCGCCCAGGATCTCGCCTGGTGGCGGTCGCACATGCCGAATCAGAATTTAAATGCCTATGCCGGGTTCGGCTGGTTCTTTCATAACAGCAACTATTACGCGCGGCCGGATAATACCGGACACGCGCTCTTTCGGTATGTGGCGCACTTCGATGCCGACCTCTATAAGAACATGGTCGTCTTCTTCGGAGACTTCAATATGTTCACCGATCGAGAACTGACCAATAAACTCAAACCCACGGAACTCGATTGGATCGTCGGGCTAGCCTTCCGTTTCAAGGATGATTATGAAGTGAGCGTGTATCGCGAACAGGATCGGTCGTTGGACAAACCAGGCAGCCTTATACAGGAGTATTGGGCAGTCCAGCTGCGGTTCGCCTTTGATGTGCCGAAACGACTGCTTTCGCAAAGACAGAAACCATGGGCTATGGCAAAAGTATCCGGGCAGCCGGTCGAAGAAACATGATAGGTCCTGCTGATTAAAAGTAAGAAAGGAGAACGAGTTATGTCGCTATGGTCCATCTTTGTCACGGTGTTCTTCGCCGAACTCGGGGATAAAACCCAGTTGGCCACTCTGCTGTTTGCCGCCGACCCCCAGGTGAGTCGGGTGGGAGTCTTCTGTGCCTCCGCTGGAGCCCTGGTCCTGTCCAGCTTGCTCGCCGTGCTGATCGGCGGGCAGCTATCCGCATTTGTCTCCCCGCGGGTTTTAAAACTCGTGGCTGGCATCGGATTTGTGGCCATCGGCGGATGGCTGTTGTTCGAGGTCCGGTCGTGACCAGATCGGCCGTGGGGGACCACCAATGAACCTGGCCTGGGTGAAAGAGTTGTTTGCGAGTTTTCTGCGCACCCGCCATATCGGCCGGCACTTCCGCCGGCTGGCTCTGCTGGATACGCTGGTCCAGACCGGTGTCAGCCGGGACGTGCCCGCCACGCTCGCGCATATGCTGGTCGCCGCGGCTGAAAGCGATCCCGAGGCGCTCCTCAAGACGCTCGATACTCACCCCGATGGCCTGACAGATGGCCAGGCCGATATGGTGCGCACACGCATCGGCCTCAACGAGGTCGAGCACGAGAAGCCGCTATCGTGGTCGCTGCATCTGTGGCACTGCTACAAGAATCCATTTAACTTGCTCCTGACCGTGCTGGCCATCGTGTCCTACATCACCGAGGATATGAAAGCCACGATTGTGATCACGGCAATGGTAGCGCTCTCGACGTTGCTCCGCTTCTGGCAGGAAACGAAGTCCAACAAGGCGGTAGACCAGTTGAAGGCGATGGTGAGCAACACCGCCACCGTCATACGACGCGATATCAGCGAGGAGGCCGCGCCGGTGTTCGAGCAGTTCACCGGCACGCATCTGCACGTCAAGCCCGCCAGGCGGATCGAGTTGCCGATCCAGCACCTCGTGCCGGGCGATGTGATCGTGCTTTCCGCCGGAGATATGATCCCAGCTGATTGCCGCATGCTGCGCGCGCAGGATCTCTTCATGAATCAGGCGGCGATGACCGGCGAATCCCTCCCAGTGGAGAAGTACGCTCAGCAACGGAACCGGGGTACGACGAATCCGCTGGAGCTGGATAACATCCTGTTCATGGGCACAAACGTCGTGTCGGGTTCGGCCACGGCCGTCGTGGTGACTACCGGCAACCGGACCTATTTCGGGTCGCTGGCCCAGCAGGTGACGACCACAGACCGGGTGCCCACTCAGTTCCAGGCCGGCATTAACAAGGTGGCATGGCTCTTGATCCGCTTCATGCTCGTGATGGCGCCGCTGGTGTTGTTCATCAACGGCCTCACCAAGCACGACTGGCTGGAGGCGCTGCTATTTGCGCTGTCCATCGCGGTCGGACTGACCCCGGAAATGCTGCCCATGATCGTGACCTCCACGTTGGCCAAGGGTGCGGTCCTGCTGTCGCGCCGGAAGGTGATCGTCAAGCAGCTGGACGCTATCCAGAACTTTGGCGCGATGGACGTGCTGTGCACGGACAAGACTGGCACGCTCACCCAGGATAGGATTGTCTTGGAACGCCACACGAATGTCTGGGGTGAGCCGTCCGATGCGGTGCTGGACTATGCCTATCTGAACAGCTACTACCAGACGGGATTAAAGAACTTGCTGGACATCGCCGTGTTGGACCGTGTTGAGGTGCACAAGAAACTCGAGGTGGCGACTGCGTTCCGTCTCGTGGATGAGATTCCCTTCGACTTCCAGCGGCGCCGCATGTCGGTGGTCGTGACCGAGCACGATGAGCGGTTTCTCCTCATCTGCAAGGGTGCGGTCGAGGAGGTGCTCCACATCTGCAGTCGGGTGCGCCATGGCGAGCTCGACGAGCCGCTGACGGACACGCTCCTCAGCCGCATCCGCGACGTCACGGCCTCGCTCAACCAGGAAGGACTGCGTGTCGTGGCCGTCGCCGTCAAGGATCTCCCGCCAGTCAAGAAAGATTACCGCATACCCGATGAGTTCGACCTCACCTTGATCGGCTATGTGGCTTTTCTCGATCCGCCGAAGGAAAGTGCCGCCCCGGCCCTGAAGGCGCTCGCCGAGCATGGTGTCGCCGTGAAGGTACTGACCGGCGACAACGAACTGGTGACGGCGAAGATCTGTAAGGAAGTGGGCTTGGACCCGAGCGGGGTGGTACTCGGTTCGGACGTGGAGCACATGAACGACGCGGAGCTGGCGGACGTGGTGGAGACACACGGCGTGTTCGCCAAGCTGACTCCGGCCCATAAGGAGCGCATCGTACGACGCTTGAAGGCCAACGGCCATGTGGTGGGGTTCATGGGCGACGGCATCAACGACGCCCCAGCGTTGCGGACAGCCGACATCGGCATTTCGGTGGATACGGCGGTGGACATCGCCAAGGAAGCTGCCGACATCATCCTGCTGGAAAAGAGCCTTATGGTGCTCGAAGCGGGAGTACTCGAAGGGCGCACGACCTTCGCCAACATGCTCAAGTATCTCAAGATGACGGCGAGTTCCAACTTCGGCAACGTCTTCTCGGTGTTGGTGGCTAGCGCCTTCATCCCGTTCCTGCCAATGCTGCCCCTGCAGTTATTGGTGCAAAACCTCTTGTACGACATTTCGCAGATCGCCATCCCGTTTGACCACGTCGATGAGGAACTCTTGAAAAGACCGCAGCGTTGGCAGCCGGGCGACATCGGGCGCTTCATGGTCTTCTTCGGACCGATCAGCTCGCTCTTTGACCTCCTCACCTATACCATGATGTGGGTTGTCTTCAGCGCCAACACCGTGGAGGCGCAGACCCTGTTCCAGTCCGGCTGGTTCATCGTGGGCCTGCTGACCCAGACGCTGATCGTGCACATGATCCGCACACCAAAAATTCCGTTCCTCCAGAGCCGGGCCGCGACACCGCTCTTGCTGATGACTGGCTGTATCATGGCTATCGGCATCTTCCTGCCCATGGGGCCGCTGGCCCACTACGTGAAGTTACAGGCCTTACCGCCGCTGTACTTCGTGTTTCTGCCATTGATCCTGTTATCCTACATGGGACTGACGCAGGCGATGAAAGGCTTGTACAGTAGGCGCTTTGGCTGGCAATGAGGAGAGCGTATGGAAGCCATCTACAACATTGCGATCGCGTCCTATTACGATACGCTGCTGAGGCGTGCCGGCTCACCCTTGATCACCCAAGCACTTTGAAGTCTACGAACCAGTGACTACGCTATCGATGGGTTGCGCGAGACAGATCTCTAAGGAGGCTAGGATGTACAGGAGTGTCATTCTTTCGGTCGCAGGTCTTCTCTTGTATGGTTGTGCATCGGCCCCTCAGGAAAATATTTCCGAATCGACCGCACAACGACTCATCGGAAAGAGCCAAGCGGACATGCTACAGTGCGCCGGAAAACCGGTCCGACAAACCAGTCATGGGCAAGGCCTGATTCTCCGCTATTACAAGGAAGCCTCGATGTTCGAGGAATCCCGTCCATTTTTAAAAGGAAGCCAGCCAGGCGTGCACCATGGCTGCTGGGCGAGCCTGCTCATCGAGAACGATCGAGTCACGGGAGTAGAATTTCGAACCGTGCCCGAGGGAGTTGAGCCACAGAATGATGAATGTCTGGAGATCTTTCAGGGATGCTAGTCGGGAACCTTCCTGTTGGTGGGGCCATATTGTTTCGTGCTCGCGCCTCGCACAAAATCCGAGCCATATAGCGCCAGTGCTCAGATACATTCTTTTCGGGGACCCGATCGAGACTCGAAACATAAGATATGCTCGTGCTAATTTTGTGCTAAACATTCCCCCAAAGGATGATAACCATTGGAATCAATGGAGACAGTGGAAACTGCTAAAAGCCTGATACGTTGAGAGAAACGGGGAAACCATTTAAAACACCGAACCTTGTAGTATTAACCCTTAAGCCATTCCTAAACCGCGGGTCGTACGGGCAAGTCTGTCCCAGAACCATCTGACTTCTGGACGGTGGCGAGGTCTTGCTCACATGGGTGCGAGAACGTGCGGAAAGACAGGTGGGCAGGTGTTGTGGACGCCGATACGCGTGCGAAGTGCCTGTTCTATGACCCTCTCCCCCCAGCCGACTCATCCCCAATCCAGCCAAGCGTAGCGAGAAGTGGGCACCATCTTTAATGACCGGCCGCTTTCCGGCGTGGAGATTTCGTTGGTGACTGTCGCACAGTGGCCGATGGCAGTCCCCCCTGATGCAATACCGTCCAGTCCGGCACAGCCCGCGGCGGGCTGTGCCGGATTGGGCCACGCTGCATCAGGAATTGACGCGCAAGGGCGTGACCCTGGCGCTGCTCTGGCAGGAGTACAAAGCCCAGCATCCCGACGGCTATCAGTACAGTCGGCTAGGGTGACGGCGGCCACGGCTCGCGATATCGGAGGTAGTGGAAGAAGGCTCGATACAGTTGATGGTAGACCGTTGTCATTTCATCATTCAGGCAGGGATCGGCCAACAAGCCGGCCTCTCGAAATTGGGTGAGGCAATGGGTTAGGAGCCCGGTCAGATCGTGCGCATCGATCAACTGGCTGCACGCATCACAGGCCAGCCATTCGGAACTCATCATCGCACCAATTCCGTAGTCTGGATGGAGATCCTCGGTGGCCACATGATTGAGCCCGTCAATGCTGTACACAGGCGTATCACCAAAGACCTGGTCGGACGTGGTCAGGCCAAACGGATGGGTGTGATACCGGACCGTGGGAGAAGGGCCTGAGCAGAAATCGCATTTGTATGTCATGGGATGTCCGTTGGGATACCTTGGGACAGAACAGGAGTGAGGCCGGTGATGTGCGTCATCGCGTGCCTGCCGGAGAGTGGGACACCCGAGTGCTTGTGCGCCGTCGCGACGGGCACTCGGAGCCGGATGTCTTCTGGCTGCTCCTCTGTTCTCTGCCTCTCGTGGTGCACGGGCCGTCTTCAGCAGACGGCGCATCCTGGCCGCTAGATCTGCGTGACCGCGTCCTCCGCCCCTTCCAACAACCGCTGCACTTCTTCGACATAGATCTCCGTCGTCGCATAGTACTGATGCCGCATCATCTTCTGGACCCGTGTCGGATTGGCGTCGTTGAGGAGCGCAAAGGTCGGCGTCGAGTGGCGCAAGCTATGCACCACAATGCCGGGTTTCTTGACGCCGGCCAAGAGCAGACCCTCCGTGATGATGTGGTGAATGGCGCGCGTGGAGAGTCGCTTCCCTGCCAGCGAGTAAGGTTCCCCATTCTTCGTGACGACGTTTCCGGACCGATCGTAACAGGCCGTCGTGGCAAAGAGTGGATCACTCCCTTGTAATGGACCTTCTCGAAGAGCAAGGTACGCCTGGATCTTGTCATAGACCTCCTTCAACACCTGCACCAACTCATCCGCCGACGCTCGCCCCTTTCCATGTACCCAGAGCCGCCACTTCTCACCAGACACCAATTCCTGTAGATGCTCGATCCGGGCGCGACTCACCTCAATCGTGCGCAGCCCGGTCTTGAGCATCAGATAGGCCATCGCGACATTGCGGGCCCGTTGCAGATCCGATTTCCGCGAATCGGATTCCAGGGCGGTCAACAGCGCTTTCGCGTCCTCCACCGGCAGATGTCGCCGCGTGTGCGTGCGAATAGGGGTCAATTCGGACGGTGTGAACGTGTAGAAACGCACTAACTCGCGCGGCTCAGAGGGCAACGCCAGGACGTGGGCTCGTTGGGCAGGTGTAAGGCACGTGCGGCGAGTCACTCGGGACTCCATCAACGATACTCTGACAAACCGGTGCTCAGGGTACCCTATCAAGCCTTGTGAAACCTAGCCACTTCAAAAGGTTTTATCTTCTTAGCGTACAGTTTTGGCTGAATCGGTGAACGACCCCATCATGGCCCTCCACTGACCCCATCCGCGGGATGGTATAGCTCTTCTTCCAGATCCGAAAGCGATGGAGGTGAAAGTCTGTCCATCCGAATCCGATCTGGAGGATCCAGTGCAGGTCTGCCAGTGTGCTGTCGGAGCGGACCAGGAACCGTCGCCACAGCATCGGGTGGATGCCGCGAATCCAAGCATATCAGATACGTGGTGGCCTGAGCCGTCGAGTCCATGGCCACGGTAGACTAGCAGACGGAGGGCTCACGCGCGACTTTCGTCGCCCTTTACCAAGGTGCCACGGGTTGCGTGCTGACCCCGCTTTGAGATGGACTCCTTCGCTAGTCCTCTACCTGGATACCGCTCACCAGGAATGCCAGCCTCCTCGTCTCTCGTGTCTTTGAGCTTATATCCCAGACCTCTCACACATACGATCGCTCGATCGAGCAATGGAAGCTTCTGTTTGAGTCGCCGGATATGGACATCTACGGTACGGGCCGTCCCATAGTAGTCATACCCCCACACAGCGTTCAGCAGAACATCCCGTGACCGCACATGTCCTGGATGCTTGAGCAGGCATTTCAGCAGGTGGAACTCTTTTCGAGTCAGTTCGACCTCCTGACCGTGTATCAGCACTTCGTGCCGGGATATATCCATCATCAGCGCCCCATAGACATATCGAGATGGCTCTGAACAAAAACTATTCGGCGTTTCCAGCGAACTACCCGTGGGGTGGATGCCACCTTGATCCGAAGCCGAAACAGATTCGGTTCGCTCCGAACCTTCTCGCCCATACAGGCCATGGAGCTGATCTTCGTAGGCCGCGACGAATACGGGAAGCATGACGATGCGACCCCCCACAGGAATTTCGTAGAAAAGAGGACCTGCAACCTCTCGATTGTTCTCTCGCAACAACATGGGCCGTATGTCATGAGTCTCCTCCTCCCGATCAGCAGGTGTTCGGGCCATCTGCAACTCCTTGCGGTCCTTCTGCATCTGGACAGGCTTTAGCGCGACGACCGTAATAGAAAGCGTTGTCTTGCGGTTCGTATCCATCCCATTTACTTCCACGCGGCCTCTAAGTAAGCGTTAGGCTCCCTGCCCCACGTCCCAAACGATGCAGGTGTTACAACCCGATACCTCTCATGAGTAGCGCCTGAGCAACGAGGCGGTGTCGGCCTATCCTCGCATCCCACTCACATAGGCAGCGGTCAGGGGGTCATGGGGCTCCTCAAAAATCTGCTTCACCGTGCCGGCTTCGATCAATTGCCCTGCTCCTTGCTGAACCCAGAACAGGGCAGCGTAATCGGCAATACGGCGGGCCTGTGCAAGATTATGGGTCACGATCAACACGGTGACGCGGCCCCGAAGGCCGACGATCAGGTCTTCGACGACGCCGCTCGAGAGCGGGTCGAGCGCGCTGCAGGGTTCATCCATCAGCAGCACATCGGGCGAGAGCACCAGCGCTCTGGCCATGCACAATCGCTGCTGTTGGCCACCCGACAGCGCCAAGGCCGGCGAATCCAAGCGGTCCTTAACCTCGTCCCACAGCCCCACATCGCGCAATCCCGTTTCGATCGTGCGGGCCAGCTGTTCCCGATCCCTGAATCCATGCTCGCGCAAGGGAAACTCCAGGTTCTTCCGGATCGAGAGGGGGAACGGATTCGGTTTTTGAAAAATCATACCAATGCGGCGGCGCAACCGGATCACATCGGTATCCGGAGGCAAGACATCAAGGCCGTCGAGACAGATGCGCCCCGACACGCGGCACCCAGGAATGAGGTCCGTCAAGCGATTCAGCGAGGAGAGGAAACTGGTCTTACCACAACCCGACGGCCCGATAAGCGCCGTGATGCATCCTTGGTTGATCGCGACTGTCACGTCACGGAACGCTGGCTTCTGGCCATAATGCACGCTGAGCTGTTGGACTTCGATGAGCGGTTGAGGTGCGCAACAGGCCGGTCGCTCCTCCAGCGGAAACCACGATTGTCTACCCGTCGTAGAGGGCGAGAGTGTCATACGGTGACGATCCTCCGATGTAGCAGGTGTTCGGCCAACCATGACGCCGTCCCATTGATTGCCAGCAGCAAGACAACCAACACCAGCGCCGAGGCATAAGCGTGGGCGTCTCCCCCAGAGACATTCATCGAGAGGTCGAAGATGTGGAGGGATAGCGCCCGGCCGGAATCGAGCAACGACTCAGGCATGCGGTCCACATAGCCGCTCGTAAAAATCAGCGCGGCCGTTTCCGCTATCGCTCGCCCCACTCCCAGCACCAGACCCACAAGGAGCCCCGGCACCGCTGCCGGCAGCAAGAGGTGGAAGAGTGTCGTAGTCCGCGAAAGCCCCAGAGCGGCGGCGGAGAGCCGGTACCCGCTCGGCACAGCGCGGAACCCTTCTTCCGTCGAACGAATGAGGATCGGCAGCACCATGCAGGCCAGCGTCAGACCACCAGACAAAATCGAGAATCCCAGGCCCAGCGTCTTGCAAAAGAAGGCGTTGCCGAAGAGCCCAAAGACAATCGACGGGACACCAGCCAACGTATCAAGGCTGCGGCGGATCAGACGCCCGAACAGGCTGTCATCCGTAGTGAACTCAGCCAGCAGGACCGCGGTTCCGACGCCGATGGGCAGAGACACGCCAAGACAAACACCCAAAATCAACATGGACGACACCAAAATGGGGCCGATGCCGCCTTCGCGTCCGGCGTCTCGAGGGGACGCCGTCACAAACGTCCATGACACATGAGGCAGGCCATGCCAGAGGATGTCCCCCAAGAGCCAGCAGAAGGTTGCGGTGACGAGCGCCGCCGCGCTCCACCCTAAGGCCGAAGCGAGCCATTCGCGCCCACCAGGATATCGTGCTAGCACCTTACCCATAGATTCTTCCGTGGCTGATCCAGTCTGCAGCGGCAACCAACGCCACGATCATCCCCATCAAGACCAGGCCGCTGACGAATAATGCGGCGCGATGGTCCCCGAAGGCATAGGCCATCTCCAGCGCGATGTTGGCGGTCAGTGTTCGCATCGGATCGAATAGACTGTGCGGCGTCTGCACGACGTTCCCGCAGACCATCAGAATCGCCATCGTCTCTCCAATGGCTCGGCCGGTCTCCAGAATCACTCCCGTGAACAGCCCTGATTTGGCCGCTGGGAATACGACTCCTCGAACGATCGCCCAACGCGACAGCCCTAACGCCGCCGCGCCACACACATACTGTGGAGGCACATTGGCGAGGCTGACATCAGCCATTACGGCGATGGTGGGGAGAATCATCATCGTGAGGATCACGATTCCGGCCAGCAGGCTCGGCCCAGGCGGATGGATCGATCCGATCAGTGGGACGAGCACCACGAGACCCCAAAATCCATAGACCACCGAGGGAATACCCGCGAGCAGCTCGATCAACCGCCGATAAGGCCGCGTCATGATCTGGGGTGCATAGTAATGGCAGAAGACCGCGGAGAGGAGCCCCAGTGGCGTCGCGATCAGCACGGAGCCGGCCATCGCGAACAGCGTTCCCCACAGCATCGGCGTGAGATTATAGAGCCCGTCGGCGGGGTGCCAGGAAGGATCGGTAAGAAACCGTCCGAAGCCTACGTGCCGCAAGACCGGAAGCGCTTCCATGACAAGGAATCCCACGATCAACAGGACGATCGCGCCCGCGATCGTGGCGGTGCCGCGCAGGAGCCAGAGCAGGAGCCGATCAGTCGGCCAGCGGGACAAAGTATTGTTGCCTGATGAGGTCATACACAGCCTTTGATTGGGCGTATTCGATAAAAGTCTTGGCCAGGCCTGAGGGCGCCGCATGCGTCACGAGATGCAGGGGCCGCGAGAGCGGGAACACTCCTTTCCGTACGCTCTCGGTCGAGGCGGCCACGCCTCCGATCGGAAGCAGTTGAATGGGAACCCGGTGGGCGGCGTCA
>LVWT01000046.1 GCA_002083405.1 Nitrospira sp. SG-bin2 | reverse complement strand
GGAGGAGGAGAGGGTTTGTCAACAGCCTGCTAGTGAGGTTGCAACAACGATTCTCCATCGAACGGCTGATAGTCGACGATTCCGTAGTGTTTTGCAAGCTCGTGACGCATGTGATCGACATCACTGGCCTGGCTGTGCCACATGTCGCTGCAACCCCGGCGCAGGTCGAAATGCTCTAATTCTGATCCTGTGAGACAGCCGTTTAATGGCTGGAGCAATGCGAAATGGTGACGGCTAAGTATCTCAAAAAATGTACGATTGAAGTCGTCGCCTGGCAGGGCCCTTTCAAGAAGATTGATCATGGCCTGGGATTCAGGACGTATCTGGTAGATGATACGGTACCATTTTAGCAGGAACGTCTGAAGCATCATGATTTCCTCGCGCTGCATCCGATTGTTGCGGCGTGCTAAAGACTTAAGATCATCGAGAGTCGCCTTGGCTTTCGTGACGGCGAACCCAGGCGTGGGTGGCGTGCCTTCACTTGCTGAAATAGCTCCAGTTCGTTGCACCTCAGTTCCCGCGGCGAGTTCAGTAATGCGTACTGCCGCGAAATGATGGTCGACCGCAAGCTCCATAAACCGACTTCAAATCGCGCTGTAAGACCACGGCCCGGGCTATCCGCCCACGCCATAGCGCCAACCACAAAGGTGGCAGCCACGACAACGCAAGGAACACTGCGTATCCATGGATTCTGCATCATGATGATCCTCCAAGTTTTGAATTTTAACCGACTCGGCAAAGACTCCGAAGCATGACGCAAGGTCATGCAAGCCTCAGAACAATATCTCAATCTCACAGTGCCCAGGCCCATCATGTCGTCCATCAAAGTTCAACCTCTCCCGGATAGGGCAAGACTCTATAAATCTTGCCCTACTCATGTTTTGGATGACTTTATCGCCGAGCTCAGGCCGGCTGTTGCCGTGTCCCAGCGCTGGCGGCCACTTTCCGACATTCTTCCGCGCAGCGGCGGCAATGTTCGTTCTGGTGCTTCTCGCATTCCGCGGCACAGGCGTCGCAAATCGTGGTGCAGACGCCGCAGAGCTCCGTGATGAATCGCGAATCCCGGCTCATGAATGCCGCGCAGGACCAGCACTGATCAGCGCAATCGATGCATAGCCGTGCGCATTCCAGCATTTGGGCAAGACACTTATTGCCGCACGATTCGCACTCTTCAGCGCATCGGACACAGGCCTCCATGCAAGATTGATATTGATGAGCCATTGTAGAATCCTCCTTTGCGTTAAATAAGTACTGCAAGACCAAACAGCTCACAGCCACGTCACAGCGTTGAAAGACCAACGGTTAAGAAGACGAGCATTACGATAGAACTGCAAACGTTAACGTCATGTTCCAGGCGATGCGCATGAAGGAGGCGGATCACAATCGGAGAGAGGGGGCTTCGGAAATTCAGACAGTGTGGTAAGTGGTAGCTTGGCTTCACGAACGCCACCCGGTGGTGGTGAACCAAAGGAGCGAGGCGATGAAGCAAACGAGACGGAATCATGGAGCGACCTTTAAGGCACAGGTAGCCTTAGCCGCCGTCAAAGACGACAAGACGCTGGCCGAATTGGCTGAGCAATTCAGCATCCACCTCACTCAGATCACCGAATGGAAACAGCAGTTGCTGACGCGAGCCGCGGACGTGTTTGGCGGGACGAAGACTTTCTCAGAGACGCCGGATCTCAAGACCCTGCATGCGAAGATCGGGCAACTGGCGCTGGAGAATGATTTTTTAGAAGGGGCGCTCATCAAGGCCGGCTTGCTGAGCGCAAAGCGATGATCGACCGTACGCACCCCTTGCCAGTCGTTCGGCAATGCCAACTCCTGAAGCTGGCCCGCTCGACAGCTTATTACCAGCCGACGCCGGTCTCCGAGACGACACTGGCGTTGATGCGGCGGATCGACGAGCTGCATCTGCACTATCCCTTTGCCGGGGCCCGGATGCTGCGCGATCTCTTGCGGCAGGAGGGCCGCGCCATTGGTCGGCACCAAGTGGCTACCCTGATGCGCCGCATGGGGATTGAGGCCCTATATCGGAAGCCGCATCTCAGTCGGCGGCATCCGGCCCACACCATCTATCCGTATCTCCTCCGCGATCTCACGATCAGTCGTCCCAATCAGGTTTGGGCGGCCGATATCACCTACATTCCGATGCGACGAGGCTTCGTGTATCTCTTCGCCGTCTTGGACTGAGCGAGTCGCCGGGTACTGGCCTAGCGGCTCTCTAATACGTTGACGACGGACTTCTGTCTCGACGCCGTGCGGGAGGCGATTACGGAGTATGGCTGCCCCGAGATCTTCAACACCGACCAAGGGTGTCAGTTCACCATCCAGGTGTTCACGGGACTTTTGAAAGACCAGGGGATTCAGATCAGTATGGATGGTCGCGGCTGCTGGCGGGACAACGTGTTTGTGGAACGACTCTGGAAAAGCATTAAATACGAGGAGGTCTATCTGCACGCGTACGAGACGGTGCGTCACGCGCAACAGAGGCTCGAACGCTACGGTCACTTCTATAATCAACTCAGGCCGCATCGCGCGCTTGACGGACGCACGCCCGATCGCGTGTACTGGGTCAACCGGCCCGCACAGCCTTCCGCTGCGCAAGCCCGAACCGCCAGCTGCCACTTATGAACTGGTAGAGCCGGTCCAAACAAACGGAACCACCTCTGAGAACCGCGAGTTTGGCAAGGAATGTGGGCCTATGCTCTCGCTCTCAGAGAAACAGGAGAGCGCCATGCAATTAGAGGAACGCATCAGCGATACCGAAATAGTTGCTCTCAAGGACGTGCTCTGAGTATCCAGCCACGAAAAGTCATGATCGGCATGCTCTACGCTGAAGGTTTTAAAGACGTCGCAATACTCCCGGGTAGGCTGATCACTTGGCGATCCGCAATCAATGGGAGCCGACCCGGCACTGTACAGTGGAATCAAGCACGCATAGGCATTAAAGGTCATCCCGAACAGAAGCGCTACCAATGAAATGGAGAGAATGCGGGCTATCATGGGCAGATTAGCTTTCCGCGTTGTCCCCTTCACAAATTGCGGAAGGACAGTTTTAGGTCGAACTATGCAATCTTCAGACTTTGATCATGTCGATGGCTCTTCATAGATAGAGTAGCGAAATAACAGGATACAAGAATGGCATCTCTGGGAAATGGGAACCCGCTCCCAAGGGTAGTTGAGGATGACGCTATGACAAAGATACGGCTAGAGTCACGGCTGATGAACTCCTTACTAATCCGACCAGAAAAGAGTGCACAGTTTGCCACTAAAAATCGCGAAAAGACTTTGTTTATAGGCCTTTCAAGAATCAAGACACGCACTATATTAGCGTCCGTCTCAGTAATAGCCTATCTCACAATTCCACTATCCTCCAATGGCAATCACGATCCATCTTCGTGTAACACAAGCGGCCACTCAGCCAGGCATCACCGAAATCAATAAGTTGTGTATGGGTCATGGCAATTCTCCGCTCTCATTGGCCGGCAGAGATCGACTCCGCCACACGGCATACAGCACCGGAATCACCAGCAACGTCAGCACCGTGGACGACACCATCCCGCCGATCATCGGCGCGGCAATCCGTTTCATGACATCGGCGCCTGTACCGGTGGTCCACATGATGGGAAGCACGCCGCCCATAATCGCGGCCACCGTCATCATCTTGGGCCGTACTCGTTGAACGGCTCCTTCCATAATGGCCTCACGTAGGTCCTGTACCGTCGTCATGCGACCTTCGCGCGCAGCGCCTGCTCGGTCATCTCGGCTGACCGACTCGCTACCTCTCAATCAACCGAATTATCGACTGCTCAGAGATGCACTAGATAATTGCCTAGCCGTACGGATATTACTCCCTCGCTGGTTACCATGAGAATCCGCAAGGTACCCACAATAAGAAGGGCTTCGCCAGCCTTTGAAGAGCACCAGGCAGAAGGTGCAGCTGCACCTTCTGCCCTGCTCACTCCGGCTCCCAAAACTTACCGATTCGGCTGCGGCGTGTAGCGCAAATAGGGCTTCACGGTCTTGAATCCCTTGGGGAAGAGATCTTTCGCTTCGGCGTCGCTCACCGCCGGAGTGATGATGCAATCCTCGCCCTCCTTCCAGTTCGCCGGGGTCGCAACTTTGAACTTCGAGGTCAGTTGAAGAGAGTCGATCACTCTCAACAGCTCATCGAAGTTCCGGCCGCAGGAAGCAGGATATGTCAAGGTGAGCTTGACCTTCTTGTCGGGACCGATCATGAAGACCGATCGCACCGTCATATTGTCGAAGGCGTTGGGATGGATCATATCGTACAGCGTCGCCACCTTCTTATCCGGATCGGCGATGATGGGATAATTCACCGTCGTTCTTTGGGTTTCGTTGATGTCGTTGATCCAGCCCTTATGGGAATCCATCGGATCGACGCTGACGGCAATCACTTTTACGCCTCGTTTTTTGAACTCCGGCGTGATTTTAGCCATCGTCCCCAACTCTGTCGTGCAAACCGGGGTATAGTCTTTGGGATGCGAAAACAAGATCCCCCAGCTGTTCCCAAGCCATTCATGAAAATTGATGGTTCCCTCCGTCGTCTCCGCCGTAAAGTTCGGCGCCTCGTCTCCCAATCGTACGGCCATGGCACACCTCCTTGTATCGCGTATAGCGGTGAAAATACTCGGTACAATACTCCCCCCTGGCGGCGCACGCGCAGAACAACTACATATTTCTCCAGCATTTCTATCGATCGGACATCTTAAATGAGCACAAGAACGCAAAATCCCAAGATATACACGGATAAAGATCGGGGAGTGGCAGAATGCCCGCTTATCCTCATCTAGAAATTGATCCAAGAACATTGCCGTCAAACTCATTAACGCCGCTTTCGAACCCATAGCTTCTACAAAGACGCGAGCCGTTCCTAAACAAACTCCTGAAGCGTCACAAAGCTATTCTTCGCAATCGGAGCGCATTTGCGATGACCGACACGGAACTGAACGTCATGGCGGCGCTCGCGATCATGGGGCTCAAAAGGACCCCAACGAACGGATAGAGGACCCCGGCGGCAACAGGCACACCCAGCGTGTTGTAGACGAAGGCGAAGAAGAGATTCTGCCGGATGTTCCGCATCGTCCCGTGGCTCAACCGACGCGCCCGGGCGATCGCTCGGAGGTCGCCCTTCACCAACGTGACTCCCGCGCTTTCCATCGCGACATCCGTTCCCGTCCCCATGGCAATCCCTACCTGCGCCTGCGCCAAGGCCGGCGCATCATTAATTCCGTCACCGGCCATCGCGACCACATGACCGTCGGCTTGAAGCTGTCTGATGACTGCCGCCTTTTGTTCAGGCAAGACGTCCGCCTGCACTTCGTCGATCTGTAGTCGGCGCGCCACCGCCTGCGCGGTGGTCTTGCTGTCGCCGGTCAACATCACGAGCCGTAGTCCTTCACGATGCAACAAATCGATGGCCTCCGGCGTAGTGGGCTTGACCGGATCAGCTACACCCAGCAACCCCGCGGGCTTGCCGTCGATTGCCGCGAACATGACGGTCTGGCCGTCCTGCCTCAGCGGCTCAGCCTGGAATAATAACGACGCGGTTTCGACGTTCAATTCGTTGAGGAACGGCACGGTGCCCACGGCCACTGCACGACCTTCGATCATGCCGGTGACTCCCTTCCCCGTGAGAGAACGAAAGCTCTGCGTCTTGGCCGGAACGATCCCCCGATCTCGAGCGCCGAACACAATGGCCGCCGCCAACGGATGTTCGCTGTTCTGCTCTAGGCCCGATGCAAGCCGAAGCAATTCATTCTCCGTTACGTTTGGAAAAGGAGCGACTGTCATCAGGTGCGGTTTGCCTTCCGTGAGTGTACCCGTCTTATCGACGACCAGGACATCGACCTTCGCCAACGTTTCCAATGCTTCGGCATTGCGGATCAGCACACCTGCCGTCGCGCCGCGCCCTGTCCCAACCATGATCGACATGGGAGTCGCAAGCCCCAAGGCACAGGGACAGGCAATGATCAGCACCGCGACGGCGTTGAGCAAGGCATGGGCCATCCGAGGTTCCGGGCCGTACAGCGCCCAGATGATGAAGGTGACAGCGGCGACCAGAATCACAATCGGCACAAAATAGGCAGCGACAACATCTGTCAATCGTTGAATCGGCGCCCTGGTGCGTTGCGCCTCACTGACCATCCGCACGATTTGCGCCAGCAATGTCTCTCGACCGACTCGTTCGGCGCGCATCACAAAACTGCCTGTCCCATTGACGGTGGCACCCATTACTTTCTGACCAGGTTGCTTCTCAACCGGAATCGACTCACCGGTCACCATGGATTCGTCGACAGCGCTTGCGCCCTCCAACACCACGCCATCCACGGGAATCTTCTCTCCCGGTCGGACGCGCAACCGATCACCAACCTGAACCTGCTCCAACGGAATATCTTCTTCCCGGGCGTCGCTTCGGACAACGCGTGCCGTTTTCGGGGCAAGCCCCAACAACGCCTTGAGCGCACTGCTCGTCCGGCTGCGCGCCCGCAGTTCCAACACCTGGCCCAACAAGACGAGCGCGATGATGACGACCGCCGGCTCAAAGTAAACTGCAAGTTCCCCCCCGTGGGTACGAAACGAGTCAGGGAATAGGCCTGGCATGAACGTGGCTGCAACACTGTAGAGATAGGCCGCACCGGTGCCGAGACCGATCAGCGTAAACATATTCAGATGGCGATTGACGACCGATGTCCACGCACGTTCGAACAGCGGCCTGCCGATCCAGAGCACCACCGGTGTCGCCAGCAGGAACTGAAACCAGACCAGGGCTTTTCCGGAAACAAGTTGTTGCAATGGATGGCCCGGCAGCATGTCGGAAATCATCAGCGCGAGAATGGGTGAACCGAGAACCACGCTCTGCCAGAACCGGCGCGTCATATCCACCAGTTCCGGATTGACTTCCTCCATCGTCACCGCGCGTG
Source organism: Nitrospira sp. SG-bin2 (assembly GCA_002083405.1). Classification (GTDB taxonomy): domain Bacteria; phylum Nitrospirota; class Nitrospiria; order Nitrospirales; family Nitrospiraceae; genus Nitrospira_D. Next base: position 19,800 of record LVWT01000046.1, on the reverse strand, counting down.
CCTCCAATGCCATTCCGCAAATCGGGCACGCGCCCGGCGCTGATTGCACGATCTCCGGATGCATGGGACAGGTATATTCAGTACGGGTCGGTTGAACGGTCACGTCCGCCGGCTCCAGTGCCATTCCACAGATGGGACATGCGCCGGGTTTTGATTCCGAAACCTCGGGGTCCATTGGACAGACATACTTGACGATTCCGCAGGCTGGAACGGGCATCGGTTTCGGAGTCCGTTGATCAGGCGGGGATAGGTAATAATCGGGGTCGGCACGAAACTTTTCGAGACACCGGGTCGCACAGAAGTAGTACATCTTGCCGCCATACTCGTATAAACCGGCCGCCGTAGTAGGCTGCACCGTCATGCCGCAGACAGGGTCGCGCACGCCGATTTCCGGCGCCGGCTGAACCGGCATCATCATCGGCAACGGCTTTTTCTTCTCCAATGATATGAGACCGGCCGGCGCCGACTTTAAGAACCGTTCTGGGTCGGCTTTGAATTTGTCGAGACAGGATACCGCACAGAAGTAGTAGGTCTTGCCTTGGTAGTTGTCGCGCCCCGCCGCAGTGGTTGGGTCCACCGTCATCCCACATACCGGGTCGATGGCCAGGTCGGCCGGGGGAGTGGGCTGGCTCATGAGAATGGTTTTCATCGCATCCTCCTTCTCCTACTTGCGTTCACTGTACGGTAGAACTATCACTGCAAACCTCCATCTTGTCTGCCTTGAACTGGGATCGTAGTCTGCTCTCCCCCGGCGTAGTGCCCCGTCTCTCGCTCCATTACTTTCTTTGATCACCAACCGGTTTAGGCCGTTGTTCCAGTCATCGACATGCCACTACCTCGCTCGTCCACCTTCGTCATGCCGCTATCCTTCTTCTCCTTCATGCTCATGTCGTTCATCGGCATCAGGCAAATGCACCCGGAGACTAAGGTTGCAGTCATCAACACAAAAAACGATTGCAATAGTGATTTCATGGAACAGTCCTCCTTTCAATGATGCTCTCAGCAAGCTACGCTCGCTGGGCCGTCCTTGGACCATGATCCACAATAGGCTGCTCAAGAAGCCGAAGGTCCCAACCTAACGTGTGTCAGCGATCCCTCTCGTGCTTATGCTCACCGATCCCCCGATAAGCTTGGGCCATGCTTTCGGCTTCCTCGGCGGCTTTGCTGTAGAACTCGATGAAGCGCTGACAGTGCGCGATCAACTCCGCTTTGGACTCTTTTGGAGCGGGCTGATATGAAGGTGCCTCGTACATTTCCCGCATCAGGCGCATCTCCTCTACCTTCCATCGTAGGCTCGCCGCCTCCTTTGTATACCAGGCTGCCAGGGCGGCGTGGTCATCCTTGGCAAGAAGGTCTCGAGGAGGACTCCCGGTGACCGCGCACGCCACGAGCCCGAACATGACCAGAACCGGTATGAGGGACTTTGGCAACTTCCACCAGGCTCTCATGGTTCACCTCCTACTAATCTAGAGTGCTCGTAGTCATGATCTCTTGGGCGTCCGTAATCACGGTCCCTCTTTCCCTCTCACATCCGCCGGGGGGATCCGCGTAGGTATGGGACCCATCACCGATTTGTCATCTTTCGATCTCACTTGAGTGTCGCTCCAGGTAAGCTGTAATGTCCCTCGCCTCCTGATCTGTGATCTCCCGCCTGCCCATGCTCTTCATGTTCTGTCGCATCCGCTTCACCACCATAGTCCATTCTTATCTTAGGCTATGTGTTGTTTCGGCTCAGGTAGGGCATGGCATTGCGCACAGGTTTGCTGGAAGAGGGCGCCTGGTGAATCCGGTTCAGGAATTGCCATCGGAAACAACCCGTGCATGGCGTGGGTTTTCAGATATTGCAGTAACGCGTCCTCATCTTGGGGTGCGGGGGCCTTCACCTGCATCATCATGCCGCGCATTCCGGCCATCATCCGCTCCCGCATCAGCATCCGGCCAGCCACGCGAGGCCAGTCTGCTGCTGTATGCATGCGCGGACTAGGAAGATGATGACACTGAGCGCAGTACGTGCTCAGCAATTTCGCCCCTCGGCTTTCCGGTTCCGGAAGATCTTGGGGCCTGATGCCCGGCGGCAACATCCCGCCCATCATCTGTTGCATCATCTCCTTCATGTGCCCCTGATCCATCATGCCCTGATCTTTCTTGTCGTCCATGCCCATCATCCCCATCATGGGCATCATGCAGGACACCAGGAAGCCGACTACAAACAAGCCTGCACCACCGAGGACTAAAGCCGTCGTTATGAATAATCGGCTACGGTTCTCATTCATGGTGTCTCCCAAGAAATCATCGGCACGAGCCCGATGCATCACGTTTCATCGGGGTACAAGTATTTAGGTGTCTTCCGGCACTCCCCGCGCTAAGTTGGCACTCGCCGGTAGCGGTTGATCCGCTGGCGAAACAGGCCAGCCACGCCAGAACATATAGAGCACCGGTATTACCACTAGCGTTAGGATCGTGGACGACACCATGCCACCGATCATCGGTGCGGCAATCCGTTTCATCACATCGGCGCCTGTACCGGTGGTCCACATGATGGGAAGCAAGCCGCCCATAATCGCGGCCACCGTCATCATCTTGGGCCGTACTCGTTGAACGGCTCCTTCCATAATGGCCTCACGTAGGTCCTGTACCGTCGTCATGCGACCTTCCCGTACCCGCCGCTCATAAGCCTCATCAAGGTAGACGAGCATGACCACACCGGTTTCCGCCGCCACGCCGGCCAGCGCGATGATGCCCACCCAGACCGCCACGCTCAAATTGTAGCCCAGATAGTCGAGATACCAGATGGCTCCGATCGCGGCAAAGGGAACGGACAGGAGCACGATCAGCGATTTCGCCAGCGAACCGAAGTTGAGATAGAGCAACAACAGAATGATCCCAATGGTGACGGGGACGACCAGCTTTAATCGTTCTTCGGCCCGCATCAAATGCTCGTATTGACCGGTCCAGATCAATCGGTAGCCGGAGGGTAAGGTCACTCGGTCTCGCACCGCGCGTTGGGCATCATGGACATAGCCGCGCAAGTCGCGGCCACTGACAGACACCGATACCAGGCCGGCGAGCGACCCCGCCTCATCCGCGATCGACGGTGGCCCCTGCGTAATGACGAGATCGGCAATTTGTCCGATTGGAATCTGCGCGCCGGTCGGCGTGGGAATCAGCACCCGTTTGAGCCGGTCCGGATCATCGCGCAGTTCACGCTTGTACCGAACGTTAACCGGATACCGTTCCCGTCCCTCAACCGTGGTTGTCACCGTTTCTCCCCCGATGGCCGAGGTGATCACCGTTTGCACATCTCCCACCGTCAGACCATAACGGGCCGCTTCCCGCCTGTTCACGGTCAAATCCAGGTAGTAGCCTTCGTTGAGCCGTTCTGCAAAGGCGCTCTTGGTACCTGGGACACTTGCTAAGGCTTGCTCGATCTCTAAGCCGATTTTCTCAATAGTCTTCAGATCAGGCCCCAGGACTTTGATGCCGACCGGGCTTCGCACACCGGTCGTGATCATCTCGGTGCGAGTTTGAATTGGCATCCACCAGATGTTCGGAAATCCGGGAATGCGCAGCTTGGCATCCATCTCGTCCAGCAAACGATCCCAGGTCATGCCGGGCCGCCATTGTGATTCCGGTTTGAGGGTGACCGTGATTTCCGCCATTCCGACAAAGGCCGGATCGGTGGCAGTCGGGGCTTTCCCCATTTTTCCGAACACCCGTTCCACTTCCGGAAAGCTCGTGAGCAACTGATCTTGAACTTGTAACACCTTGGCCGATTCAGGAATCGAGAGGCCGGGGACGGTGGTCGGCATGTAAAGGATGGTGCCCTCGTTCAGCGGCGGCATGAATTCCGCGCCGAGTCGGGAAAAGATCGGCGCTGTGAATCCCACGATCACCACCGCCAATGCGAGCGTCAGCCACCGGACGCGCAACGCGCCGGAAAGGATGGGCCGATACAGTGCGACCAACAACCGATTCAATGGATTCTTGCCCTCTGCTCTGATGCGCCCCCGGATAAGAAGGACCATCAGTACAGGAGCCAAGGTTACCGAAAGCGCGGTAGCGAACAACATCGAGAAGGTTTTGGTGTAAGCCAATGGGGTAAACAGCCGCCCCTCCTGCGCTTCGAGCGCGAAGATCGGCAGAAATGAGACGGCAATGACCAGCAGCGAGAAGAACAGAGGGCGGCCGACTTCTTTGGCTGCCGCAATGATGGTCTCGATTCGGTCTGCTTGTGGCGATTGTTCCAACCGCTTATGGGCGTTTTCCACCATGACGATCGCTGCGTCCACCATCGCGCCAATGGCAATGGCAATCCCGCCGAGCGACATGATGCTGGAGGTGATGTTCAGGTAGGCCATTGGGATGAAAGCGAGCAACACAGCCACAGGGAGGATAAGAATCGCCACCAGTGCACTGCGCAGATGAAACAGAAAGACGATCGCAACTAGGCTGACGATGATGCTTTCCTCCACGAGCTTCTCGCGGAGTACGGCAATGGCCCGGTAAATGAGGTCGGACCGATCATAGGTGGGAACGATGTGGACGCCTTGCGGCAGGGCCGGCGTGATCTCTGCCAGCCTGGCCTTAACCCGCTCGATGACGGCGAGCGCATTCTCTCCTGCCCTCATGATCACGATGCCGCCGACCGTCTGGCCCTTGCCGTCCAATTCGGCTACGCCCCGCCGCTGGTCCGGCCCGATCTGGACATGGGCAATGTCCCGAATCAAGATGGGCGTACCTCGCCCATCCGTCCCAACGGGGATCAGCTCGATATCATCAATCGAGCGCAGGTAGCCTCTCCCTCGAATCACATATTCGGTGCCGGCCATTTCCAAGACACGGCCGCTCACCTCCGCGTTGCTGTTCCGGACTGCTTCGATGATCGTTTTAATCGGTAACCGGTGGGCGGCCAACGTATTCGGGTCCACCTCAATTTGATACTGTTTGACGAACCCGCCGACCGCCGAGACTTCTGCCACCCCAGGCACACTTTCCAGTTGATAGCGCAGGTGCCAATCCTGAAGACTGCGGAGCTGCGCCAGATCGTGTGCGCCAGACTCGTCGACCAATGCATACTGATACACCCACCCGACACCAGTCGCGTCAGGGCCGAGAGTCGGTGCGACTCCGGCCGGTAACTTCCCGGTCAGCTTCTGCAGGTATTCCAGCACACGACTGCGCGCCCAGTACAAGTCCGTCCGATCTTCGAAGATCACGTAGACGTATGAGACCCCGTATTCTGAAACCCCCCGCACCCGTTTGACTTTCGGCCCGGCCAGCAGGGACGTGACGATTGGATAGGTGACCTGGTCTTCGATCAGTGTGGGACTGCGTCCCTGCCACTCAGTATAGATAGTCACCTGGACATCGGACAGGTCCGGCACCGCATCCAGCGGCACCTTAAATCCCGCCCACAAGCCCCAGGCACCCAACAGTCCCACGCAAATGATCACGAGGATCGGATTGCGGGCGCTTCCATGAATGAGTCGTGCGAGCATGGTGGATCACATCCCCCCGCCGCCAACCGAAAACTGGAACTTTTCGGCGATGGGCGGTCGCCCTTGGATCATCACGTTAACTGTCACCACCCACGTGCCGCCCATGCCGAACTTCACCTTGCCTTCATAGAGCCCATCTTTGATGTGCGAAGCTGTGGCCTTGGAATCGGCCATGCCAGGCATCGGCATGGTATAGACGAACACAACTTGCGCAGTGGTCACCGGCTTGCCTGCCTGATCTGTGACCTTGAGCCTGAGGAGAACCTCACCGGCCTTGGGCGTTTCGGGACGAGTCGTGAATGTCAGGATGTATCCGGCTACTTTACGGGTTTCGGAGATGACTTTAGCTGAACCCGAGTCCATACCCGGCATGCTGCTCATGTCCTTCATACCTGACATTCCCTCCATTCCTTGCATTCCAGACATACCCTCCATCCCTTCCATCTTGGCTTCATAGGCGCCGCGCATCTGCCAGTCGGCCATCCCGATCCGGCCCATCATGCCCTGCATGCTCGATGCCGATGCCAATTTACTCTCCGCATCCAACAAGAAATTGGCCGAGGTGACGATCCGATCTCCTTCTTTGAGTCCTTCCATCACTTCCACATTATCCTGATTCCGGCGGCCCAGCTTGACCAACGTCTGCTCATACCGGCCTTGCCCACGATCCATAAACACAAGTTGACGAAGCCCGGTCTCCAGGATTGCCTCCTTGGGCACAACCAAGACTGTGGCCTCATCCGTCTGCAAAGTCACGTTCCCATACATGCCGGGCTTGAGTTTCAGTCCAGGGTTTAGCAATTCAAACCGCACGCGCACCGTGCGGGCTTCTGCGTTCAACGTGGGATAGATGTAGGCCATCTTTCCGTGAAAGGTTTCTCCTGGATAGGCGGCAAAGGAGACTGAAATCGGTTGGTCGAGCTTTACCGATGCGACCTCGGACTCATAGATGTCGGCCGAGATCCAGACTGTGGAGAGATCCGCTACTTCGTACAGTGTCGTACCCGGTTCCACATATTTTCCCGGCAAGGCCTCCCGCTTGAGGACGATCCCGGATGATGGGGCATAGACCGTGAGCACCGGCTCGGCTTTGCCTCGGTGCTCCAGGGCCGCGATCTGTGCATCGGTCACCTCCCAGAGGCGCAAGCGCTCCCGCGCACTGGCCACAAGAGAAGCCGCATTGGCTTTGGCTTCATCCAGAGGACTCGCGGCCAGTTGAGCCTGTGCCCTTAAAGCCAATAAATATTCATCCTGCGTGGCCAGGAGATCCGGCGAGTAGAAAGTGAACAGCGGTTCGCCTTTTCGTACCGGTCTTCCGATCGAGTTGACGAAGACCTCGCGGACCCATCCGGATGTTTTCAAGGTGGCCTGGGTCAAGCCACGTTCGTCGTAACCGACCGTGCCGACTGTGCGGATTTCTTGCGTCAATGTCGTATAGGCAGCTGTAGTGCTCCGCACTCCGATCAACTGTCTCGCCGCAGCTGGGACAACCACAGCCCCGGACGGCGCCTCGGAGACGCCTGACATAGGCTCTATGTCCTTCATAGGCATCGTACCCTCCATCGGCATCCCTTTCATGGACATACCTTCTGTCTCATGCCCCTTCATCTCCCCACTGCTTTTCATTCCTGACATATCGCTCATCACCCGATGCGCAGCGAAGAATCCGGCGATGGCGCCGATCACTAGGCTGGCTACTGCGACACCGACAACAAGACTTTTTCTGCCTATGTCCTGACTCATGGTCAATTCCTCCCTTTTAGCTGTTTCTATTCAGATCGACTCCGATCACTTGTTCGAGTTCCGCGAGTCGGTGCTCTCGCTCAACCAGCGCTCGGTAGTACTCATGTTGAAATCCTCGCCAGGTCCGCTGCGTATCAATAAGGTCCAGGAACCCTCCCTTTCCCGCGCTATACCCCACTTGCGCCGCTTCCAGGTTCTGCACGGCCTGGGGCAGAATCGTGGTGTGATACAACGTAGCCACCTGTTCACTCGCCCGGATCTTGGCCAAGAGATCCTTGACCTGAAAACGAGTCAGGTTTTCTAACGCGTGCTGTTGTGCCTGCGTAACGGCGACCGACGCAGCAGCTTCTTGCACGCCCGCGTCATACTTCGGCTTGGTCCAGAAGGCGAACGGGATGGTCATCGACATGTAGGCGCCAAAACCGTCATTGGCCTGAAAGTTCTGGAACCGCTGAAACGCCACATGGAAGTCCGGATAATACTGACGCTGAGCCAGCGCACGAGACTGCTCGCTGTGTTGGACTGCCAGTTCGGCGGCTTTCAACTCCGGTCTGGCGTTCAGCGCAATGCGATACAGATCGTCGATGGTTGTGCCGAGCGGTACCAAAGACGGCTCCTGAGGAATGCCCAAGGGTGATAGGGGCTCACGGTCCAGGAGCGTATTCAGTAGCGCTGTGGCGGTCTCGCGACGCTGTTCCAGTACAGGAAGTTGCTGGTGCAACACAGACAGCTCGACCTGGGCCTTGAGCACGTCGGACTGGGATCCCTTTCCCGTTCGAAACTTCGCATTGGCAATCTCGACAAATTGTCTGAGCAATTCGACCTGTTCATAATGAATCAGGATCGCCTTGTGCGCGAGAAACAGATCGTAGTAGGCCTGTTTGAGACGGGTGACCAGTTCTCGTTCCTTCGCGCGCAGCGCTTGCTCGGCCATCTCGGCCGACCGACTCACTATTTCGCTTTTCAGGGCCAGTTTGCCTGGGAATGGGAGATTCTGCGAAATACCGAAGATGCTATTCTGCGTCTGCGTGACGTTGAAAGTCTGCGGGAAATTCCACAAGTGGACGGACAGGGTGGGATCGTCCAGCGATCGTGCTTGCACAATCCGTTGCGAGGAGGCTTCCCATTGCTTGCGCGCCGCCACGAGTTCTGGATTTCTTGCCAGGGTTTCCCGGATCAAGTCTGGTAACACCAAGGATTGTTGTGCAATCTGATCGACGGCATGGGCGGTCTGGCGGCCACCTGTCGCGAAAGTCATACTTACGACTGTTATGGCCAGCAACAAAAACTGAATCGAAAGAGTCATGTGACGGCCCTCCCCAAGAGCTTTCCTGCCCACGACTCGCTCGGATCTCGGACGCCCAGTCCGGCATACTAGAGCGACACGATGAACTGAGGCCAAGCGCGGAGCAGATCACGCGATGACGAAACGGTAGAAGGAAGAACCGGGGTGATCAGATGCGAAGCACGGTGTTTGCGAGAGACTGATGTGGAGGAGAACTCGATTCGAACGACGTATAGGGGTGGAAGATACGCTGGAACTGGCGGCTCACCGTTGGAAGCGTAGGCACCGCATGGTCTGCCGGCCAATGATGGTCCATGTGCGACAAAGACGATTGCGGCGAGGACTCTACGCCCAGAGTTTTGAAGGCATCGCATAACTGCCTGGCCGGCTGCTCCATGGGTGTTGAACAACCGTTTGCCATTGAAGCATCGGTGGTCCCGGACAGCGGCAAAAGACAGGCGTAGGCGTTGAAACTGAACACCAGCAGGAACACTACGATCGTCGCGGCGAGAAAAGATCTGGAGTGATGGGAACTCAATCGCATGGAGTGAGTCTATTCCTCTGTCAACTTAACCGTCAACCATATTTCTAATACTGAAGCTCTCGGTCGATGGATAAGAACACATCCACCACCCTTCTGGCTAGATGTGCAGAAACCTGTTCCAGCGACATGCCTATTCATTAGCCGCCTTTCCTATCAGTCTGACTCATCTCGTCATTCTTACAACAAGTTGGCGCCTCTGAGCCTCTCTCACCGTCCATGCAGTCCTTATACGCCGCATAGGCCTTGAGAGCCCATTCCTCACCGGGGCAACCTTGCATCGTCATTGCGACTTCAAGGAATTCAACCAATTCTTCCTGGGTGATCCCCTGGTCGCAGGCCAGCCGTACGTAGGCTCGAATACAAGGTTCGCAACGAAGCGCGATTGAAATCGCCATGGCCGTGAGCAACTTGTACTTGGCGGCTACTGCCCCATCCCGATACGTCTGTTGCCGCATGCGCAACAGCCCTCCGGTGACCACGGGGCTCAACTTCCGCAGTTCGGCAAACAGGCCGTTCGCAGTATTCGTCTCCTGCATCATTACAGCGCCTCCTTCGAGTTCGTAGCCCGATATAGATGACCGTCGCTTACTTATCGAACACCTCTGCTTTGTATTTCGACAACAGGCTGCTAGCCGCCTCGACAGCCCTGATCAGCGTCTCGACGTTCGTCTTCTGTGGATCAAACGTCACTACCGCGCGAGCGTCCGAATAATCGGGAAAAATGATCCACTTTGTTCCCGTGCTGAGTCCCACCTCGCTGACACCTGGCACCTTGGCCAGCGCGGCTTTGATATCTTTGACGCATCCCCCGCAAGTCATCCCATCGATCTGCAATGTGACTGTCTGCCGACTTTGACTCCCAGCAACAACTCCCTGGAATCCAGCCAGGCTCACGGTCACAACACCGATCACGATCATCGTATGAATGAGTCTCCACATAGTTGTGTCCTCCTATCCATCACCTCGCTTCCCCAGAAAGGCCTAAAATGATTCCTAATACCCCGATCTGCCGCATTACGGAAATCATAGGCCCAACCAATATGGCGCTAGAACGAGTATCAACGCCAAAGACGCCATGATCCAAAGCCAGGTCCTGTTCCTAGCGTTCGGATTTCCTTCCGCACACCCTTCTCCTAGCGCGCATCGCATTGACTCCGACTTCCTATAAGCAAGATAAAAGCCGATGCTCAACAGGAGTATGGTCAGGCCAGTGAAGGCCGGTCGAAATGGCAAGAGGCCTTTCAGAAATTCAGCTGTACCGGCCCAAAATCCCGTGGCCCCGACTCCCACCCCGAGTGCGACGAAGACCAGTGGTCCGATGCAACACACAGAGGCCAATACCGCTGTACTCAACCCACCAATCGAGAATATCGTCACGGAGGTGCTCGGTGGTTTGGACTGGGAAGTGGGTTCCCGATACGAGCGCATGGCCATTACCTTCCCGATGCGGCTTCTTTATCCAACTTCTGGAGAATCGGACACTGATCGGTCGGCTGCCCTGCCTGACAGGTGCGGATCAAGCTTTGGAGCGCCCGCGCAAGCGCACGTAAATCCCGCGCCTTCGCTTCCACCTGTCTGAGCTTGGCCTGCGCTTTCACCTGAATTGTCCCACACCGCGCGACTGAACTGACCCGGAGATTCAGCAAATCTTTGACCTCACGAAGTGAAAACCCCAAGGCCTGCGCATTTTTAATGAAGCGCAATCGCCTCAACGCATCGTCACCGTACACTCGGTATCCGGACACTTTTCGGTCTGACGGCTGAAGCAAATTGCGCCGTTCATAGTAACGAATAGTCTGCACGTTCACTCTCGCCATCTTGGCAAGCTGTCCGATCGTTAGTCCCGAAGCCATGACAACCCTCTTATCCAATGCTAAACCCTGTACCATGGTACCGAGTCAAGGGAACATACGAAAGGAACTTCTGAACCGAAGCGTCCGACGATACGCTCCCAGAGCCATCGAATGATCCTGAACGCGCGTATCCCCCGTGATAAGGGAGCCATTGGAGGTTTTTTAGCATGACGTCCACTTCGAGATAACCGCATTCTTTTTCATTCCGCCATCGGCGGTCATGCGTGAGATCTTTCGCACTACAAATTTGGTCTATGAGGTACCGGCACTTCTTTGGCTTTCCATCTTCGTTGGGTCCATGCTTCTCGAAGACGCTCTTCCCAGACATACAGCGTGGGAAGAACGAGGAGCGTAAGCGCCGTCGAAGTGACAAGGCCGCCAATCACCACGGTCGCGAGCGGGCGTTGTACCTCCGCACCAGCGGAAGTCGAGAGTGCCATAGGCATAAATCCCAAGCTGGCTACCAGCGCGGTCATCAAAACCGGCCGCATGCGAATCAACGCGCCTTCGTAGGCGGCGTCTTCCGCCGAACGCCCTTGCTTGCGTAAATCCAAAATGTAGGACATCAACACGACACCGTTGAGAACCGCCACGCCGAAGAGCGCAATGAACCCGACTCCGGCGGAGATCGAAAAGGGCATCCCTCGAAGCGCCAAGGCCAGAATGCCTCCGGTTGCCGCCAACGGCACGTTGAGGTAGATGAGCAGCGCGGGCCTGACGCTATTGAAGGTTGTGTACAAAAGCACAAAGATCAGAAACAGGGCGATCGGCACGACGATAGCCAGTCGAGCGGACCCCCGCTGCAAATTTTCAAATTCACCACCCCATTTAATCCAGTACCCAGGCGGCAGAGTCACGTGGCTCTCCACCGCCTTCTGCGCTGCGCCGACAAATCCGGCGAGGTCTCGACCACGTACATTGGTTTCCACCGCCAGCCGCCGTTGAATGTTTTCCCGGCTGATTTGCGCCAGGCCGGTTTCCATACGAATATCGGCCAATTGCCTGAGCGGAATGAGACGACCCTGTGAATCACTGATGCGAATATCCAAAATGCGCTCGAAATTCTTTCGGTCCTCGGGACTAAACCGCACTTGCATGAAGAACCGGCGGTTGCCCTGGGCGACTTGACCGACGATCCGTCCTCCCAACGTTGTGACGGTATCCAAAACCTGCTCCGCATTAATGCCATAGCGAGCGATCTTTTCCCGGTCAATGGCCACCACATGGTACGGCATGCCAGCCACCTGCTCAGCCTTGGTGTCTGCCGCTCCGGGAACCTCTGAGACCACCCGGACTACCTGATCGCCAAGGCGGCGGAGGGTCTCCATATCTTCACCGAAAATGGTAATGGCGATGTCGGACCGCACCCCCGCAATCAATTCCTGAACCCGCAGCTCAATCGGCTGGGAATAACTGAACATGTTGCCGGGAACGGCCTTGGTCAGCGCCCGGTTAACCGCTTCAATCAAATCGTCCTTCGTCCTGGCGGTCGTCCATTCCGAATCAGGTTTCAAGATGAGATAGATATCGCTGACCTCGACACCCATCGGATCGGTCGCGATTTCGGCACGTCCAGTTCGCGATACAACCGTGACCACTTCGGGAAACTGCTTGAGAACCTGTTCAATGCGAGTAGTGGTCCGAACTGACTCCTCCAGGGAGACGCTCGGCAACCGCCACGCTTGCAGGGCGATGGTGCCTTCATCGAGCGTCGGAATAAACTCTGCGCCAAGGAATGTCGCGACACCGAGGCTGGATGCAAACAGCGCAGCGGCGGCGCTCCCAGCAATGGCCGGATGCTGCATCGTCTTTGACAGGAGCCGGCGATACCCTCGTTTGGCTTGGCGAATGATCCAAGTCTCCTCTTCCTTCACGCCTTGGCGAAGGAAGAGACTTGCCAGCACTGGCGTTACGGTCAAGGTCAGCACGAGAGACCCGACGAGCGCAAAGATGACGGTCATGGCCATCGGACGAAACATCTTTCCTTCAATGCCCTGCAGAGTCAGGATCGGCAGGTAGACGATGATAATGATTCCGACCGCAAACACGATCGGACGGAGCACTTCTCGTCCAGCCTCGACGACCACTGTGCGCATCTGGTCTTCCGTCATGCGCCTGTCACCTCCGGCGGCGTGCCGCCGTTCGGTCAGATGCCGGATGGTGTTTTCAATCATGACGACGGATGCATCGACGATCAGTCCGAAGTCGATCGCGCCGAGACTCATCAGGTTACCGGAGATGCCGGCGGCCAGCATTCCAGTGAAGGCCACCAGCATGGACAGTGGAATAGCGGCAGCGACGATAAGGCCGGCACGGAGATTCCCTAGAAGAAGAAACAACACGGTGACCACCAGCAGTGCACCCTCGGTTAAATTGGTGCCGACGGTGTTGATGGTCTTTCTGACTAAGTCGGTACGATCGTAATAGGGTTCGATGGTCACGCCGGGAGGCATGGTCTTCTCGATTTGCTGCAGCTTAGTTTTCACCCGATCCACCACGACCCGTCCATTCTCGCCGATGAGCATCATCACGATGCCCGTGACCGCCTCCCCTCTTCCGTCGCGCGTAACCGCGCCTTGTCGGACCATTGGAGCGAACCGCGCCTTACCCAGATTGCGGATATAAATGGGCGTCCCGTCGTCTCCTGTCGCCACGATGATGCTGTCGATGTCCTCCAGTGTCCGCACAAGGCCTTCGCCCCGAATCAAATACTGTTCCTGTGCGTGTTCGATATAGCCGCCGCCCGAGTTGCCATTGTTCTGTTCGAGCGCCCGGAAGACTTGCTCGATGGGAATTTTGTAAGAGACCAGTTTGGCGGCATCGAGTTGCACTTCATACGTCTTCAGCTCTCCGCCATACGTATTGACTTCCACCACCCCATGAACGGAACGGAGCTTGAACGCAATGTCCCAATCCAGGATCGTCCGCAGCTCCATGAGGGAGTAGCCGTCCCCTTTGACCTCGAATTGGTAAATTTCCCCCAGTCCTGTGGAAATCGGTCCCAATTCGGGGTTGCCGAAACGTGGCCCGATCGCCTCGCGGGCGCGAGGCAGACGTTCCATCACCAAGCGCCGACAGAAATAAATGTCCATTCCCTCGTCAAAATAGATGGTTACCGCCGAGAGTCCGAACCGGGAAACAGATCGAATCAAGGTGATACCCGGCAAGCCGGACATCGCGGTTTCGACGGGGAAGGTGATGAATTGCTCAACCTCGACCGGAGAGAGGCCCCGCGCATTCGTGAGGATCTGGACTTGATTCGGTGTCACGTCCGGGACGGCATCAACCGGTAGCTGCCGCATGGAATAGACGCCACTGGCCATGATGAGACCGGCAAACACCACGATCAGAAACCGGTTTGCCAGCGACAATTCGAGGACTCGATTCAGCATGGTAGGAGACCTCCGAGAAGCATCAGTCGCTAGCCTCCCCCTATCTGTTCTTTCAGTAGGATAGATTTGAGATAAAAAGACCCGGTTGTGACGACCGTTTCACCCTCGTGCAGGCCTGATTGGATCTCTCCGTACAGCGGCGATCGTCGTTCCACCGTCACCTGCCTCACCTCATACGTGCCTGGCTTCTTTTCCACAAACGCCACGGTCTGGTTATTCACCTGTTGCAGAGCGGCCAATGGCGCGACGAGCGCGTCAGAGCCGCGCCCCGGCAAGATAACCGCTGCTCTGGCAAACATGCCGGGTCGGAGGCGACGCTGCGGATTGGGGATTTCGACCCGCGCATCGATCGTACGAGTCGTGGGATTCAGGACCTCACTGAGATAGACAATTGTTCCCTTGAAGGTTTCACCCGGAAAGGCGTCCACCGTAATTTCTACCTCGGCTCCCTTCCGTACGGCCGCGAGGTTCTGTTCATAGACATCAAGGATGATCCACACTGTAGACAGGTCGGCAATCGTAAAAGCCTTATCTTTCGGAGTGATTAATTCTCCCAACGTGATCGTCCGCTCGATGACCGTCCCGTTCAAGGAAGAGACCAAGGGGAAATAAGAGAGAGGTTGGCCTTTAGCACTCCAATCGATACGCTTGATGTCTTCCTCGGACAGGCCGATGAGGCGTAATGCTTCATGAGCGGCGCGGAAGGCGGCAAAGCTCTTTTCATAGCGCCCCTTGGCGTCTAAGAATTCCTTTTCCGAGGTAATCTGTTCTTTATACAATCCCTCTTCTCGAACATAATTCCGCTTATCGACCTCATGGTTCGTCTTCGCCTGAAGGAAATCGGATTTCTTTTGGCCCAATTCGATGCTATCCATGAGGGCCAGGACATGTCCTGCCTTGACGTGTTGACCAAGCACTGCTTTCACATCAATGACCCGGCCCTCGATGCGAGGGCTCAGATGCGCCAGACGGTATTCGTTGGGCTTGATCGTCGCCGTGGCCGCGATTTCATCACGAAAAGGGCGGCGTTCAACCGGAGCGGTCTGGAACGTTTGACCTTCCTGCGCCTGAGATGGAACTGTAAGTTGGTATGGTTCAGCAGTCTCATGACCAGGCTGGATTCTCTCTTGCTCAGCCGTTGACTTCCGCGCAGGCTGTTCCACGCGACTGTCATTGCAGCCCAGGGCAAGGGAAACAAGCAGACTTCCCAAAAGAATGCCGGCATTCGAACTGATGCCAGACTGTTTAGTGCACCAGCTCATCGAAGCTCCCCTGTCCAGCGTTCCAATCGCGCCAGCTCGATGGAGAAACTCGCCTGTGCTTGCGCATACTCCAGCAACATTTGTCGATGCACTCGTTGGGCGTCAATGAATTCGAGAAGGCTCGCTGCGCCCTGCTGAAAACTTATCCTCGCGATCCTCAATGTTTCTTCCGCCTGTTTTAATAACCCTTTCTCATACACCCCGATCCGATCCTGGGCGGCGTGGGCTTCCTCCACAGATTCGGTAATTGCTGCCACGAGTTCGTTTTGTAACCTCGCATGTTCTGCTTCAGCGCGTTGCTTCGCCGACAAGGCCCCTGTGATTTCTCCCTGCCGCCGATACCAGAGCGGTATGGGGACACTCAATCGAGCCAGGTAAGCCGTCTCGGCCGCTTCCTGTTGAAAGATGCCGGAGACGGTGACAAAGGGAATCAGCGATTGGCGTTCCTGCACCACGCTGTGCTCCGCTCGTTCAATCTCTTTTCGGACACGACGGACAGTTGGGTGCTGTGTGCTAGCGCTTGCAACCAGGCCATCAGGGTTAAGTTCTAAGGGTGGTGAGACAAAGTTGCCCTGAACATCGAAATTCTTACCAAGCAAGCCGCCGGTCAGCGCATTGAGTCGAGAGCGTCCGACGACCAAGGCGTGTCGTGCGTGATTCAGATCGTTGCTTACCTTTTGAACTTCCACGTTTGCTTTCAGGGCTTCAAATGGCCTCGCCTGCCCAGCATCCACCCTGGCTTTGACGCCGCGCTGGAACTCCTGCACGCTGGCGAGAGCTTCCATTATTAGTTCTTCATTGCGCTGGGCGAGAAGGAGTTGGTAAAAGGCGATCTTTACCTCAGAAAGCAGACTCAAACGACTCGCATCAACAGCCGCCTGGGACCCGGCGAGCGCGGCCTCTGCCGCCTGCTGACGGGCTTGGCGCATACCCGGCCACTCCACCGGTTGGCTCACTGCCACTCCACGCTCGAAAAAAGTGCTATCGCGGAGACCCTCTCGCGTTCTGCCCGGTCCCAATGTTCCGGTAATGGACGGATTAGGATAGGCCTCTGCAGTCGCTTGAGCACCTCTCCCTTGATCGATGAGAGTGGCCGCTTCCTGCAAACCGGGATTGTATTTCAGCGCCATATCGGTCATTTCCTCTAATCGATAGGACCGACTCTCCTGTACCTGCGCCAGGACCACTGTGCCGGTGAGGAGTGCCGGCAAGAGGACTCCGGCCAAAAGTAGAGTTCGCGGCGGCAGATGTACCATGACAACTCCTCCTTACTTGTAAGAGGGACAGTTACTTGCGCATCACCCAACCGATAAGCGGCGGTAACCAACAGAGATTCGCAACAATTGTTTCGACGGCCGTTAAGGTCTGTGTCGTGGGACTGAACCCCAACAGCCTCGCGGTTAGCAGGCCGATAGGGACCACGAGAATAATGGCAGCACTGCTCAGCATGACGGGATGTCTGACGTATTCGCTCAGCGCCCTTCCCCAGGTCCCTGCTTTCTTTCGAAGGAAGATGAATCCGGCGACATTCGCCCCAAATTGGTCGCTCAACGCGTAAAAGAACGGGATGTAAAATCCTTCCACTCCGTAGACATTAATTCCGACCATTCGGCTTCCCCAATCGATGCCCCACGGAAGTACCATCCCAGACAACTTTCCCCATCCGTACGCTTCGGCCATTGACCCGGTTGAACCTCGAATGCGTTGCCGGATGGCATAGATGCCTTCAAGCAGGCTTTCTCCTTCTCCGGAAAGCGTGCGAACGAGCCATTGACCGAGGGCGCTTTGGTGGAATCCAAAATGATCGAGTACTGCGCCGGTAATGAGTCCCCCTGCAAATCCTGCCCCGGTATACTTGAGCAGCTCACCGAATTCTTCCTGCTCATCACATGAGTGACACTGCGACTCGTGGTCAACCATCCTTACTCCAACTTATTATTTCAACCAATGGTTTGCCCAGTGCATGCGTCGATTGACGGATTAAGAAATACACTCTTTCTATGCCCTTGAGCACTGCCGAAACCAAACATCGTAAAACCAGGAATCAGGATAGGTCGCGGTCCGGAACTCCTCGTATTAACAATACGGCCGCAACAATGATATAGGCTGCAACCGGAATAGCCCACAGGATCTTCGTACTATCAAATTCCGTGGAGTCGAACCCCAGCAACAGCCATATCGGCTCAGCGAGAGGGATAAAGATCACCAACATCACAAATCCCACCCAATTGGACCCACTCATTCCCATCATGAGATTAACCCCTTCAGTTCGCCTCTCTCTCGTCTTGAGCCAGAGTTCCTGCACAGAACGCTTTGTCTACCTGAAAGATGAGACAATCGCTGTGCCGCAGCCTGAGAGCAATACACTCAATACGGATAGAGAGACGCCACAAGCTAAATGATCGTATAGGGCATGAAGCTTCCGCATAGCCCGCATGGCGGACAATGCCAGCCTCGATCGCACTATGTGCAACGACTCTGGTGATGCGTTAGACGCTGAGGGGAGGACGGAAGAGGGACACGACGAAGGTTGGCACGTATAGCGTGAGACTGGAGCCTACATCATCTGTGTGAGGAGACAGGTTCTCAGGAACGGCAAGGAATACGGACTGGAATGTAAAATGACAAGGACATCCATGATCCGATACGTTCTCCCCAGTAGCCGGAGAACCGCCAACTATTTCAGCTTGTGCTGAGTGAATCGCAACTTGCCACTCGTTAAGACACGTGAGGCCCGTGAGTTGGACTCCAAGGAGGAGAACCAGCCCGATGAGCAACAGATTTGAGTATCTGACCTCTAACATAACCTTCGATTTCGAGATGCTCCGCTCCATGGGGTAGTTGCACGATTACGATGATGATTGAGGCTAACATAGTAGCTCTGCTACCTGCAATTGATGAAGATTATAATTCCATCTTCCGCAACCGCAACGCGTTCGAGATGACGGAGACGGAACTGAAGGTCATCGCCGCGCTGGCGATCATCGGGCTCAGGAGAATCCCGACGAACGGATAGAGAATACCGGCGGCAATGGGGACACCGAGCGTGTTGTAGGCGAAGGCGAAGAACAGATTCTGCCGGATGTTCCGCATGGTCCCGCGGCTCAGACGGCGCGCCCGCACGATGGCTCGGAGATCTCCCTTGACCAGCGTCACGCCCGCGCTTTCCATCGCGACATCCGTGCCGGTTCCCATGGCGATTCCCACCTGGGCTTGCGCCAGGGCCGGCGCATCATTGATCCCGTCTCCCGCCATGGCCACGATATGACCTTCGGCCTGGAGTTGTTTGATGACCGCAGTCTTTTGATCCGGAAGCACTTCGGCCTGCACATCATCGATATGAAGTCGTCGTGCCACCGCCTGTGCCGTGGTCTTGCTGTCACCGGTGAGCATCACGATCCGTAGACCTTCCTGATGGAGCAGATCGATCGCCTCAGGTGTAGAAGCTTTGATGGGATCCGCCACACCCAACAAACCGGCCGGCTTCCCATCGATGGCCACAAATATGACTGTCTGCCCTTCTTGTCTGAGTGGTTCAGCCTGAGCCACGAGCGCCTCTGTGTCCGCACCGAGGTCGCGAAGAAACGGCACCGTTCCCACGGCCACCACTCGGTCTTCGACTGTACCAATGACCCCTTTCCCTGTGAGCGAGCGAAAGTCCTTGGGCTTGGCCAGCGTGAGGCCTTTCTCCCCAGCACCGGTTACAATGGCTCCGGCTAACGGGTGTTCACTGTTCTGTTCAAGCCCAGCGGTGACCCGAAGCAAGTCTGTCTCCGAAACGCTCGACACAGGAACGACGGTCATCAACCGCGGCTTGCCCTCCGTTAACGTGCCCGTCTTATCGACAACCAGCACATCGACCTTCGCCAAAGTCTCGAGTGCCTCGGCATTGCGGATGAGCACCCCCGCCGTCGCACCGCGGCCGGTCCCAACCATGATCGACATGGGAGTCGCGAGCCCGAGCGCACAGGGGCACGCGATAATCAATACCGCAACTGCGTTGAGCAAGGCATAGGCCATCCGAGGTTCCGGGCCATAAAGCGCCCAGATCACAAACGTGAGTGCGGCGACAAGTACGACAATCGGGACAAAATACGAAGCGACGATGTCAGCCAGCTGTTGAATCGGCGCCCGGGTACGCTGCGCCTCACTGACCATGCGCACGATTTGTGACAACAATGTTTCCCGACCGACTCGCTCGGCGCGCATCACGAAACTGCCTG
>LVWT01000045.1 GCA_002083405.1 Nitrospira sp. SG-bin2 | reverse complement strand
TAACTCACGTGTCTGTTTTTTCGGGGCCACCTCAACTTGACCCCATTTTTTGGTTCTATTGATGGTCAACACCCTTATTTGAAGCACGCAATCTGGCCATGCTACTCTCCCCCCTACTTCAAACTGTTCGAGCGTAATTCGCAATGATCTTCACAGAGTTTCCGTTGGGACTACCTGGACGTGTCTTCGGTAGTCCCATGCCTTTTGGCATCTATGATCAGGATGGTGAGTTATTTCCCGAATTGAAAAGACAAGATATTTCCGTCGTAGTTGTTCTTGCAGAAAATGAAGAATACCTAGAACAAACTCAACGGAATCTTCCAGAGTTTTACTCGACACAGGGTTTCCAAGTGATCCACTTTCCGATTCCAAACTATGGGATTCCTTCGCACGAACGATTAGAAGTCGCCATCACAAAAACGCTTGAGTATGCCAATGCTTCTCAGAGTGCACTGATTCACTGCTCTGCCGGAATCGGACGCACCGCACTTTTTGCGATCTTTCTAGTTATGAAGGTCATGAAAATCCCTGGGAGAGACGCTATTCGATGGGTAGGCCAACATCATCCCCGCTCGTTGCTGACGCCTATTCAGATTGAAATGATCTTGAGTCACAAATGAAGATCATAGCGAGAGACCATCCAGTCCGCCCACTGTGATAAAGACGGGTCATTTCTTCTTCCAAGTTCGATGATTTTGGATGGAGAAATTTCGATGGTTTTTGCCTTATCGGGAAGAATCGCACTGAACGCATCCAATGCATCTGTGTGCCCCAAAACAGCATCCGAGAGTTGACGAACTTCTTCATTCCCAGGATGAAGACACACCCCAAACTCCGCCCACTCAGCGGATGTGTTTTGGACCAACGCAAGAGCCAGAACCTGGTTCCGCATCAACTGGTAGAGACTCTGCCGGAACGGACAGGCAATCACTGAAGCGAACTTGAAAGGAGTAGCAGCAGAAAGCATAAAGTCCCAATAGTGTCGCCCATTTCCAGGTTCAGCCATCCAACACATCGTTTTGGGACTTTTGAATACGGCTTGGAAGTTGAGACACCGCGACGAATCCAAGTTGCCATCCTTTCCAGGTTTTGGTGGAACTGCTCCCCGACAAGACCCAAACTCGTCTTCCGTGAATTTTACTTCCACGAGAAGATACCCAATTGGCTTCTCCCTCCGTGTCACTGTGAAGAATACATCCACCTGTGTCGGCTGACGCGTCTTGATCTCTCCTAACCACTCGCGCGTTCCCTCTGGTGTGTGCTCGAAGCAAACGGTAACCACATCGTTCTTTTCAAGTGTTCGATGAGGCAGCAGCATTTCGAGGACTCGTTTTGCCAAAATGGAGTTCTCTGCCAGTGCCCCAAAGAGGTTCAGGCCGAAACATTGACTGGAGTTCAGTGCTCTCGCCCATAGATGCTCATGGCCTTCGGGGATGAGCTTCCACCAAGTGGGGTTCAGCAGATTTCTGGTCTTGTGTTCTCTTTTTAAGACCCATGACGGCTGCGAATCATGGCGTGGCTCTAACAGGTGGGTGAGTCCATTCTTGTTAGCCCAGGCAGTCTGATATTCTTTCATCCGGTGGGCGAAAGACTTATTTTGCATGGTTGCCTTTTTGAATGGTTTTTGTAAAACCAGGGTCCGGTCTTGCAATCACACATATTCCTGCTCAGCCTGTTTGAGTCGACGGCTGATGGGCGCATAGCGGACACCCAGATGCCCCTCGATCTTGACCAGCGGACACTCATGTTGCCGATAGGGGAACGGGGTCAGCTCAGCCTGCCCCTTATATGAGCAGCGAGGGGGATGTGAATCTACCCTTGAGAGAAAACCGCTCCATCGAGAACCAAGAAGGGACCTTCTACGCCTGCTCAACCGGCTCGCCGGCGAGCTCTTCGTGGCCTTTCAACTCTTCGTCGGCCTTGAACTCGACGGAAACCTCTTCTCCGTTCAAAGACAGCGACTCCTGGCAGATCCCCTCGATCGACTTCGCCACGTGGTCTGTGGCTGTTTCATCGACCGTCACCGGCAGAGCCTCATCCATCGGCAGCAACGCCTGTTCCGCCTCGCCGAGTTCTTTGAACTCACGCAACGGCGGAAGCTGCGACAAATCATTCAATCCGAAATGCTCAAGAAAAAACTTTGTTGTCCCGTACATGATCGGACGGCCCGGCACCTCCTTGCGTCCGACGATACGCACCAGCTTCCGCTCCAACAAGGTTCGCACCACACCGGATGTCTCCACCCCGCGGATCTCCTCGATTTCCGAACGGACAAGCGGCTGCTTATAGGCAATGATGGCGAGTGATTCGAGTGCGGACCGTGACAACTTCGTGGCAGACTTGGCCTTATCCAAACGCTTGATCCACGGCGCATATTCCTGCTTGGTGACCAAGCGATACCCACCGGCGACTTCCACGAGCCGGATGCCCCGCCCTTCCTGCTCAAGCTCTTCCCCAAGACTTCGCAACGTCCGCTCGACCTCGGCCTTGGTCACATCTCCCAACACCGAGACAAGCCGCACGGCCGAAAGCGGCTCCGGGGAGACAAAGAGCAAGGATTCGAGAATGGCCTTCAGTTCCCGCTCCGCAATGGTCTGCGCTGCGTCGGCTATGGAAGCCGTCTCTGCTGTCTTGTCCATATCGGATAGGCCACCAGATTCCTGTTCCAGCCCGGCTGTCGCGGACTCAACCTCAGATACCTCTTGAATCAACTCTTCCGTCACTGGAGTCATGTCCCCCTCCATTCCACATCCACATCATCGAGTTCGGCAGGGTCTGGAACCAGCGAGAATGCCCGCGAGACCAGAATCGGCCCAAACGCTTCCGCTTGGAACACCCGCGCCACCCGCAGCCGAATCAGTTCCAACATCGCCAAAAATGTCACGATCACGACCAGCCGGTGGCTGGTCTGCTCAAACAAGTCGACAAACGACACCGAGTCTTTGCCTTCCAGCAGTTCGAGAATCACATTCATCCGTTCCCGCACCGTGAGATTGTCAGGCATGATCTCGATCAGCTTTTTGCCGGGATTGCGGTCCAAAATCCCCTGGAGTGCATCCACGAGATCGAACAAGGAGACGTTCTCCAGAAGCGTCTCATCCGTCTCGACCGGTTCTGTCGGTGGCTGCTCCCGGCTGAAAATCTCGCGCCACATCTTTTCCTGCCCATCGAGCCTGGTCGCCGCTTCCTTGTACGTTTTATATTCCAACAGCCGCCGGACAAGTTCCTCTCGTGGATCTGGCCCGTCTTCCTCATCCAACGCCGCCTCATCGGCAGGCAACAGCATCTTCGATTTGATCTGGAGCAGTGTCGCCGCCATCACGAGAAAATCCCCGGCCACGTTGAGGTTCAGATCCTTCATTGCCTCAATGTATTCTAAGTACTGTTGAGCGATCAGGGCGATCGGAATGTCGTAAATATTGATCTCGTTTTTCTTGATCAGGTGAAGCAACAGATCGAGCGGTCCCTCGAACTTTTCGACACGGACCTGGTAGGGCAGCTCAGTTTGTTCGTAGCTGTCGCTTGGAGAATCCATGGGGCTGGTTATACCAACTTATTGGGGGGGCGGGCAAGCCGGAAATCTATATGTAGTGGCTAGCCGATGATGGTAGGCTATTTCCGCTTCAGCGCATAGGCCAGGAGCATCGCCGCGAGGAATAGCAATCCCACCGTCAGGGCATATTGGCCGATCGGCGAGTCCATCCCCTTGTCGGGCTGATCTTGAACAGCGCGCTGTGTGCGCGCCAGGAGTGCCGGCTGGTCAAATCGCGCCTTGGCCAGATCGTCCGGCTGCTTGAACTCCGCATCGGAAAAGTCCGCCTTCCCCAAAAATTGCGCCCCTGCAAATGAAGCAGCCCCCTCAAAGACGACAAATCCAAAGAACGTGTCACGGCTGAAGATAGCTTCATGAAAACTGACCTGCTGCGCGAATCGGCTCCCTGAAAATCCGGTTCCCGATCCGAATCGCACCCGCTCAAAGAAGGCCTGTTGTTGAAACGTCACTTCGAGAAACTCCGCCAGACCATCGAACAGCGCACCGGTGCAATCAACTGCGCCATAAAACATAGCGCGATGGAATCTCGTATGGGGCCCAAACTTGGCCTCTCTGCATGCCAGCGATCGAGTGAATTGCCCTTGCACAAAGAACGCCTCTTTTTGAAGTACCACCCCGGATAGATCGACGATGCCTTGAAACCGCGCACGCGAAAGGTCCACCCCTTCCGTGAATGTCGTCCCATGAAAATCCACCGGCCCATCGAATTGAAGCGTGCCTTGGGCAGACCGGTGACGCACCGTTCCCAAAACGACCGAGTCGCTGATCGTCAGCGCCCCTCGGACGAGTCGCACTTCCTGCCCACTTAACTGATTCGGCGGTTCCTGTTGTTCAGGGGGAGAGCCCCGCTTCATCTTGGCCGTCCGCAGGGGGAGACGATCGAAGCTCAGATCACCACGAACAATCACGCCCGCCAGCTCGACCGCCTGCCCTTCTTCCAGCGCCGCTATGATCGCCGCGCTGTTAACGGCGTGAGTTTCCCGCTCAGCCGCTGTGCAACCAGACGCCAGTTTTTTCACAAGTGGGCGGCCTGTTCCACCGGCAGGGGCCTCCACCTGGCACATCGCGCTCACGTCTTGCGCAAAGACAAGAACGCCGCAACCAAGCAGCAATGCCAGGCATCGACTGCCCCAATGAATCATCGGATATTCACCCACGGGCGCCGTTATACGAGAGGCCTACCAGTAAGGCAAGTCCAGGCCGACCGGATATGAATGACGTGACAATGTGGGCGGGCAAGGAAAGAATAAGAATGACACAGTATTCAGGCCGTCAGTCGGGCGAGAGAAGTAGAATGCTCTGAAATAGACAGTGCCGGAACGGCCCCTCCCCCTATTGAGTACCCCGGGAAGCGAAGACTTCGTTCCGGCACTGTTCAGCTGACAGCCGAGAAATCAGTTGTTCCGATAATCGTCGTGCTCGTCCAGAAGGTCTTCTGACTTTTCAATGATTCCGTCGCTCTCGTCATCTTCATCGAGGTCCAACTCTTCCTGCACATCTTCCTCGATATCGCTCTCCATCTCCAATTCCTCACCGGCTATCTCTTCATCGAGATCTGCTTCCCGCGGCTCAACCGGAGCAGCAACAGCTGCCTTGCGAGGCATTGCTTCTTCCTTGGCCACGGCTTTGGGGGCGGCTGGGGCTGGCCGACTAGGCTTGGGAGCGGCTTTCTTCACAACTTTCTTCGCAGGCTTCTTGACCGTTTTCTTCGCAGGCTTCTTCTTCGCGGCCGCGGCTTGTTTCACCGGCTTCTTTGCCACCTTCTTCTTATTCGTCACCTTCTTTTTGGATGATGCCGAAGCTTTTTTCTTTCCTGACGATTTCTTGGTTGCGGCCTTCTTCTTCGCCATTCCAGTCCTCCTCTTGTCATCGGGCCGATTTGACCACGAGCTGTCGGCCACCATCTAGCATGAACGAATAGGCTCTTGCAACAATCTCATGGATGAACCCCGTCTCAAGCCATCCCTCCTCATCGTTCTAGATTTGAACAGGCCTCTCCCTGTGGCAGGACCCAAAAATCTTCCATTGGAAAAACCCGTGCTCGTGATAATAAGATGGAGAAAGCCACCGAGTGACAGAGAATCCTCTACAGTCTTCTTGGCTCTTATGCCATGACCGCGTTTTACAGGAGTCGTGCCGTCTTGGATAGGACATTAGCTATTGCCCTCGCCGTAGTGGTAGGAGCCTGCTCAAGCTGGCCGGCTACGGGCACGTCCCTGTCTGCGCAGATCGTCATGGAAGACGGATCGCCCTATTACGTTCCCGTCACTGCCACCGTGGCCAGCGGCAACCCCATCCGCTGGGATAACCCGACGCCAACCCACCACACCGTGACCCACAACGGGTGCGTGGAGGATGGCCATCCCTGCTTATTCGACTCAGGGCCTGTCCCTCCGGGAGCGCAGTTTACCATTCCCGGCCTGCCGGCCGGGCGTTACCTTTATCACTGCCGTATCCATCCCATCATGCGAGGCGTCCTAATTGTGACCGACGCTGTTCCGGCGCCATCACAGTTGTAAGACTACCTTGCAGGACCACCAACTCCTCCTGTAGGCTGCGTGTCCGCAACACTAAGAACCACTCGCCATGAAGCCTGTCACTGCTATCCAAGAACCACTGAATCTGACCGGAGAGACGTTGAATCTCTTCGCCTGGCACATCCCCGATCTCGTCGCCTATCAGCACCATGGAGACGAATGGTGGTTCGCCCCGCTTGATGACAATCTTCCGCTGATACGACTGAACAGGACCGGCCTGAACATGCTCCGCGCGATGAACGGCCACACAACCGTCGGCGCCTTGCTTGAACAATATGGGCGCAAGATCTGCGGACCGGACGGCCAGCCGGGGCTCTGGCACCTGGAGCGATGGGCGACGCCAAACTTCTCGCTCTGCTATTACGGCACCGAACCGCCGGGTGGCCATCGGCACAAAGGGAAATGGGACCTTCTGCTGCAACAAATCCGCGAAGGCTGGTCGGGGCAGGAAGGATTCGAGGGCGAAGCACATCTGGAAGACTTCCACCATCATGAACTGAGCCAGGCCGCCGATGACGACGGCCATTTCGATGTCATCGAGACGACGGTCTCGCATCTGTTCCGGGAGCCGAACGAAGCCCTCAACGGCCTGACCTACGGCCGGCTCCTGATGCGACAACTCCGCAAGCTGGGCTGGTTTACCCCCAAACCGCGCATGATCGTGGAAATCGGCGGGGGCCTCGGCTACGTCGCACGCGAGTTAGGCAAAGAACTTCTGCCGTTCGAGAAACAGGGTATGACCTATTGCTCGCTCGACATCACCGGTCCGTTCTTGAAGCGGCAAGTCTCCCGCGCCAAGGCCGGAGGGTGGAATGTCATCGGCACACAAGCAAACGGCGAAGCGCTTCCCTTCACAGACCACTCCGTCGATGTGGTCATCGACAACGAAAACATGGCCGACATGACGCCGGTGAAGCTGACGAAACAGGAACTCTCGTCAGGCCGTGGCGAAACCGCACAGCACCAGGAAGCCCTGGATTGGATCAGGCGCGCGCGCCTTCCGATCGGAACCGATCTGCCCGAAGAGGTCATCTTCAACCTGGGACCGACCCGCTTTGTGGCGGAACTCTGGCGAGTCCTGAAACCGGGCGGACATGCCTTTCTCTCAGAGTTTGGAATCGACGAAGGCTGGCCCGCGCCGGTGAAGCTGCCGGGCCATACCGAATATGAAGTGCAATACAGCCAGCTGCGGCATGTTGCGCGTTGGCTCGGCTTTCAGGAACGGTATCTCTCGCTCCCGCAATTTCTGGGACTCAAACCGGACACGAAGGTCCTCTGCACCGGCGCAGCCTATACGATTCAACGCTTTTGTCAGGCCATCGACAAGCCGTTCGTCATCCGCGCCTACACGGAACCGGAACTCAAACAGACCCTCGGCGACATGCTCCCCAAGATCCAGGGTACGCACTACCACGACGTCGCCGATCCCGCCTGGTTCGGCCTCCTCGACTTCAAAGTGTTGTTACTGGAAAAACCGGGCGGCGCGCCGAAAGCGCAGTTCACGGAGCAAAAAGGTTATCGGTGGTATTCACAGAAATAGGACAGGTTATCGGGCAAGACCCAGCTTTGCTTTCCATTCCCCGACATACGCCCAATCAATATGAAGTTCGTCTTGACGAAGTCTGATTTTCTCAAGATCGGCCTGATCTTGAAGCCGACCAGCCAGCGTCTTGAGCAGAATCAAATCTTCCAGTGTCAGAATCGATACCGGCAAATCTCCTAACAGAATCCGCCGACGACGCGACAGGGCTGTCTGCAGATATTCGGAATCGGCCAACAGTATGTCGATTACGACTTCCTGGTTTTTGAGAACGCCCACGCATCGCCAAATCGAAATGCCATGAAAGACCATCGCGGCCGGATGAACGATGGTCGAATCAAAAAGGGACGAGAGCAGCGCCTGTAGCCGATCGCGGGAAGGCTGTTCCATCAACAGAAGGACATCGATATCAGTCGTGGCTCGCGGCTCAACCAACGCGCTGTAGGCCCAACCTCCGGCCAGCGCATACTGAATATCGCGTCGATTGAAGTCCGTGATGAGAGTCGAGAGGGTCTGAGCTAAGAGTGATTCTTCTGCCATGCTTGCTCTTTTGCGCGGCGAATCTCGCGCATGACTTGTACCATGGCATCGCCCTGAGGCTTATTCTGTTGCAGCACTGCACTACGCAGACGTAATCCGAGCTCTGTCAACTCGATGGCGCAACGCAAATTGTCGGCAATCTTCGCATCATCTGGTTGACCGGAATTTCCTGGCATCGCCTGAACTCCTAAATTGGCACACGGCAGGAAGTGTACAAGACTCTGCACCCAGGGGCAACTTCGACAGGATTCTCACACCAACGAACCAGGCGGCGCGTCGAAAGCGCGATTCACCGAGGACCAACACCATCAATGGTACTCGCGGAGGTAGACCGGGAAGCATGAGTTGCAAGGGCTAGCCACCTTTGGACAACATAGATGTTACCCGCTATAATTCCACCCATCATGAGCACGCGATCGACTGTACGCACGAGAGTCCCCAAACGTGGGCGAAAAAGCGCCTCCTCCCTCAAGAAAAGAAAGCCTCGCCCGGTGTGGGAAGAAATCTTGCGCATCGCCCGGACTATTCCTGAACCTGACCTCCATAAACTGCCCACAGATCTCGCCGCTCACCATGACCACTACCTCTACGGCAGCAAGGGAACGTGAAGCGCCTCTTCGCAGACACCGTTTATTGGATCGCCCTCACGAATTCTTTCGACCAATATCACGCTAAAGCTGTCGAAGTGTCCTCCGCGTTGGGACACTGCCGCCTCTTCACGACAGAAGCAGTCCTTACCGAGTTTCTCCATGCCTTGGCCGACAAAGGACCTCATGTCCGCGCCGCCGCAGTTGAAATGGTCGAAGCAATCATGAACAATTCACGAGTCACAGTGATTCCGCAAAGTCGCCGCACATTCAGCCGCAGTCTCGCCTTCTACAAATCCAGGCCGGACAAAGGATACAGCCTGACCGACTGCGGGTCGATGCTGCTCATGCGTGAACGCCATCTATCCGAAGCTCTGACGACCGATCGGCATTTTGAACAGGAAGGGTTTGTCGCTCTGCTCCGCACCCGCTAGAGGCAACTGCCATCCTGCAACTGTAACGACCTCCCGACTCCGCTTGGTTTATCTCACAGACTTGAAAGTCATGTTATTGAAAAACCCCGGCGGCGCACCGAAAGCTCAGCTCACGGAATAAAAGGCTATCGATGGCAGTCACAGATGTTGAAGCATTACTGAGGAGGCTACACGGTGAGACCGAGATGCTGCTCGATGGTGCGGACCCGCTGTTCCAACCGCTCAACTCGTTCTTGTATCTGACCGTAGGAGAGTTGGATGAGCGCACGAGTTTCTCTGAATTGATTATCCACATGCTCACGGTCATCGGCATGACGCCGATCGAGGTGTATCTGGAAGCCTTCAGCCACAAGCTGAAGTTCATGCCGGAGTCCTTCAGTAAGGACGCCTGTGTGGCGTTTCGCATCGGCAATTTCAGTGCGAAGGGTCCCGGTAAGATCTGCCCGAAGGGCTTCGGTCGCAGCGCCGACAATCTGTTGAATTTGGGCAAGCGATTCCTGATCCATATGCCTCCCTTCGAGCAGGCAAATATTATGGCGTCAGTAGCGATAAGTCAAACAGGACTTCCTGCATCGGGCTCCCTCGCCTAGCTCAGTTCACGGAGCAAAAAAGCTATCGGTGGTATTCGCAGAAATGACGTGAGGCGTCAGGTGTGAGGCGCGGATGCCAATTTTTCTGATACGCGCAGTAAAAGGGTCCCGCCGCCGCTCCCAATTTGGGAGTCTGAATTACGCTGCGAATTCAACCCGAATCGTCCGTCCGAAGCGTGCCTCAAGCATAATGAGCATTTCGAGGCTGAATTTGTCCCATTTCCCACGAACAAGATCGGACACGCGGGATTGTGCGATCCCAAGTCGCTTGGCCGCTTCGGCTTGAGTTAACTTCTGCTTCTCGATATAGAGACGAAGATCGCTCATGAAATTGGAACGCATTTGGAGCACCGCCGCTTCAGCTGGATCGAACCCAAGATCGACAAACACATTGCCGCTGGACTTCGTCGTTTTCTTCTTCATGATTGATCAGACCAGCAGTGTACGTTAGTCGCTCTGGTGTCAAGTCAAGCAATGACCCTGGTCATCGCTATAGCACGCCTCGTTATGACTTCCGTCGATGATGGAGTTAGATGACATTTTCGAATGCCACCGCCAGAACCTGCTCAACACTTCCTGCATGGCAAATGATGTCTCCGGCAATGAAGTGGGAGTGCCCAGTCTCGTCTTCGAACTCGTAGCTTGCTTGGAATTCCGCGTATTCGTCTCCGCCGACTTGGACGCCAAGAGTCTTCAACTTCTCAAATACATGAACTGCAAAGTTGAATAAGCAGGGATTGATATTGACAACATTTCCGTACCACTTCAGCGTACTGCGAATGATGCCTTCCTCATGCACGCGCCTCTTTCTTTCAAGCTGCGCAAATGACTGCAGAACAAGATCGCGAGGCACCAGGCACAGGAATGGACTGTCGGTGCTTAGAAGCGGCAACTTTTCGACTGGGATGATTCGCACTTCATTGACCAGCTCGACTTCATGATGGAATAGATTTCGCAGTGCCTTCAACGCTATAAATTCGTTGCAGCCGAAGAAATGCCCGCCAGTTGCCTTTCGAACTTTGTCGTTCAGACCATGAGTGGAATTGAGGAGATTGAACAGCGTGTCCTTGTCAGGCTTGACACAATGCTTATGGTACACCCTGAAGAATCGCTCTCCGGCAGCTTGACAACTTTTCATAAGCACACCAAGTCCGAGAAAAGGGAACAGGCTGAGCTGTCGCACTCACGGCATTACAAAGGGCACCGTTGCCGCTCTTACTGACACACGATGGTTGAATAATTGCCCGAGCTTACTTGTGAGCAAACAAAATGAGGAGGGCTCTGAATTTCAGGCAATCCCTTCGATCGCCTGTAGGCGTTCCAATAACCTCTCTTGTACTGCTCGCTACACCCCCCTCTTATCCGACACTCCTCCTCAAGCAGTGACCAGTGATATTGCTCCTCGCTCAATTTACCCGCTCTGGCTTGTTCAATGAGCATATTCCGATATTGCATTAGCTCACCGTGCTCCACTTCCGTCAAATCCCTTGTCTTTTGGAGACAAGCAGACAAGGCCAGACAAATTGAAAGACCTATCAAGAAGCGCACCGCTATTCCTTTCTGAACACTTGAAAGCGTCCCCGCATCAGTTTTTCTCTCTACTCTGGAAAGCATATAAGAGTGTGGCCCGAAGCCCCTCTCTTTATTGTTTCTTTGGGATTTGCGTAGGCAACATTCTCAGCATCTAAGAGATACCCTGAAATCTCCAGCCGGTCATGGAATTTGTAATGCGCAAGATGGACTACCCTATTATCGTCTAGAAGTATCGTCTGCATCGGGTTAAGACTATCTGCAAATGCCACTGACTTAATCGTACCACCACCTCGATAAGCACCGTGAAATTCGAGGACTCTCGCCGCGAAATTTATCGTCACAGAGGCGCTGGATTTACTCTGATCACAACTTATTGGATCTTCAAACGAGCAAGTAAACATATTTTGGCCTCGACAGAACAGTTTATCGACGGCAGTCCAAATTGGTTTATGATTTAGTGGTTGTTCCTGACCAAGCCCGCTGTCACAAATCCCAAAAAGAAACGCCATTAGCAAAGCTGTGCCTATCAAGGACGTCTTCGCAACATGGAAATGGCCACAGAAAATCCGTCGAGATGGATTATGGTCATTATTCAATTGTGCCTCCTCGAAACAAATAAGTCCTCAATTATTTATCACTCTTCACCCCCGAGTAACTGACGCATATCGGTCGCGTAGGCATCATGATTCCGCCAACCAAGCAGACCTGTGACGTTGCCTGCGAAATTGACCAACTGTCCGTTCTGAAGATCAAAAGCCGGATCCTTAAAATGACCCTCCATCGTTTGTGTTTGTCTGTGATTCACCGCAAGGCGTTCAAATATTGTCGCATTAGGCTCTCGAAGTTCCCGTTCATTCAAATGCGCAAACTGATTGCGGCCAGCAAAGATGACCAAGCCGACAGGAACACCTCGGACACGACGCCCGATACAAAATGGCACAGCCGACGACGAAGGTTTGATTACAGAACCGAAATCGAATGGAATATCTGTATTGTTGGAGAACCATTCAATGCCTTTAGCAGCGATTTGAAGCAGACAGCCGCATAATGTTGCGAGAGCGAAGCTTTCAGCTAAAAATTCCCGCTGAGACTTGAGCGAAAGTTGAATCCGCTTATCTTTCTTAGTTGACCAATGATCAAACGCAATACGGGCAACCTTTTCATCCGAGAACGACCCCCCGAACACCGGTAATGGAGCATGCTTCAATAGAGCAACATATGCCCCTATGCCATCTAATAACGTCCGCGCTGCACTTTCGGTACGCAGGAGGTAGTCAGCAGCAGAATCGATATTCAAAATAACCAGCACTTTCCCAGTTTCTAAACTGATCACGCCAGCGGCGATGCCACTATGTTGTGCTTCCAAAAGCGCCCGTGCTGAATTCTCCTAAAATCAGTCTTGCTTGTCGAAGCATTTCATGGACTAACCACTTGAGAATGTCGCGCTTGTGCTGATGGCTAATCCGGACACGCAGAATCGACCCGTTCGGCAGGAACTTTCGCCAGGTTTCGTGCTTTTCCGATCGGAGATGTTCGAACCCCGCGCGCCTAAGCACAACACGGAAATCGTTATACGTGAACGAGGCCATGCTTGATCTCGATCAGTGTCCGCAACTCCCAATCAGTCTTGCAAGCAGCGATGGCCTCGATATAGGGAACATGGTGGGCTCGGTTCGGACTCGTGGCGTATCGGTCGCGGTCGCGAAGATATTCTTTCGCATAGTCCCGAATAGCTTCAATCAGATCTTCTAAGGCAGCGTCGGCGGTCGGAAGTTCCGTCACAAGATCCAGCTCTGGGCACTTGGCGCAATAGTGGCCGCTGTCTTTGGCGAGGAGGACCGTGAGCAGAGGATCGGCAACCATGATCTTTGGTTCTCTCCCTCGACGACGGGTCATCTTTGAAATTGCCATGACGGTTCCTCCCACCAAACTGCATTGTAGTCCAGCGGCAAAGTACGGGCAACTACGCCCCTCATTCTTGCTTACCGATACTCCATCCTCCTCGCCAGATCAATCAGCACGCCCTCCCGCAATCCCAGATCACTCACCAGCACACTCGACATCCTCAGCGTCTCCATGATCGTTCGGATGATGATGGCACCGGCGGCTATAACTTCTTCGCGGTTCTGTTCGAGGCCCGGGAGACCGATACGATCGGCCTTCTTACGGCTCAACAGGGTCTGTTCGATTTCCTGAACCGTAGTAATGGCCAGCCGGTAGTTATGGATGCGGGGCGGTTCATAGGCAGGCAGCTTCTGCGCCATGGCAGCAAGCGCGGTGATCGTGCCGGCGGTTCCGACGAAGGTGGCAGACTGAGAGCCCTCCATTCCGACGACGGCGGCTTGAGTCTCGCCTCGCACCCAGTCCCGTGCCTGCTCTATTTCTTCCGCCGTCGGCGGGTCATGTGTCAGTACTCTCTCGCATAGACGCACCACACCGATGTCGATGGAGCGGACGATCGGGACCTGGCCTGGCCGGTCCAGAATGAATTCCGTACTGCCGCCGCCAATGTCCAACGCGATCATGTCTGTGACTCCGGCGGGCAAACCGGAACGAATGCCGAGGAGAGTCCGCCGGGCTTCTTCCTCGCCCGTGATGACTTCGACGTCGAATCCTGTCTCTTGTCTCAGTCGTCGGAGAAATTCATCGCGATTGACCGCATCCCGGACCGCGCTGGTCGCGACAGCCGTGGCTGCATCGACCTGATGGCTGTCGATGAGATCTCGCCACTCCTGCAGACACGCGATCACCCGATCCATGGCCGCAGCGTTGAGTCGTTTGGTTTGATCGACGCCCTCCCCCAGCCGGAGAATGCGCCGCTCGGATCGGAGTGCTTTGAGAGGTGCCGGTGGAGAAAGATCTGCGATGAGAAGCCTGCAGGTCAGAGTCCCGATGTCGATTCCGGCTAATCGACGCATACGGGCAGGCGGGGCGGTCATTGCTCGTTCCGGATCTCGTCCATTTCGGCTTCCAGTTTCTTGCGCGACTCCTTGAGCGCCTGCACCTCTCGAACGAGACGGCCGATTTCTGCATCGTGGATGATGCGCTCCGCTGTCTCGCCGCGTTCTTTCATATCGACGGCCCGCTCACCGATATCCTTATAGAGATCGGAGAGTTGCTGGTCCAGCTTGCGGGCTTCCAGCCGCATCCGAAGTAGTTCCGTCTCTTCCAGCGCGCGGCCGGCCGCATGCACGGTTCCCAGACGCAAGGTCGCGATGCCTGTCCGCAAATCGTCTTTGAGTCGCTGCAATAAGCCCATTCGACCCTCTGGCTAACAGGCTGACAGGTCTCAAGCTGACATCCGGAACACCAATTTTGTCAACCTGCCGCTTGCACGCCTGTTAGCCTACATGCTTGTCAGCTCTTTCAACTGATTGACCCCAGCTCCAGTTTCTCCTGCCACTTCCGCAACATGGCATCCCGCAACTCCTGATGAGCCGGGGCCTTCAAATCCGGGTCCATTTTCAACAACGCGAATGCTTCCTGTCTGGCCTGTTGCAGCAAATCGGCGTCCCGCACGATGTTGGCCACACGGAACTCCGGCATGCCCCATTGTCGAAGACCGAAAAACTCTCCAGGTCCTCTGATGCGCAGATCTTCTTCAGCGATGACAAACCCGTCGTTCGACCGCACCAGTGCTTCCAACCGCTCTCGTGACGCCGATGGCCCATGTTCATCAGCAGCATCGGATGCACGTGCGCCCTTCAGACCTCCAGCCCTCACCCCTCCCTTGCTCCACCTCCCCGACACCATCAGCAGGCAGTAGGATTGATGGCAGGCCCGCCCGACACGCCCGCGCAATTGATGCAACTGCGCCAGGCCGAACCGTTCGGCATGTTCAATCATCATGATCGTCGCATTCGGCACATCGACTCCGACTTCAACCACCGTCGTCGCCACGAGAGCATGAATGGATCCGGCTTTGAACTCGGCCATCACCGCTTCCTTCTCTGCCGCCTTCATGCGTCCATGCAACAGACCGACGCGAAACTCGGCGAGTTCTCCGCTCTGCAATTGCTCGGCCCCTTGCATCGCCGCCTGAAGGTCTGTCTTTTCCGACTCCTCAATGAGGGGATAGACCACATAGGCCTGCCTGCCGTTGCGCAATTCATCACGCAGAAGCTGATACGCCCGCCGCCGCTGCGATTGGTCGAAGAGGAGGGTGTGGACCGGTTTTCTCCCCGGCGGCAACTCATCGATGACCGACACATCCAGATCGCCGTACACCGTCATCGCCAGCGTCCGGGGGATCGGAGTCGCCGTGAGCACCAGCATATCCGGCTTATACCCTTTGTCGATCAGTGTTTTCCGTTGGAGGACGCCGAACTTGTGTTGCTCATCGACAACGGCCAATCCCAGGTTCTTGAACGCCACCCCCTTCTGAATCAGCGCATGGGTGCCGATCGCCACGTGAATTTCCCCGGACGCAAGCTGTGCGATCTGCGCAGTCTTCACCGATGCCTTGCCTCCGCCTCGCATGAGCATCGCCTTCAGCCCCAAGGATTCAAAGGTCCCGGACAGATTGCGATAGTGTTGCTCGGCCAGAATCTCCGTCGGCGCCATCAACGCCGCCTGATAGCCGGAGCCGCAAGCCATAACGAGCGCATGCAGGGCCACGGCGGTCTTTCCCGATCCGACATCGCCTTGCACTAGCCGATTCATCGGCCGCGGCGCCAGCATATCGTGAAACACTTCCCGAATCACCCGATCCTGCGCGGCAGTAAGGCGGAACGGCAGCAGGCGGCTCAACTTCTCCAGAAGCGGCGTGCGCGGATTGAACGTCAGCTGTTTCGGTTCGTTCTGCACCGACCGCTGCCTGGTTGCCAAGGCCGTTTGGAGCAGAAACAGCTCTTCGAACGCCAACCGCCGATGCGCCGGAGTCTTGCTTTGCTCCAGCAGCGTAAGATCGGCGCCGGCGTCTGGGAAATGCACATCACGCAGCGCCTCTTGAATCGGAATAAGCCGCCGGCGGGCCCGAAGTTGCACCGGAAGACAATCGTGCAGTTCACGCGCATGCTTCTCCAACAGATCTCTTTCCAGCACCCGCATTTGACGGGATGTCCATCCCTTCGTTTCGTGATAAACCGGTACAATCCGCCCCACATGCAGGGTCGATTCCGTATCCTCTCCAAGCACCTCATACTGGGCCACTTCCATTCGCGGAACCATCCAACCCTGGCGCCCGGCAATCACGCGCCCGCTCATCATGACGCGCGTTCCGATGGCCAACACCTTTTCCAAGTATGGCTGGTTAAAAAACACTGCCTGCATGCGCCCGGTCTCATCCTCCACCCCGACATCCAACACACTCAACCGGCGATTTCTCGTCCGCTTGGCCTCGCATTTTGCGACAGTTCCACAAATGGAGGTCGTCATACCGGGCACGAGATCGCCGAGCTGTGTCATCACCGACCGATCTTCATACCGCCAGGGCAGAGTCCAGAGCGCATCTTCCACTGTGTCGATCTTCCACCGCTGCAACAGGCCGATGCGCTTGGGTCCCACACCCTTCGCAAAGCGGATCGGGAGATTCCAAAGACCGCCTCGCTTCGTCCCCTCTGGACGAGACTCCGGTTCGGCTCGCGGCATTTCCGATTCTGGCAACTCCGGCAGCTCCCGCACAACGCTACGAAGCCCATTCACGATCGCCACAGCGGCTTGCAACCTGCGGCGTTGCTCATGAGGCGGAAGCAGCCGCTGAAAATCGACGAACAGATCCCGCAAGGAGACCAAGCGAGCCTCGACGGTCTTGGGATACACACGGTTGGCCAGGGCGGACAACACCTGCTCCGCGACGAAGGAACCAAGATTCTTCACGGCGCTCAGATGCGCGCATTCGTCCCGAGTCGCGAATTCGATGGGACGCGCGACGCGGTCCAACCAATCCTGAAATGCTTTTGCGGAAACCGACGTGGAGGGAGTTTGCATACCGGGGGAATCGTAGCACAGCACTCTCCACGGCTCAACGACAGCGAAGCAGCCAGCTCTTTAAAGCTTGGCGTGCCGGTTTTCCGGGAATACTTTGTCAGTTCTGCCTAGGGTGCTACACTCATGCACGAAACACCATGTATCGCCGCAACATTACGCATATCCTGATGCCCATGGCGCTGGCGCTGGCGCTGGTCGTGGGATACCATCTGTTTCTCAAAACACCCGCTGCCACCCGGCTTGCCTCCACAGCTTCGACCGTCGGCAACACAATCGAACCAGTCGCGCCGCCGCCACCGCCTGCCGCAAGCCCCCGTGAAGTCCACCCCGCGCAGATCCGTGTCCTCGATCATCCTGCCATACCCGGCTCTCGTCATGAGACACTGCTGATCGCTATCCGCGACGAAATTGAAAAGCGCAATTTGCCGCTCGCCGAATCCAAGCTCATGGCCCTTCCCCAAAGCGCGATTTCGGACGCCACAACCAAACCATTTGTGGCAGTGCTCTGGAACAACCTCGGTATCGAGCAAGAAACACTCCACGGCACACAGCTCTCAGTGAAGGCCTTCAAGAAAGCGGCGGCGCTCGATGGCTCGAACCCGGTCATCCTCATGAATTTGGCCCATGCCTACTGGGAACAACGGGACCCCGCCCTGAATCGAGACCTTCTGGAACAATTGATTCGGCTCGCCCCGGAGGAACCATTTCCGCACCTGGCGATGGCCGAGCTGCTGCATGAGCAGAATCAATCGTCAGAAGCCGTGACACATCTGGCCCATGCCGCAGATCGTGTGCCGCGCGATCCTGCGCTGCGATCGTATCTGGCCGCCGTCACCGCCAAGGTTCAGCATATGGAATCCGTCGAATCTCGCATGACGGCAAAGACGAGCGAACATTTCATGGTGAAATTCGACGGAGCCGAGGATCACGGCACGTGGACCGCTGTGCTGGAGATACTTGAGGACGCCTATCGAGAAATCGGGCAGAAGTTCGGGCACTTCCCGTCCAAGCCCATTGTAGTCGTGCTCCACACGAGAGATTCGTTTCAAGGCGCGACCGGAAGCCCTGCATGGGCCGATGGTCTGTTCGACCCGACGTTGGGGCGCATTCAACTGCCCACCCAAGGAGCGACGACGGACACGAAGTGGTTGACCTCGGTGTTGCGCCACGAATATGTCCATGCCCTGTTGCACGACCGGCTGGGCATGAGCAGCGGATCGCTTCCCACCTGGTTGAACGAGGGACTGGCGATGCAACTGGCCGGCGACTCATGGCCCGATCTCGATGAGGCCTTGCACGGGGAAGTCACAATCATCCCGTTGACCTATCTCGAAGGCCCCTGGGGTGCATTGCCGGCCGATGCCGCAACGCTGGCCTATCTGGAAGCGAATTCCGCGACGCACTATCTGATCGAACGGTGGGGTATGGCGCAGGTAGATGGACTACTGAAGGCATTCAAGGCGCGAACATCAGCGGCAATCGCCATTCAAAATACATTGTTCGTCTCGTACGAACAATTCCATCATCAGTGGCTGGAAAGTTTCCAGCAAAAACGCTCCTAGCAGGATGCTGAAAAAGTCCGCCAGCGGCGTTCTCGCATCGCTCAGAGACTCAACGTACGGAATCAGCGGAGGCAAGGAACCTATCCGCTCGCATGTGATCGAAGCGAGCGGTTCAAGCGAAGCTTGGTATGTACCTCCTCGCCTCTTCACTCGCTGCGGCCTTGCCCGTGGAACGGGGCGTCTTGGCGCACCGGGGTGGGCGGGTGAGACCAGTGGCCATTTTGAGCATCCTGGGGTTTCGACACCTTCTGAACCATTCGCCAAGATTTCTGTGGTGGCTCATGTCTGCACGGAGTTTTCCCGCAACCTGCTAGATTTCCTCCGGCATGGAGTCTTGTTCGATTGTCCCCGTCCAGGCCGGCAGCATCTGGGCACGATCATCGACCGCACCTTGAACCTCTGCATCGGCCGGCTGCTGAAGCACCTGATCTTCCCACAAAACTGTCCGGCCATCGTGGTCAAACATGCGAATTCTGAAGTCGAATAGGTCGGCTACCGGCGAGCCCTCCGCGGCATCGGCCAAGCGCGTGGCGATCTGCCTGGCTTTCGCCGCACCTTCGCCGTCGGCGGAGAACTCATCTTCCCAGAGAATCCCCCCGGTCAACACATCCACGGCGCGCAGCACAAATAGCGGCGACTGCGCCGCCGTGTCGATGCCATGAATTTTCATGATGGTGGCGCGGCGCGGCACCACGGTGGAAATCAACCGCCCCGCCTCGCTCCCGTCGCCCGGCGTGAGATTGAGTCGCCCGGACCACTGGAACTCACCCGTCTTTGCATCGTATACACGGACGATAAAACTAGAGAGATCGGTCGCACCCAGACCGACCCCGCCGGCAAAAATACGGCCCTCTGAGCCATTCGATCCGCCAAAACTGTCTTCTTTGACGCTCAATTCGTACACGTCTTCTGAGAGCACCTCGCCCGAGGCAGGATTGTACACCTTGACCGTAATGGTGGATTCAACACTGTTCTGATAGCCGAATCCCGCCGCGACGATGGCCTCATGGCCTTCCTTCTGTTCAGTCTCGATCTGGCCCCATGCCTGACCACCCATCAATGAAAGGCACAACCCAACTCCGACCAGCCGACAAGAAAGACTCCATGTTCCGCGGAGATGCATAGCCGACGGTTTACAATCGTGAACCGAACCAGTACTTGGGGAAAAGACCGTCAGTCTGCCAGGGAGTTGAGAAAAGCGATGGATCTGCGACATAGACCCTCCTGATGCGTGTGTGCATTCTGCAAGAGATCCTGTCGCCGGTAAATTCCCCACTATCAGTACACTTCCCCCCAAAAGGAGGGGGCTGTATACCGACAACTATGGGCCATTGCCGATTTTGCTTTCCCCGTCTTATAGTCTCCCCATGAAACACACCGTCTTACCCATGCTGTTGGCGGGACTCCTAGCGGTAAACATAGGAGTTTTGACGATAGAGTCTGAAACCTCCACCTCACCAACGGGGGCCTGGTGGATCGGCTTTTTCGCCCTGGTCCCCTTGGGGCTAGGGCTCCTGGTTTGGCGTGGGTTTCGTTGGGCCGTTATGGCCTGTGTGATGTATGGGACGGTAGGGTTGGCGATGGACGTCGCCACGATGGTCCAAATCCTGTCAAAAGATTCGGACGGCATGCTGACCCTGCTGAGCAGCCTGGTCAGCGGCTTCTTAAACTTCCTCTTGATCCTGTTCGGAGGACGCTCATTTTTGGATGTGCGGTAGGGGCCGACGCCTCAAGAATTCCCTTTTCCCAGTCCTCAGTCTTCTTCTTGAGCGGGAGGGATTTGATTCGTACGAACCCGGCCTCTTTGAGCCATGTTGCAGTCTCCGACGCCGGATAGGTGTTCCCTCCCTCTGTAAACAGTAACATCGAGGCGGCGAACAGGCTGGACTCCGGGGGAAGCAGCCCCTCGCGGCCATGGAGAAACGCGTCTTGCATGATGAGCCGCCCGCCCGGCGCCAACGCAGCCAAGACCCGGCGAAAAACCGCTCGATTGACCTCCGGCGAGTAGATATGCAGCACGTTGGAATACCAGATCACGTCATAGGTGCCCGGGATCGGCTCCTTGGTAAAATCACACGGCAGATACGACAACCGCCGCCCTGCCCTATGCGTCGCAGCAATCTCTTTGGCCACATCCAACGCCTCGGCCCGGTCGCAGACCGTGGCGCGCAACCGGGTATTTTCCGCTAAAAACGCCAGCGCATAGGTGCCGGGGCCTCCCCCAAGATCGAGAAACGTCCGGGCCCCGCCGAGCTTTATCTGTGCGGCAATCGCCGGCGCGGTCTCCACCGTGCGGTGGTGCATGGCCCATGTGAACCGGCGGCGCCAATCCGGGCTATCTGGAACGTCGTGATCGATCGGCAGCCCGCTTCGCACCGATTCCGACAGCCGGACCCAGTCTGTCCAATGGGTTCTGATCAAGTCCAAATACGACCCGCGATAGGCCGGATGAGCGGCATTGAGCGCCGTACCTCCAAGCCGGCTGTTTCTGTACGTTCCGCCTTTCTTCATCAACAGACCGGCCATGGCAAGATTCCGGCAGAGGATATCCAATCCTCGTTCGCTGACCTTGAGCTGCTTGGCAAGAGCGGGAATCGTCCAAACTCCTGCGCCGACCGCCGTAAAGATGTCCAGTTCCAACCCGGCCAACAACACCAGCGGCAATCGATAGGCGGCGATCGCCTCGCGGAACTCCTTGAAGGTGGCGATGCGCGGCGTCAGGGCATCCTTCCGATCTGCTGACAACACCAGCGGAGCAAGCCCTGCACCTTGGCAAAGTCTGTCACATCAACGCCGCGCGCAAATGTCACGGCCACAAACTCGTCGGTCATCTCCGTCTCCTCAGAAAATCCGGACTCCAGGAGCAGCGCCCGATACTTCGACACCGCGGGTTGGAGAAAATACTTGGCCTGTTTGGCCACTTCGTCGGTCCCCAAATCTTCCGGCGTGCCCTCCGACATAAGCGCCATCACGTCATCCATTGCCACGCCATATTGGCACAGCACGGTCCCTTGCGGCCTGACCTCCAAGATCCATCCATCCGACCCCAGATCCATGACAAGTGGTCCGCCCGGCTCCAATTCATAAAGTTTGGGAAATGCTTGCATCAGGGCCGTACGAAGCGGCGGCCATGCGGATGGAACTGGTTCAGTCATGTTCTGGCCTCTGGAAAAGACGACAGGTGATCGCGCTCTGCGATGCGCGCCTGAAGCGCCGCCAGGCGTCTGGTATTTTCTTCAAGTTTGGGCAGCTGATACTTGCGGTCCATGTTGACGACCTGTCTCAAAAGATCCGCAGCATCTTCAAGCCGTCCCGTCTCTTCATAGCATTGCGCCAATACGTAGCGGGCGCCGCCCGCGCGGAGTTCATCGCGCGACCGCTCGGCAACTGATTGGCTGGTCTGACAGCACGCGATTGCATCGTCGTAGCGCCTTTGAACCAGGAACGTGCGTCCGATCATGCGCCAGGCATCGGCAACACCGCCTTGATTGTCCAACCGCCGCATCAACACCAGCGACTGTTCGTACCAGTCGATCGCTTCGTCGAAATGTCCGGTCTCACGCGCCACCAGACCCAGGTCGGAAAACAGTACGGCCTTGGCTGCCTCATCATGCGTCTTCGTCATGAGATCCAGCGCTTCCAGGTAGTACGCCCGTGCCCGGCTCCATTCGCCGGCATCGGCGCGTAAATTCCCCAGATTCCCCAGCGTCGTTCCGATCCCCTTCTCATCGCCGAGAATCTTCTGCAACTCCAAGACTTCCTGGTAATGCGTCTGCGCCGACTCTCTCCGCCCGCTGACTGCGCAAATATTGCCGAGATTTCCAAGCGTCGCCGCCAGCGCCCGCTGATCGCCGGTCTGCCGATCGCATTCCAGCGCCTTGGCGTAACAGGCGTACGCCTCCGTGTAGTGGCCGCGCGAGAAATACTCATTGCCTTGCCGATTCAGCTCTTCCGACAATCCATTGCGGAGCGTCATGATGGCAGGCTCAGAAACCGCTCAACCACCGGCTTGCCGCCCGCAAGAATCGACGCGCCGTCGCCGACAACGAGACCGTCGAAATTGTACTTGAGGAGGCGCCGGAGTCCGTCTTTGACCTTCGCCGCATCGGGATACTTCTCGGCAGGGAGCAGGCTGACGGCGCCGGCCGGTTTGCCGATCAACGCATCTCCTACGATCATGATCCCCTGTCCTCGATCCAGAAACAACGCCGATTCCCCCGGAGATTTCTGATCGCTCAGCCGGATCGCCCAGATGCCGCCCGGGAGCAGTTCGCCGTCCGTATACCTTTTTGTGGGTGTCACATCCATCTGCGCTGCATCCGCCTCAGGCACATACAGCCAGCACGTGAACTCCGCCTGATAGGCCGCCGCCTCACGGAGGTGATCTCTGTTCGTGACAATGATGTAATC
This sequence comes from Nitrospira sp. SG-bin2, assembly GCA_002083405.1. GTDB lineage: Bacteria > Nitrospirota > Nitrospiria > Nitrospirales > Nitrospiraceae > Nitrospira_D. The sequence continues at coordinate 59,106 of LVWT01000045.1, read as the reverse complement.
AACCGGCCCGTTGCGGCGGACGAATGAGCGCGCCTCGGCGGTCATCAGCGGAGGATCGACCAGAATCTTGTGTTCACCGACCATCAGAAACAAGCCGTTGAAATCCAGCTGCTTCTCGTCAGAGAACCAGGTCCATTGCCAGATGCCGGGAAAAATTTGTTTCATAATCTCACCGCGCGGCATGCGGGAGTTGCGTGATCTGCGATGCTCGTTGAAGGAATTCCCTGCTGCCGATGTGTTGCACGTCGCGCTCGTACTGCCCGCCGCGCGGTCTCAGAGAGCCGCGATGGCATCCCGCACCGTTTTGGTGACTTTCGCAAGAATACCGGCATCGGTCGGGAGATCGATGATGTCGTCTTCCGGGACAGTCATGAATTTGCGATTCGCCCCTTTGGTGACCGAGATCAAAAACATGCTGTTGGATGGAGTCACAGGAATAACCACCTGCACCGCGCCATCGATGGCCTTCACGACATCTAGAAACTTCTGTTTGCCTGCTTCGATCTCGTCCACAGATCCCTCCCCCTTACTAGGCTGGCGGCCGACGCTGAGAGAAATCCGATCCTCACACCGGAATGTTCGCCGCTTCTCTCGGCGCGGCACCAATCGTTCTCAAACGGAAGACATCCTATCATGGTGTTTTTTAGCGGGGCAACTGAGCGGGCGGGCTTGAACGGACCGACGCGCGATCCATCATCGCTGATTCAGCATGTCTTCCAGCTGTTGTTTGGCATCGCCTTGAAATCGAACGAACTCGACGCCGTACCGATCGGCCCGCTTCCATCGAACGATGGCAAGCGTGATAATGATCGGCGGCCGGGCACCGGACGCTTGCACCTGGAGATGAAGATGCGTGCCGATAGAAACCGGCGCCTCACTCATAATCTCACCGCCTGAGATCGTGAGATTTCTGAATGCCCCCTCGCCGGAGATATGGTCGCCGGAGAAAAGAACTGGATAATCGACAGCCACTCGTGGCCTAGACCGTGGCTGCATATCCGCCGAATTCCCTTTCTGCAAACAGCTCGACGTTGCCAGTCCCGGCCTCGCTCAGGACGCCGGTTCGAAGAGGCCCAACTGCAGTTCCTCTGCGCGGGTGAATGGAATGGGATAGCGCTCTGTAAAGCACGCGCTGCAATACTGCTGCGGCGTGCCCGGCGCGGCTTTGAGCATCCCATCGAGACTGAGATAGGCCAAACTGTCCGCCGTGATGTACTTGCGGATTTCTTCCGTCGAGTGGTCGGATGCGATGAGTTCCTTCTTTGTCGGTGTATCGATCCCATAGAAACAGGGTGACACGATCGGCGGCGAACTAATCCGCATATGGACCTCCTTCGCCCCGGCCTGGCGGATCATCTTGACGATCTTCCGGCTGGTCGTCCCGCGGACAAGTGAATCGTCCACCACCACAACCCGCTTTCCGCTCAACACTTCCGACACCGCATTCAGCTTCACCTTAACGCCAAAGTGGCGGATCGACTGTTCCGGCTCGATGAACGTCCGCCCGACATAGTGATTGCGGATCAGCCCGGTCTCGAACTGAATCCCGCCCCCCTCCGCATAGCCCAGCGCAGCGGGCACGCCGGAATCCGGAACGGGAATGACGATGTCTGCGGGCACCCAGGATTCCGCCGCCAGTTGCCGGCCCAACGCCTTGCGCGTAGCATAGACGGCATTGGCCCCGAAGATTCGGCTGTCTGGCCTGGCAAAATATACATACTCGAAGACACACATGGCCGGATCCACCTTGGGAAACGGCCGATGGCTGTCCACGCCCTGATCGCTGATCACGACCAATTCACCCGGTTCAATTTCCCGAACATATTCCGCATCGAGCAAATCGAACGCGCACGTTTCGGACGCCACAATCCAGCTGCTCCGCACACGCCCGAGACACAGCGGCCGCAATCCGTACGGATCACGCGCGGCAATCAAACCGTTGTCTGTCAGCAACACAACGGAAAATGCGCCGCGCACCCGATTGAGCGCATCGATCACACGGGCGAGAAATGAACTCGCTTTGGAGTGCGCGATGAGGTGGATAATGACTTCGCTGTCCGAGGTAGACTGGAAAATCGCCCCGTAGGCTTCCAGTTCGTTGCGGAGCATCTGGGCATTGATCAGATTGCCATTGTGGGCCAGTGCCAAGTTGCCGAGGGCAAAATTCACAATCAGCGGCTGGACATTCTTCAGATCGTTGCCGCCGGCCGTGGAATAGCGATTATGGCCGATGGCCATATGGCCGGGCAGCTTCGCAAGCGACGACCGATCGTAGATATCGGCCACAAGTCCCATGCCCTTTTGCACAAAAAACTGGTTTGCGTCTCCTGACACGATACCGGAGGCTTCTTGCCCTCGATGCTGGAGCGCATAGAGTCCGAGATAGGTGAGGTTGGCTGCCTCTTCGTGGCCGAAAATGCCGAACACCGCGCATTCGTCGTGAAATTTGTCAGGTGAGATGAGAGGCAGTTCTTTGGCCATGATAATACAGGGTGAGCGCCACCCCTACTCTTGGTTCAGTGTCCGTTCGATCGATAACGCCCATCGGTCATGGAGCGTCGCAACTGGCACGTCCACCATGGTCACATCACCCAGACTGATCGTCAGTCGTGCGCCCGTCACCGACCCAATGACTTCTGCCGGCACGCCCAGACTTTTGGCCTGATCAAGAATTGCCTGCCGATGGGACGGTTTGGCCGAAAGCACCACCCTGGATTGGCTTTCGCCGAAAAGCACCGCGTCTCTGCGAATCCGGCCCGGGGCTAATCTTACCACGGCACCCAGCTTCCGATCCTGTCCTGAGAAGCAGCTCTCCGCCAATGTCACGGCCAATCCGCCGTCCGAGCAATCGTGCGCGGATTGGACCAATCCACGTCGCACCAGCGCCAGCACACACTCATGCAGTGCCTTTTCAGCATCCATATTCAACAACGGCGGCGACCCCTGTTCCCGGGCGTGAATGATCTTCAAGTATTCCGATCCGCCCAAATCTTCACGAGTCGCCCCCAACAGAATGATCTCGTCACCATCCTGCTTGAACCATTGCGTCATGGTCTGATCGGCTTGTTCAATCAATCCCACCATGCCCAGCATAGGAGTCGGATAGATCGACAGCCCGTTGGTCTCATTGTAAAAGCTGACGTTCCCGCTGACGACCGGAACAGCGAGACGCTCGCATGCGTCTTTGATGCCTTCGACCGCAAGCACGAACTGCCACATGATCTCAGGCCGTTCGGGATTGCCGAAATTCAAACAATCGGTCAGCCCGATCGGTTCGGCGCCCGAGCATGCCAGATTGCGCGCGGCTTCAGCCACAGCGATCCGCGCGCCTTCGTAGGGATGCAACATGCAATACCGGCTGTTGCAATCGACCGTCATTGCCACGGCTTTATTCGTGCCCTTGATCCGGACCACCGCCGCATCCGATCCTGGGCGGATCATCGTGTTGGTCCGCACCATATGATCGTACTGTTGATACACCCATCGCTTGCTGGCGATCGTCGGCGACTCCAACAGCGACAGGAGCGCCGCATTCGCATCTTTCACGTCCGGGAGAAGGTCATAGTTCAGATTCGTCAGCATGTCCTGATACTCAGGCGGCTGATAGGGCCGTTCGTAGCGCGGCCCGTCATCAGCGAGCGATTTGGCGGGAATTTCCGCCACGACCTTCCCCTGATCCTTCACACGCAAGATCCCGTCGCCTGTGACAGTTCCAACGACTGCGACATCCAGATCCCATTTCCGGCAGATCGCGATGCACGCGTCTTCTTTGCCGGCCTTCGCGACCATCAACATCCGCTCTTGCGACTCCGACAGCATCAACTCATACGGCGTCATACCGGGTTCACGGCGCGGAACATGGGTCAAATCCAACTCCATCCCGTTTCCTGCGCGCGAAGCCATTTCGCAGGATGAGCTCGTCAAGCCGGCTGCGCCCATGTCTTGAATCCCGACCAGCAAATCGCCGGCCATCAACTCGAGACAGGCTTCAAGCAGCAGCTTCTCCTGAAATGGATCGCCCACCTGCACCGTGGGTCGCTTTTGCTCGGACTCATCGTCGAAGGAATCGGATGCCATCGTCGCGCCGTGAATCCCATCACGACCCGTCTTCGAGCCGAAATAGATCACCGGGTTGCCGACTCCCGCTGCAGTCCCCAGAAAAATCTTGTCTTTCTTGGCAATCCCCAGGCAAAACACATTCACCAGCGGATTGAGCGAGTAAATGTCGTTGAAGACAATCTCACCGCCCACCGTCGGCACGCCCATACAGTTGCCATAGCCGGCGATGCCGGCGACGACACCTTTCATGAGATGTCGATTCTTCGGCGTATCCAGCCCGCCGAAGCGAAGTGAATCGAGCAACGCAATCGGCCGCGCGCCCATAGTAAACACGTCCCGCAAAATTCCACCGACCCCGGTCGCCGCCCCCTGATAGGGCTCGATGAACGACGGATGGTTGTGAGATTCCATCTTGAAGACCACACACAATCCATCCCCGATATCTACCACGCCCGCATTTTCACCGGGCCCTTGCACCACACGAGGCCCGGTGGTCGGCAGCTTCTTCAAATGGACGCGCGAACTCTTATAGGAGCAATGTTCCGACCACATGACGGAAAACATCCCGAGTTCCGTCAGATTCGGCTCGCGCCCCAAAATCTCGATGATCTTCTTGTACTCATCGTCCGTCAGATTATGCTGCGCGATAAGGTCTTTGGTGATGATATGACCGTCGATTTTCATTGCCTACCTATCTAGACCTTGCCCAAGAGTTCGAAATACTCATCGCGCGAAATTCCTGCCGTCCGCAAGTTGTTCTTGATGATGAACACTGGCACTTCGTCCCAATCGGGTATCACCACCGGCCTCGCCACGCCTGGTTTTACATACACAGAGTGATCGCCCTCAGTTCGCACACATTTGAAACCCGCCTTTTCCATAACTTTTCGCAGCTTCCATGCCGGGATTGCGGTAATGCGTGACATCGGGGCTAAACCGCCAACGACATCACTTCAGTGGCAACAATGCGCGGCGACTTCCACTTACCGTCAGCCCCCCGTAAATACCCAGCCTCTTTCAGAATATCGTCCAAGGTACCGAGCTTTTCCGCCTCTTCAATGAACAAGCGTACGGCAGTCTTCAAGCCGCCTCTCGCCTCATCCACATTATGCCCACAACTGGAAACATCCAGCTCGGGGCAGTGAGCCACAAAGCTCTTACCCTCCTGGAAAATGATCGCATCAAACTCAATTGGAATCATCGTAGCCTCCGCATCAGATTTGGCTCACAGCCTGAAATCTCAACGATCTTCCAATACTCGTCATCCATCAGATTATCCAAGGCAATGAGGCCTTTGGTCATTAGTTGGAGAGCAGGATTTATTTATAGAGAGGCTCCCTCTAGCTAATAGTTTCACACGCTCTCAGCATTCTGTTTACTCGCCACCAATAAAACAGGCTCCAAAATGGAAACCAAAAAATCGCAAAGGTTGGACCAACCGTAAAGATTGTCAGAAATAGCAGTCCAAAAACAGACAGAGCAGTCCTCTTCACAAATCTGCGCGCCTCCGCTGCTTTTTGCTCACTACCCAATACATAACCTTTTCCCAACTTCCCCCATGGTAAAAAAACAGTCTGTCCGCGTTCATTACTCTTGAAACTTGAATTGACTGCCAGATCAAGGAATGACATGGATCTTTTCAGCCCATAAATACGTACGCCTTACTCCACTTCGATTGTGACCCTGGCTTCGGCAGCCGTCGCTTCATGATCGTGACTGGCGGCCACGACCTTGATCTCGTGCGTTCCGCGAGCAAGCCCCTTGACGATCCCTGAAAATCCACGCTGGTACTCGCCATCCACGTAACAATGGACGTGCGTGGCATCAACTCCCTTGGCCAATTCATAGCGCACTTCGACAAAATCCCCTTTAATGATGGCACCGGGCGCGGGGCTCAGTATCTTGATCTGTGCTTGAGCTTCAGCTGCTTCAGCAGCCCACGCACTCCCATCGAGGCCCAGCCCCAACAGACCGATCATCAAAATGGCCACACACATACGAATCATTGAACACCTCTCACCTGATCGCCGCGTCCGACTCCGACAGTCCAGACGCGCCCTACTCATTGAACAGTTCTTGCTGCTCACTTGAAGCAGAACGCTGGGTCGCCATCAGACCACAGTCTCAGCGCGCTTCGTTTTCTTCAGCCCCTCCACCATCGAGGCCAGAATCAGACGCCCATCTTCGTTGCCCAGCACCGACTCAGCGCAGCGCTCCGGATGCGGCATCATGCCAAGCACGTTGCCGGCGGCATTACGAATGCCGGCGATATTATCAAGCGAGCCGTTTGGATTCGCCTCCGGCGTCACCCTCCCCTCCTGATCGCAATATCGAAAAATCGCCTGCGCGTTTGCCTGCAATCCCGCCAACGTGACCGGGTCTGTGTAGTAGCTCCCATCCGCATGGGCGATTGGAATCTTGAGAACTTGGCCTGGCTTGCACCCACTGGTAAATGGCGTGGCCGCATTCTCCACCCGCACAAAAATATCCTTGCAGATGAAATGCAGCGACTTGTTTCGCAACATCGCGCCGGGGAGCAAGCCGGCTTCGAGCAAAATCTGAAAACCGTTGCAAATGCCGAGAACCATCCCGCCCTCGACGGCAAACTGTTTCACTGCCTTCATCACAGGGGAAAACCGGGCAATGGCGCCGGTGCGGAGGTAATCTCCATAGGAAAAACCCCCGGGAAGAATCACCCCGTCCAACCCTGTCAAAGACGTTTCCTTGTGCCAAACCATCGTGACATCCTGCCCCAGCACGTCTTGGAAGACGTGCCGACAGTCATGATCGCAGTTGGAACCGGGAAACACGACGACGCCAATGTTCATAATGTAAAGAGCGTATGGCGCATGGCGTATGTCACGAAACTGGACAATCTGAGGTTCGTGCCACAGGCTATCAGCTATCAGCTCTCCCTTCCCCTATCCGAGTTCGTATCGGTATTCTTCAATGATTGTATTCGCCAACAGCTTCTCGCACATTTGCTTGACCTCGGCTTCAGCCTTGGCCTTATCCTGCTCATTCACATCCACTTCCATGTACTTCCCAACACGCACGTTCGCCGCACTCTTGAACCCCAGCGAGTCCAGCGCATGCTCAATCGCCTTACCTTGCGGGTCCAAGATACCTTGCTTTAACGTCACATGAATTCTCGCTTTCACTTGTGACTCCTCTGCTCCGACGCTTTAGTCTGACGATCCACATAATTCTTGATCCAGAATATGACGGCAATGGTCAGGCCTCCGGCACACATCAGCCCGATGAACGCCCAGCGCCACGGCGATTCGTTCAGCCGATAGGCCATCACCCCGATGATGGCCGCCCAGACCACCACCGATGCGATCAAGCCATAATTCAAATATGCCCGCAGCATCCCTCTTCTCTTCCCCTGCCCCTAGTAAAGAAAGGTTTCTGGTCTCACGGGAGGGATGCGGTGATCGGTTTCTCCTGCGCGCATGCGACGAGCACCGCCCTCAACACAAAACCATGATTAATCTTGCGTGCGCGTCGCGCGAGCACAGAAACCGGTCACCACATCCCTCCAAAACGTTTCATCCACACACCCTTCTCAATACTTCCTGATACGCCTCTTCAATCTTGCCCATGTCCTTCCTGAACCGGTCCTTGTCCATCGACTCGCCGGTCTCCATATCCCAAAAACGGCAGGTATCGGGAGAAATCTCATCGGCCAGGATCAGCTTGTTGTGGAACAGGCCAAACTCAAGCTTGAAATCCACCAGCTGCATCTTCCGTTCGGCAACGAACGGCTTCAGCACGGCATTGACCTTATGGGCCAGTTCGCGCAGTTCGCGCAACACCCCCGGTGTCGCCACGTTCATCAAGCGCAGATGGTCGTCATTGACCAGCGGATCCCCAAGCGCATCATTTTTATAATAGAACTCAACGATCGCCGGCTCGATCGCGTCCCCGATGCGCAAGCCCAATCGCTTCGCCAAGCTGCCGGCGACGAGATTGCGTACCACAACTTCGACGGGCACGATCGCAACTTTCTTGGTCAGCATCTCCCGGTCGCTCAGCCGCTTAAGGAAATGCGTCGGGATGCCTTTCTCCTCAATCAGCGTGAACAGCCGCTCCGACACCCTGTTATTGACGACCCCCTTGTCGACGATGGTGCCGCGCTTCTCGGCATTGAATGCCGTTGCATCATCCTTGAAATAGTGAACGACCTGATCCGGCCGCGCAGCCGCAAAAATCTTCTTGGCTTTTCCCTCGTACAACATCGATCCGGTCGTATCCATACATCGCCTCGGGCTGAATAGGCTACTGCGCGAGCACTTCGATCATCTCGTCCAACGACTTCACGGCGCCGATCAGCGTGGGATGGCCGAGCCGGCGTGTGTACTGGAACTCTTTGACCTTCTCCAGCGACAGAATCAGACTGTGGAAATCTTCCAGCTTGGAGGTCTCAAAGTAGGTGATAAAATCCAGATCGTCCAATCCGCTGGAGTGGTAGAGCTTCCGCTTCACGGTCTTGAGATAGGGCATTGTCGCCTCCGTATGTTCCTGCATCATTGCGGCGCGCTTGTCCTGATCCAATGCCCACCACTCCGCACTCTTTCTGACCGGAATCACAATGGCATACGGCTTCGAGCCCGGCTCACTGGCTACTTTCAAGTCCGTCTTCAGCTGATCCGGGAACCCCGGTACGTAATTGGCCTTCTTGGTGAGGCCATGCATCAGTCCGGCCCCTTTGAGATGCTTGCCGAAGGCGCTGTTCTGAAGATCCAGGAGAAATTGTTGGGTATCCCGCAGCTCGGACGCATGCACCCGGAACATCAGATCCCCATAGTCGGACAAGCCGCGCAGAAGATAGAGATCGACGGCGATCTTTTCCCGATGTTGTTCGACCACACCCTTCAACAGAGCCAACTGACCGATCCGGGTCGCCTGATCCTGTTTCACCCATGTTTCGCCGAGACTGAACGTCGCGAAGGTGCCGAACACACCAGGCTCGCTGAGCAGCTTGTCCCGATCCGCCCCTCCAAAAGAGAGCGGCGCCCAAAAGCCGATGCTCATTACAAGAGCCGAGATGATGATGCCGGCTCGCCGTATCCCGATCATGTGCGTCTCTCCTTCTGTTGGTTGGCGATTCGTTGTCCTCCACCCCGAAACACCCGCTGAAACACTCGGTCGAGGTGCCGCAGATAATACTTCGGATTGAAACACCCGGCAATCTCGCGTTGTGTGAGATGCTGCGAGATAAAGGGGTCTTTGCACACCAGTTCCTGCAACCCGCCTGATCCCGTCCATGATGCCATCGCGTTTCGCTGGACCGCCTCGTATGACTCCTTCCGCTGCGCGCCTTTGCCGATCAGCGACAGCAGCAGCCGCTGCGAATAGACGAGCCCGCCCGTCAGTTCTAAGTTCCGCGCCATGCGATCCGGATAGACCACCAGATTTTTAATGAGCTCCGTCACCTTCGCCAGCATGTAATCGATCAGGATGGTGCTGTCCGGCATGATGACGCGCTCGACCGAAGAATGGCTGATGTCCCGTTCGTGCCACAGAGCGACATTTTCCATGGCGGCCAGACTGTTGGCCCGCACCAGCCGCGCCAGGCCGCAGAGATTTTCCGAGACGATCGGATTGCGCTTATGCGGCATAGCCGACGAGCCCTTTTGGCCTTCGGAAAAGTATTCTTCCGCCTCCAGCACTTCGGTGCGCTGAAGATGACGGATCTCCGTGGCAATCTTTTCGATCGTGGCAGCCAGCAGCGCCAGCGCGGTTGCGTAGGCGGCATGGCGATCGCGCTGAACCACTTGATTGGAGACAGGGTCCGGCTTCAAGCCCAACTTTGCGCAGACATACTCCTCGATGTCCGGACTTTGATGAGCAAAAGTCCCCATCGCGCCGGAAAGTTTGCCGACCGCGATGTCCTCACGAACCGCCTTCAACCGTTCCCGATGGCGGCCCACTTCCTCATGCCAAATGGCCAGTTTGAATCCAAACGAAATCGGTTCGCCGTGGATACCGTGCGACCGTCCGACCATAGCCTGGGTCTTGTACCGGAACGCCTGCCGCTTCAACACAGCGAGAAACGCCTCGACCCCGTCCAGGATCAGATCCATGGCCTCGGTCATTTGAAGGGCGAGCGAGGTGTCCACGATGTCGGACGAGGTCAGCCCCATGTGAAGAAACCGGTGTTCCGGCCCGACCGTATCCATGAGCGATTCGAGAAACGCGATGATATCGTGCTTCGTCACTTTTTCGATTTCGGCGATTCGCTCGACATTGATCTTTGCCTTCTTGCGAATTTTGGCCGCCGTGCCGCGCGGCGCCTGTCCCGCCCGTTCAAACGCCGCACAGGCTTGCAGCTCGACTTCGAGCCAGATCTCATACTTGCGTTTCAGATCCCAGATAGCCTTCATCTTGGGACGGGTATAGCGGTCAATCATCTCTGCTCCGTTAGGCGTAAGGAGTTAGGCGTAAGGGGTGGAGAAAACAGCAGCCTGATCATCCGCATTATTTCGCCTCACGTTTCACGCCTGACGCCTCACGTCTTTTAACTTCAAGCCGCTGCTCGGACGACAACACCTTGTCCAGAATACCGTTCACGAACTTCGCGGCTTCGTCGTCGCCGAAATCTTTGGCGAGCTCGATCGCCTCATTCACTGTCACCTTGGCCGGCACCTCGTTCAACCACAGCAGCTCATAGGCGCCGATCCGTAAAATATTCCGGTCGACGATCTGCATGCGGGCGACAGTCCAATTCACGGCGTACCTGCCGATCAGCTGATCCAGCTCTTTTTTCTTCTCCAGTACCCCCGTGACCAGCCGCTCCGCAAAGGCCTTTGTCTCTTCATCAGCCTTCAGCGGCTTCCAGAATTCTTCCAGCCAGAGTCCCGCTTTTCCATGGATGTCATACTGAAAGAGGATCTGCAATGCCCGCTCGCGAGCTTCGTGGCGAGATCCCATGGCTATCAGGCTGACAGGCCGGAAAGATTGCACGCTGACAAGGCGGCAGGCTGACAAGATGCCTCAAGGGAGGGCTGACGAGCATGACTCATCGCGTTCTCCCGCCTTGACGCTTGACCGTCCCGCTTGTCAGCCTGGAACTTGCCGATCTGTCAGCCTCTCCTTTCAACATCCGCATCACCGTCGCCATTTGGATCGCCGACTTTGCCGCCTCACCGCCTCGGTTGAACGTGCCGGGATCGGCCCGCTCGATGGCTTGCGTCTCGGTATCCGTCGTCAGCACTCCAAAAATTACCGGCACTCCGGAGTCCAGCGCAGCCTGGCCGACTCCGCGGCTTGCCTCGGCGCTGATAAAGTCGAAATGCGGCGTGTCCCCGCGAATGACCGCCCCCAGGCAAATCACCGCGTTGAGCCGGCCCGACTTCGCCAACGTTCGCGCGACCAGCGGGATTTCGAAGGCACCCGGAACCCGGACCACTTCGACGTCCGTTTCCTTCACGCCCTGCTTGGTCAGACCATCGAGGCAGGAGGAAAGCAATCTGTCCGTCACCAGCTTGTTGAACGTCGCAACGACGATGCCGAACCTGAACCCAGCTGCGTTGCGCAGTTCCTTCCGAGGCTTCATCCCTACCTTCATACCTTTTTCAAAATATGGCCCATCTTATTTTTTTTGGTTCGGAGGTACCGCACGTTCGCTGCGCGCGGCGCGATCTCGATCGGCACCCGCTCGACGACTTTCAATCCATAGCCTTCGATCCCGACGATCTTGCGCGGGTTATTCGTGATCAGCTGAATCTGGTGCAGCCCGAGACTCGCCAAAATCTGCGCGCCGACGCCATAGTCCCTCAGATCGGCCTTGAACCCGAGTTTCAAATTCGCCTCGACCGTATCGCTGCCTGTGTCCTGAAGCCCGTAGGCCCTGATCTTGTTGAGCAACCCGATCCCGCGCCCTTCCTGATTGAGATAGAGCAGCACCCCCCGGTCGGCCTTTTGGATGACTTCCATCGCCGCGTGGAGCTGATCACGGCAATCGCAGCGGAGAGAGCCCAGCGCATCGGCGGTCAGACAGCCGGAATGCACCCGCACCAGCGTCGGCTCGCCGGTATCCACCCGCCCCCGTACCAGCGCGATGTGGGTGATCCCGTCGATTTGGTTCTCGAACGCGACCGCTTCGAACTCACCGAAGGTCGTCGGCAGCTTCGCGCTTGCCATCCGCCGGACAAAGGTCTCGCGGCGCATGCGGTGCTCAATCAGCGCCTTCACGGTTACCATCGTCAGCTTGTGTGCCCTGGCAAATTTAGCCAGCTCCGGCACACGCGCCATGGTGCCGTCCTCGTTCATGATCTCGCAAATCACTCCGGCTGGATACAATCCGGCTAACCGCGCCAGATCGACGGAGCCTTCCGTCTGGCCGGCACGTTTCAATACACCGCCATGCTGAGCCTTCAACGGGAAAATATGGCCGGGGCGCGCCAGATCGCTGGGTTTCGATTTTGGATCGATCGCGGCATGAATGGTGGTGGCGCGGTCGGCGGCGGAGATGCCGGTCGTCACATCCTTGCGGGCATCGATCGACACCGTAAAGGCGGTCCCGAATGTCGCGGTATTCTCAACGGCCTGCTGAGGCAGTTGCAGCTCCTCAACTCGCTCCGGCGTGAGGGCCAGACAAATCAGCCCACGCGCATGCTTGGCCATGAAATTGACGGCCTGCGGAGTCACTTTCTCTGCCGCGATGACGAGATCACCTTCATTTTCCCGGTCTTCGTCGTCGACCAGGATAATGAATTTGCCCTTCTTGATGTCCCGAATCGCGCTTTCGATACTGTCAAACGGCGTAGCCATCGCTGGATGAATGGAATGGTAAATGGATAACCGGTCGGTGTGATGGCAATCTACCATTGACCATTGGCCATTGTCACGGGCCGAGGTTCTGTTATAGTTTGCGATTCATATGGCGACTCGGAAAGATGATCCGGACGACGAGATCCTTGAGCCAGAGGTCTTAGGGCCCTCGGACGAGGAGCTGAACAACGCTCCGCCTGTTGTGGAACTCAGCCCCGCGCCGGACCCCGTCCACAGTGCGCCAGCCGACACCACAGCCGTGGTGCCGGTCACGGCGCTGCAGCAGTATCTTGCCGAAATCCGACGCTATCCCTACCTTTCCAAAGAAGAAGAGCTTCGGCTCTTCCAGGAATATCATGCGCACGGCAGCCGTGAAGCGGCAGTCAAACTCATCATGGCCAACTTGCGCGTGTCGGTCGCCATCGCATCGGAATATCTCCATACCGGCGCCGACCATATGGATTTGATTCAAGAGGGCAACGTCGGCCTGATGCAGGCGATCAAGAAATTCGATCCGGCCAAGAATGTCCGCTTCTACGCCTATGCGGCCTGGTGGTCCCGGGCCTATATTCTTCGGTACCTGCTCAATACCTTCCGGCTGGTGAAGATCGGAACAACCCAGGATCAGCGGAAGCTGTTCTATAACTTGAAAAAGGAAAAGGCCAAGCTCGAACGGGAAGGGTTCGCCCCCGATACGAAGCTGCTCGCGGACCGCTTGAACGTCCGTGAACGCGACGTGATCGAAATGGATGCGCGCCTGGGTAACTGGGAACTGTCGCTGGACCAACCGATCGGCGAGAATCAAGACGGCAGCCTGCTCGACATTCTCCCGTCACAACAGAAACCGGCGGACGAACAGCTTGCCGATCAGCAGTTACGCACGCTCTTTCGTGCAAAACTGGCGGAGTTCATCAAGACCTTGGACGAACGGGACGAAGACATTCTCAGAAATCGTATCCTCTCTGAAGATCCGCTGACATTGGACGATCTGGGCGGGAAATATGGCATCACCAAAGAGCGAACCCGCCAGTTAGAGGCCCGCATCATCAAGCGGCTGCGCGACTATATTAGGAAGGACGTCAAAGATTTCGACCAGTTGCAGACTTAGCCCCCCACGCATATGTGCATCATGCGTGTAGACACACTGAAAAATAGCTCTGGAATACCGAATTCTCAATGAGTTAAGATACTTCGTTCGACAGAGTGGGAGGCAATAGAAAATCCTCTGCCCCACCCCTTGACTTGCGTCGAGCCAGGGCTATCTCTGGTTCCGAGTCGAGCAGGGCTTCTGCCTATTCGAGTGCGTACACTATCAGCGCGATCGAGTACAAGCCCATCCCACATCGTTCACAATGACGAGTTAACTTTCATCAGGAGGAGGTTCTGTTATGAGCACAGCTGAGAAGGAAAAGAAGAACGTTGCCAAGGGGTTTCAACCGCTGGGTGAGCGGGTATTCGTCACCTATACCGAGGAACTGGAGCGGACCGCCGGCGGAATTTATGTGCCGGATTCGGCAAAAGAGAAGCCTCAGCGGGGTGTCGTGCAAGCAGTCGGCAAGAAGGTCGAGAACGTCAAGGTCGGCGACCATGTCTTGTTCGACAAGTACTCAGGAAGCAAGCTCCGCATCGAAGACGAAGAGTGCTTGATCCTGAAGGAAGAAGACATCTTGGGCATTTTCACGGCATAAGACACGCAGGCGTCCCAAGCCGGCAAGTCTTAAGGTCGTCAAGTCTCCAATCCGGCTTATGACTTTTTGACTTTAACAACTTTTAGACTACACACGGAGGAATCATATGGCAAAGCAACTCATGTACGGTGACTCAGCGCGCGCGTCTATCCTGAAAGGGGTGAACCAGCTCGCAGACGCCGTGAAAGCAACGCTCGGTCCGAAGGGCCGAAATGCGATTCTGGATAAGAAGTTCGGCGCACCGACGATTACCAAGGACGGCGTCACCGTCGCGAAGGAAATCGAACTCAAGAACCCCTATGAAAACATGGGCGCCCAATTGGTCCGTGAAGTCGCCAGCAAGACCAGCGACACCGCGGGCGACGGCACCACAACCGCAACCGTGCTGGCCCAGGCCATCTACCGCGAAGGCGTCAAGAACATCACCGCCGGCGCAAACCCGATGGAGATCAAGCGCGGGATCGACAAGGCGGTTGAAGCCATCACCGCCGAACTGAAGAAGCTTAGCAAGCCCTGTCAGAACAAGACCGAGATTTCCCAGGTTGGGACGATTTCGGCGAACAACGACAAGACCATCGGCGATCTCATCGCGGAAGCCATGGAGAAGGTCGGGAAGGACGGCGTCATCACGGTCGAAGAAGCCAAGTCGATGACCACCTCACTGGATGTCGTCGAGGGCATGCAGTTCGATCGCGGCTACATCTCCCCGTACTTCGTCACCAATGCCGAGCGGATGGAAGCCTCCCTCGAAGAGCCGCTCATCCTGATCAACGAAAAGAAAATCAGCAGCATGAAGGATTTGCTCCCGCTCCTCGAGCAGGTGGCCAAGATGGGCAAGCCGCTCGTGATCCTCGCGGAAGAAGTCGAAGGCGAGGCGCTCGCGACGCTGGTCGTCAACAAGCTGCGCGGCACGCTGAACGTAGCGGCCGTGAAGGCTCCGGGATTCGGCGATCGCCGGAAAGCCATGCTGGAGGATATCGCAATCCTCACCGGCGGCCAGGTGATCTCGGAAGACATCGGCATCAAGCTGGAGAACGTCAAGTTAACCGATCTGGGCCGCGCCAAGCGCATCACGATCGACAAAGACAACACGACGATCGTGGAAGGCTACGGCGATCCGAAGAAGATCGAAGGCCGCGTGAAGCAGATCAAGGCCCAGGTCGAAGAGACGACCTCGGACTATGACCGCGAGAAACTGCAAGAGAGACTCGCGAAGATCGTCGGCGGAGTGGCCGTCATCAACGTCGGCGCCGCGACCGAGACCGAAATGAAAGAAAAGAAAGCCCGTGTCGAAGATGCGCTCCACGCCACCAAAGCGGCCGTGGAAGAAGGTATCGTCCCTGGCGGAGGGACCGCCTACCTCCGTTGCATCAAGGGGCTCGATAGCATCAAGGACGTTCCCGCCGAACAGAAAGTCGGCTTGGATATCGTCCGCCGCTCGCTCGAAGAACCGATCCGGCAGATCGTCGCCAATGCCGGCGGCGAAGCTTCAGTCGTGGTCGGCAAGGTGCGCGAGGACAAAAACGTCAATTCCGGCTACAACGCGGCGACCGACGAGTATGTGGACATGATCAAGGCCGGTATCATCGACCCGACCAAGGTGTCGCGCTGCGCATTGCAGAACGCAGCCAGCGTGGCGGGCCTGATGCTCACCACCGAAGTCATGATCACCGAGATCCCCGAAGAGAAGAAGGATGCAGGCGGCGGCCCAGGCGGTCACAGCCACGGTGGGGGCATGGAGGGGATGTACTAAGAAACGAAGAGCTGATGGCGTATGGCCGATAGCTCGGAGTCGGAAATGAAGGCCCCGGCGGGAGACCGCCGGGGCCTTCGTGTTTCGTATCCGTTTCAGCCTCGATCAGCCCTTCGCTCCCATGACCCGAAGAGTCGCTTTGAATACCGACGACGTAGTAGGTTCATAGAAGAGCGACTGAAACGCCCGGTGCACGGCAGCCGTATGGGCCGCATGATCCGCCAGGAACTTCTTCACGGCAGCAGTCCGATCGCTGCCGTCGTAGCCCCCACGGATGGCGCAACGCTCCAACTCCTCCGTCTCATCCGGCAGCGCATGGGTTTGGAGGTCATGGACCATCTGAAGCTTGTGCTCGACATCGCGTAGAAAGAGATACGCCGCCGTCAGCTCATCACGCTCCCGGCCCGAGAGCAGCCTGCGTGTCACAAACCGGGGCAGCGCCCCGAGCGTGCTGCGGTCGAAAAGCGCCGGCGCCTGCCTCCCCGCCAACACCTGTACCGTCTGCACGAGAAATTCGATCTCCCTGATGCCACCGATTCCAAGCTTCACATTGCGCCGCTCATGGCCGCGCTCGGCCATCTTCGCATCGATCATCTCCTTCACCGCCCGCACATTCTGCACGATCGCCAGCGCTCCATCACAATCCATCTTCCCCACGCCAAAAATGAACGGCCTGGCCATTTTCAAGAACGCCTGCCCCACCGCCGTCGACCCTGCCACCGGCCAGGCTTTCAGGAGCGCCAATCGTTCCCACGCCATGCCTCTGGTCTCGTAATATTTTTTGTAATCCGCCAGCGAGCGGGCTAACTGCCCGACGGACCCTTCGGCCCGCAGACGCAGATCCACACGAAAGACGTACCCCTCTCTGGTCTGTTCGACCAGCGCCTTGGTCAGCTCGCGCGAGAGGATTTCAAAATATTCCTCGCTGGAAATACCGGCACCCGCCGGCTTCCCGGCTGGCTTTCCGCGCAGGGCCCTCGTTTCTCCTTCATGCGACGCGTAGACGTAGATCAGATCAACGTCGGAGCTGTAATTCAGCTCATGACCGCCGAGTTTCCCCATCCCCATCACGGCAAAGCCGGTCTCCACCCACTTCCCCCGCCGGTTCTTATGCATGGGAACGCCGTAGAGGGAGCGCAAGTCCGCATCCACCACCTGATAGGCTGCGTGAATTAAGGCACCGGCCAAATCGGAGAGGGCTGCCATGGTCTCCGGCACGTCGGCCATGCGCAGCAGGTCGCGCACACCAATCCGCAACATCTCCCGCCGCCGCACCCGGCGCAACACATCCAGTTTCAACTCCTTCGCCGTCAACCTGGCCAGCTGCTTTTGCAGTGACTGTTCAATGTCGGCACGGGTTGCCGGCTTCGAGAGCACAGATTCCTCAGCCAGCCAATAGACCAGCATGGGATCGCGAACGATCGTGAAAGCCAGCGAATCACTGTTGCCAAAAATCGTCGCGAGGACCTCCACCATGCGCGGCCAACTGCGCAGATAGTCCAGAAAGGATGAGCGGGTCACGTTTGATAACAGCCGTTCCCAATGATTGAGTGCTTGATCGGGATCGGCCGTCCGCGCGACGGCCGCTAACAGCTGTGGAAGGATCTCGGCCAACTGACGCCGCTCATGCGGTTCCCCGGCCATCGTGCCAAGATTGCGGTCGGCCTGTTCGATATTCCTTAATCCATAGGCCGATAAAATGGCTCGGATCTGCTCGGGCTTCCGCTCTTCAGCCAGCAAGACGGGAGTCGGATCAGGCCCGGTCGATGCCCTCCGTAAACCCGGCACCAGTTTCCCGGGCGGTGATCCTGACTTACCGGCTTTCTCAGGCTTTCGCCTCACGTTTCACGCCTCACGTTTCACGTTCCTCGCCATCTCCGTCTGGCGCGGCATTATACTGGCGCGCTCCCTCTCACACAATGAACGGCATTGCGGTATACTGCCTGCACAATGGACAACCGCGAAGAGATTCTCCGGACCGTCACGTCTCACTGCCAGGACGTCCCGTCCGACATTTTGCACGACTTTATCAGCCGAATGGATCAGGAATATTTCCGGCGAGTCGATCCAACCGCCATTGCAAGGCACATTCATCTGGCAGCTCAACTGACGCCGGACCATCTCTGCGAACTCTCGATCACCGAACAACAGGGAGGCCGTGCCGATGTGACCATCGTCGCCTATGACTATTTTGCCGAATTCGCCACCATCTGCGGCCTCCTATCCTCCTTCGGATTAAACATCGAAGAAGGCCAAATCTATACGTTCGCCGAAGCCGCATCGGCCAAACCAGCCAAAGCCTCCTACAATGAAAGTCCGCGCCGGCGTCCACATGTGCGGCCGGGGCTGAGCAGCAAGAAAATCGTCGACATCTTCCGCGTCCAACCGGTTCACGGCGCCTCGTTCGGACCGGTTGAACAGAACCGGCTTGCGCAGGAGCTGCGCTCCGTCATCGGCCTGCTCGACACGAACCAGTTCGAAGAAGCCCGCCATGCGGTAAATCGACGGCTGGTCGAACAACTCGGCCGGCGCCGCGGGTCCTTCAGCGGCCTGCTCCATCCCGTCCAAATCACCTTCGACAACAGCCAGTCTCAGACAGACACGATTATGGACATCCGATCAGACGATACCCCCGCGTTTCTTTACGCCTTCGCCAACGCGCTCGCGATGCGCAATGTCTATATCTCCAAAGCGCAAATCGACATCGAGGACGCCAAGCTGCACGACCGCTTCTATGTCCGCAATCGCTACGGGCAGAAGCTGACCGATCCGACCGATCAGCAACAGTTGCGCTTGACAGCCGTGCTCATCAAGCAGTTCACCCATGCGTTGACCTGGGCACCGGACCCGACCAAAGCCCTCGAAGCCTTCGACCAGTTCCTCGACCTCATCGTGCAAGGGACGAAAGGCAAGGCCCAGCAGCAGGCCCTTGCGCTGCTCAGCGACAAAAAAACGTTTCCGCTCCTCGCCCGCTTACTCGGCACCAGCGACTTTCTCTGGGAAGACTTTCTGCGCCGGCAACACACCAACCTCCTGCCGCTCCTGCAGGACTATCGTGACGCCCCGCTGGCCAAGCCTCGAACATCACTCCGCAGAGAGATTGATCGCTTCGTGGGCCAGGCCAAAACCGCCGACGCGCGCAAGACCGCCTTGAACACCTTTAAGGACCGCGAGCTGTTTCGTATCGACATGAAGCACATCGTCGAGCCGGGGATCGCGCTGGCCGACTTTTCCGGCGCGCTCACCCAGTTGGCTGAAGTGATCGTGGACCGGAGCCTGAAGGACTGCCAGGCCAAATTAAACAAGCTCTACGGCCCTCCGCGTTTGGCCAATAAGAAACCCTGTCCCTTCACGATTCTTGGGTTGGGCAAATTCGGCGGCCGTGAACTGGGCTATGCCTCCGATATCGAAGTCCTGTTCGTCTACGGCGACGCAGGGCGTACCGGCGGCAAACAGGCCATCGACAACAGTGAATACTTCGAACGCCTAGGGCAGGAGCTGCTGCAGTGGATCGAGTCCAGACAGGAGGGGATCTTCCATCTCGACGTGCGCCTCCGTCCCCACGGCGGCAAAGGCTCTCTGACAAATCCGTTCGACGAAATCATCGGGTATTACAGTGACGCAGGCCTCGCCGCTCCGTTCGAGCGGCAATCCTTGATCAAACTGCGGCATGTGGCGGGCGATGCAGCCCTGGGCAAACGTGTCGAAGCCCATCGTGACGCCTATGTCTACAGTGGAACCCCGTGGGACATCGCGGTCGCCCTGGACCTGCGCCGGCAGCAACTGAAGCAACTGGTAGAGCATGGCACGGTCAACCTCAAGTACAGTCCGGGCGGAATCGTCGATATCGAATATGCCGTGCAATACCTCCAAATCATGCACGGCCATACGCGCTCCGTGTTACGCACACCCAACACGATGCAGGCGCTCGCCGGGCTCGTCGAGTGCGGGATTGTCACGAGACCGGACGGCGAGAATTTACGCAAGGCGTATTTCTTCATCCGGATGCTCATCGACGGCCTTCGGATGGTCCGGGGCAACGCCAAAGACCGCGTTCTTCCCCCGACTGATTCAGATGAGTTTATCTTCCTGGCGCGACGGGTGGGCTATACGACGGATGATTGGCAAGCTGGGGCCAGGCATCTCCAGACGGATATCACGCAACATATGACGCTCACCAAGGCCTTTTTCGAACGAATGTTCGGCGCGCTGTAAACGGACGGATTGACTAGCGCCATTTTGAAAATTAGAATGTATCGGTATGCTCTACCGGTGAACGACGGGTCAACAAGCACAAGGACATCCGGCAGAGCAGGACAGGCCGTCGTGTCCATTCAGTGAGTTCAAACTAGGGAGGTTGCAATGCAGCAGATGGGACGTATCGGGTTGATGGGATTGGGAATCGTATTGGCCGGCTGCCTCAGCGGAGGGCTGGCCTTGGCAGGAGATAAGCCGGCAGCAGCGCCGGTTGAGGACGGATCGAAGCTGGTGATTACGTCCCCCAAGGACGGAGCCAAAGTCAGCGACACCTTCGAGATCAAGTATGACTTGACCAAGGGAACGCAGGCGACGCATGTCCATGCCTATGTAGACGGCGAATATCAGAAGGGATTTTCCGGAACGATCAAGAGTCTGAGCAAGGGAACACATAAGGTCTCCCTGAACGGGGCGACCAAGGATCACGATCCCGTCGTGGCTTCTCATACGATCACCGTCGAAGTGGAATAACCTCCACTCCGGCATCTTCAAGCCCCAGACCGCTCGTAAGAACGGTCTGGGGCTTCTTGTTTCTAGCTACTCACAACAGTCATCAGTCTACCTCACGTCGCTCCCATGAGCTGAAAATGGCCACTATCCGGCTCATGCTTTTCATCGCAATGAACTGGATAGCAGTGGCCTTGTCGTAGGTGAGTAGCATGAGCGCTACGAAATACACGACCATCACCGGCGCATCAAAGGCCACAGCCACACGCGACTCGCAGAATTTGGCGGACAAAGGCGTGTTCACTGCCATCGGCGGCGGCCGGAGCACACATTACCAGGTCAATCTGTAGAACCGTCCTCGCCTGCGGCGTGCTCATTCTCACCTGGCAACCTGACCTGACTTGAATGAGCCATGGGGTCTGGCTTTGCTAGCGTTGCCAACAGCCATTCTGTTGCGCGGCGGCAGAGGCGTTCGCAGACTTAGGCATGGAGCAGGTCGGCTGTTTGCGACAAGCACAGGTCACATTTCAGAGCATCGAGTACTGATGTCACGCTCTGTCATTGCAACACCCTGGTAACAAGACCACCGCTTAGTAGGTAGTGTGCCCAGTCGTACTGGGCCTCATGCCCACTAGGCATTAGGCCTCATGCCCAGTTGCCAGTTAGGCCCCCTTAGGCAGTATCATATCGCCAGTTTACATCAACGCCTTTCATGCATTTGGTAGAGAGCAGACCAGGGAGGGCCCTCATGATCACGCCCAATGTCCGGTTTGGCCGGCATGCTTTGGAGGCCATGACGGTTGTATTCG
Organism: Nitrospira sp. SG-bin2; assembly: GCA_002083405.1. Classification (GTDB taxonomy): domain Bacteria; phylum Nitrospirota; class Nitrospiria; order Nitrospirales; family Nitrospiraceae; genus Nitrospira_D. Next base: position 37,315 of record LVWT01000045.1, on the reverse strand, counting down.
TTTTCGGTGCTCTCTCGGTAATCTGGCCCAGCATCATTGCCCTCAGCATCGGTATCTTCCTGCTGCTTCAGTCTTTTCTCGGAGCAGAGCAAACGATTGCAGTACTGTCGTGGGCCGAAGTCAGTCATTTACCCGTTGTCCTTTCCTCTTTTCGGCGATTCGGATCTTCGGCTATTCTTTCCTGACAGGTCTGAGCGGCGCTTTCGTCAACTGATCGCATTGCTTCAAGCGCTTGACCTCATATTCGTCGGGAACCTTTCCCATTCGGCGCCCATGAATTCACTCACGTCGGCCCAGAAACTCTCCCCATCACGCTGATCGAGAAGCTTTCTTTCTCAACAACTCGTGAGTGAATGTCTGGGGCTCCTCGCCCTCTTCGCTGCCGTTGCGCAGAAGACTGCCTCAATGGAAAGCTGGCCCGCCAGGAAGTAGCCCGCAAAAATTCCGTCGAATATACCTCTGCCTTTCTGATCGGGGTTAACAGAGATTTTACATCGAAGACACAGCCCTGCAACGTACGCGCAGTACCCTCCACACAAATACATCAAACAACAATGAACGGGGTTTCCTGAAGGAGGAGTTGCATGATCACTGTCGGACAACTGATGAACAGAGAATTAGTCACGGCGCCTGGAACGATGAGTGCCGTCGATGCAGCGAAACTAATGTCCCGTCGCAAGATCGGGAGTGTCTTTGTGTTGCATGACCACCACATCGTCGGCATTGTGACGGAGTCGGATATCGTCCGGAAGGTGGTAGGGACCGATCAAGAATCGTCCCACTTCCCCATTGCAGCGATTATGAGTGCACCGGTGATCGGCATCGACGAGCGGCGGCCGATTACTGAAGCAGCAGACCTGATGCAGCGGCATGGCACACGACACTTGATGGTGTGCAAATCCACCACCGTGGTTGGGGTGCTTTCTGTTCGAGACCTACTTCGCCCGGTGTCAACCGATGACTTCTAACCCACTCAGAACAACACCCATAGAGGCTCACCTGCTCGACGGGCACTCCGGATGGGGCCGACTGCGCAATATCGACCTGATGGATGTATGGGCCGTCGGTATCAAGGGGGTGCTCAGCCTGATGATCGTCACCCTGCTGGCCGCACTCACCGGAGGCGTCCTGAAATCATTTCTCGACCTGTTCATGCTTGTCGGCCATCCGGCCGAGGTGGTCTTGCGACAGGTGATCATCGACATGCTGATCTTGCTGGCGATCGTCGAAGTGTTCAAGACGACAGTAACCTATTTCAGCGAAGGCCGTGTGAAGGTGACGTTCATTGTCGATACAATCCTCGTGGTCATGCTGACGGAAGTGATTTCCCAGTGGTTCAAGGGTGGGGATTGGCAGGCGCTGGCGGCGCTGGGCGGCATTCTGTTTACCTTGGGAGTCATTCGCGTGATGGTCGTTCGATGGAGCCCGACACAGACGAAGCTGTCGGCCTATTCATATATGGCCCATGCCGACGAGGGAGGTCACCCATGAGTACTGCTGCGGAACACACGAAAGCGAAGATCCTGGCCATCGTTCACGAGCGAGGATCTATTGTGATGGAGAAACTTCTGCCCTGCCTCCCGGAATCGACCTGGAACCAGGTGTTCACGAGTGTGGATGCATTGAGCCGACAGGGAGCGATCTGTTTGCGCCGCCGGGGGTTTGACTACGAATTATGGGCGCCCGCTTCGTCTTCCGCCGGCCCGGTCGAGAGCACGATCACCCCCTCAACGGCACGATACGACCTCTTTCCACATGCCGCCTAGAAGGCGGCTCCCATCATACACGTTATGGAGCGAACCGGAGTGGGCATCCTCTGCACGCCTCAATCTGACACTCATGTACTCATTGTCGCCTGAAATCTACTTGCACATCTCTTGACGGTGCTCCAGAAAACAGGAGGGCCGCATGACGACGGCTTGACTGTCAGAACAATTACTGCCCCTTTTCCTCGTCCAATATCCAATCTACACACCGAACACTCATAGCCTGAGCGCTTCCCTGGCGTCTTCAATCGGCATCTCGCGCCAGGAACCGGGCTGAAGATCTTCCAGTTTGAATGGACCAAATTGGATGCGCCTGAGCCTGGTCACTTCATGGCCCAGCGCCAGGAACAGCCTGCGGATCTCGCGATTCTTTCCCTGGACCAACACCACCTCCAGATGCGTCTCGCGGCCTGAACTCTTTTGAATCTTCACACGATGGCATTGGAGGCGTTCACCGGCATCGACAACGCCAACCATGGCTTCTTTCGCTTGGGCTTCAGTGAATTCGCCTCGCACGGACACCAGGTACGTCCGCATCACCTTATTGGCCGGATCGGTAAGATAGCTCGACAAGGTCGAATCATTGGTCAGCAGCAGGAGCCCGCTGGTCGCCTGATCCAGCCGCCCGACGGCATGCAGATAGCCCAAATCCCCCGGCAACACATCGAAGATGGTCTTCCGGGCCTGGTCATCGCTATGTGTCGTGATGACCCCTTTGGGTTTGTGAAAGAGGATCCATCGTTTGAGCGAATCGCGAATCGGCTTATCGTCGACCAAGATGGAGTCCTTCGGCCACAAGACCCAGGTCGCTGGATCGCACACCACCCGTCCATTGATCCGCACGCGCCCGGCGCGGACCCACTCCTGGCTTGTGCTACGTGAAGCCATGCCCAGCTTCGAAAGCAATCGATCGACCGTATACCGTTTTGCAGAAAGAGCGGGGTTCGATGTCATTGTGAACAAATTTCCGCGGTCACATCTGATCACAGATCGCTATTGAGTATAACAAGTCGCCCTCACACCTGAGAGATCCACTGACAGCCCTCACTATAGCGTTATTTGAGACGGGCGTCGCGCCTGAAAACAGAGGGCCGCACGCATGACGATCACACGTGCGGCCCATGTTTTATGCAGCTGCGCAATCTGTTGTCTTGACTCCCTCACCCTCTCGCTTATACCCTCTCTCATCGACGATCACTCGTTACTCAAAGGAACACCGATGCCCACGCTGTTGACGCCCCTCCAAGCCGGGGACATCCTCTTACCCAACCGCATCGTCATGGCTCCCCTCACCCGTGTGCGGGCCGGGGCTTCTCACATCCCTAACGACATGATGGTGGACTATTACTCCCAACGTGCATCGAGCGGGCTCATGATGACGGAATGCACCATGATCGACGCCCACGCCTGCGCCTTCATGGGAGAGGGCGGCATTTACAGCCCTGCCCATATAGCCGGATGGCAACGAGTCACAGACGCCGTGCATGCCAAGGGTGGCCGCATCTTCATGCAGATCTGGCATCCCGGCCGTGCCGCGCACTCGTTATTGAACGACGGCGAACAGCCGGTCTCCAGTAGCGCCGTGGCGATTCGTCATAGCGTGACTTCTACCCAGGAGGGGGCCAAACCCTACGAAGTCCCGCGCGCGCTCGGCACCGAGGAAGTCCCGCGGTATGTGGAGAGGTTCCGGCTCGCCGCGCACAACGCTCACCGGGCCGGCTTCGATGGAGTGCAGATCCACGGCGCCCATGGCTATTTGATTGATAACTTCCTGCGCGACGGCGTCAACGTGCGCACGGATGTCTATGGCGGCTCCGTCGAAAATCGTGCTCGTTTTTTGCTGGAGGTGACCGATGCGGCCGTCAGCGTGTGGGGCGCCGGACGCGTCGCGGTGCGGATCTCGCCCCTGGTCCCGTTCAATGACATGGTCGATAGTCAACCAACCGCGTTGGTGACCTATGTGGCGAGGGAATTGAGCGGGCGAGGGATCGCGTTCCTTGAAATACGGCACGAGAACCATGCCTTGCCCGAGGAGCAAGCCATCCTGGCGGTCGCCCGCCGGAATTTCCGGGGTGTGTTGATGAGCAACGGAAGCTATACGCGTGAGAGCGGTGAGTCGACGGTGGCTTGCGGAGCGGCTGATGCGATTGTGTACGGGCGTCCGTACATCGCCAACCCAGATTTGGTCGACCGTTTCGTGAAACAAGTCCCGCTCAACGAGGTCAACTACGAGCGCCTGTATGGAGGCGGACCCGACGGCTACAGCGACTATCCGGCTCTGGCTGCGAATTGATTCCCGTCGGAACCGTCGCTACCTGCTCTTCACTACCCGTCTCGCATTCTGCGCCTCACCCCTTACACCTGACCTCTCCCGCCACACCTTTCACACTTCACGCAGCCTGGGCACTACACAGTTGCTCGATTTGCTGCTGTACGCCGGGATGCATCTTGGTGAACGCAAGGCCGAACTCTTCACGGCTGATCCAGCGCACGGTTGCTCCATCAATAACAAACGGAGATCCGGCCCCCTTTGGGAAAATACGGCACTTCAAGTCTGCTCCAATAGGAACAGCCACCGTACTCGTCATGCGGCAACCCCAGGGAGAGAGGTCACGCAGTTCTCCCTCGCCTCCCACGGTTCGGCCGTCCGCTGAAAACTGGCTTCGCAGACGTACCGGCACGCGGGCATGCCGGCGTGTGTTGACCATGCGATCCCGTCCGGCCGACTGATTCCGTCGTTTGGCCATTGCGATCGAATAGGGGTCCTGGCCGGCTCTATCCGCAGAAGCGGAATTCGGCTTCTCGAACCAGCGATGTCCTTTAAGTGTCTCTGCCTGCCGGCCTAACCATTGTCCCGTCTGTTCCAGCAAGGCCAGAACGGTGGGCGTCAAGGTTCGCGCCTCGTCCATCCAGGACTGCCACGACGTTTCAGACTCCGAAAGTGTCCGACGCCCGCCGTCGCACAGCCGTTTGATCTTTTGTGTCACATCACGGAACTCAGGGTCCTCGTTTCTCAACTTACCATATGCCTCAAGACTTTCCGCATATCGGCCTAACGATTCCAGCGTCTGGCCGATGTGATAGAGAATGTGCCGGCGTTCTTCGGATGACAATGAGGGCGAGGCAAATGCCTTCCGAAATGCCACAACCGCTTCCTCCTGGTTACCATCAGCCTTCAAACACAAGGCTATATGCACATGCGCTCTCCCGGCATACTCCGGATTCAGGGCAGCTTTTTTAAAATTTTCAATTGCCTCATGACACATTCCTATCCGCTTGAGCACCAACCCTCGTTCATAGCATTCGACTGAGGATTTCCGTTGATCCATGCCAATTCCTCCGCATGTTACGTCCGCATATTGTCACAGGCAGCCCAGGTAGCCTGTTGAGCAAAAATGAGGCCCTATAGAGCAGATTAACTCTCTCGCAATTTCAATCACTTACCATCATTCCCATGTAGAAAGAGAAGGCTACCCCCAACAGAATGGTCCGTATGGTACGGGCCACCTCAAACCTTGCACAAAAATAGGAGCGGCCGGAACTGCACTGTGTGGGAGATAGGTACTATACGCGTCTGCTGGGAACCGACCGCCAGGCACCACCATGCCGTAGCTAGGGGGCAGGTGAAGCAGGCATCACCAATGGACTTGAAGCGAAAACCCGATATCCGGCAAAGGAGGGGCAACAATCGACGGTCGCGATCTTCTCAACAACCGGCACAGCCGAATGATCTTTGCTGTGCCGGTCCTCTCTCTTCTTAGCTAGACATCGTAATAGAGGAAAAACTCATAGGGATGCGGGCGAAGCCGCATCGGATCGATCTCTTTATTTCTCTTATAGCCAATCCAGGCTTCGATCAAATCCTCTGTAAAGACCTCTCCCTTAAGGAGAAACTGATGGTCTTTTTCCAGACTGTCGATCGCTTCATTAAGACTCCCGGGCATCGTTCTGATGTTGGCCGCCTCTTTGGGGTCAAGATCGTACAGATCTTTTTCGGCAGGTTCGCCCGGATCAATCTTATTCTGAATCCCGTCGAGGCCGGCCATGAGCATCGCGGCGAACGCCAAATAGGGATTGCAGGCAGGATCAGGAAACCGTACTTCAATCCGTTTGGCCTTCGGACTGGGCGAATACATCGGGATACGGATCCCCGCCGACCGATTTCGGCTGGAATAGGCGAGCAACACCGGCGCTTCGAATCCCGGCGTGATCCGCTTGTATGAATTGGTCGTCGGATTGGTAAAAGCCGCCAGCGCCGGCGCATGCTTGAGAATCCCACCGATGTAATGCAAACACATCTGTGACACACCCGCATAATCCTTACCGGCGAACAAGGGCTTCCCTTCTTTCCAGATACTCTGATGAGTGTGCATGCCGGAACCGGCGTCGCCGAACAGCGGTTTCGGCATGAACGTCGCGGTTTTGCCATGCCGGCGGGCCACATTTTTGACGATGTATTTGTACATCATCATTTTGTCCGCCGTCTTCACCAGCGAGTCGAACCGAATATCGATCTCAGCCTGGCCGGCCGATGCCGTTTCGTGATGATGCTTCTCAACAACGATGCCGACCTTTTCCATCTCGACAACCATTTCGCTGCGGATATCCTGTTGCGTATCCGCGGGAGCCACAGGGAAGTAGCCTTGCTTGTGGCGGAGCTTGCCGCCCAAATTGAATCCCTCCTGCCCCATGTTCCATGCGCCTTCCTCGGAATCGAGAAAGTAGTACCCGCTGTTGCTGGTCTGATCGTAGCGGGCATGGTCGAAGATGAAGAATTCGGCTTCAGGCCCCCAAAAAGATGCGTCACCGATCTTGGTGCTTTGAAGATACTTTTCCGCCTTCTGGGCAATAAACCTGGGGTCACGCTCATAATTCTCGCGTGAGATAGGGTCCACCACATTGCCGGTAAGGCTGAGCGTCGGCACTGCCGTGAAGGGATCCAGACAGGCCGTCGCGGGATCGGGGACCATCAGCAGATCACTGTTGTTGATCGCCTTCCAGCCACGAATGGAGGACCCGTCGAGGCCGGAGCCGTCCTTGAACAGATCTTCCGTCAGTTCGCTCACAGGGATGGTCATGTGCTGCCACACTCCCGGCAGGTCCACGAACTTCAGGTCCACCATCTGGACCCTGTGCTTCTTGGCAAACTCCAACACTTCTCGCACGTTCATCCCCTCCTCCTTTCAGAGCTCATCCGCAATGACCGGCCCGCCTTTCGGCCCATGCTGCCTTTGGCTGAAAACATGTCACACCTGCTATCTGATCCGGCACCCATTTCAATTCTCAATCCATGCGATACTGCATTATGGGCGGTCGTTCTCGATTCCAACACGACAGGGTGCTGCTGGATTCTCAGGCCTCGTCACAATGCCGTTTCCCCGGTTTCTCCTGTTCGGATTCGCACCACCGCACTCAGATCTCGCACAAAAATCTTCCCGTCGCCGATGCTGCCGGTTTTGGCCGCGCGCGTAATCGCCTCGATCACGCGTGGCACCAGTGCGTCCGTCACAGCCACCTCAATTTTGACTTTTGGCACAAACTCAATCGTATACTCCTGCCCACGATACGTTTCTTTATGGCCTTTCTGACGGCCGAAGCCTTTGACTTCAGACACCGTCATGCCCAGCACACCTATTTCCAGCAGCGCATCCTTCACTTCATCCAGTTTGAAGGGCTTGATGACGGCTTCCACCAGTTTCATCGCTTTGCCTCCTTGCCTAGAAGCCTGCAGACTGCATCAGCATAAGCTAGCACCCTGCCAGGAGAAATAACGCGAGACGGCTGCGATTACAGGCGCTATCGGAAACAACCCTCATGCTCGATAACCGGGCACGCCACGAAGATGCCGATCTCGATGTCCATGAGATCGAAGGAGGCATCATAGCCCAATCCTCTCATTCGGCACAACGCTGAAAAACGTAAACTTCCTGCGATTTCGCCGAGAACGACTACGAGAACCGACCAGTGCAGGCAAGAGAGAAGCCAAATCCGGAGAGCGGTCGTCCCAATCAGCTACGAATTGCGATACCCGTTGGTGATCGGCATTCGACAATCCTTGCCGAACGCCCGATGTGTGACTTTGATGCCGATAGGCGCCTGGCGACGTTTGAACTCACTGCCATCCACCATGGCCACCACTCGCGCTACTGTGGCACGATCGAATCCTGCATCAACGATTTCTTCGATCGAACGGTTCTCTTCCACGTAGAATTGAAGAATGGGGTCGAGAACGGCATAGGCCGGCAAGGAATCTTCGTCCTTCTGATTGGGTCTTAGTTCGGCGCTAGGGGGCCGATCTAATATCCGTTTCGGAATGACATGCGTACGGCCTCGAAGATTCCGAAGCCGGGACAACTCATACACCATGGTTTTCGGAACGTCCTTGATCACCGCGAAACCGCCGGCCATATCGCCATACAACGTGGCATAGCCGACACTCATTTCGCTCTTATTGCCGGTCGTCAACACAAGGTGGCCGAACTTGTTCGAATACGCCATCAAAATATTCCCGCGAATGCGGGCCTGCAGATTTTCCTCCGCCGTATCGACCGCCTTCCCATGAAATGTCGGGGCCAGAGCAGTCCGGTAGGATTCAAACGTCGGCGTAATCGGGATAGTCCGATACTCGATGCCGATTCGATGGCTGAGCTCCTCTACATCCTCCGCGCTCTCAGCTGAGGTATACGGCGACGGCATGAATATCCCCAGCACATTATCAGGGCCCAGCGCATCAACCGCAACGACCGCGGTCAGCGCACTATCGATTCCTCCACTCAGTCCGATCGCGACCTTTCGAAATCCGTTCTTCCGCATATAATCCTGCACACCCAATACCAGTGCGCGATAGACAGCATCGGAATCCCCAAGTAACGCCTCCAGAGACGGCACCATGTGCGAGCGCTTTGCCGGGCGCGTGGGAGATTTAATCGTCACTCGTTCGACGGCAGCTGCCATGGCAGCCGTGAAGCGTTTTCTCCGCACCTGCACCATCCGAGTTCGCGCAACAGCATCCACCGAAAGGTCTGCGAGGATCAAATCCTCCGCAAATTCCTTGCCCCGGGCGATTACATCACCCGTTTGATTGACGATCATGCTGTTGCCGTCAAACACCAATTCATCCTGTCCCCCGACCATGTTGGTATATGTCAGAATGATTCCGTTTTCCCGAGCCCTGGTTGCCAGCACCTGTTCGCGCGCACGGCTCTTCCCAATATGGAACGGCGACGCATTGATATTCACGATCACTTCCGCCCCCGCTGCCGCCTGCATGGAAGTGGGCCCGTCCGGCGACCAGATGTCTTCACAAATGCTGACAGCGACTGCCACACCACGTAGCGTCATCAGTACCACGTGCCGGCCGGGATGAAAATACCGGCTTTCGTCGAAGACTCCGTAGTTCGGCAGGATCCATTTGCTGTATCGGGCGATGACCCGCCGACCTGCGACGACCGCCGCCGCATTAAATAGTTCATGCCCGCCTACGGTGGCGGTGCACGCTGTCTGTGACTTCCCTTTGCCTGCACTGCCTTGGCCGACATACCCGATCACGGCCACAAGCCCCGTACACTCTTTCGCGATCTCGTCGAGCGCCCGCCGGTTGTCCGAGACAAACCGCGGCTTTAAAAGCAAATCTTCAGGAGGGTAGCCGGTCACCGTCAATTCAGGAAACACCACCAGATCGGCGCCGGCCTTCCGCGCCTCCTTGATCCACGCTTTGACAAGCCGCATATTGCCGGAAATATCACCGACCGTCGGGTCAATCTGTGCCATGGCAATCCGAAGTATGCGCATCAGACAGGCCTACCGTTTCTGTTGGGCCGGCTTCTTGCGGGAGAGGCTCTTGCCGGAGTTGGGCTTAGGCAGCGTTTGATGCCATTGGCAAAAAGTCGGTTCATCGATCGGCATCATCCGAACATGCCCGATCCGTTCCGGCCACACACCGACAACTTGTCCTCCGGACACTTTCTTGTCATGAAGCATCGCCTTCCAGATTTTGGCTGCTGTCCACTGCGGCATGCGATCGGGCAAGCCGGCGGCCTGGACAATGGCTTGAATACGTTGCACGACACTGCGATCACAAGTCCCAAGAAAACATGCGACGTCAGCTTCTTGAACCAACCCGATCCCGACAGCCTCACCGTGAATGAGCGATTCGTATCGCCCCAGCGTTTCAAGCGCATGCCCGATCGTGTGCCCATAATTGAGGATGCGCCGCCGGTCAGACTCCCGCTCATCTGCTGCGACTACTTGAGCTTTGATTTCGCAAGACCGCTTCACTGCCACTGCAACAATATCTGGTTTTCGTTTCAGCAAACCGGGCATCTCCCGCTGAAGATATGAAAAAAACTCCTCATCCGCGATAATGCCATACTTGATGACCTCCGCCAGCCCGGCAACCCATTCGCGCATCGGCAAAGTCCGAAGCGTCAGCGGATCAATCCATACTTCCTTGGGTTGATAGAACGCCCCGATCAGATTCTTACCCAGCCGATGATCGACTCCCGTCTTTCCCCCGACGCTCGAATCAGACTGGGCAATGAGGGTAGTTGGAATCTGAATGAATGGGATACCGCGCTGATAGATCGCCGCCGCAAATCCTGCTATATCGCCGACCACACCTCCCCCAAGTGCAAAGAGAAACGACGACCGCTCAAACCGATGACGCGCCATCACATCAAGAATGTTCGTGATCGTATCCAGTGTCTTCGACCGTTCACCGGGAGGCAGTACAATAGGAACCGCATCGACGCCGCACCTCTTCAGCTGCTGCAACATCCCGCTCAGATAGTAACCGGCTACATGACGATCCGTCACCACACCGACTTTCCCCTTCACCGCCAGTTCGCTCAACCTCCCTTTAAGCCGACTCAAAAGACCGGCTTGAATCAGAATCTTGTAGCTCCGCTCACCAAGCGAGACCGATACCATCGATGACAATGTCATAGCCGATTCCTACACCATGGCACTCATTGGATCGTCATGGCCCATCACATATTCCTCTGAAACAAGAAGGCCAAGACGCGGGGGGATGGTAGCACAGCTCATCGCCAAACTAAAAGAATTACACGGCGCTCTGTAAAGAGGCGGGAAGCGCAATCGGGACTGATCATAGATAAATCGACATGAGGAGCTATTCTGCACACGCCCGGAGCGGCGCCTTCAGCTAAAAACAAACGTGCGTGGCGACGCTGATCAGCATCGCCACGCACATTCTCTTACTTCAGAACATCTGACTGGAAACTACTACGGTCTATGTCTTCACAATGCTCGGCGTTAAGAAAATGAGCAGCTCTTGCTTGGAGACCGACTCGGACTTGTTCTTGAATAACCAGCCAAGAACCGGGATGCGGGACATATACGGCACTCCCTGGACGTTGTTATTCTGCGTGTCGACGAACACCCCGCCGATCACCATCGTCTCTCCATCTCGAACAAGCACTTGAGTATTTGCCTCGCGCCGATCAATGCTCGGACCGGCCGGATTGCTGCGAGCACCCACGGCATTCCGAGTCGCCCGCACCTTCAGCAAAATTCTCTTGGCATCCTCCTTCGGATCGCGCGATGTGATTTGAGGTGTCACGTTCAGTTCCAAATTGGCATCCACAAATGTCGTCTGTGTTCCCTGTAACGAAGTGGTTTGAAATGGAATCGACTCGCCCTGAGAGATCTTCGCTTCGCGCTTGTCCAGCGTCATGATCTTCGGGGCGGCAATAACTTTGGTCAGACCCAACAATTCTCCGGCAGACAACCGCATATCCAAAGCAAAATCTCCACCCAACTTTCCAAACGTCCAGCCGATGCCAGGAACTGCGGGCAACCCGCCGACCTGGGCCGGCAAATTCACCAGCCAGCTTCTGGATATCGTACTATTCCCCGTGCCGGCAACTTCGCCGAACGGACCGTTGAGACCACCGATGGCGTTGAACGTTGAAGGCGTTCTGTTCGCAGCCTGGAAGCCCCACTGAATTCCCAATCCTCTGGCGTAGACCGTATCTGCCTGAACGATGCGCGCTTCAATCTGGACTTGCGGCACTTCCAAATCGAGCCCCTCGACCAGTTGCCTCATGATCGCCAGCTTGCTTTCCGTCTCTCTCACGATCAACGCGTTGCTTCCCGCATTAAACTGCATCACGCCGCGCGGACTCAAATATTGGCGCAACGACGTCATAAGCTCTTGGGCTTGAATATTCTTGATGTAAAAGACACGGTCGATTAATTCCTCTGCCTTGACTTTGGCATCTTTGGCTCTTGCTTCTTCATCCTGCTGCTTGGCAAGATTCGACAGCGTGTCCACCCAGACAATCGATCCCTGGCGAATCATGCCGAGCCCATTCATCTTCAAGAGCATATCCAAGGCCTGATCCCAGGGCACGTTCACCAGCTTCATGGTGACTTTGGATTTGACAGCCTCGCCAACGACGATATTGAAACCACTGACGTCGGCAATCAGTCGTAAAATATTCGTGATGTCCGCTTGCTGAAAGTCGAGTGAGATGCGTCGCCCGACAAACCTGGTCTGCCCCGCGACAACGTCATCCGACCGGCTATCCTTTTGATCTGGAGCACTCTCCGCTGCCATTTGTACCGGCTGGACCCTAAATGGAGACTGTGCGGGACCGATGATGCGGGCAATCTTTTTCACAGTCCGAGGTCCCGAGTCAAACAGCACCTTGCGCTCCTGAAGTGCCGGCCGCGAGACATCGAGAGGATTGGCCGACTGCGATATTTCACTGTGGGACCCCTGAGACTCTTTTGGACTAAGAACAACGAGGATTTTATTACCCTTGGCTTCAACAGAAAAAGCCGGCTGTTCGAGCAGGTCAAATACGAGTCGAACCCTATCGGCGTGATGCCCTACCCTGATTGTTTTGAGCAACTGGTGCTGCCCCTGCACGGTCGAGTGCCGGAATGCGGAGGCCACAGCCGGCATATCAATGACTAACCGAGACTCATCCAGCAACTTCGCATCGGGAAAGAATCTTCCGTCTCCGACGATTGCCACCGTGACCCGATCTCCTTCCGGATGTACCTCGATATTGGTCACCGATTGAGCCGGCAGCGAGCCGATACCTTCCTCGACTTCTGCGAGACCGCTCTTGCCGGACTCACCGGCTTCATCGTCAAGTGGAACCATTCCGGCATGCGCTCCCAAAGCAATGAGGGATACCCCCAAGGCTCCGATGAACCGCCTCGCCGTCATCAAACCACACATGCTAGAGAATAATGGTTTCATTCTGAGCCTTCTTTCGGATGGAGGAGCTTGACATACTCACGCTCCTGCTTCTTGCCATACACATCGGTGAATCGCTCCTGTACAATGATGCCCCGCTCAGTAATTGCACTGACCACTCCGTTGTTCTGCCCGACTCTTGTCCCCCGCTTGACCGTATATCCATGCCCTTCAGGCGTCTGAACCATGGCCGTGTACCCATAGGCCCCCCATACAATGGCGATCAGATTGAGCTCGGTCAATGTCACACGTTGGAGCGGGGGAAGATTCACATCGACCCTACCCAGCTGAAGATCCTGTATGACTGGGGCAAATGGGTCGCGGCGCCCGGATGGATCATAACCGGACCCAACTGCACCGTCGGGAAACGGCGCCTGGGGCGACACCTGCGCCAACTCTCCGGATGGTAGCGGATCAGCAGCTGAAATAGGCGCCTTCGGAACGTCCGGGACAGATGACATCTTAATGGATTCCTGTCTCATCGGACTCATCTGCGCAACAAGAGGATCTGCTTGAGCAACGACGTTGTGGAGACAAACAAGAGCAACAATGCCAAGGAAAGCCGCTGTACCTCTAACGACCGCATACCGATGCCCGTCCGACCTCTTGGTTTTTAGACTATCCATGTGCCCTGCGAATCTCCCTTATTTTCCAGCTGGAGCGGGCTGAGCAGGCTGAACCGGCTTGGCCCCTGCAACTGGTGCTGCAACCGCGGGTTTTTCCTGTGGCGCAGCATACGCGACTAAGTCAAACGTTGTTTGTGACACTATCCGCCCTTGATCAACCTTCGGCGATCCCATTTTCAGACCGGACACTGTAATGATCCTTGGCAGCCTGTTAATGCGGTCGAAAAACAGCGCGGCCGTGTGATAGACCCCGGACACCTCGACATTCACGGGCATTTTCACAAAGAGCTTCGACGGATCCTCAGCTGGGGCCCCCGGCTTCCACAATCTGATATCGAGCCCTAACCGGACACCAAGATCAGACACTTGCTTGAGCAGCATAATGGCTTCCTCCTCCGGAGGGAGGCGCTCCTTCTTCTTTGCCAACTCAATTTCGAGCTGCTTACTCGCAGCGATGATCTCATCTAGATGTTTGACTTTGATGCTGAGCGTTTGGACTTCGCTCTCCAACCTGCTATTTTCAGCCTCTAAGGCCGCAATCTCCGCTGCTTTGGGTTCAGCAATATAAAAATAAAATGCGGCGACGAGACCGCCGACAAGCAGAAACAGGAGCGCCACCTTCTGCGGGGCGGGAACATTGCGTAGCGAGTCCAGATTGACCGATGGCAGCTCCATATTCATCCCTTCAGGCGAAACGTCAATCGAAACTGATATACATTGATCTTGTTTTCAACCGTCGCCTTGCTTTCCTGAAGATTGATGCCGGCAAAATAGTCTGTCCGCCGAAGATTATTCGCAAATTCCACGACATCATCGTTCGTGAGCGCTTTCCCTTCCAATTCCACCGTATCGGATGACACACCTAACCTCGTCAACCAGATCTTCAGAGGCTCGATACTCTGGCTGACATGATCCAGCACTTTCACCGGCCCCATTCTTGACTGCTCAAGCTGGTCGATGATTCGATTTTTATCCTCTAGCAGTTTCTTCTTTTGCTCAAAGTCTTGAACTTTTTTCACCTGCTCTTTTAATTGCGCAACCTGACTTTCCTTCTCCCGCTTCTCTTCCTGTCGCGCCTCAATTTCACTATCGAGCGTAGAGGCGTACCACCAACATCCGGTCACAAAAATCAGAATCACTCCCACGCCGAGCAGCACTTGTGCGCGGACATCATACTGAGGCTTAGCTTTTCTTGCTTTTGCCCCCGAGGCAAGCAGATTAATGCGAATCATCGGTCCCCCACCGCCCTCAGTGCCAACCCGACGCCGACCGCCGCCGAAGGCGCCAGATCGGCCAACAGGTCTGGATCCATGCCGCTTCCGGTCACATCGATCTCGCTAAACGGGTCGGCCAGCTCTACAGGAATTTGCATCCGATCGCCGAGTTGCTGGATCAATCCTTTAGCCTGCGCGACACCACCGCACACAAGCACTCGATCCAGCTCGGCATTTGCAGCGGATGTTTTGAAATAATCCACTGTTCTGGCGATCTCAGAAGCGACCTCGCCATTCATGCTGTTCATCACAGCACTCATCGCGCCCTCGCCAGAGTCTCTTCCCTTCCCTACTCGTTTACTTTCTTCCGCCTCTTCATAGGACATACCCATCTCGCGTTGAATCGCCTCGGTGTAACGATTGCCGCCCAATGGAATATCCCGCGTGAACAGAGAGGCGCCGCCGCGGATGATATTCACATTCATCACACTCGCCCCGATATTGATCAACGCCGTGGTTTCATCCTGCGCCATCGGATAATTGATGGCGTGCATATTCTCGATCGCAAACGCATCCACATCCATGATCATCGGCGTAAGGCCCGCGCCCTTGACAAGTTCGGTCAATTCATTGATCTTGTCTTTCTTCGCAGCAACGAGAATAACCGCCATATCTGTCTGCTTGTCCCCTGACAGATCGGCTGGCAACACATGAAAATCGATATTCACTTCATTGATATCGAAGGGGATATACTGCTCCGCCGCTAACTTCACCTGCCCTTCCAACTCTTCGTCCGGCATCGGGGGCAAGCTGATCTTCTTCACGATGACAGCGTGTCCGGAAATTGAGACTGCCACCTGCTTATTCTTGACTCCGGTCTCATCGAACAACTCTCGAATAGCCGAAACCACACGACCTTCGTCCATCACCGTCCCATCAACAATCACCTCGGGCTCAAGAGGCTTCACACCGAACTTCTGAAGAATGTACCGCCCTTTGCTTTCCCTCAACTGAACAAGCTTAATCGCGCTGGATCCGATGTCGAGACCCACCAGCTGCTTGCGCGGCGTCAGGAATGAGATCAGATCGGTCTCGAATACGTTTTTAAATGAGCTCAGCATATGTATTCCCTGTCACTCTACACGACAACCTTTCATACACGAATTATTTTCTTGTTTTCATCCATCGTCAATTGCAGGTAGCGTTCCCAGGTGCTCCAATCCCGAACCATCCGGCAATCACACACTCCTCTTCCCGGCAGGCACATATCGTCTCTACGCGTTGATTGAATCGCACGGCTGGCATACCTTCAACCCCGTTCGCCAGGAAGAGAATATCTGCCGCTTCACGTCGCGAACTCACTTTACAAGCCGTTTGCATGCTCACATGGGCAAGTATAGTCACTATGTTCTGCCTGTCAAGAAATGGGCAGAATGACGCAATAGCGCTTCGCTGAATAAGCGCAGACATGTCCCTCTTTGCAAGACCTATGATTTGTGAATGTCGCGATGCTTTAGTGCGACGTCGTAGCCCATGGCAGAAAGGCCTTCTTGTAGACGTCCGGCGACCGCAACAGATCGATGACGACCGCCGGTACACCCGATTGCAATCGTCAGATAGCTGCGTGGCTCGCGCTCGAACTGCGGAATGAGAAACTTGAGCAACCCTTCAAGCCGCTCGATCAACGCAACGGCATCGGAATTTGACAAAACGAAGGCGCGAACTCTTGGGTCATCCCCGGGAAGCGACTTCAGATCAGGAACGAAATAGGGATTCTTGAGGAAACGCACATCGAACAACAAATCAATATCGTAGGGAACCCCGAACTTATAGCCAAATGTGAGCAGCGATATCGTAAGTTTCTTTTCGCCCGGATCTTGCCTGAACTGCTTGGTGAGCAAGTCGCGAAGCTCATGTACCGTCAGATCCGACGTATCAATGACACGGTCTGCATGCCGCCGAAGCTCCGCAAGCCGTTGGGCTTCGAACCGAACCCCTTCCAATACAGGCAAGTGAGGCAAGAGCGGATGCGGACGCCTCGACTCGGAAAATCGTCGAACCAAGACCTCCTCGCGCGATTCAAGAAACAGCAACTGGACAGAATGTCCGAGCCCTTTGACACGCTCAAGAATACCGACCAGGTCAGAAAAAAATACCCGCTCTCGAATATCGATGCCCAAGGCCACATTGGCGATCTCACCTTTCTGTTGATTGCAAAGATCGACAAAAGTTGGCAGCAGGGCCGGTGGAAGGTTATCGATACAGAAATATCCGGCATCCTCAAACACCTTGAGTGCGTGAGATTTACCGGACCCGGACAATCCACTAATAATGACTAAGCTGAGTTGGGCCATATCATTCTTAGTCTAATGGATGTCTCAAAGCATCCTCTGTCATGGGCACAAGATATGTTGAGCGAGATCAAGCATTGCCTACTTCATCGACAGCGGTCAAGTCCGCGCTACTTCCTGTACTGATGACCCAACACATCCACATCGCCTGTATCCGTACACTTCCCGATGGGTATAGATTCGACTGATCGACGTGTGGTTTTCTGCTAGAGTGTTCTCGGTAAAAGTACGGGAGAAAACCGGGTGCAGTACGACATTCTAATTCCCTTGCGGGCATCTCCAAATTTTAAAAGTCCTCTTAGAGTCGTGTTATAGCAAATCGGCATCGGTTCGCATCTGAGACCTTCTGGTTCCTCCAGACTTGCGGCTGACCAGACGCCCCTTCCACTTCCTGAACTGTGCGTCAACCCGATCCACCAGCGCGTCGATTGTCGCGTACATTTCTCGAGTGGATGTTTTCGCCTGCAGCGGTCTGCCGTTTACCGTTCCGATTACTTCAGCCATATGTCGAAGCTTTTCAACTCCCAGCACAATTTGAAGCGATCCGACCTTCAACTCTAGCGATCGAGCCGCCCAAACCGCGTTTCCACATAACTCTTCAGTGCAGACGTGATGTCCAGATGGCGTCCGGTAATTCTCAGCCTCATATCACACCTCCTACTGGTCAGTGAATATGGCCTTTACGCAGACTAAAAGAAACGTTTCCGTTGGCCGGCGGAAGGAATATTATCCTCCGCCCGATATTTGGCGACCGTTCGTCTGGCAATAAGGACTTGTTGCGTGCGAAGGCGGGCGGCTATTTCTTCATCCTTCAACGGCCGCTTGCCGTCTTCCTCCGCCACCATTTTCTTAATCATCTCTCTTACGGATACGGACGAGTGCATATCCGACGGCTGGTCGGTCCGCTGCAGCCCGGCGTTGAAAAAGAACTTCAGCTCCAACATGCCCTGAGGACAATACATATACTTATTGGCGGTGACGCGACTGATGGTCGACTCGTGCATCCCGATGTCTTCGGCGACCTGTTTAAGCACGAGGGGTTTGAGGTGCGAGACACCGCGCTCAAAGAATTGCTCCTGAAACTTCACGATACTCGATACGACCTTCACAATCGTCTTATTGCGTTGTTCGATGCTCCGAATGACCCACTGGGCAGCCCGCAACTTCTCATCCATGTAGGCTTTCGTTTCAGGAGCGCCTCCCTGGCTGGAAGCCATCAATTGTTTGTAATACGGGCTGATCCGCATGCGAGGGAGACCATCGTCATTTAATAGTACGACCCACTCCCCTTCATCCTTGACGACGAACACATCTGGAACGATGACATAGTTCTGTGTGTTCGTGAACGGCCGGCCCGGTTTGGGCTCGAGATTTTCAATAACCTTGGTGGCCTGAAATACTTCGTCAACCGTCACATCCAACGCCTTGGCAATTTTGGCATACTGCTTCTTTTCCAAATCCTTCAAATGATGAAGGATCACACCCTCAACGATCGACCCCTTGAGCGCGCCTGGCCGCGCACCCAACGAACCGATCGGATTGCGGCCTAAATGCCCGAGCTGCAGGAGGAGGCATTCGGGCAAGTCTCTCGCCCCGACACCGGTCGGATCGAACGTTTGGATGTCTCTGAGGGCAGACTCCGCCTCAGATTCCGTGAAATCGGTTCCTGCGATAACCTCAGTCAATGGAATGCGCAGATATCCGTCATCATCAAGGTTCCCGATGATCAACCGACCGAGCGCTTTCCCTCGATCCGTTAATCCGGACAATGACAACTGCCAGAGAAGATGCTCCTCAAGCGATGTCGCTTTGGCAACGGTCTGCTCATAGGATGGGAATTCATCCTGGGAGGAGGAGGCACGCTCGGAATCGCCGATCCGACGGTCACTTCCAAAATACTCTTCCCATCCGGATGCACTGGACTCTTCGGGCGAACCACGCTCCTCCGGCGTCCCTCCTTCTTCGGACAACTCTTGGCCGGCCGCAGCAGGGGGCTCTTCCGACTTGCCTTCGGCAGTGGGAGGCTCCACATCCTCTACTTCTGCCTGGACTTCATCCAACAATGGATTTTCCAAAAGGTGCTGCGAGAGGCTCTGCTGAAGCTCTAGGCGAGACAACTGCAACAGCTTGATCGCCTGCTGCAATTGCGGCGTCATAATCAATTTTTGACTAAGCTTTAGATCAAGTCGAAGTTTCATGCCCACCTATCCAGCTATAACTTGAACCGTTCCCCAAGATACACCGCCCGGGCAGTTTCACTCTTCACGATTGCTTGAGGCGGTCCCGATTCCAGGATCAACCCCTCATTGATAATGTACGCCCGATCCACGATCGAAAGCGTCTCCTGCACGTTATGGTCGGTAATCAAGATGCCGATCCCTTTGTCCTTCAGTCGCGTGATGATCTGCTGAATATCCGCTACCGCGATGGGATCAATACCTGCAAACGGTTCGTCCAGCAGCATGAACGATGGAGCCGTAGCCAGTGCCCGGGTAATCTCCAACCTCCGGCGTTCTCCGCCTGAGAGGGCATAGGCCATACTCTCTCGAATATGAATGAGGTCTAACTCTTTCAACAATTCATCCACCCGGCGAATGCGTTCCTCACGAGCATACCCCAGCATTTCTAAGATCGCCAAGACATTATGCTCGACGGACAAGCGACGAAACACCGATGACTCCTGCGGTAAATACCCAATCCCTCGGCGTGCCCGCTTAAACATGGGAAGATCGGTTACAGATTCCCCATTGAAAGTTATGTCTCCTTCATCAGGCTGACAAATTCCGACCATCATGTCGAAGATTGTCGTTTTCCCTGCCCCGTTCGGGCCTAATAACCCCACGACTTCCCCGGCCCGCACTTCGATCGCAACCCCCTTGACGACCTTGCGGCCTCGAAAACTCTTGACGAGCCCGCTGGCGCGCAGACATTCCGTGCGTGTCCTCGCCGCCGCATCGATGACCGCCTCTGCACCTGTGGGAGTCCCCTGGGTCATGGTGCGGCTTTTTCCTCCTCCTCAATACGGACATGTGAGTCTCCCTCGACCACACTCCGTTCCTCTGCCAGGTAGATCGTGATTTGTTTTCCGCTGACGCGTGTTCCCTTCTCCCAGGCCACAGGTTCCCCCGTCAAAACAATCTTATCACCCTCACTGAAATACACGGCTTTCTGGCACGTCGCATTACCGGTCGCATACTTTATTTTGACATGATCAATTGCCTCGACTCGATGCACGGAATGGTTCGACATTGTCGGCGGCGTGTCTTTCCCCTTGTCCGCCGACTGTCCGGCAACCTGCCCGGAAGAAGTTGTTGGCGCCTGCCCACTGCCCAGCGAATGAAACAGGACGATCATCTTATCTGAGTAAACAAGAAGTGGGCCCCTGGTCAGAACCACAGTTCCTTCAAATACGGCCCGGCTGTCTTGTTTACGTACCGTAACTTTCTTAGCTGTAATCGTGGTGGGGACAGCGGCGGTTACTCCATTTTTTTGCAGGATCCCAGGTTCCGCAGAATGGCTTGGCAACACGTCTCCGAACAGAACTACATTAAGAAACAGGAACAAGATCCACATGAACATCCTCTAAAATCTCGAATTCTTGCGTAGCCATCCGGCCGAGCAGTCCACGCCCCGTCACTTCAATTCCATGACCGACGATTCGGACATTGTCATCCGTACGAATCTCTTTGGTCTCGTCTTTCCATGCCAGATGATTCGTATAAATGGTATAGCCGCTTCTTGTTTCAACAACCAAGGGCTCTGTCTGATTAGCCAGCTCAAGATTCTTCGTTGTGATATCGAGTGTTCCCTCTTCTCCCGACAGAGTCAGCTCCGTCCCCTTCTCGCCATAAAACGTGATATCGACCCCGGTAAGCCGCGCCTGTTTCTCCCGCTCAAACAACCGTGCCTGCTTGGCCTGCACTTGCCACTCGACCACATCGCCTTTAGTTTGCGTAAAGATAAACTCTGAGATCTTCGCATCCGCACGCTCAATCGATCCGGAAGAGGCCGGTTGGGTCGATGGAGCTGAATCGGCATTGACAAAGAGCAGATAGCCCAGAAACGCGGACAGGCATATACTCAACGTCAGAAGTGTCCGCCGTACGATTCGTTCCCACATCTGCTGGTTCTCAAGTGGTTAAAGCTGTGCTGGCACGATCGTAGCATGCACGACAGGGCAAGTAAACGTCTGTGAGGATCTCTGGAAAGATCTGACAACACAATGCCCTCCATGTGTTTCCACATGGAGGGCATTTGAGAAACATAGCCCGAGAGTTCTGATTAAAATAAAATCTATGCTGACTTTTGAGGTTCGCCAGCGGAAGGCTGCGCAGGGGGGCTCGATGATTTCTGTGCTGCCGGCACCTCCGGGCGTGAAACCAATTCAATAGCAACCATTTCTCCGCCATCCCCGATACGCCGACGGGTTTTGACAATCCTGGTGTACCCTCCGCGACGATCCTTAAAGCGTCCCGCCACATCTGCGAACAACTTGGACACGACGTCCTTGCTTCGCAAAAATGCGAGCGCCCGGCGCCGCGCTGGAAGGGTCCCTTCCTTCCCCAACGTAATCATGCGATCAGTGAACCCACGTATCTCCTTGGCTTTCGCTTCCGTCGTCTCGATCCGCTCGTGGTCGAGCAACGATGTGACGAGATTACGGAACAACGCCCACCGATGTTTGGTTTGTCTGCCGAGTTGTCGCCCTTTTTTCCTGTGTCGCACGGCGTTCCCCTTGACCTAAGAATTACTCCGACTTCGGACTCCCATTATGAGACGGTGGCAAATCCACCTTGGTGCCCAGCGAGAGTCCCATTTCAGACAAGATTTCCTTGATTTCGTTGAGAGACTTCTTCCCGAAATTCTTCGTACGCAGCATCTCTCCTTCAGACTTCTGCACCAGATCTGCGATCGTTTTGATATTGGCATTCTTCAAACAATTCGCAGCACGGACGGACAGCTCCAGTTCATTCACACTGCGGGAAAGATTTTTATTCACCTCCCGCTGCGACTCCTCATATCCTGCCTCGCTCTTCCCCTCGCCACGCTCCTCCGGATTGATGAAGATATCCAGGTGTTCGCGCAAAATCCCGGCAGCAGTCGATAGCGCATCACGTGGGCTGATCGTCGCATCGGTCCAAATCTCCATGGTCAACTTGTCGTAGTCGGTCATGCGGCCGACACGAGCGTTTTCAACCTGAAAATTCACCCGCTTGATCGGAGAGAAAATCGAATCGATGGCAATCACACCGATCGGCAAGCCTTCTTCCTTATTGCGTTCGGCCGGAACATATCCACGGCCGTGCTTGACCGTCATTTCAATATCCAGCGTTGCATCCTTGTCTAACATCGCGATATGCAAATCAGGGGTCAGAATAGTGACATCGGCATCATGAATGATGTCGGATCCTTTCGCTTCACCCGGCCCCTTTTTCTTCAGCCGAATCGTCTTGGGCTTGTCGGTATGGAGCGCTAATCGCAGACCCTTGATGTTCAAAATAATCGCCGTCACATCTTCCGTCACCCCGGCGATCGTTGAAAACTCATGTACTACCCCTTCAATCTTCACCGTGGTGACTGCAGCGCCCGTCAGAGACGACAGCAACACACGCCGCAGGGCGTTTCCGATCGTGGTGCCGAATCCCCGCTCGAACGCTTCCGTGGTGAATCGACCGAATGTTGGGGAATGTGCATCCTTATCGACTTCCACCCGCATCGGGACCTGAAAGTCTCTCATCGCCTTGATCATGACTCCCCCTCCATGTACCAGCGTATACGTAACTAACCTGTGGAACGTCCGTTCGCACAACGACACCGCCCCTGGGTCCAACGGCTATCGTGAATACAATTCCACAACCATCTGTTCATTAACCGGCAATGGGATATGTTCCTTCGCCGGCAATGCGCGCACGACCCCTTTGAATGCGCCCTTGTCGAGATCGAGCCAGTCCGGAATCCCACGGCCATCCACGGCCTCCAAAGCTCCCTGAATGGTTGCCAGATTCCTGCTCCGCTCACGAACTTCGATGACGTCCCCTGCCTTCACAAGCGCGCCGGCAACTGTGATCCTCTTCCCGTTCATCAAGAGATGACCGTGACTGACGATCTGCCGAGCCTGCTTTCGCGACATGCCGAATCCTAACCGATAGGCGACATTGTCGAGCCGGCATTCGAGTAACCGCAGCAACGCATCGCCTGTAACACCGATTTGCCGCTCAGCCCGCTCGAACACGCCGCGAAATTGCCGTTCTTGAAGACCGTAAATTCTCCGCAACTTCTGCTTTTCACGCAACTGGAGACTATAGTCAGAGGTCCGTTGACGCCCCTGTCCATGCTGGCCGGGAGGGTAACTCCGCCGCTCGATGGCGCACTTTTCTGTCATGCAACGCGCACCTTTGAGAAACAGTTTCTCACCTTCTCGCCGACAGAGCCGACAGACGGGACCGCGATACTTTGCCACTTCTCTACCTCCAGTTGCCGCAGACATGCCCTCGCGCATGCCCAGAATCGTTATTCAATCCGACGTTCGGTTCCTCTCAACTTAGACACGCCGTCGTTTTGGCGGACGGCAGCCGTTATGCGGAATGGGCGTCACGTCACGAATCAGGTTAATCCGCAGTCCGGCTCCTTGCAGTGAGCGGATCGCCGATTCCCGACCGGATCCAGGCCCATTCACATAGACATCGATTTGCCGCATCCCGCTCTCCATCGCCTTACGAGCCGCAGCTTCTCCCGCCCGCTGTGCGGCAAACGGCGTGCTTTTACGGGACCCTTTAAATCCTTGATTGCCTGCACTGGCCCACACGACCGTATTCCCGCTCATATCGGTAATCGTCACGATCGTATTGTTGAACGACGCTTGAACGTGCGCGACTCCGCTTTGAACGATTCGCCGTTCTTTCTTCTTCCCCTTCTTGACGCTCATGCGAACTCCTTCATTGTACGTTCGACGAATTATGCGCTCGGGGCGGACTTCGTCATCGAGGGTCTCGGTTTGCTGCCGACGCCGGAACGGCGTCCTTTGCGTGTCCTGGCATTCGTTTTGGTTCGCTGTCCGCGCACGGGCAACCCTTTCCGATGCCGTAGGCCTCGGTAGGTTCCCGTATCAACCAGCCGCTTGATATTCAATGAGACTTCTTTGCGAAGATCACCTTCCACCCGGTAATCACGGTCGATGATCTCACGTAGCTTGACAATCTTGTCCTCGCTCAAATCCTTGATGCGGACAGCGCTATCAACGCCGGCCTCCTTCAGAATTTTCAAGGCTGCCGCCCGTCCGATTCCGTAAATGTAGGTCAAGCCAATATCGGCCCGCTTGCCTCTAGGCAAATCGACGCCAGCGATACGTGCCATTGCTTCTCCCTTCCGTCGAATCGTGTACCGTCATCCGCTAGATATGAGACACGCGATACCCCATGCGCGCTCGACCGATAGCGAAGGACATCCTTACCCTTGGCGCTGTTTATGGCGAGGGTTATCGCAAAGAATCCGAACTACCCCTCGCCGGCGCACAACTTTACACTTTGCGCAAATCGGCTTCACTGATGATTTCACTTTCATGAGAACTCAATGCCCCCTGCTACTTGAAACGATACGTGATCCGGCCCCTGGTCAGATCATACGGCGACATTTCCACCGTCACCTTATCACCAGGAAGAATGCAAATGAAATGCATCCGCATCTTGCCAGATATATGGGCTAAGATGATATGTCCATTTTCGAGCTTCACCCGAAACATCGCATTCGGGAGAGTTTCTGCCACGGAACCCTGTACTTCGATAATATCTTCTTTGGCCACGTACTTCTGCGTTCTTTTCTGCGACTTAAATTTCGCCTGCGACTCGACGGCTCAAGATTCGAGCCGGGCCACTTGGTTGTATGGCAATCGTATGTTCGAAGTGAGCAGACAAGCTTCCATCAGCCGTGACTGCCGTCCAACGATCCTCAAGAACTCGTACGGCACTCCCCCCCATATTCACCATCGGCTCAATGGCGAGCACCATGCCGCTCTGCAGCCGCGGCCCCTGTCCAGGCTTCCCATAGTTGGGAACCTGCGGTTCTTCGTGCAAGTGCCTGCCGATCCCATGCCCCACAAACTCCGTGACGACCGAATACCCAGCCGACTCGATATGGCGTTGGACCGCATGCGAAATATCCGTCAACCGATTACCGACCACCGCCTGCTCGATGCCCAGATACAGCGATTCTTCCGTCACCTGCACGAGCGTCGCAATCTTCTCAGGCACCCGACCGACTGGCACCGTTACTGCTGAGTCTCCATAAAATCCACCAACAATGGCACCAAGATCAAGCCCGATAATATCGCCCTCCTTGAGCTTCCGGCCGGATGGTATTCCATGAACCACCTGTTCGTTCACGGATGCGCAGAGCGTCTTAGGATAATTTCTGTACCCCTTGAACGCCGGTGTCGCCCCCCTCGCCCGAATCTCTTTCTCGGCTAGACGATCGAGCTCGTCGGTGCTGATTCCTGATCGAACTTCTTTCCGAACAATCTCCAGCACCTCGGCAACCACTCTCGACGCCTCCGCCATAATCTCAATTTCAGCAGGCGTCTTGAGGATGATCATGCCGTATCGTATGCTGCCAGCACCTTCGACAAGCTCTGATACACAGACTCGACAGGCCCCTCGCTCTCGAGATGCGACAAGATATTTTTCTTCTCGTAGAAGCCGATTAACGGGGCGGTCTGCTCTTCATAGACCTTCAGCCGCGTCTCAATCGCTTCCCTCTGATCATCGCTTCGCTGAACTAACATATCCTTGCACCGATCACACACTCCCGCTTCTTTGGAGGGCGCGAACTCCACGTGATACGTCGCCTGACACTTTGGGCAGCTCCTCCGTCCGCTCAGGCGTTTTACGATCTCGGCACGAGAAACCTGAAAATTGATGACGCGATTCAGTCGGATACCCTGTTCATCCAGCACCTTTCCCAACTCTTCTGCCTGAGGAACCGTCCTGGGAAACCCGTCCAGGATAAATCCCTTGGCGTAACTGGGATCGGCCAATTTCTCCCGCACCAACCCGATGACGACCGAATCTGGAACGAGCCGACCCTGGTCCATATAGGCCTTTGCCTCAAGGCCTAAGCTGGTACGATTCCGTACGGCCTCTCTGAGCAAATCCCCGGTCGATATTTTCCGGGCACCGTGCTGCGCCGCAACCTTATCCGCTTGCGTACCTTTACCGACACCTGGCGCGCCAAGAAACACGAGCCGCATTCGGCATTATCCGTTTCTTCCGCGTAGCGGAGCCATGCCCTTACCTAAAAACCCTTCGTAGTTGCGCATGAGCATGTGTGATTCAATCTGCTGCGCCGTATCAAGACCCACTCCGATCACGATCAACAATGAAGTACCGCCGAAATAAAACGGAACATTCAATTTGTAAATGAGCAGCTCCGGGATGACACACACCACGGCCAAATAAATGGAGCCGGCAAACGTGATTTTTGTAAGCACATTATAAATATAGTCCGACGTTCGTTGACCTGGCCGGATGCCGGGAATGAATCCCCCGTACTTCTTCATGTTGTCAGCCATGTCTACAGGATTGAGGACGACAGCCGTATAAAAGAAACAGAAAAACAGAATAAGCCCGACATACATCAGCGTGTAGAGCACGGATCCGGGCGACAGTTGCGTGCCGATCTCTTTGATCCATGGCGTTTCAAAAAATCCCGCAATCGTGGCAGGAAACGCGATAATCGACGATGCAAAAATTGGCGGGATCACACCTGCCGTATTGATCTTCAACGGAATGTGTGTGCTCTGCCCGCCGTACACCCGCCGACCGATGACACGCTTGGCATACTGAACCGGGATTTTCCGACGGCCACTTTCCAGGAATACGATGGCCGCCACAACGACTACCATCAGTGCCGCGAGGCCGACGAGCATCACGATATTCAGCTGCCCGACCTTATAGAGGTCGAAGGTCTGAGCCACCGCCGACGGCAAGCGCGCCACGATGCCGGAGAAAATGATCAGCGAAATCCCGTTCCCAATCCCGCGTTCGGTGATCTGCTCACCGAGCCACATCAAGAATCCCGTCCCCGCCGTGAGGGTAATCACGGTCATGAGGCGGAATCCCCAGCCCGCACTCAACACGAACGCACCTTGATTCATCTGCTCCAAACCGACTGCGATTCCAAAGCCCTGAATCAACGCAATACCGATCGTGCTGAATCGGGTATACTGAATAATCTTTTTTCGCCCGCGCTCCCCCTCCTTTGCCAGCTTGGTGAGGTGGGGAACAACCACCGTCAGCAGCTGAATGATGATCGAGGCGCTGATATAGGGCATGATGCCCAGCGCGAAAATCGTCAAGCGGGACAGCGACCCGCCTGAAAAAATATCTAGAAACCCAAGCAGGGAGCCGCCCTGTTTTTGCAGAAATTCAGAGAGGGCCTCGCCGTTGATACCGGGAGTCGGGATGTGAGCCCCGATGCGGTAAACGACCAGCATCCCGAGCGTAAACAAGATACGAGTGCGAAGCTCGGGAATTTTGAAGATATTCTGAATACTGGTCAGGAGCCGCTCAAACACCGCCGATGACCTCGACTCTCCCTCCAGCCGACTGAATCTTCGCCTCCGCAGACTTGCTGAACTTATGGGCCTGAATGACGAGTGACTTCTTCAGCTCTCCATTGCCGAGGATTTTGATCGGCAGTGTCTTCCGCTTGACCAAGCCGGCATCCACCATGGCTTGCGGGGTGATGGTACCGCTTCCGTTCCAATCCTGGAAACTACTCACATTGACGATGGAATATTCCGTGCGGAAATTGTTGACGAACCCGAACTTCGGCAGCCGCCGGATCAACGGCATCTGACCGCCTTCAAAACCCGGCCGCTTTCCGCCTCCGGATCTCGCCAGCAATCCCTTATGTCCCTTGGTCGCGGTCTTTCCATGGCCGGACCCGGGTCCGCGGCCAATCCGTTTTCTCCGCTTCTTTGCGCCTTTTGCCGGTGTCAAATCATGAAGATTCATGGCTTTCCAACCTCGAGCAGATAACCCACTTTCTTGATCAACCCGCGAACCTGGGGAGTGTCTGGATGGACGGCCGTCTGGCGTATATGCCGAAGCCGAAGCCCTCGCAGCACCAGACGATGTGTCTGCGGTGTACCGATGGGACTCCGCATAAGTGTCACCCGAACGCCTTGCACTGTCGATTTTTTAGATTTAGGTGTCGCAACCGTACCCATTACACCGCCGCCCCTTCCTGCCGCTCCGCCATGGTCCGGCGACGCAGACGAAGCACTTCTTCAGGATTTCTCAATTGCGCGAGTCCATCTAATGTTGCTCGAACCGTATTGAAGGGATTACCACGGCCAAGCGTCTTTGCAACCACATTATGCGCGCCAACCAATTCGACCACGGCGCGAACTGCACCACCGGCGACAATCCCCGTTCCTTCGGCTGCCGGCTTGAGGAGCACATGTTCACCGCCAAAGAGGCCATGCACTTCATGTGGGATTGAGCCGCCCTTGAGCGCAACATGCACGAGATGTTTCTTGGCTTGTTCGACAGCCTTTGATATGGCGACCGGGACTTCTGCGGCCTTCCCTTTGCCGATCCCCACCCAACCATGGCCGTCACCAACCACGACCAGGGCACAAAAGTTAAACCGTTTGCCGCCCTTCACCACCTTTGCGACGCGATTGATGAAGACGACTTTATCTTTCAGGCTTAGTTCATCTGGATTGACTCGCACACAGTGCCTCGTTTCTGCTCTTCCCACTCGAAATTGGTGGGGATGAAAAGGATGACCGCGCTAGAACTGAAGACCCCCTTCACGCGACGCATCGGCAAGCGCTTTGATTCGGCCGTGATACATCCGTCCGCCGCGATCAAAGACCACAGTATTCACATTGGCGGCCTTCGCCCGCGACGCAATCAGCTTCCCGACCGCTTTCGCCGCTTCAATGCTGCTCGTCGATTTAAGCGCCGTGCGTAGCGACTTATCGAGCGACGACGCTGCTGCGAGCGTTTTCCCCTCGATATCGTTGATCACCTGCGCATAGATATGGGCGCTGCTGCGGAACACGTTCAGACGAGGTCGTTCAGCAGTCCCCATGATCGTCTTGCGCACACGCCGTCGCCGCTGTTTCAGTTGTCGTAATTTTTCAGCCGTATTCATGTTCGCTACCTACTTCCCTGTCTTGCCTTCCTTTTTCCGCAACTGTTCGCCCGCATAGCGAACACCCTTTTGCTTGTACACATCGGGAGGCTTGATCGCTCGGAGATTAGCCGCCACCTGGCCGACGAGGCGTTTATCGACTCCCTTGACATTGATAAGGGTCTGCTTATCCACCTTCACATCGATGCCAGCCGGCACTTGATACACGACGGGATTGATATACCCGACATTGAAACTCATCGTCCTGCCCTGAATTTGTGCCTTGTATCCGACTCCGGTTATTTCGAGCGAGCGTTCGTAGCCCTTGGTGACACCATGGACCATGTTATTCAATTCCGCTCGAACCAGACCATGCAGGGCCCGCAGTTTGCGGTCTTCACTGGAGCGAGTGACAACGATCTGGCCGTTATCCACCGCAACGCTCACACCCTGAGTCAATGACCAATCCAGCTTCCCCAAAGGACCCTTGACCGACACATTCGATCCGGAGACTTTGACATCCACTCCACTGGGAACCGTGATTGGTTTTTTCCCTATCCGCGACATGATTTTCTACATCCCTATTCAGTCGTTAAAACTTCGCCCCGCCTACCACACTGAACACAAAATCTCTCCACCCAGCTTATTCTTGCGGGACTCCTGATCCGTCATGATACCTTTCGAGGTCGAGAGGATGGACACCCCGATCCCATTGCGGACCTTTGTAATATCTTTGCTTCCGACATAAACACGGCGTCCAGGCTTGCTGATCCGCTCCAGACCCGTAATCATCGGCTGTCCTTCCCCTACATATCGCAGTCGCACATCGAGAATCGGATGCCCATCACGCATCCCGTCCTCAATGCCATCGACATAGCCCTCTCGCTTCAAGATCTCTAAAATTGCACGCTTCAATTTCGAAGTCGGAACAACCACTGTCTCATGACGACGCTGAGCGCCATTTTTCAACCGAACAAGGAGGTCACTGATCGGATCTGTAAGCATCTGATATCCTTCTACATTCTTAAGACGATCGACCGTAGGCCGATATACCCGCTACCAGCTTGATTTGCGTACGCCCGGGATTTCTCCACGGAGGCTCAGGAGCCGAAAACAGATTCTGCACATCCGAAACCGGCGAAGATACCCACGTACACGGCCACATACGCCGCAGCGATGATACTCCCGGCACGGAAACTTCTGTTTGGTTGCCGCCTTATTTCTCAGCGCTAATCGTGCCACAAACACTCCTTCTCTTCGAACAACGCCTCACAACCGAGTGCGCCCCTAGGTACGAAACGGCATGCCCAGATGCTTTAACAGGGCCTTCCCCTCGTCGTTCGTCTTGGCCGTTGTCACAATCGTAATGTCCATGCCATGAATAGATGCCACTTCGTCGTACTTGATCTCCGGGAAAATCAGCTGTTCCTTCAGGCCGAAGGTATAGTTTCCACGCCCATCGAATGCCTTCGGTGAGACGCCGCGAAAATCGCGGATGCGCGGAAGCGCCAACGACACCAGCCGGTCAAAAAATTCGTACATGCGGCGGCTGCGAAGCGTCACCTTAGCGCCAATCGGCAACCCCTGCCGCAACTTGAACCCGGCTATCGCCTTCTTGGCCCTGGTCACAACCGGCTTTTGCCCGGTGATCGTTCCGAGTTCTGTCACCGCACTCTCGAGCAACTTGACATTCTGCAGAGCCTCTCCCATACCGACGTTGAGCACAACACGCTCAAGTCGGGGCACCTGCATGACATTCTTATAGCCGAACTCCTTCATCAGCGCCGGCACTACCTTTTGCTGATAGGTGTCGCGAAGCCGGGGCCTGAATTTCGACTCTTCGCTTCCCTCGTCCAACTTCTGCGGCGCCGCACTCTCTTTTTTCTGCGACTTCCGTTCAGCCGGCTTTCCGGTTTTGCCTTTTTCTACTTTCGCCATTCCAAATTCTCCAACCCTACTCGATAGGCTCGTTCGATTTTTTGCTGAACCTGGTCCGCCGCCCATCCCCCGATGACCGTATTCCTACTCGTGTCGGCTTCTGCGTGACGGGGCAGAAAAACATTACCTTTGAAATATTAAGAGGGGCCTCACGTTCAAGAATGCCCCCCTGCTTGACCTTCTGGTTCGGCTTGGTGTGCCGCTTGATGATATTGAGCTTTTCAACCGTCACCTGCCCGGCTCCAAGATCCACGGAGAGGACCTTCCCGGTCTTCCCCCGATCACGGCCTGTAATGACGACGACTGTATCGCCCTTTTTTATTTTGCTCTTGCGAAGTGCCTGCACAATGTCCTCACTTACCGATCCCTACAGCACCTCAGGTGCAAGGGAAATGATCTTCATGAATTTCTTCCACCGCAGCTCGCGCGCGACCGGCCCGAAAATGCGCGTCCCAATTGGCTCGCCTTCCTTATTGATCAACACACAAGCGTTTCGATCAAACTTAATGTAGGAGCCATCTTCCCTCCGCACTTCTTTTGTCGTCCGCACAATCACCGCGCGGCTGACATCCCCCTTTTTCACGCTCGCCTGGGGAATGGCTTCCTTGACGGCAACGACGACAATGTCACCCAACGATGCATAGCGACGTCTGGTGCCTCCAAATACGTGGAAACACATCGCCTGCTTCGCACCGGAATTATCGGCCACATCCATATACGTGTAGTTTTGAATCATATCTGCGTTCCGCGCATGCCATGAGATCCGATGATCCCAGAACGGTGCTCCCTCTATTTTTCAGCCTGTCCCTTTTCCATGACCTGAACAACCCGCCAGTTCTTGTCCTTACTTAATGGCCTGGTCTGAATAATCTTGACCCGATCACCCACCTTGCATTGTCCACTCTCATCATGCGCTTTCAATCTCGTCACCCGCTTGAGCACTTTCCTGTAAACAGGATGAATGACGGATCGTGACACAGCCACGACGACGGTCTTCTGCATTTTATTGCTGACGACACTTCCAAACCGGTGATGCCTTTTCACACCCTCAGACATAGACCCCTACCCTTTGGCTGCTTCAGCCTGCTGCTCGATCTGCCGGATGACCGTTTTGATCCTGGCAATATCGCGCTTGGTTCTTCGAATTTGCATAGGATTCTCAAGCCGGCCAGTCCCGAACTGGAACCGCAGATTAAAGAGCTCCTGGACGAGCTGCTTTGCCTTATCTGCAAGCTCGATCGCTGTTAGTTGCCGCAACTCTTTCAGTTCTAATGCCATACCCTTACCCCTCAGGCCAGACTCAAGGCCTTACGCGAACTCTCCACGAACGACCAGCTTTGTCGCGACAGGCAGCTTGTGAGACGCAAGCCGGAATGCTTCCTTTGCAACCTCAGGCGTGACGCCATCCATCTCATACAAAATCCGGCCAGGCTTCACAACCGCTACCCAATACTCCGGGTTGCCTTTCCCTTTGCCCATTCGAGTCTCGGCAGGTTTCTTCGTGATCGGCTTATCCGGGAATATGCGCGTCCACACCTGTCCGCCTCGCTTCACATAACGGGTGATTGCGATTCGCGCCGCTTCAATTTGACGGCTGGTTACCCAACCGGGCTCCAAGGCCTTCAGACCGAACTCACCCAGCGTAATTTGACCGCCACGATAGGCCTTGCCCTTCATGCGGCCCTTCTGCATTTTTCTGAATTTGACTTTCTTCGGCGCTAACACAACTCGATCTCCTTACCCAATCCGCCGCTCAAGAAGAGAATCCGGCTTCATTGGCTGAGCCGGAAGCAGTTCACCCTTGTAAATCCACGTCTTGACACCGATCTGCCCCATAGTGGTGTGCGCCTCAGCAAACCCATAGTCGATTTCCGCCCGCAGAGTATGCAGCGGCACACGTCCTTCGCGATACCATTCCGTTCGTGCGATTTCCGCACCACCCAAACGGCCCGCCACCATAATTTTGATTCCTTGCGCACCGAGCCGAAGCGCCGACTGGACACTACGCTTCATGGCCCGCCGGAACGCCACACGCTTTTCGAGCTGAGCAGCGACATTTTCACTAACCAGCTGCGCATCAAGTTCAGGCTTTTTGATTTCCTTGACGGTAATGTACGCCTGCCCGCCATATTGCTTTTCAAGATCCGCCTTGAGCTTATCAACCTCAGCCCCCTTGCGGCCGATGATAATACCCGGACGAGCTGTGTGGATGATCACTCGAGTCTGATCACCGGACCGCTCAATTTCCACCTTGGCGACACCCGCATGGTACAGCTTGGCTTTGACCGTCTTTCTGATCTTGATATCCTGGTGAAGCAGCTTGGCGTAATCCTTGCCGGCATACCAGCGTGAATTCCAGGTATAGTTGTAACCCAGGCGATACCCAATTGGATGTGTTTTCTGACCCATACGACGTCTGCCTCAGTACGCGTTAAAAGTGTCCCTACTGCTTCTTATCTTGAATTGTCGGCGCCGCCACCACAACCGTGATATGGCTGGTCCGTTTCTGAATCGCATTCGCCCGGCCCATCGACCTGGCCCGAACTCGCTTGTAGGTGGGCCCACAGTTGACGAAGGCTTTGGAGATCACCATCGACTCGCTGTCTCCCATTTCCTTCTGCTCAGCGTTCGCCACCGCAGATCGAAGGATTTTCTCAACGACACGGGCGGCATGCCTGGGCGTATGCTTCAACATCGCCAGCGCCGCGGGAACATGCTGTCCCCGAATCATGTCAATAACAGGCTTCGCCTTGCGTGGCGCGACCCGAACAAATCGTAATATGGCTCGTGCTTCCGTCATCGTCTTTAGATCCCGTCATCCATCACCGGCCGTTGGACCGGGATGCCCTCCACCATTGACTGCCGACCACCAACCTCTTCTACTTCAGCGCAACGGCCTTTTCCGTCCTTGCCTGACCATGTCCCTTGAAGAACCGGGTCGGCGCAAATTCTCCGAGCTTGTGGCCTACCATATTTTCAGTCACAAACACGGGAATGAATTTCTTTCCGTTATGGACGGCAAACGTATGGCCGATCATGTCCGGAATAACCGTCGATCGCCGCGACCACGTCTTGATCAGTTTGCGATCCTTCACCTGGTTCATGTGCTCAACTTTCTTAAGGAGATGAGCATCCACAAACGCACCCTTACTAATCGATCTAGGCATTGCGCACTCCTGACTTACGTCGGGCGATAATGAACTTATCGGTCTTCTTATTCTGTCTGGTCTTATACCCCTTCGTCGGCACTCCCCACGGCGACACAGGATGGGGATTCCCTTGGCCAGACTTCCCCTCTCCGCCTCCATGTGGATGATCGACCGGATTCATAACGACACCGCGGACATGTGGACGCTTTCCCTTCCATCGGTTTCGTCCGGCTTTTCCCACCGTAATGTTCTCGTGATCGACGTTTCCAACTTGCCCGACCGTCGCCATACAGACCCCCAGGATCCGCCGCATTTCTCCGGACTTCAAGCGAACCTGGATGTAATCTCCGTCACGGCCCATCACCTGAGCAGAACCGCCTGCGCTCCGGATCAGCTGCCCACCCTTACCAAGCTTCAATTCAATATTGTGAACAGTCGTACCCAGCGGCATATTGGCCAGCGGAAGCGCATTGCCGGGACGAATTTCAGACTGCGGGCCAGATTGCACTTCGTCGTTTACTTTCAGTCCGACCGGAGCCAGAATATAGCGCTTCTCTCCGTCCTTGTACTTTAACAGCGCGATACGGGCTGATCGGTTCGGGTCATACTCAATCGCCTCAACACGCGCAGCAATACCGACCTTATCCCGATGAAAATCAATCTTTCGATACAACCGCTTATGGCCAGCCCCACGAAAACGGATGGTCATCCGTCCGTCGTTGTTCCGCCCCCCGCTTCGAATATGAAAAGAGGTCAGCGACTTTTCCGGCTTTTTCTTTGTCAGCTCCTCAGTCGTAACCGCAGTCATCCCACGACGTCCCGGAGTTGTCGGCCTGTATGATTTCACACCCATAACTCTGCCCCTACCTTTTGCGCATCACGCTGATTATGCGCTTTCGTACATCTCAAGCTTCTCACCCTTCTTGAGGGTGACGAAGGCCTTCTTCCAGTCTGAACGACGGCCCGAGAACCGTCCGAGCCGCTTAACCTTGCCACGGATGTTCAGTACGTTGACTTTTTCAACCTTGACCTTCAGCAGCGATTCGACCGCTTGCTTGATCTGCACACGATTCGCATCAGGGTGGACGATGAATCCGACGGTGTTCGTCTTCTCACGGAGACCCGTTATTTTCTCTGTCAACAGAGGCTGAATCAAGACTGCATGCATTTCGATTTTCACGACCAAACCTCTTGCACACGTCCCAGTTCCTGCTGGGAGACAACCACTACGCCGGCACGCACGATGTCATACACGTTCAACCGATCAGGGCTGAGCACTTTAACCGCGGCCATGTTCTTAGCAGCCTGAGCAACCGTCGATTGTCCACTGCCAAGCACAACCAAGGCATGATCCCCTCCGCTCAGACGCCCCAGTGCCTGCGCCAGCAACTTCGTCTTGGGCTGCTGAAGCGATACCTCCGACAAGACCACCAATTTTCCTTCCGAAACTTTCGCAGAGAGAGCACTCTGAAGCGCCGCCCGATACTTCTGTTTCGGCATTGTATACGCATAGCTTCTTGGCTTCGGCCCAAACACACTCCCACCGTGACGCCATACAGGAGACCGCAGCGACCCAGCTCGAGCCCGTCCGGTATGCTTTTGCTTCCACGGCTTCTTGCCGGATCCGCTCACTTCGCCTCGACGTAGCGTAGACGCCGTTCCCTGGCGCTCACAGGCTCGCTGCATGATCACCGCTTCATGCACCAAGGCTGCTCGGAGCTCGCACCCAAACACGCTCGGCGCTAACTCGACCGTTCCGACCTTTTTGTTCTGCCAATCAACGACATCAACTGTGGGCATAGCTTAACTCTTCTTTGACTTTCTTATGACGACGATTCCGTTTGCTGCACCTGGAATAGCCCCGCGGACGAAAAGAAGGTGCTCATCAGGCCTCGACTCGACGACCTTCAATCGTTGCGTCGTGATCCGCTCCGCCCCCATATGGCCAGGCAACTCTTTCCCCTTCCACACACGCGAAGGATATGAACTTGCCCCGATCGAACCGGGATGCCGGTGGAACATCGATCCGTGAGATTCCGGCCCTCCGGCGTAGTGGTGGCGACGAACCACGCCCTGAAAACCCTTTCCCTTCGAGACCCCGATGACATCGACCCAATCGCCCTTCTTGAAAATATCGACGGTCACCGACTGCCCGACCTCCGGAGCGCCATCCTTCTTAAACTCACGCAGCACACGGCTGGCAGGTGACTGGCTCTTCTTGAGGTGTCCCAGTTCGGCCTTAGAAAGCTTGCACTCCTTGACTTCGCCGAAGGAGAGCTGAACCGCCTCATAGCCATCGCGCTCTTTAGTCTTCACAGTGACAACTCGGCACGGCCCCGCCTCGATCACCGTCACCGGGGTCAAGCGATTTTGATCAAAGACCTGCGTCATCCCAAGTTTTTTTCCAAGCAATCCGTTTGTCATTCACTCACCGCGAGGCTGAAGCTGAGCTTAGCCCTGTCCTTCCTCACAACTTGATTTCCACATCCACGCCGGCAGCCAGATTCAACTTCATCAGCGAATCCATCGTTTCCGGCGTCGGCTCCATAATGTCCAGCAAGCGCTTGTGCGTGCGCATTTCAAACTGTTCACGCGATTTCTTATCGACGTGCGTCGATCGCTGGACGGTAATCTTCTCGATTCTGGTCGGAAGTGGAATCGGGCCAACTACCTTAGCCCCGCTACGCCGAACAGTTTCGACGATTTCCATCACCGACTGGTCCAGCACGCGGTAATCGAACCCGCGCAATCTGATTCTGATTCGCTGATCGACCTTCACTCGGAACCCCCGTTATTCATCGTCCGTTACTCGAAACCGCTCGGCTTCCATGTCAACCATGCTGACGCATGGCAGTTGACGAATACCCGTGTCTTCTTACGCCAGAATTTCCGTGACGACGCCG
>LVWT01000044.1 GCA_002083405.1 Nitrospira sp. SG-bin2 | reverse complement strand
GTGCCAGGTGATTTTCCAGGTTGCCCCAACGCCAAGATTTTGAAGACATGGGAGTGAACGAGGAGGTATTCAATGGCTGAGAATCGCGAACTCGCCCTGGTACTCAGGTTGGTCGCTGATAATTTTCAGAATGAGCTCAAGAAGTCCGGCGGACTGGTGGGCGAGTTTCAGAAGTTCATCGGCGATTGGAAAACGCAACTCACGCTGGCCGGCACGGCGCTGTTTGCCATTGCGAAGAGCACGGCAAATTTCGGGGAAGAGGCGCTCAAGACCTCGCAGCGGCTCGGGATCACGGTCGAGAAGACCACGGCGCTGCAATATGCCGCGCACTTGGCCGATGTGCCGGTGCAGACGCTGGAGGTGAGCCTTAAAAAACTCTCGCAGAATGCGGTGGAGGCGGCGGCTGGGACCGGCGAGGGCGCGAAGCTGTTCGCCTCGCTGGGGATCAGCGCCACCGATGCGTCCGGCAAAATCAAGCCGTTGGATCAGCTCTTGTTCGAGGTGCAGGACCGGCTCAAGGGAGTGAACAATCAAGCGGAATTCGTCGATGCCGGCGTGAAGGCCTTTGGCCGGGCCTTTCTGGATCTCGTGCCGTTCATCCGGCAGGGTTCGGACGCCACGAAGGCAATGATGGAGGAAGGCCGCAAGCTCGGCGTGGTGATGTCGACGGAGCAGGCGCAAGCGGCCAATCGATTCAATGACGAACTGAAACGGCTGATGGCGTCGGTAGATGGTGTGACGCACGCCGTCGGGATTGGATTGATCCCGGTCATGACGGCCGGCACTGAGACGATTACTACAATTATTGCCAAGATGCGGCTGCTGAACGATGAGACGACCAGTGTTGGTCAAAACTTGCGGAATCTCTCTGGTGCGTTCGGCCAGACGCGTATTGGCCAGGGCCTCATGGATGCCTTTACCTCGCTTGGGTTCGGGCATCGAAAGGGCGAAGGGACGTTGCCGCGCGAGCAGTTTTGGTTTGACCTCATGAAATCCGGAGGCGGGTTGAGAGGTCAATCCGCCGGATCAGGAGTGCTCTCTAATGAGCCTGGCGGGCCCGGCGGTGGTCTTGCATCCGTTCCGACTGATGAGGAGCTAAGAAAGAAGAAGGAGTCCTACAGTCTCTATCTGACCGGCCTCCTTTCAATGGCGGCCGATTATTATGCGAGCATCGCCGGAACTGGAGACGAGGCCGTTGACCTATTTCAAAAGGAGTTGAAAAAAAAGAAGGACGATTATCAGCTCTATATCACTGGTCTCACTTCTGCCGGTCAAGAATTTCTAGATAGTCGTAAGGGTACTGGTGATGAAGCGGTCGCATTATTCCGTTTGGATCAGCGCGATAAGGACAGCGAGCGGGCACAATTGATTGATCGGCTGCAAGCGTGGATAGCCTACGACGCGCAGGTCGGGGCATCCACAGAATTACGGCTGCAGCATCAGCTCGATCTAGTACGGGCAAATCTGGCGCAGCAAACCCGGTTGACGCAGGAGGAGTCTGGCCGATTACTGACAGCGTGGGAGCAACATGACCAGCAACTGGCAGAAGAGATCCTCTCGCGCACGGCATTGACCGCGCAGGAAAAAGAAACCATCGAGATTCAGGCGCTGACACGTCTGGCGGCAGCCAATGAGTCGGCATCGAACGATATTTTCGCCGGATGGGCACGCGGCATGGATAAGTATGTGCGTGACACGCAATCCGGCTTCGGGCTCGGCGCGGATCTCGCGCGGCGCGCGGCGCAGACGA
Organism: Nitrospira sp. SG-bin2; assembly: GCA_002083405.1. Taxonomy (GTDB): domain Bacteria; phylum Nitrospirota; class Nitrospiria; order Nitrospirales; family Nitrospiraceae; genus Nitrospira_D. Next base: position 9,646 of record LVWT01000044.1, on the reverse strand, counting down.
TGGAAATGAGTTTTCGCACGTTCTTTTTCAATGTGTGGGACCGGAAGATCCAGAGCATGCAGGATGTGCTGGAGAGCCTGGCCGATTTTGCCAAGCAGGTCTTGGGCACGGTGTTTTCGCAGCTTGCGACGAAGGCGGTCCTGACCTCGTTCGGCTTCGGCGTCGGCGCCGCGAACGGCGGCGAGCTCGTCCGGCGCTTTGCGATGGGCGGGCCGGTGCTGGGCGCGGGCAATCTCGACACGGTGCCGGCGTTGCTCACGCCTGGGGAATATGTCCTCTCGCGGTCGGATGTGAGCGACATCAAAAACGGCCTCGGTGGCGGATTAAATCTGACGTTCATTGTAAATAATCAATCCGGTGCCGAGGTCGGTCGGCCTACTGTCAGTCAAGGTCCTAACGGACAAAGGATCGTTGAGATGACGATCAAGAACGCCGTGCGCGGCATGATTCAGGGTGGTGATATGGATAAGTCGATGTACCAACGATTTGGGTTGAATCCCGTTCCGGGGCGAAGATGATCATTCAATCGAAAGCAAAGGTGTGTCTGTGTTTCTGCGTGAACGATGAGAAGGAGATCCGCTTCGAGGATTGCGAACCCGTTGTGCTCCCGGCGAGGTGGGCAGTGCCGGTGCTCCTCATGTTTCCCGATGAGATCGAGGTTATCTCGTCGGTCAAACCCGGCCTGGGTTGTGAAATCCTCTTTGAGAACGAAGCGGGTGAAGTCTTACGGGGCATGGCGCTATGGACGCTTACCTGCGAGGGCGCGTCGTGGTTCTTGCTCAGGGTGGGAGAAGCCGGCCGCCTTGTCCCCACTGAACGGATCGTGGGTGTGAACCCCGCGCCGCTGTTCCGCTTCGTCGGTCAAGCCGTCAACGCGATCGGCACCCCTGAGGCGAAAGCCATGGGCGTAGGCATGGTCATGACTTTTCTGCGGCTAGATCCGGAAGAGTAGTCACTGCGGCTTGTCCGTGCGCCCCACTTGACCGTTCTAACAGAAACGAGGCCCCCAGTGACCGATAGAGTCAGGAACATGGAGGAAGCGGATTTCTGATCCCGCGTGTGACGCATGAGACCGTTGACCCTTCAAGAAGCCGCGCAGTTTCTTCGGATGTCGAGATCGTCCCTGTACCAGCGGAAGGACATCCCTCGCTATCGTCGTCCCGGCTCGCGCGCGCTGTTGTTCGATCAGGACGAGCTTGAGGACTGGGTGCGAACCGGCCGCATTGAGCCCGCACCTCTAGCAGGCTCGGCTGCCGACATGCTCACGACTGTTCCACGTCCACGCGAGCGGCCCAGTGCACTCCACGCAGTGCCTGCGAGCGACGATCTAGACATTCAGGCCGCAGCCGTCTACCATCGCAATTCCCGCTATCGCTGAGCACCTGATGGGATACACGATCAGCAAGAGACCGACGAAGAAGGGCCTGGCCTTCGATCTGTATTTCCGCTGGAAAGGCGTGCGGTATCGTCCGCTTCTCGGTTACGATCTCACCAAAGAACAAGCCGAAGAGGCCGCCATCGCCATGATGGCCAAGATTCAACAGGGCGACACAGATCCAGTACCGGCTCGGCCGGTTGCGCCGACGTTGAGAGAATTTCTCCCGCTCTATTGGCAAACCATGCAGGTCAAAAAGCGGTTTGACCTGGCTCGACCCGAATCGGTGATCGAGATGCACCTCCTGCCACGGTTCGGCGATCGTCCGCTTGATTCCTTGAAAGCCGAAGATGGCCTGGCCTACATCACGAGCCGACTCGCCGCGAAGGCCGCGCCTTGGACGATTCGACGGGAGTGGGGCGTCTTCATGCGGCTCCTGAACCTGGCCGTGGATTTCGACAAGTTGGACAAGAACCGGTTGAAGCGGGTCGAACTGCCCGACGTGGAACATCGCCAGCGAGTCGCCACAACCGAGGAACTGAAAGCGATCCGGACCAAGGCCGACGAGCGCCGGCTGAAGAAGATCGGGCAACATGAACACGATCCACTGGAGTTCTGGCGGATCGCCACAGTTGCCCTCAATACCGGAATCCGGGAAGCCAAGATTCTGGAGATTGATCGGACCTGGATGCGGAAGCGGGATGACGGGTGGTGGTTGATCCTTCCCTCTTCCCGAAGCCGTCTGAAGCAGACACCCCGTGAAATTCCCCTCAATCCTGCAGCCTACGAGGCCCTACGCGGGGAGATCGCCCACATGGACGGGAGAATCTTCAGGCGATGGACTCCGGCCGCGTTTAGCATCTTCTGGAGACGTTTGGCGACTGAGGCGAAAGTGGCCGATCTTCACTTCCACGACCTGCGCCATACCTTCGCCACCTGGTTGCAGAATCTCGGCGTCCCGCTTGAAGTCCGAGCCGCCCTGTTGGGGCATCGCCTGCGCGGCATGGGGAACGATCAGCTCGGCGGGGAATCGATGACAGCGGCCTATTCTCACGGTGGATTCGGCTGGAATCAGCAGCTTCGCGCCGCCGTGTCCCTCCTCCACACTGCACTTTTGTCCTATGGATTGTCCTATGGACGGCTCACCGAAGAAGAGACTACTCAGCAGAAAGTCGCTAACTCCTTGGAACGGCGGGAGAAGGGGTGGTGGTCCCAACGGGATTTGAACCCGTGTTTAAGCCTTGAGAGGGCTCCGTCCTAGGCCAGGCTAGACGATGGGACCATCTTCAGCCAGCATGAAGCTTGGACCGTATCATAAGCCCTTTTCTGTTTGCAACGAAGCCGCCGTTGCCGGCCTCATAGCCCCATGCCGGGGCACTCTTGACAGAACCAGGTGGAAGCCCTAGCCTTCACACATCGCTATTGGCTCCTGAGGCAACTCGGGTCATGCCCACATCTATCATTTATCATTTGAAGTTGTTTTCCCAAACACAATGACGGACGACACGCTGGAACCACTGAACACCTTGCCATCGCCCCATGCAGAGTCCACCACAACGGCAACCCAGACGTTGGGCCCGGAGCTTCTCATTGGATCGAATATTTTTCGCAATACCAACGGCGTCGTGAAGATTCAGGGGAAGGAACAGCTCGTCCTTGAAACCAGACCAGCACAAGGATTGCTACTCGTCACGGCCGACCTCTATGACGCAACCGGGACTCAGATCGCGCATATTCGCCGGAATACGTTGGTGATCAACCAGGCAGCGCAATTCACGATCGATATCCATCAAGCCACTACCAACATGCCGTCCGATGCTCCGTGGGTCCGCTTGTACGGCCGGCAATCCGGCGAGATCGCGTTTGAGGCCCGGATCGTATCGGACAATAGAATTCAGATCACATCGGGAAGATTTTATTCGCACACGGGCGCCTTGGTGGATATCACGCCTCACTACTGCAGAATCGGTTCCGGCAGGACGCTCTTCGGCGACGTCGTGGAGAACCGAGGCGGAACCGTCGTCCTGGGTTGAACACTCATCCGCCGGTTTCACGCTGAAATGCGATAACTGTTTTGCGATCGCCATGTCTCCTATAGAATACGTCCATGACGGATATCGTAAAACCAAGCGTCCAGGCCTTCCTGGTCTGCGATCAGGTGATCGAAGATAGTCTGACGAAGAAGAAAAGCCTGATCGGCATTTTCACGCACCTCCAAGCCGTCATCTTTCCGTTCCAGCATCAGCAAATGGGATTGTATTTTTGCCTCACGGACGCCGAAGGCGCCTACAACTTCGACATCGACCTGATCTACCTCAACAACGAGCAACCGATCTGCCGGGCCACGCTCCCCAACATCGTCATCGGCGACCGCCTGCAGATTTCTGATTTCGGCATCAACATTCCCTCATTGATCTTCCCTGCGCCCGGCCGCTATGAGTTCCGGTTGAGGATGGAAGGCTCTCTCATTGCCCAAAAAGACTTCAGTGTGATGCAGCTCTCCGGCCATCAGATGACAGAGCCGTCCTCCTGAACAGTTTCACCATTCCTCCCCCCTACCTGTCTGTGATAGAACTGCCTCCGGCAAGGGCCGTACGTATCCGCTCGATTCGACCAAAGACGGAACCATCATGACGACACCGGCGCCTTCGGGCCCTTCGAATTTCATTCGTGATCTCGTGACAGCGGACCGTACCGCCGGCAAACATGGCGGCCAAGTCGTCACGCGATTTCCCCCGGAGCCCAATGGATATCTCCATATCGGCCACGCCAAATCCATCTGCCTCAACTTCGGCCTCGCCGACGAAACTCCGGGCGGCAGATGTCATTTGCGGTTCGATGACACTAACCCGACGACCGAAAATCCTGAATACGTTCAAGCGATCCAGGAAGACCTACGCTGGCTGGGATTCGACTGGCGTGGGAACATGTTCTACGCGTCGGACTATTTTGAGCAGCTCTACGGCTTCGCCCTCACGCTGATCAAGAAAGGCACCGCCTACGTCGATAGTCTCACCGCCGATCAGATGCGCGAGTATCGCGGCACACTGACCAACCCGGGCCGCGACAGCCCCTTTCGAACGCGACTTCCTGATGAGAACCTTGACCTGTTCCGACGTATGCGGGCCGGAGAGTTTGCCGACGGGACGCACGTCCTGCGTGCCAAGATCCATATGGCCTCCCCCAATATCAATCTCCGGGATCCGGTGCTCTATCGAATCCGGCATGCGTCTCACTATCGGACCGGCACCGCATGGTGTATCTACCCCGCCTATGATTTTGCCCATCCGCTGTCTGACGCCCTGGAAGGCATCACCCATTCGATTTGCACGTTGGAATTTGAGGATCACCGCCCCTTGTACGATTGGATCGTGGCTGAAACCGATGCCCCGCATCGCCCGCAGCAGATCGAGTTCGCGCGACTCAACCTTACCTCCACCGTCATGAGCAAACGAAAACTGCTCGAATTGGTCGAGAGGAAACTGGTGGCCGGTTGGGATGACCCACGCCTCCCCACGCTGAAAGGCCTGCGTCGCCGGGGCGTCACGCCTGAGGCCATTCGCGCGTTTTGTGACCATATCGGCGTTGCCAAGCGCGATGCCATCGTCGAGATGCAGTTGCTCGAACACTTCATCCGCGAAGACTTGAACAAGCGGTCTCCGCGCGTCATGGCAGTCCTGCGACCGTTGAAAGTCGTGATCGATAACTATCCGGAAGGGGCGGTTGAAGAACTCGACGCGGTGAACAACCCTGAGGATGCGTCGGCCGGAACAAGGCCGGTGCCCTTCTCGCGGACGCTCTACATCGAGCAGGACGATTTCCGCGAGGATCCGCCGAAACAGTTTTATCGGCTCGCGCCGGGCCGAGAGGTCCGGCTACGCTACGGATACATCATCAAATGCGTGAGCGTGACGAAGGACCCCCGGACCGGCGTCATCACCGAGCTGCACTGCACCTACGACCCGGAGACAAAAAGCGGATCGTCACAAGAGCAGCGCAAAGTCAAAGCAACGATTCACTGGGTGTCGGCTATCCATGCCGCTCCAGCCACCATCCGGCTCTACCATCCATTGCTGCTCGCCGACCAGGCCAAGCTGCCTGCTGATCGAGATTGGACTCAGTCGTTGAACCCTCAGTCGCTTGAGCTTCTCACCGGCTGTGTGGTCGAGCCAAGTCTTCGCTCCGCCACGCCGGGGGCCCGTTTCCAATTCGAACGCCAAGGGTACTTCTGTGTGGATCCTGACTCATCAGTCGATACGCTCGTTTTTAACAGAACCGTGTCGCTCAAAGATGCCTGGGCCAAGATCGAGAAAACACAGCAAGCCCCTCAGCGTTAGATAATCGTCATGACCTGCCCCATCTGCCATCGGCCGACTTCTTGGGCGAGAAATTCTTGGCGCCCTTTCTGCTCCGAACGCTGCCAGCTCACGGATTTAGGAACCTGGGCTGCGGAGCAATACCGTTTCCCCGGCGATCCGCTCACGGTCGAACCAGACCGGCACGAAACGGACACGTCAGGCTAATCAGCCCACCCCCTTACTTCTTCCCCGTTGGCAAGCTTCGGCAAACTTGCTAAGGTCACGGCCTCGTTCACCTTCGCCTAAGGAGAAAACGGATGCTTCCTACTTCTGGCTATGCCGCATTGTCTGCGAATGCCGCTTTACAACCGTTTTCATTTGAACGACGGGACATCGGCGATCACGACGTGCTGATTACGATCACACATTGCGGAGTTTGTCATTCGGATATCCACCAGGCCCGCGATGAATGGGGCGGATCGTTGTTTCCAATGGTACCCGGCCATGAAATCGTCGGGACTGTGTCGACGGTAGGAAGCGCGGTCAAGAAGTGGCTCGTCGGCGACCGTGTCGGCGTCGGCTGTTTCGTCGACTCCTGCAGAACCTGTCCGGCCTGCCGTGAAGGGCTCGAACAATACTGCGAGGCCGGCATGGTCCTCACCTATAGCGGGCGCGACAAAGAAGGCCGAATCACACAAGGCGGGTACTCGACCCAACTCGTCGTAGACGAGCAGTATGCTGTGCGCATTCCGGACGGCCTCTCGTCGGCTGGAGCGGCCCCGCTGCTCTGCGCCGGGATCACGACCTATTCTCCGCTCAGACATTGGGGCGTCGGCAAGTATCACAAGCTGGCCGTAGTGGGACTCGGAGGGCTCGGCCACATGGCGGTGAAGATCGGAAAAGCCCTCGGCGCGGAAGTAACGGTCTTGAGCACATCGGAGAGCAAACGAAAGGATGCGGAACGGCTGGGGGCCGCTGACTTCGCTGTGACGGCCAGCCCTCAGACATTCACGAAATTTCAACGCCGCTTCGATTTCATCCTGGATACTGTCTCTGCCCCGCACGACTACAACGCCTACATCAATCTGCTCAAGACCGACGGGACCATGATTCTTGTCGGCGTGCCGGACAAGCCGACGCTGCTGGAAGCCTTTCCCTTGATTCTACATCGCCGGCGTCTTGCCGGCTCCGTCATCGGCGGCATCCGGGAAACCCAAGCCATGTTGGACTTCTGTGCCGAACACCGAATCGAATCCGATGTCGAAGTGATCCCGATTCAACAGGTGAATGAGGCCTACGAGCGTGTCCTCAAGGGCGACGTGCGATTCCGCTTCGTGATCGATCTGGCGTCGTTGAAGTAACCTGTCTACATCCCCTGGCTGGCAACTGAGGGTCAACTTGCCCCGTTGAGGCCCCTCAGGTAGAGTAGACAACATGAGGACGGTTGGACATAGACGTGAGCGGCCACTTGTCATGCAGGGCGACGGAAAGTTGCTCGCGGAGGGCGCGCGCTTCAGTGAGATGATTTCACATCTGGCCGTCAGCACGTTTATCCCGAAAGGTGTCTATCGTTTCCACACGCATCAGGACGCGAACCGGCAGCAAGAGGACTGTTTGGTCACAGGCCTAGGGCGACTGGTAGCTGAGCGAGTGTGATGGAGGAATACAGCCGGCCCGCGACGCTGCCGGGTCGTATCGTCTTAGAGCGCGCGCTAGAAGTGCTTCGCGCATCTCGTCCTAGGAACGAATCCAGATAACCTCTCCCCAGCTGAGTCCCTCAGCTACAAGATGACCCGAAACTCGGTTCCTTAACACAGCAGATGGCCAATCTGAAACGTCGCGGTGACCGTCGTGGCCGCGGTTCGAACATTGCTGACCGCAATGCCGGGATTGTCCGTCGCCAGCGATGCACCGATCAGATTCGTACCGGCGAGCGAGACATTGACCGTCGCCCCTGCCGCACCACTATTGGGCGCGATCCCCGTCACCGACGGCGTCGTACTGATACGTCGCGACATTGCCCTGCCCGTCGATCACTTGCGAGAGCCGGCCGAGGTCGTCGTAGATGTATTGGGCTTGATCGGCGACCGTGAGTGCTGGCACCGATGCACAGAGCATCAGCGCACAGGCGACAACCAACAAGTACTTTTGCGAACACCGTCTGCTTCATCACAGGTCTTTCATCACCGATTACAACTCACTTGTGCGTCCGTTCCAACACCCTATTCCGCTCACGCATCCCGACCAAAAAGTAGCCTTCCCCTTTTCTTCTCCCTCACTTCTGATCTAAATGGTTCCTTTCTTCCTCTCCAATGGCTGGAGATTGGGGTTGTACCTCCTGGATTACCGAAGACAGATCCAGATGTTCCTCAAACGTATGCGTAAGACCCGTGATTCTAATCGTCGAGGTTTGACTCGAAGGGTCATAGCCAAAAAATACGCGTACCTTATCTGTCCGCCCGCCATGTCCGCTTTCTTCAGAGGCGACTTCTTCCGGAGGGAAACGCCATGTCCGGACGATGGTTGCACCGGAAACCCCTTGCTTCCTATGCAACAAGAAAAACTCGTAGCCTGTGTCGGTGGGAGGATCGTGATTGAAGGGGAAGTATGGATGTTGATGCCTGATGATTTTTGCGTAGAGTTGAACGGCTGAGTGCCCGACAGTTACTTGGTCTAACAGCCCCCCCATAAGATTCCATCCGCCATTACGCCAGAAGCCCTCTCCCCGCTGAGCTATGTTTATGCCATACGGTTCTGAATGGAGCGTTTCTATCCATCCCTTCCTCTCATTATTCTCAAGCAATCGCTTACCTATTCTCTCTGATGTAGAAACATTAGATCCTTCGACGAAAACGCCCACCGAGCTGGATTTCCCCTCTAACATGTGTTGTTCCCAGAGCTTACCCAGTGGATCTGGCGGGATGAACTCGGCCCAAGTGGGCTCCGCTAGACTACTGCTGGTGACTGCTAATAAGCTGGACAACACTACGCAATGCCACTTGATCATTATTCCACGCTCCGCACCTGCGTGAATCGGCAGCAACCGTTCGGGACATCAGACTGGCAAGCGGTAATCGCCACCGCCTTGGGCCTGGAATCGACCCTGCGCCAGCGCGGACGACCACGAAAATCCTCAGAAAAGTAGCCTGTCCCCTTTTCTTCCCCTCGCTCGTCGATCATGAACTCACCACGCTCCGCACCTGTGTGAATCGGCAGCAACCGTTTGGAACGACGGACTGGCAAGCGCGGAGCACCACAACTCTGGGCCTCGTCTCCACGCTGCGCCCGCGTGGGCGACCCCGCAGATCTCCAGAAAAGTAGCCTGTCCCCTTTTCTTCCTCTCTTTTCCTTTTCATTCACCCGTTGCACTTGGAACTTGAAACCGCCCCCTTATTTTCTTTCTTTGCGTGCGAAGCGTTTATCAAGTTCGTCCGCGACTTCCAGAAAGACTTTCCGCACCTCTTGATCAACCTCCCGAGTGGCCGCATTTCGTAACAATGCAGCTGTTGTTTTGGACCCGTTCAAGTTAAGAGAACTAGCTGCGCCTACTCGCACTCTTTTGTTGTTATCTGCCAGTAATCGTTCAAGCTCTCGCACAGTGTTACTATCGCCTCTTATGAGGTAAAACGATTCAACTGCTGCCGCCCGTACATCCGTATTCACATCGCGAAGTAGTCGCGAGATTGGCTTGCTAGCACGAGCATCAGTGGTTTGCTTCAAGTAGAAAATCGCGGCCTCCCTCACCCCTGCGTCGGAATCGGCCAGCAAGTCAATAATTGCAGTGAGGAGCCGGTCATACGCATCTAGACCGCCTCCCTCGGGGCACTTCTTTTCCTGAATAGGCGTGTCATCATCTGTTATGCAGGCCAGCAATCGTTCAATGGCATCTCTCCTGACATTTACATGTTTGTCCTTAAACGCTGCCAGATAGTCATCTAAGGAAGGTCTGATTAATTCACGTTTCCACTCGGAA
>LVWT01000043.1:8778-57700 GCA_002083405.1 Nitrospira sp. SG-bin2 | reverse complement strand
GGAGGAGAAGAGGGTTTGTCAACAGCCTGCTAGACAGGAACGGGGATCGATTCCACAAGATCCTGAATAATACGCTCGGCCTGCTCGAAGCTTCGCTGGCGGACTCCCTGCGATCGAGCCACCATGATGCGGTGAGAAAGGACCGTGGGGGCAAGTTCTTTGATATCGTCCGGCAAGCAATAGGTGCGGCCACGGACAAGCGCCAGCGCTTTCGCCGTGCGGCTCAGGGCCAGGGCCCCGCGCGTGCTCACTCCCAATGACAGCAGTTCGGACTGCCTCGTCGCCTGGACAATCGACAGAAGATACTCCGTCAGACTCTCGTCCACAAACACCTTATCGACCTCTGCCTGTAGGTCGAGCACATCCTGGGCAGTCAACACGGGGTCGAGGTCCTCAGCCGGATGGAGGGATGGAGCCCGGTCGAGTACTTTCCGTTCTTCTTGCGGTGATGGATACCCGATGCGCAGCCGCATAAGAAACCGGTCCAGCTGTGACTCAGGCAGTGGAAACGTCCCGTGATACTCCGAGGGGTTTTGCGTCGCGATCACCATAAATGGCTGACTCAACGGATAGGTCTGGTTATCGACTGAGATCTGGGCTTCACTCATGGCCTCCAGGAGGCTGCTTTGGGTTTTTGGCGTGGTTCGATTGATCTCGTCGGCCAGGACAATGTTGGCGAAAATAGGACCGGGCATGAATTCGAAGGCCTGCTTCTGTCGGTTGAAAATGGACACCCCCACGATGTCTGAGGGAAGCAGGTCGCTGGTAAACTGAATGCGCTTGAACGAACAGTCCAATGACCGCGCAAGGCTATGAGCCAGCGTGGTTTTTCCGACGCCCGGCACATCTTCGAGCAGCAGATGCCCGCGAGCCAGAAGGGCCACCACCGTCATCTCGATCACGAGGGGTTTCCCCTTGATGACCCGCGAAATATTGTCCTGAATCGACCGGATCGCCTGCGTAGAATTCATCATAAAGTCAGCGCCTGTTACGTGGTGAAAACGGACGTGATTGGATACCGCCGAAGTCTAACAAAGGGTCGGAAGGTGGTCAATTTTTCGTCTCTTTTGTGCGCCGGTCATCCCGATGACCCCTTGATACTCAAGGCTTGCCATGAATGTCTGCATGTCGAGGTTCTAGAAGACTGCGGAAACACTCGTTTTGACTTCTATGGCCACCAGAGCTATCGAGGATTGAGACAGCACCAATTTAGACAGGGGCAGGATGCTCAAAATGGCCTGCTGTTCTCACCCGCCCACCCCAGCGCGCCGAGACGCGCCATGCCACGAGGCGGCCGCAGCGAGCAAAGAGGCGAGGAGGTACATACCAAGCTTCGCTTGAACCGCTCGCTTCGATCACATGCGAGCGGATAAGTTCCTTGCCTCCACAGGTTCCACGCGTTGAGCCTCTGAGTGATGCGAGAACACCGCTGGCGGACTTTTTCAGCATCCTGCTAGGCAGAGACGAGAGTGAGGAACCACGGAGGCACTTCTTCTACCATCCCGGAGAATTTTCTCGCGGTGCTGCCGGCTGGAATTCCCGGAAAGGTTGCCCCCCGCCTGATTCGAACAGATCGAAAGGCGGGACCGGCCTGGTTCCGGTCATCGATAGACTCCGGAGAGAGACCGGAGCGCCGAAGAGTCCCCAGATCGGCTAGATTGACCGAGTCACCGATCGAGAGACGATTCAACGCGTGATACACCTCGCCGAAGATCTCGGGAAGATTTTCGGTGGTGAACAGGCGGTCTTGAGGCCGATAGCGGGAGTCGTCGAGCAATTGCGCCAGGATCTCCCAAAAGACCTGGTTGTCGACTGCGCCCAGGACACAGAGCGCGCCGCGCGCCGCCATGAGATTGAGCAGGGCGAGGGGGCCGATAATGTCAAACTTCCAGGGGGGGAACAGCAACAGCCGTTCACCATGCTGAACCTCCAGCGCCGGCTCGCCCCGAAATCGACCGGACCGGAAGGATCCTTTTGTATGGGAAAGATCCCCGGTGATGATGGATGGAGACAGCCTCGATGGCTCATAGGCAAAGGTGGGCGTGGCCGGCGCCCAACAGGTGACGATTGTGTATCGCGGGGCCAGTTTGCCGGTCTCGTCCAGTTTCTCCAGGGCAAACATGTCCTGATTCCCGAAAAATGAAAATGTGGGCCCCAGCCTGTCTCTCAAGGCCCGCAACCGGTCCTGATGAGGATGCAGGGGTCCGCCCAGTTGCGAGCGGGGATCGAGCCGGTCCAGGCAATGGAGGATCAGGCTGCGATGCCGCTGTTGCAATTCGGGCATGTAGCGCTCCGCCAATTCGTCGGCGAATGACAGGTCGCCGGCTCCGAGATCCAATACCGACGCGACATCGGCGTCGCGCAGGAGATCAAAAGGATTAGTGGAACGCTCCACATAGGCTTCAATCTCCTCGCTCGACATCGTCAGCATGGGCCACTGCGAGCCTGGATGGGCGATGAGCTCAAAGAAAATACAGAGGGCCCGGATCGCCTTGGCAGGCGGGAACCCGGTGAGGGTCTTGAGCCATTCACCGTCGAGGTCTTGAACTCTGGTGGCCTGTTGCGGTTGTAGAACGCGCAGCAACGGTTCTTTGATCGCGGACGGCAGGCTCTTTCCTCTGACCTGTTCAAGAAGACGGCTGATCGTTTCAGGGAACTTGTGTTGCTCGATCAATCGCTTCGAGGCTTCCCACTGACCGGGAGACTGCCTCGCACGCAGGCTGATGCCTCGGCGGAATTCGTCGAGCTGATGGGGCTCAGCACTCATCGGAGAAGAATAGTGGCCTGTAAACTCCACCGTCAAGCTGGACAACTTGTCCACCTCCGAACAGTATGATAGGAATTGATCATGTACATCGACTGCTTCTTCAATATGAATGCCCGCTGGAATAAGCTGGTCTGTCGGCTGGGGGTGGTCCTGTGCGCCCTTATCGCCCTGGCCGGCTGTGCCCCCGGACATCAGGCAGGACTCGGCTCCGATCATGAGACGGAATGGCAACCCTGGCAGGTCATCGAGACACAGACCGGCCGCGTCGTAGCTTCGGCCGAATGGCTCAGGGATTTGGAAGATTACGAGATCATTTACCTGGGCGAGGAACATTTCAACAAGCACCACATCGAGGCAGCGCTTCTCATTCTCGATCGGATGGTCTCAGCCGGTATCAAGCCGACCATCGGCATCGAGATGTTCGGATGGGATGGCCAGCCCGCCTTGGATGACTATCTGTCGAATGATCGGGTCGGTCGAACAGAATTTCTTGAGCAGGTCCGGTGGGAGCAAAACTGGGGACAAGACTTTGCAGCCTATGAACCGCTGGTCGCATTTGCGCGTGACCGGCACTTGTCGATCCGCGCCATGAACCCGCCGAGGCCGTTGATCCGGCGCGTCGTCAAGTTCGGCCTGGCGCAGGTCCGGCAGGAGCCGGAATGGACGCAGTGGGGCATGCATCAGGAAGAGATCGTCGACGATCCTGCCTATCGCGCGCGTATTCTCGATCAACTGGAGCGCTGTCACGGAAGCGGAGCCGGCACGCATATGCAACCGATGTACGAGGCGTCGATGGTCCGCGATGAAGGCATGGCAAAAACCCTGGCTGCCAGTCTTGGGGCGCTGCGCCGGGACAGCAGTCGAGCGCGCGAGATCATTGTGAGCTATACGGGGGCAGGCCATATTCAATACGGACTCCCGGTCCCGATGCGGGTCGCCCGGCGGTTTGCCGGTCAGGTGAAACACACGACGATCTATATGACGTCGTTTGATTCGAGCCGTGTTGAAGACATCAGAGAGCTTGCGCGCGAGAAGATTGCCGACTATATCTGGCTGACCCCGATGAGTGCGAAGGGCCCGCCCCCACGCTGTCGATAGGGCCTTCGGCAGCTTGCAACCTGTTTCGCCCCCCTCCATAAAACACAGGCAAACTCGTCAATTCTTGACAGTCCTGCACTGTCAGGGCAGACTACGGTGGCGCGGACTCGTCAAGCAGACGGAGATTGTCATCGTTGAAAGTGCGAAACAAAATTCCCTGCAGCGCCGAACGGCTGGGCTTATTGGATCCGCAGATGATTCAATCTGTCGCCGACGCAAATGCGTTCAACATCGGCCGTCAGTATGCGGCGGAGAACCGTGTCCGTATCGTTGAGGCGGACGACTCGCAAATTTCATCGGCGGTGATCGGCAACTCCGGCCTGTATGAGCAAACCATCAGGCTGAAAGACGGCCACCTTCTTTCCAAATGTTCGTGCGCGCTTCCTGAAGAACCGATGTGCCGCCACTGCATCGCCGTCCTGCTCGAGTACCATCGATGGGTCCAGCCTCGGCAGCCACAAAAATCCAGTGTCGCCAAATCGGCTCAGGCGCCCCCGAAACCTGAGCCTTCGGCCGGAGGAAAAACATCGATGACACAGTCGTCCGCTCCCGATGTGAAACTGAGCGAGGTACTGCCGTTTTTGGAATGGCTGAGACCGGCGATGAATGCCCTCGAAGCAGGCACTGCAGTTCCCGATGCTCCGCAATTCGGCCCCGGGGATCTCTCGGCCTGGATTCAAGTCATCAAGAATCAGGAACACCGGCGCCGCGAGAGCGAAGACGCCCTGATGAGCTTTGAAACAAAAATGAGAGACCGCGAGGCCTACATCGGCCGTTTGACCCAACAACTCCAGGTCTCCATCGCTGAAACAAAGACCGCCCAAGAGACGTTGCAACTGACCCAGCTCGAGGTTGACGAGTATAAGGAGATCCTGGCCCATGTCGCCGAACTGGCCGGTGAAGTCGTTCGACACGACGGGCAGGTTCGGGCGGCCGCAAACGAACTCCTGAGCAAGAGCTCCCAGCTGAACACCCTCACCGGGTCATTCAAAGACCTGGCTGATTCGCTCAAGTCAGCCTCGTCAAAGCGTCCTGCCAAGTAACGAACCGGCACGAATAATGCGAGTTAACAGGTTACCGACCCCTCTTGCGCCAGCCCCACAGATTTCTGTACAATGCGCCCTCATTTTATTGAATCGGTACGGGTCTGAGGAGGAGGAGTTGCGATGAAAAAGCTCTGCGTACGAACAAGCGTGCTGGCAGCAACAGCATTGTTGGTCGAAGCACTCCCGGTGTTGGCCAATGCCCCGGAAGGCGGCGGGCCTCCGGATTACAGCGGAATCACCGGTCTCTACTATGTGCTGATCGGGGGAGTCCTCGCCTACGGCGTCTACGACACCTTCTTCAAGAAGTCCTAACGAACAACGCCCCCTCTCGCTATCGTAAGACGTCCCCCTGCAGCCCGCGGTCTGCCGTGCGGTGCTGCGTCTTACTCCATGCCCTTGAGCAGTTTAGGGGGGTTCGCTCGGGCACGGATCGCCGGGCCAAGAGTTTTGAGCACCTGCTCGACGATAATCCGATATCCTGCCTTTGTCGGGTGAATACCGTCGGCCTGATTCAACGCCGACGAGGCCGCGACCCCCTCAAGAAAGAACGGGATGAGGGGAAGGCGGTATTGCCTGGCGAGAGCCGGATAGATAGCCTCGAAACCCTTCGTGTAGTCTTGCCCATAGTTCGGAGGCAGCTTCATTCCGGCCAGGATCACAGTAACGCCGGCTTGCTGTAGTTGCTGGATGGTCGAACCGAGGTTGCTTTTTGTTTGTTCCAGACTGAGCCCCCTGAGTCCGTCGTTGGCGCCCAACTCAAGAATCACGATGTCGGGCTTGCCGGCAAGCACCCAGGGAACACGACGAAGACCGCCGGCGGTCGTATCGCCGCTCACACCGGCATTGATGACCCGATAACGATAGTCCAGCTCGTCCAACCGCCGCTGCAGTTGGGCAGGGTATGCATCCTCGCCGCTGACCCCGAATCCGGCGGTGAGACTGTCGCCGAAGGCAACGATCTTCGGCCTGGTATCTCCCGCCTCTGAAGAACCGGCCTCCACCACCGTCTGGTTGAAACAGACAATAAGGGACAGAAGGACCGGAAGAACAAAACGAAGCAGGCGTTGACGTCGAGACATGGGGCCGTACAAATTCGCTTGGTCCTTTCTTTCGTACAGTATAATACTATGGCCAAGTCGTCATCTGGGATAGCAGGATGCTGAAAAAGTCCGCCAGCGGTGTTCTCGCATCACTCAGAGGCTCAACGTCATGAGCCTAGCGGAGGCAAGGAACTTATCCGCTCGCATCTGATCGAAGCGAGCGGTTCAAGCGAAGCTTGGTATGTACCTCCTCGCCTCTTCGCTTGCTGCGGCCGCCTCGTGGCATGGCGCGTCTCGGCGCGCTGGGGTGGGCGGGTGAGAACAGCGGGCCATTTTGAGCATCCTGTATGACTGTTTGTTGTCGTCTCAAGCAGCGAGATTGCGATGGCTGGAGAAGTCCATATGCGTTTTCCCACAGTCTGATAGGGTTGCGCCGGATATGATTTCACTGAAAAATGTGTCGATGGTGCTGACAGCGGCAGGCCGTTCCGTGAGAATCCTTGAGGGGATTTCTCTGGTGATTCCTGCCAAACAAACGGTCGCCATCGTGGGGCCGTCGGGGAGCGGGAAATCCACCCTGCTCGGACTGATGGCCGGCCTCGATCGTCCGACGTCCGGATCGATCGAGCTGGACGGACTGGATATTACGTCTCTGTCCGAAAGCCGGATGGCGCACGTTCGTCGAGAGAAAATCGGCTATATCTTTCAGTCCTTTCACCTCATTCCTACCCTCACGGCGATCGAAAACGTCGCGGTTCCGCTGGAGTTGAGCGGGGAGCGCCAGGCCGGCACACGTGCCGCCGAGTTACTGGCGGCGGTCGGATTGTCCGATCGTATGGGACATTATCCCGTACAGCTGTCCGGAGGAGAACAGCAACGCGTCGCAGTCGCGCGCGCCTTTGCCTGCCGCCCGCCGATTCTGTTGGCCGATGAGCCCACGGGCAATCTCGACAGCACAACCGGCGCGTCCGTGATCGACCTCTTGCTCTCGCTGCATCGCGACTACGGGACAACCCTGGTGCTGGTCACACATGATACGGCTCTGGCGGCATTGATGCAGCGAGTGGTGTCTATGCGCGACGGGTGCCTGGAATCCGACACGCTGCCATCCTATTCCGATGTCATCGACGAGGGTCCGATTGCTGCGGCATCCCGGGACCGGGTCTTCTCCTCCGACCGTGCATCCCCGGATTCCGCTCCAGAATCCCGCCCATGACCTCCTTTACGCTCCATATGGCCTGGCGCGAAACACGCGCGGCATGGCGGCACTTTCTCTATTTCCTGGTCTGCATTGCCATCGGCGTCGGAGCCTTGACGGGCGTCTCGCTCTTCGGTACACAGGTTGAGCAGACCGTTACCAAAGAAGCGCGAAGCCTCCTGGGCGGTGATCTCGAAATCCGGCTGTCCTGGCAGGTGAGTCCTTCCGGTCAAGCCGTCTTGGACTCACTCAGAGATCGCGACGTGGCGCTGACCCATATCAGCGAGCTGGTCGCCATGGCGGCGAAGGCTGAATCATCTTCGACCACCGGGCAGCAGACGCAAATCATCGAGCTCAAAGCCGTCGAGCCACAGTACCCGCTGTATGGTTCACTTCGACTGGAACCCGACGGCAACTTAGCGGAACTTCTTGGCCCGCAGACGAGCAATTGCCTTGAACGTCTGTGTTTTGGCGTGGTCGTCCAGGAGTCTCTGTTGATCAGAATGGGACTCTCTGTCGGACATCGACTCAAGATCGGTCAAGGGCAGTTCGTCATCACCGGCGTCGTCAGGACAGAGCCGGATCGCATGGCCAACGCCTTCAGCCTTGGCCCTCGGGTCTTCGTGTCACAAGAAGGGCTTCACGCGGCTGACCTGATCAAGTTGGGCAGCCGGGTTCGCGAACGCTATCTGCTGAAAATCCCGGGCGCCATGGCCCCGGATCCGCTCCTCTACGAGTTACGAGGACGACTGGCCTCTGATTCAGCCCGCGTGTCGGGATACCGTGACGCACAACCGCAACTGAAACAGTCATTGGAACAACTGACCCGTTATTTGGGTCTGATTGGATTGACGGCGCTGTTCGTGGGAGGACTGGGAGTCGCCACCTCGGTCCATGCCTTTATCCGGGAAAAACTGAATACCATTGCGATTCTGAAGACGGTCGGGGCGGATTCCCCGACGATCATGTGGACCTATGTGCTGCAGGCGATGATCCTCGGACTGGTGGGCAGCCTCGTCGGACTGATCATCGGTGTGCTCCTCCACCTGGCACTGCCCTGGATGATTGCGGCGCTGATGGCATCGGATCTGCTCGATCAATTGGGATTCGCAAAGGGAGGGATGGAGGTGTCATTCGCTCCCCTGGCAAAGGGATTGGCGTTGGGTCTGTTGTCCACGCTGCTCTTTACCCTGTGGCCGTTGCTGACGATCCGCGACGTCAAACCGGCCCGGATTTTTCGCCGTGATATCGCTCCGCTGACTGCCTCCGTCGACCCTGAGGGAACTCGATGGCGGAGGTTGTGGCAAGGGCTGGATCGAGTGAAAGCCCTCACGTCACTCGGCATCGGCCTGGGATTGACCCTCCTCTCTATGTGGCAAGCCGGATCGTGGAAAGTCGGGACGCTCTTCATCCTTTCATTTGCAGCTGCCGTGTTGCTGTTGGGCCTCTCGGCCCGTGTGGCACTCTCGGCCCTCAAAAAATGGCCGCGGCCGGAGCATCTCGTCCTTCGCCAGGCGCTGGAGAACGTCGTGCGGCCGGGAAGTCAGGTCGTGGGCATCACGATCGCCATCGGAATCGGCGTCATGGTCGTGACGACGGTCTCGCTTGTTGAACGGTCGCTGCTTACGCAGGTCGGCGAGAACCGACCGACCGACGCTCCAAGCTTTTTCTTCATCGATATCCAGCCTGATCAGTCTGAAGAATTTGTCGCGCTCCTCCGCCGGCACTCGAAGGATCCGGCCCCCAAGTTGACCCCGCTGATTCGATCACGTCTCTCCGCTCTCAAAGGCCATGCCATCAAAATGGAACCGATGTCCGAGGAAGAAGAGCAGAGGGAAAAGACCGCGGAGAAAGAAGAACGGCGAAAGAAATGGTATCTGACCCGCGAATACGTCTTGACGTTTCTTCAAGACCTTCCCAAAGACAACAAAGTTGTTCAGGGCTCCTGGTGGAAACCGGGGCAGGTCTTTCCCAAACCGCTGATCTCGATCGAGGAAGATGCCGCCAAGCAACTCGGCCTCACGGTCGGCGATACCCTCGAGCTTGATATTCAAGGCGCCCCCATCACGGGAGAAATCAGCAGCATTCGACAAGTCGAGTGGGGGAACTTCTCGACCAACTTCTACATGATCTTTTCGCCCGGTGCGCTGGACGGAGCCCCGCAGACCTCTGTCGCCACGGTTCGAGTGCGTCCATCGGAAGAGGTGGCGCTCCAACAGGCCGTCGTGACTTCATTCCCGAATGTGACGGCCATCAATATCGGCGACGTTCTGGACAGTTTTGCGCGAGTGCTCGATCGACTATCCCTGGCCATCCGTACGGTGGCGCTGTTTTGTGTGCTGTCCGGCGGGCTCGTCATGGCGGCGGCACTGGCCGCGACCCGTTACCGCCGCCTGTACGAATCGGTGATTCTTAAAGCCCTCGGCGCCACGCGTGGAGTGATCGCGCAAACCTTTGCCGTGGAGTACGCCTTGCTGGGGGCCTTAGGCGGGCTGCTCGGAAGCGTCCTGGCGAGCGCCTTGTCCTGGGCGGTGCTTTCAACCGTGTTCGACCTGGCCTGGAGCCTGCAACCAGCCGTGCTCGCCACAGGCTTCGTCGCCACAATCACGCTCACCCTGCTGGTGGGGTTTCTCAGCACCTACCGCATCCTCGGCCAGCCGCCGCTCTCGGTGCTGCGGCATGAGTAGATGACCCTCGACCGTTAATTCGGAACAATCTTGAAGAGACTCCCGCCCTGAGTCATGAGATACAGTTCGCCCTGGGCATCTTCGCCAAAGCTCGTGATTCCGCTCCGGCTGAGAAGCGGCCACTCGAATTGGCTTGTCGCCTGACTGTTCTGATATCGAAAGCTCCTCACAAAGCCGTTGCAAAAGTCTGCATAGAAATAGGTTCCGCGCAGGGCCGGCGCAGCCGATCCTCTGTAAACGTACCCGCCCGTGACCGAACAGGCTCCGCTGAGGTGAGGATAATCGAGGACCGGCAAGGTCAGGCCGCCTTGGTTGCAATTCGTGGCAGGATCGAAACAGAGAAATCCTTCCATGAATCGCCATCCATAATTCAGACCGCGGCCCGCGTTTGGAGCTGGTGAGACATTGATCTCCTCCCTCGCTCCCTGTCCGACATCCGCAATATACAAATCATTGGTCACCCGATCGAAGGAAAACCGCCAGGGGTTGCGAAGGCCACGGCTCCAGATTTCCTGAGCGCCACCGGTGAGAACGAATGGATTGATTCCTCCATTGGTGCAGGCTGCCCCTGTAGCTGGATCCAGCCGAAGAAGTTTTCCAAGCCGCGTCGTAATCGTTTGCGCGTTGTTGCTCAGATCACCACTTCCACCTCCATCTCCGACACTCGCATAGAGACAGCCATCGGTCCCAAAAGCCAGCATGCCGCCGTTGTGATTGGAATTGGTTGGATGAGGGATTGTGAGAAGAATGGTCGGGGTCGAGTCAGCCTGATCGAAGTTTAGTCTCAAAAACCTGGCAATGACGAGGTCGCCGTTTGTATTGGTGTAAAAGGCATAAACGCGACCGTTCGCCACGTAGCTGGGATCGAAGGCCATACCCAACAATCCCTCCTCTCCACCAGCGGTCCTGACCAAGCCGGTGATATTTAGAAACGGCGTCGCTAGGAGCGCGCTGCCGGTGAAAATCCTTACCGTCCCTCCTTGTTCAACAACAAACAGGCGAGAGTTGTCACCGGGAACCACGGTCATGAAGACAGGAAGGTTGAGATTGGCCGTGACAAGCTGAACGGTCAGATCGGTTGCAGCAGGAAGAGGCGGCAGTGGTTCCGGGTCGTCACCTTCTCCGCATCCGGTCAGTCCGACCCCGGCCAGAAGAAGGAGAAGAAACCCGATGACGCGAGTAGGCAGCATGAACTTCCTCGCTCGCAGACTCTTCCGTGGATGATACTACCGCCTCAGCCTAATACGAGGGGGGACCGATGCTCAAGCTTGTGCTAACTACGTAGGGTTCTTCAATGAGTCACGCTTTTGAGATGCTGGCAAAGTGGGCAGAAATGTAGAGGGAGTCTTTCTGCTCTGTTGTGTTGTACGGTACGATTCAGATGCGCCGGCTGTAAATCACCCGCGATAATGAGTCCCGATCCATCTTCCGTGCTAACCCTCACCCCACCAATCCCACCTCCTTTAAGAAGCGGGATGGTCCCTTGGCCCACCCAAATACCTTTTTCGAGTAAGTTAGAGAATAGAAAATGGTGGCAGGAACCATTGATTGAATTGATGGCTATGAATTCTGTTGGTATTTGTTGATTACACCCCCCAAATTGCCTAGCGTTTGGACCTGCTATATTTGATACGGTGTGCTTAGGACCTATTCGGGAACGAGCGAGCTAATGACTGACATGCACACAACCTTTGGATTTAGATTACATGTCGCGATACGGAGATAAAGGCATCTAATGAATCAGACGACACCGCCTGGACCTTCAGCAAGTCGCTGGTGGGCTCTCCCGACGGGGAAACAATTCGTACTCATCCTGATCTCCTATCGGCGAGTTGTGCTTGGAATCGTGGTGGCTAGCCTATTCTTGTTTGCCCGCGGACGAGTTACAGAAATGGATAGATGGCTGTTTCAAGCGTCCGTTCCTGGAACTCAAGGCCTGGTGTACTACCTTACGGACCACTATGGAATGGCGGCCGCTGCATACCGAACTCACCTTCGAGAGGGAGGATGGCAGCAATGGGATACCGGTGACCCGGCCTACCGTGCGCTGTTGCAGGGCGATATGGCAACAGCTACTCATACAGCGGATCAGCAGCTCGAGACTCATCCTGACGCACCCTCCGCCTTGTTAACACATGGTGAAGTAGCACTAGCGCGACAAGACTACCGCGCTGCCTTGACCCGGTTTGAGCAGATCCTCGAGCATGACGAAACCCATGCCGACGCACTACTATTAAAAGCGATCGCATATACCCACACCCAGGACTATAGTCATGCTATTGACACCTTGCAGCGACTCTTACGAAACAACCGGCGCGGAGATCGGCTGACAGCCTTTCTCTGGACACTGGAGACCGTCGATAAGCTACAAGAAGCCTCTCCGGACGGACTTCGCTGGTGTCTCCTCGCACATTATTATCGGAACCTTCGGATCCTTGATTCTTCGAATGCAACGCCTGCCGAAATGGCAGCCTATCAAGCTATTGAGTTAGGTGGGCGACCTGATGATGCGTATGTCACGCTCGGCGTGCTCGAAGATAAACACGGCGACTATGATCGCGCCTTGAGCTTTTTCCTGCAGGCGATCCAGCTGAATCCTCGCAATGCCGAAGCCTTTCGATGGGCCGCTAATACCTATCGACATCGAGGCAGCGATCTTCTCAACGAGTATCAGATGTGGAAGGGAGCCGTTGAGGCAAGTCCTACAGACCCGTTCCACCGAGCAAATTTGATCGCTTTTCTCACCGAACGCTTCGGGGATTATCCGCAAGCGCTTGAGTATGTGAAGGCGGGGTTGAGTGAGTCGCCTCAGAACCAGGAACTGTTGAGCAATGCGGCCAAACTCCATCTCAATCTTGGCCGTGCCGAGGAGGCTATTGGCTATTACCGCCAGCTGCTCACGGTTCAGCCCCGGAACCCTGCCCTCTACGAAGCAATTGGCATGAGCCTGGAAACACTAGATCGGTACGACGAAGCGGCCCAAACCTACCAAATGGCCGTCTCCATAAATCCAGCCCGATCCTATGCCCATCGAGGGCTTGGGAACATATACGCGAAGCAGAACCGTATGAAGGAATCAATCGCCGAGTACGAGACTGCGATCAGATTGGGGGATAACGATCTGACCCTCAAAACATTTCTGTGCCAGCAATACGTCACTGCGGGCCTGTATCGCGAGGCAGCCACGTGTCTGGAGCAGGTTTTGAAACAAGATCCTCAAAACAAGAGGGCCCAACACCTCTATCCGTATGTCAGGAAGGGTCTAGGACGCGAGCTCTCATGAAACGGAAACGCGGGTTGATCTCATTGTTCCGAAATGTCTGGGGTCGCGTTACCGTGCAATATGGCATGGGTGCCGCTGCCTGCGCCCTTGGCATTTGGATGCACTATCAGTATCGACTCCAGGGTTCTCTGCTGTTTCTTGCCCTGCCAGTGGTTGGAGTCATCTTGCTTCTCTATGAATCCATGCTCATCGTCAACCAGTTCACGACGAATCTCCCACGATGGGATCCCGTCCGATCGTTCTTAGCTCGAACCGAATGGACTGCAGGGCTGCTCGTCCGCCTCTTCGTGTACTCCAGTCTCTTGCTCTATGCCAATGGCATACTGGACACGAAACCGCCATTCTACCGCGCCGCAGAAATCGATTCAGAGGCATGGAAGAAAACAGTTGGGCTACCGAACACCTATTCATGGGTCACGCTGAGGTACCGAGACGAGCCCGATCGCCCGATGCGGGTCTTAATCACTGAACGAGAGAAGGCCCGCCTCTGGGGAGCCCAACCGGTCAGCGTAAAGATCAAGCAAGGCATGTTTGATGTTCAGACAGTCACGGCGATTGAGCAAGATTGGGGGTGGTATGGAGCAGAAATTCTCAAGCGGGCACCGACGGCTACCCTAGTCTGGCAAGCCAAGCTCCTGTTCGAGTTGACTCATGATCGTTGGACCGAAGGGATCGAAGGCGGCCAGAGATACCTTCAGCTGAAACCGGAGGATTGGAAAACGGCTAATGATATCGGAGTGCTATTATTTGAAGGACTCCGCTATCAAGATTCCCTGCCGTTCTTTCGACACGCAGTCCAGCAACATCCGTCGTACAGCTCAATGCAGGCATACGGAGCTGCATTGAATTGGGCTGGCCAGTCAGCTGAGGCAGCTGTGGTATTGAAGGAGTCCATTCCTCTGGATCCGAATAATTGGGAGGCATACTACCATCTAGGCTATACATACGGCGACATGGGCCAGTATGAAGAAGCAATCGGATATTTTGAAGAAACACTGAAGCGACATCCCTACATGCTCGACGCTCGCGCGATGATAACCAAACACCGAGAAGATATCGCGCAGCGAGATGCCCTAGCCGAATTTCGGAAGTCAGCGCTTCAGAAAAACGCACGAGGTCGATAGGCTATGACTGCCAAGAACTATTGCATCACCTACAAGAATTACAAATTGGTGGGCAAGTTGTTCTACACACCCAATGGACCACACCATAGGTCCATGACTCGCTTACCCAAACTGCCAGCTACCTGCTACATCGCGCGGTAGCCAACGGTTGCGGTAAAGATTCCCCTACTGCAGGTTAGATCTCGACGGCCGTACGAGTGATCCCGCTTTGCCGAATGATCGATTGCAGCGCTCCAATCAGAAGCTCAGGGTGATCGGAATTGGAACTGTCACTGTACCGAAATCGATATGCCGTTGTATCACGATGTGGCTTCCGCGTTGACGGACAATCTGAAAAGTGTGTTACTTGAGAATGCAGCAGAGGTCTCGTCAGGAAATGACGCGGAGTTTACCCGTGGACCGCTTCGAAGCGGTGACAAATAGTATGGAGTCTGGCTTGAGCATGGACTTATTTGAATTGAAAACAGGGTCCGTAAGCCAACAGACATGCCAGCCCCCTTTTCTTCTGTAGAGCCATCTCTTGTGGGTTGCTGCATGTCAGGCCTGTTGCGCATTGGCCAGCGCAGCTTGTATGCCGTGCCTTTCCCGTTCACGGAATGCCACGGCAACGCGCAATTGTTCCAGATACTGCTCCAGTGTCTTCCCGCCCAGATCAACGTGACGGGAGGCAAAGAACTCCCGAACGTCCCGTTCAAGCTCCGGAGTCACGAGGCTGACGATGCCGCCGCACATGCGGCGGACGCCCTGTTTCGGGAACAACTGATCCATCTTCTCCCAATTCGTCTTCACAAAATTCCAGGCGAGCTCCCGGTTATACACATTGCCCAGGCAAGCAGCGACGATGAAGGGGGCATCCTGTGTGCGGATTTCTCCGTCGATCGTGCGGGCCAAGGTGCGCGCCAGCAATGCGGGAGCCTGAAAGGCGGCGAGTGAGAAGAGATAGCGCCGCTCCTCTTGCGGAGTCGCCGCCTTTTTATAGCGTTCGGAGAATTCTTCGTAGCGGCCCTCGTCGCCGGTATGGGCCAGGATCGAGACCAGCGCCGGCACGATGTTGGGATCGACGGCAGCCGCGTCTGTCCGATATTGTGCATAGCGAACCAGGGCCTGTTCTTGAATCGCCGGATCGTTGCCCCATTTACCCAATGCACCGAGCAGCTCCCCGCGCAACTGACTGAGCAGCACATTCTCCCCCGATCGCGGTTCCCAACCCAATTCCCGGACAGCCGGAGCCACGAGGGTCCTGACGAAGGCTTCAAGCATGGGCCGCTCATCCACCGCAATGATCCGATTTAAAAAGGACAGGGAATCGAGCAGCACGGCCCAGACATTCTTGTCCCGTTCCTGCGTGAAATGTCGAGTAAGCCGCAGATAGTCCGGAAGCGGCATCGCGCCGGAGAGCGTCGTCGCCCAGGCGTCGCTGAGGAGATTGAAGCGTTCGGTCGGCGCGAGACGATCCAGCCCTGTGTCCAACAATCGTTGGAGCAGCGGAGCGTCGTACTGTACCCGGTAGAACCCGTGTCCCCCCTCGTTGATGAGTACCCGCCGGACATCTGAGGGCAGAGGGATACGTGTCTGGTGTCCTGTGAGGAGCACCCTGCGATGCTCCGCCTTGTCCTTCGTCTCAATGCGAATCTGAACGGGAATCTGCCAGTCCTGCGTAGAAGCCCCGCCCGTTCGGAGATAGGCGAATCGCTGCTGCGTGAGAAGCAGCTCCGAGACTCCATCCAATTGAGCCCTCACAAGCGGATAGCCGGGCTGGAAGATCCACCCATCCATCAGTTCAGGCACCGGCTGCTTAGCGGCCTTCCCGAGTGACACCCACAGATCCTTCGTATCGGCGTTCCCGTAGGCATGGGCGCGGAGATACTCCCGCACCCCGTCCCGGAACGCCGTTGGTCCAATGTGCTGTTCCAGCATGCGCAGCACCGACGCGCCCTTTTCGTATGTCAGCACATCGAACATCGCATCGGCATCCTTAGGCGCATGAACAGGATATTCGATCGGCCTCGTGCTCCACAGCCCATCGACGGAAAAGGCCGCCGCCCGTGACACCCCGAATGTGTCCCAGCGCTTCCATTCCGGTTTCCAGGCGTCGACGGCCAGCATTTCCATGAAGGTGGCGAAGGCTTCATTGAGCCACAGTCCATTCCACCAGGACATCGTGACGAGATCGCCGAACCACATGTGCGCGTTCTCATGGGCCACCACGTCGGCCACCCGTTCAAGTTCTCCGTGGGTCCCGGTACGTTGATCGACCAGCAAGGCCGTTTCCCTGAACGTAATCGCGCCCAGATTTTCCATCGCGCCTGAGGCGAAATCAGGAATGGCAAGCAGATCGAGCTTATCGCCCGGATACGGGATTCCGTAGTAGTCCTCAAAAAATGCGAGCGAGGCTTCGGCAATGTCCCGGCCGAATGGTGTCAGCGGCTGCTTGCCTGGAACGGTCCAGAGCCGGAGCGGCGTCTTGCCGACGAACCGTGGTTCAGTCGCAACCAGCTGCCCGACGATGAACGCCACCAGGTAGGTGGACATTTTCATGCTGTCTGCAAAGCGCAGGACTTTTTTGCCGGCCTCGACAGACTCCGACACGACGGACGTATTCGACACAGCGGTCAGGCTTGGATCGATGACCAGCGTCGTGGCAAACACGGCTTTGAAATCCGGTTCATCCCAACAAGGAAAAGCGCGACGCGCATCCGTCGCCTCGAATTGCGTCGCCGCCATGGTCCGTGTCGTTCCTGATTGGTCCTTGTAGGTACTGCGATAGAAGCCGCGCAACTTGTCATTGAGGGTTCCTTGAAAGGTGAGTCGCAATGCCCATTCTCCCGGAGCGAGCGTCTGTGCAAAGGTGACGCGACAACGCTGGAGCGGCTCATCCAATTCGATCGATGCGGCCCGGTGAGTACCCGTCGGGCCGGCGATTTCGGCCTGGCTAATAGCCAGGTCAACCGCGTTCATGACGATCACGGTCGTCGGCTGAGTCACGGTCAGGATGACGACTGCCTTGCCGGTGAAGGTCGCGCGGGCAAGGTCCGGCTCCAACCGCAATTCGTATCTGATCGGGATCACATGGCGTGGGAGCCGATAGGGATCAACGGTGCCGGTTGTATCGTGGTTCATGTCCTCATCTTTCGGTCGAACCGCAGCGGCTTGGGCGCTTGGGTTGATCAGCAGCACATTGGTGAATGGAATCAGCGGGAGAACGCAAAGACCGCGAACCGTCTGCGCCAGCAATCGGAGCGCTCCGCGGCGGCCGACGGCATCGCTCATATCCTTTTCGCAAGATGGGTTTCAGGGCCGGCGGCTGTGCCGACGATCAGCACATCGGTTCGGCCCACGAACAGGCCTGTTTCGACGACGCCGGGAATCTGGTTCAGTGCGATTTCAACACCTTTGGGATTGTCGATCCGATCCAGATGCACATCCACAATCAAATTGCCTGCTTCTGTCTTGAAGGGCACGCCGTTTCGCTCGCGGAGAACAACACGGCTGCGGGTGAGGGTTTCAATCTCCCGCGCAGTACTGCCCCATCCAAACGGGATGACTTCGATCGGCAGCGGAAATGATCCTCCAAGCACCGGAACTTGTTTGGTGTGATCGACCATGACGATAAATTGTTTCGAAGACGCCGCCACAATCTTTTCTTTGAGGAGCGCTCCCCCGCCACCTTTGATCAAATTGAAATGAGGATCGACTTGATCGGCACCGTCGATCGCGACATCAATCTCCCATCGATTCTCTGCATCAACAAGAGGAATACCGGCCTGTCTGGCAAGGACAGCGGTTTCTTGCGATGTCGGCACCC
The DNA here is from genome assembly GCA_002083405.1 of Nitrospira sp. SG-bin2. Classification (GTDB taxonomy): domain Bacteria; phylum Nitrospirota; class Nitrospiria; order Nitrospirales; family Nitrospiraceae; genus Nitrospira_D. The sequence goes on along the minus strand of LVWT01000043.1, from coordinate 39,652 downwards.
CTCGCAGGTTCATGCCTGCGCGCACCTTGTCACCCAGCGCCATGATCATATGTTTCGCGGTCGATCCGGTCCCCAGTCCGACGACCATGCCCGCGCGGACGAATTCGACGGCCTTTAAGGCTGCTGCTTTCTTGAGCTGATCGAGATCGACAGACGTCATGGTGTAGGAGCGAGCGAGAGAGCCGCTGCGACGGACGCCGCACCAAGTAGGGCGGTCTGTTGGTTCATGATCACTTTCACCGGCATCTGAGTCATGAGGCGCTTGTACCGACCCTTGTTCGTGAACGCTTTCATGAATGTGCCATCGTGAAGTTTCGTGATGAGTTTCGGGGCGATCCCGCCGCCCACATATACCCCGTCCAGAGCAAGCGCCTTCAAGGCCAGGTTTCCGGCTTCAGCCCCGTAGATTGTGGCAAACAGATCCAGCGCTTGCTTGGCAATGTCCGCCTGACCCTTCAAACCGGCTTCAGCGATTTCTGCGGCTGGATTCCCGGCCTTGACCTTTTCTGCCAGCCACGTGGGCTCGTTCTTTTTCGTGTCGCGTAGGAACTCATACAGGGCATGCAAGCCGGGACCGGACAAGATCCGCTCATAGCTCACATGGAGGTATTGGCCTCGCAAATAACGAAGCAGCTCGATTTCCTGGTCATTGTTCGGGGCGAAATCCGCATGGCCTCCCTCTGAGGGCATCGGTCTGTAGGATTTCCCGTCCCAGAAGAGAATGGCTTCCCCTAATCCCGTACCCGCAGCGATGAGTGCGAGGGCTTGCCGTTTTTTAGGCGGGTTCCCGGCATTTAACACCTCCAGCTCGTCTAACCGCAGCCATGCGATTCCATAGGCGGTCGATTCCAGATCATTGAGCAACTGGACGCGGGGAATATTGAACTGCTTGGCAATCTTCGCACCATCCACCACCCACGGCAGGTTGGTGGTCTGGCTCTGATTGTCGATGACCGGTCCGGCGATGCCGAAGCAGGCGGCGGCAATTGTGACACGCTCCGTCGATTCTTTTGTCTCATGTACCAGGCCGGTTTCCGCAGTCGCAGCCCCGTCCAGCGCAACGGGCGGTGTCGGTGGCTCCAGAAACTCCTGGAGAATCTCTTCAAGAGAGCTGTAGTCGCGGCTATGGAACGATTCGAGACGAATCGGTTCGGTCCGCTCTCTGGTCCACTCATAGAGAGCAAGGTTGGTCTTGGTTCCGCCGATATCGCCCGCAAGAATCATGTCTGGCCGTCACCCCGGATCGCATCATGGTGAAGGATTGTCAATCGTGCGGCCGCAGAGCGGTCCAACATCCACATCAGCCGCCCTGTTTCCGGGGCAACCAGCGCAGCCGGAAGCGCGCGATCTGCCGCACTGTCCGGCTCAAGAATCGCGCGCACGATTCCGGCCTTGCTCGAACCTGCGACCAGAAACAGTACCACAGTCGCCCTATTGATCACACCTAGGGTGACGGTCAGGCGCGTGACGATGCCTTGTGGCGCGTGACCGACTGTGACGGCCCGTCTCTGTTCTTGTAGCGCGGCCGTGCCTGGAAACAACGAGGCCGTATGCCCGTCTTCTCCGAGACCGAGAAGAATCAGGTCGATCCGTGGCATTTCTGGAGCAACAGTATGCGTGAGTCGGCGCAGCGCCTCCTCGTATCGTTCTGCGGCAGTTTCAGGATCCGGGTGTTCCCCTTGTATCCGATAGATGTGATCAGGGGCGATGCCCGCTGGTTGAAACAACGCCGCCTGGGCCATGCGGAAATTGCTTTCAGCATGCTCCTGTGGAACACAGCGTTCATCTCCGAACAGAAAAAACATCTGCGGCCAATTGAATCGCCGACTCCACTCCGGTGACACCATCGTCTGGTACAGGGTTTTCGGAGTCGAGCCGCCTGACAGCGCCAAGAGAAACCGTCCATGGGATCGAATGGCCTCTTCGCTGACGGCATGGACGAGTGACGCGGCCGCATGGCCCCATTCACGACCATCGGGTGCGATACGGATGTCGGGAGGACCGGACATGTCAGCGTCGGGAAATCCGACGGCGATTTTTTGCTGTCGTTCGCCGCCGTGATGGTCCGGACGGTGTCAGCGCCGCCGTCACGGCATCGACCGTCGCCGCTTGATTCTGCCCCAGTTGGATACGAATGGCCTGGCGATGATGCGCGCGAAGCGATTCCACATCTCCTGCAGCCTGCGCATGAGCTAATGTTCCGAACGAAAACGGCTTGCCTGGGATAGCCAGATCCGGATTCATGCGATCGACCAATTCAAGAAAGAGACCGGTAGCGGGCCCGCCTTTATGCAGTTGTCCGGTCGAATGTAGATAGCGGGGACCATATCCAAAAGTCGTGGTCACATGATGTTTTGTGACAAGAGTCCGGCGGAGACGTCGCACGGCAGCCTCAAATGCACGCGTCGGCGTCGTATAAGCCAAGACAGAGACATAGGCGCCGGCCTGAAGACGGCTGGAGAGGTCCTGCGCCGCTTCTTTGGGAGTGCTGCCGGGTTGTTCCGGTAACCGTCCGGTCGATTGGACAATCCCGAGGACGCGATTCGTATTGTCTTTGCTCTCTTGGACATTCGGCTGATCGAATGGATGGATGCCCAACAGATGCCCCGCCACGGCTGTTGCAAATTCCCAGCGAAAGAACTCCGCTCCGAGGTCGTAACAATCTTGCAGATCGAATCGGAGAACCGGATGTGGCGATGTGCGGAGCGCTTGAACCTGCCGATCGAGGATAGCATTATTCGCTCCCTTGAGACGCAAATAGACAAAGAACCGGTCATGTCCATAAGCAGACGGCGCCAGAACCGGTTCCTGCGCCACGGGTATGAGGCCGGTTCCCTCCTTGCCGGTGCTCTCGGCAAGAAGCTGTTCGACCCACAAGCCGAAGGTGGCAAGGCCGGGGGATGCGATGATCGTCACCTTGTCTCGTCCCACCTTGGCAAGACTCCCCATCGCGGCGCCGAGATAGGCGCCGGGATTCATACCGATGTCCGCCTGCGCCCGGCACCGCTCCGCCATGCCGGCCGCCCGGTCCAAGAGGCGGGGAATATTAAGCCCAAGAAGTGCCGCGGGCACGAGGCCGAACAGTGAGAGGACGGAATACCGCCCCCCGATATCAGGTGGATTGGAAAATGTCTGCCTGAACCCGTACTCCTGTGCCATCTTTTCCAATCCGGTTCCCGGATCCGTAATCGCAACAAATTGATCGCCGCCCCGGTTCATTTTCTCCCTGCCGACCAGCTTCCAGAAGTGGGCAAAGAGTGACAGGACTTCGACGGTTCCTCCTGACTTGCTGGCGACAAGAAACAGCGTCCGGGATGGCGTAATAGCCCTGGTGACCTCTCGTACCCAGCCGGGTACAGTCGAGTCGAGCACCCATAGCCGTGGAGATCCTTTTTGCGGTTTGAACGACGTACGGAGCACTTCCGGCCCGAGACTGCTTCCGCCCATGCCCAGCAGCACCACATCGGTGATACGCATCTCCTGAGCCGCACGGACACATCGCTGGAGATTGTCTAATTGTTGCCGCATGTGATCGGGCAGGTCCAGCCAGCCGAGACGGTCGGTGATCTCCTTCGGGTCCGGTTTCCACAGCCGGTGGTCTTTGGCCCATAACCGCTCAATAACCCGATGTTGGCTCAACGCCTCAAGCGCCGGACCGATCGTGGATTGGAATGAAGACGCCAGCTTGTCTCGTGATGGAGCGGACATGGAATTTCCCTTCCACAAATAGGTTCGATCGGGCCGGGAGGAGTAGGCCCCGTATCTTATGAGCCCGAAATGAAAAAGACAATCTTGGGCCGACTCGTACTCATCTATTTATCGGTCGGTCGGCGGATGACTAAAGCCATGCCGTCAACAGCCGACCAGGCCAGGGATTGGGCCTGCTCAGCGGAGACTTCCAATTGGAGATACGGGCTTTGTGGCACAGACTGACCTGTTGAGAACGAATCGCTCCAATCTTTGGCATTTCTCCACCACCGCTTCCCGTGGGCTCTGAGCCATTGAACCGGATTTTCTCCCGCCACCGGCGCCACATCAACGGTGAGTGGTGGAGTGTATGACAGCGTATAGTCAACGGGCATATCAGCCAACGAAATGGGTTCTTGCTCAACAGAAGCAGTTGGATCGATCTTTCTCCTTATAACCGGCGGCCGCGTGATCAGGCGATAGGCACCTTTCATATTCTGCACGGCCTTGGCCGACCACGAGACGATGGGAATTCGGTGCAGTTCGATGCCACGGCCTTTGATTTGAATCGTCTGTGTGACAAGGTCGATGAGCAGATAGGTCTGAGCACGGGTCGCCAGCTTCACTTCCTCTTCCAGCACACGCGTGGCTTCCTGGACTGCGCCCGGGTCGTTGAGGTGGAGATCGGGAAATGCCTCAAGCTCCCCGGCCTGACTCGGGGTGCCCAGAACAAGCAGTATGAAAAGGACCGCGCAGACGCTCATGAGGGGATGCAGGGCCGCAGACGAAGAGCGATCAGCAGGCTGCGGAAAAACTCGTTTTGACTTCTGTGGCCACCATAAGCATCAACGATCGAGACAATACCAACTCGCCAGGCAGGATGCTCAAAATGGCCCGCTGTTCTCACCCGCCCACCCCGGCGCGCCGAGACGCGCCATGCCACGAGGCGGCCGCAGCGAGCGAAGAGGTGAGGAGGTACATACCAAGCTTCGCTTGAACCGCTCGCTTCGATCACATGCGAGTGGATAAGTTCCTTGCCTCCACAGGTTCCACGCGTTGAGCCTCGGAGCGATGCGAGAACCCCGCTGGCGGACTTTTTCAGCATCCTGTTAGAAGATGATGATCGGTGTCCCAACTCGAGCGAATGTATAGACCCGTTTGAGATCGCCGTCATTCAGCCGGATGCAGCCATGCGTGACATTTTTCCCCAGCAAACGCGTATAGAGCGTACCATGGATGAAATATCCCTTCCCGAACCCTAGAGCGTACTCGCCAAGCACGCCCTGCTCGACACGGTCAGCCGGGTTTTTAGGAATCTCTTCGCCTTCTTCGATAAATGCCCAGTCCGGCTTGACCCAGGCGGGATCGGTCAGTTTGGACTGCACGAGGAATTCTCCTCGCGGGGTATCGAACACCCATTGGTCGTTGCCTTCACCGGGTTTATCCAGAATGATTCCGCTTCCTGTCGAAGCTATGGCGTCGAGCACGACTTCCTGCCGGCGCTTCACATACAAATGGTTCCGGGCCGTATCGACGAGAATGTACGGTTGCTGCGGGCTGAGCCGGGAAAGCTGCGCGGACAACGCCTTGTACCGTGCTTGAAGACTGTGGAGATGACCGTCACCCGCTGTGTCCAATGTGGAAAGCCTGTGTGGCTCGGAGTCCGGGAGCAAGGCCTGGCTGTTGGGCGGTACATCAGCCACCAATAGTGCGATAAGAAGGAACGACGAAAAAGCGACTCGTACCGACATCATAATAATGACACTCGGGTTTCGTCTGTTCGATCCGCTAACTCCGCCAGGGCCAACGCAATCGAATTACGTCCGGTCAATGCGCCGACAATCGTCACCGGCGTGCCGGAGGATACTCGCGCAAAGAGTTCGGCCATGTGGGGATTCGCCAGCATGACGCACCCAAGCGTCTGCGCCATGAGATCATTCTCCACACCATGGATTTCGATTTGGCCTCCAATCTCCTTTGCCGAAGCAATTTTCCCCGATTGCTTGGCCAGCCGAAACCGCCGGCGATCTTCTGCATTGGGATAGTCCAACACGAGGGCGCGATAAAACTGCGTTTGCCCTGCGCCGCGCGCCTCAGTCACCCGGTACCGTCCCTCCGGGGTGGCTCCATCTCCCTGAAATCGTTTCTCCCGAATGCCGTTGAATCCGAGCCGGACTGGATATGATAGCACTTTGCGTCCGCCCTTGTAGACGATTAATTCCCGGTCGGCCTTACTGACCACGATGGCCGTGGACTGGTGTGTCCTCGACCAGTCCACCGTTTGTTTGACCATGGCCTGCCAATGCCCGACCTGCCGGTCATCGGCATACCGGCCTAACTCCCGTCTTAATGCGGTCGTCTGGAGCTGGAGAGCCTGGCTGGCCTGTTCGGCAATCTGGATCGATCGCGCGTAGTCTCTTTGTTCTAAGAAAGAACGGGCTTGTTTCAGAAGCAAGTCTGTTTGGACAGGTTTTTCCCCCAGCGCAACACGCCCGTTGATCGATTGGACATGCGAAGCCATGGAGAGGAAGCGCGCTTCAAGGCGGGCGAGTGTGGATTCTGCCAGCCGCCGTTGGGCGGCCTGCCGGTCATTCAGCCGGGCGACGGTAGTTCCACCTTCGCTATGAAGCCGTCTGAGCTCTTTCTCAATCTCGTTGGATTCCCACGGCCAGCGGATAAGATCATCATCGGCTTGCACGCGGGCCTTGAGCGAAACCCATTGCCTCGTAAAGTAGGCATACTCTTCAGGCGCCGCCTGGGGAGCCCCTATGGAAATCAAATCATGATCGATCGCATCGATTGCGGCGATCAGGTCGGGGGGAACAGCCGGAACACATCCGGTCACAAGAAGGACGCAGATGCTCCCGGCAATCTTGGCACGTTTGATACCCATCGCCGCCACGTCAAAACTCTACCCTTAGTGCTTCCTGGAAGGAGAAGATTTTCCCTTTCCTATCTTGGCCAACGCACTCTCTATTTCGTCTGACACGGCCCGGCTCTTGTCATTGATAGCCTTCGCTTGAGTCTGCGCAGCCGGGTAATCTTCTTTGTCAATTGCCAGCTGAACCTGATTGAGCGAAGCCTTGAGGGCTTCGGCGTCGTTCTTGATCCCCTCAACCGCCGCACGATCTTTTCCAACCGGCGCCCTGGCGACGAGTTTCAGAGTGGACGCGACGGCTTCTTGAGCAACCTGCTGAGCCTGGAGCGCTCCCGCTTTGGCTTCCTCTTTCTTCTTGGCCACCTCTGTTTTTACGCGCTGGCCTTCGGCTGCTGTCGATGCAGCCAGCTGTTCAACTTTGCCGTAGTCCCGAAAGAGGGCAAACTTCCCGTCCTGCTCACTAACCTCTTTTTTCAACGCATCGAGGGTGCCTTCAAGTTTCGCATACTCCTCAGCAGTGTAGGTGCCCGCTCCGCTCTGTTGCGCATCCTTAACGGCCTGTTCTGCCGCCTCGATCTTTTCTGAGGGCGGCTTCGTACATCCGGCTGCAATGAGAGCGGTAAGGGCTACAGGTACCAGTAGCTGTTTGATCTGCACCATGGTGTCATGTCCTCCATAAAGACTCGTTGTGTTTTCGATGTGATGACCCTCCCGCAGAGAGCGCTGCAGGGAAATCCCTATCAAACAGCAAGCTCAGTGCCAAAAGAAGATTTCCAAATATGACAAAAATGTCTATGGTGTCAACACTTTAGATTATACACGACATGGGGGCATACGGCTAGGATTGTGGCGATCTGGTGCTGCGGAGACAAAAGCGCCTCAAGGAAGAAGGGGATCAATAGAGGGATGCAATGGTGCTAATGACCGGAGCCGTAGAAGACTCTAAATTGACAGGTCACAAAGCCGCTCCTATAATACACCGTTCATTTAGAGTGGTCCGCTTTTTAATGATCGTGAGGGAGGAGCCCCGTGTCCTTTACATTTCAGCAGCCATCGAATCTCAAGAAGAAACGCGAGCACGGTTTCCGCAAGCGCATGAGCACGAAAAACGGGCGTCGGGTCCTGGCTCGTCGCCGTGCGAAGGGACGGGCCCGGTTGACGGTCTAGCTCGCTACCGACGGCACTCTCGATGTTCTTCTGTGCATCTGCCGGTGATATCTCGCTGCCCTGGGATCGCATCTCCCTGTCAGAAGCCATCCCGACTCAGACCATCGAAGGACGGCGTGCAGCCGTGGGACAATCCTTTCGCGATGTCGAAACCGCAAGGAGAGCGCAGCATTTTCTTACGGGCCAGCCGGGATATTGAAACCGTCAAACGTCAAGGACGGCGAATTTCCACGGCTCTGTTTAATCTGTTGATGTACAAGATGGATGACGCGCCGAGCCGCGTCGGAATTATCGTCGGAAAGCGCTTCGGCAATGCGGTCCGGAGAAATCGGGCAAAGCGGGTTTTTCGTGCGCTGGTGAGACAGCGCCACCAGGACTTGATTCCCGGCCAAGCCCTTCTGGTATTTCCGAAACGCGAAGCGCTGGCGCAGACGCACGAAGACCTGACCCGAATGTGGGATACGTCATTGCGGCGAGTTCATCTGATTCGACCAAGGGCGGATTGATATGCGGCAGCTGTGTCTCTGGATCATTCACGGGTACCGTTTTATGATTTCTCCGTTGCTTGGCCCGGCCTGCCGGTTCGAGCCCACGTGCTCTCGATACGCCTTGGATGCCGTGAATCGGTACGGTGCGTTACAAGGTCTTGGCCTGGCACTGGTCCGCCTGATGAAATGCCATCCCTTCCATCCCGGGGGAGAAGACCCGGTCAAGTAGCGGTTCATACACTCTAGGGGAAACACATCTTGTTCATGGAAAAGCGCGTCATTGTGTTCCTTGTGCTCTCACTGGTGATTATCTTCGGGTACGAGTACGCGCTCAAGGAACTGGGTCTGCTCCCTGATCCGCCTAAGCTTGAGGAACCGGCTCCGGTGGCCGACGCCACGCCATCAACTTCACCTGCTCCCCGCGAAACAACGCCTGCGAGCGCCTCTCCCACAAAAACCGCCTCCGAAAAAGGTTCGCCGGAGAAAGCCCCTGCTCATGAACTCATCAATACGGTTGGGGAGACGGTCGAGGTGGACACCGCCCTCTATCATGCCAAATTTACGTCCCGCGGGGCGGTGCTGACGAGCTGGGAGCTCAAGCGCTATCGGAGCAGCGCGGATAACAATGCGCCACCTGTACAGATGGTCCGGCAAGGCGGAAAATTCGCCGGCCCCTTGTCGATCAGAGGGGACGATTCAAGCCTGTCGAAAGAAATCAGTGACGGGAACTATCGTGTCACACGAGACTTTACGATCCTGGACGACAAGAACCCCACCGGCCATCTGACATTCACGTATGAAAACCTGTCGACCGGTGTTCGTATTGTTAAACAGCTGACGTTTCATGCAAACAGCTATCTGGTGGACGTGTCGCTGAATCAGAGCAGACTCTCCGGCTCGATGCAGGTTGGACTGGGCACGAATTTCGGCATTGTGGAATGGGGCGAGGGCTTTATCGGCTCGATCGGTCCTGTGGCACTGGTGGATGGCAAGATCAAGTTGGACTTGCCCGATTCAGAAATGGAACACAAGGGGTCCGTGAAATGGGCCGGCCTCCAGGATAAGTATTTTTTATCTGTGCTGATCCCACAGGAAAGTCCAACCGTTTTGGTAAAAAAGGAAGGTGAGAAGCTGGCCTCGACGTCCGTCCTTATCCCCATCGCTTCACCCGAAACCCCAATAGAGTTTAAGCTCTTTGCCGGCCCCAAAGAATATGACGCGCTGCGAGCACTCGAGCTTGGCCTGGAAGATACCGTCGACTTCGGCTGGTTCATTTTCGGAAGTTGGGACATGGTTAAAATGGTGGCGAAGCCGCTGTTTTATGTGCTGCGCACGATCAACGATTACACCGGCAACTACGGAGCCGCGATCATTCTGCTGACCATCGTGATCAAGCTGCTGTTCGTACCCCTCCAGTACAAAAGCTATAAGTCGATGAAACAAATGGCCGGGATCCAACCGAAGGTCCTGGAGGTTCAGGAGAAATTCAAAGAAGATCGTGAGCGCCTGAATAAGGAGCTCATCAAGGTGTATCGAGACCACAAGGTCAATCCGGTCGGCGGGTGCCTGCCGATGGTGCTCCAAATGCCGGTCTTTGTGGCGCTGTTCAACATACTGAACGTGGCAATCGATTTGCGGCAAGCACCACTGTGGTTATGGATTACCGACTTGTCGATCCAGGACCCCTTTTACGTCTTACCGATCATAATGGGCGGCAGCATGGTGATTCAGCAGAAGATCACCCCCACAGCGATGGATCCGGCGCAAGCAAAGATGATGCTCTTGTTGCCGGTTTTCATGACCTTTCTTTTTATCAATTTCCCTGCCGGTCTCGTGCTGTATTGGTTGACCAATAATACGCTGACCATCGGACAGCAACTGGTCACGGATCGGTTTATCTTTAAGCGCCGCCCCCCGGTGCCGGTGGTTGCTGAAGCAACCGGGAAAAAGTAACCCGACTGCTCTTTCGTTGCAGCGCAGTTCCACATCCGATGTCGGCAGGGCCCGGACCGTCGCGTCTTTGCACATATGGACGGAGTCCTTGAGGATACAATTTGTGCCATTGCGACTCCCGCGGGCGAGGGTGGGATCGGCATTATTCGCATCAGTGGTCCCGGGACGCTGTCTGTTGCAGAGAAGATCGTACGGCTCCGTTCCGGATTGCTGCTAAGCGCTGTGTCTTCCCATACGCTGCATCTCGCCGATATTCTTCCACCTGAGCTGCCCTCTCAATCCGACCCTCCTGCCACGCCATTGATGCGGCCGGACCGAGACGTTATCGATGAGGCCCTCGTCGTCCTTATGAAAGGACCCCGTTCATTCACCGCCGAGGACGTGGTTGAAATTCATTGTCACGCCGGTCACGTAGTCCTTCGCTTAGTATGCGAAGCCTGTTTGACAGCGGGTGCCCGTTTGGCTGAGCCTGGAGAGTTTACAAAGCGGGCGTTTCTGAATGGGCGTCTGGATCTATCTCAGGCAGAGGCCGTACTCGATACTATTCGGGCAACGTCTGAGGCCGGGCTGAAAATTGCGCAGCGTCACCTCCGGGGTGACTTGGGGCGGCGGGTTGAGCGGTTGCGAACACGTTTCGTCAGGCTGTTGGCACAGGTCGAGGCCGGCATCGATTTCGCTGAAGAAGATATCGCCTTTGTTGGACGGGAAGAGCTGCGCTCCGCGCTGGAAGAAACCGGCCATGAGATCCGGACGATGCTGGAGACGTCACAGCGAGGGGTCAGGCTGCGTGAGGGAGCGCGCGTGGTCATCTCAGGCCGTCCAAACGTTGGGAAATCCAGTCTATTGAATACTCTGCTTGGCGCAGACAGGGCGATCGTGACGGACATTCCGGGTACGACCCGCGATGTGATCGAAGAATCTGTGGTTTGGGATGGTCTTATGATCACCTTGGTGGACACCGCTGGCCTACGTGAGACTGCCGATATTGTAGAGCAAGAAGGAATCAAGCGGGCCCATTCGGCCATGGAACAGGGCGACCTCGTCTTGCATGTCCTGGATGCGACTGAGCTGAATGAGCAGGATCTGAGCCGGACGTTTTCGTTGCCTACCCACCCTATGAGCCTCATAGTTATTAACAAATGTGACCTGGTAGACACCGATCGAATCACGCATCTATCCCGTCTGGCCAAAGAAGGCACGGGCTGCAAGGTACTTGTGACATCCGTACGAACAGGGATGGGGATCGATCGGCTGAGAGAATCAATTCGCGCCTACTTGTTACCGGCATCCTTGGAATCTACCGGCAGTATGATGATCACCAATGTACGTCATCGCCAGGCCCTGGAACGCGCGGAAACATCAATTCAAGAGGCATTGGATTCCGTTCGAAATGGAGTTGAACCGGAGTTTGTTGCAATCGACCTTCGGGGAGCGTCAGATGCGCTGGGAGAAGTGACCGGCGCAATCACCTCCGACGAGGTCTTGAATCAGATCTTTTCTGAATTCTGTATCGGTAAATAAGTAGGATTGGAGCCTATGGATTTCGATGTGCTCGTGGTGGGTGGAGGTCATGCCGGATGCGAAGCGGCGCTCGCATCTGCGCGGATGGGCGCGGCGACCTTGCTCTTGACGATGGAACGGTCCCGTATTGCACAGATGTCTTGCAACCCCGCCGTCGGTGGGATTGCCAAGGGGCACCTGGTCAAAGAAATCGACGCCCTCGGCGGTGAGATGGGGCGGAATACGGACCGGGCCGGCATTCAGTTTCGATTCATCAACACAAGCAAGGGGCCGGCCGTGCGGGCTCTGCGCGCCCAATGCGACAAGGCGCTCTATCGCTCAGCCATGCAGGACACGCTTGCCGGCGAAGCGCAGCTGACCATTGCCGAGGGAACCGTCGATCGACTGCTCACAGCCGGCGGTGCAGTTACGGGGATCGTCACGGGCTGCGGCCGGACGATCAGCGCGAAGGCCGTCGTGTTGACATCAGGAACATTCCTTAAGGGACTTATCCATATCGGGCTCAACCATTTTCCGGCAGGACGCGCAGGAGAAGCCTCGGCGGAACACTTATCTGATTGCATGCGGGATCTTGGATTCGAAGTCGGACGCTTGAAGACCGGTACGCCGCCACGCCTGGACAAGAATACGATCGATTTTTCAGTCATGATTCCGCAGCCGGGCGACGATCCGCCTCCGCCCTTTTCCTATCGGACCAAGAAAATCGAGACCAGGCAGATCCTCTGCCATCTGACCTACACGAATCAGGAAACGCATGACATAATCCGAGCAAACCTTGACCGCTCACCGCTCTACAGCGGCGTGATTGAATCCACCGGGCCTCGGTACTGCCCATCCATTGAGGACAAGGTGGTGCGTTTTGCGGACAAGGAACGGCACCAGATTTTCGTAGAGCCGGAAGGGCTCGATTCCATCGAATTCTATCCAAACGGTATCTCGACCAGCCTCCCGGTCGATGTTCAAACAGCTGTCCTCAAGACGATTCCCGGATTGCAACAGGCTAAGATGCTCAAACCAGGCTATGCGATCGAATATGATTATTTCCCACCCCGTCAACTCCATCAAACACTGGAGACAAAATTGGTCACGGGTCTGTACCATGCGGGACAGATTAACGGAACGTCCGGTTACGAAGAGGCAGCCGCGCAGGGTCTGATGGCAGGAGTCAATGCCGTTCTCAAAGTAAGAAATCAACCACCGCTGGTCCTGGATCGATCTCAAGCCTACATCGGGGTCCTGATTGATGATCTGATTACAAAAGATGCCTATGAGCCCTATCGGATGTTTACCTCGCGGGCGGAATATCGGTTGCTGCTTCGTCATAGCAATGCCGATCTGCGACTGATGCAGATCGGCCATCATCTTGGATTAGTCGATGACCCGGCTTATGAGAGACTCGTGGAGAAAAAGACAGCAATTGAAAACGAGGTCGTCCGGCTTAATCGAGCAAGGCCCCGATTGACCGACTCGATCCGTGCACGAACACATGATACTTACCTTCAAGACATTTCCTCTTCACAAACCCTTGCCCAGATTTTACGCAGACAGGAATCGACCTATCAGGACCTGCTACGTACGTTGGAAATTGATGCCATTGAAGATATTGAAATCGCTGATGAAGTAGAGCTTCAAATCAAGTACGATGGCTACATCAAGCGCCAACTTCATCAGATTGGGAAGTTCAAGAAATTTGAACAGCGCTGCATCCCGCAGACTTTCAACTACGATCTGGTGTCTGGGTTCTCCCGCGAGGTACGGGAAAAACTGAAGCGGGTGCGTCCCGAAACAATCGGACAGGCTTCAAGGATATCCGGGGTCACTCCTGCTGCTATATCACTGCTCCTTGTTGCAGTGGAAAAATACCATCGCCAGCCTCCTCAGCAAGTGGTCTATTAGTAGCGCCTGGTAATCCGTTCCAGACCACAGAACGTTTCTCTTGACCTGGCATACGTATTCACGTAATTGTTCCACGTGGAACAGATCTCCAATTTCTCCTCTATTTTTGAAAAATTCTCTGATCGAATCGGTATTCGTCTCCAGGCTGATCAGGTGAAACAATTCATGATCTACTTGGAACAGCTTCAAATCTGGAATCGATCAGTCAATTTAACCAGTATCACAGCGACTGAAGAAATTATCGTCAAGCATTTTGTCGATTCTCTTGCCGGGTTGACAGCAGAACCGATCACTCATGGGGCTCGCCTGGTCGATATCGGAACAGGGGCTGGATTTCCAGGTATTCCACTGAAAATTACCAGAAATGACTTGAATATCACGCTGATAGAGCCTGTCCAAAAGAAAATATCATTCCTCTATTCTATCGTTGGCCTTCTCCGACTCGAACAAGTCACCATTTTCTATGGGACCCTTGATCAGTTCATCCTCAAGAATGGACAAAACTCTCCATTCGACTACATGACCACGCGGGCGTTGAAATACGAGTCAGTTTTGCGAAGAGGGTCAAAACTCCTAACAACTGGCGGGAAGGCTATCATCTATTCATCCTGTCGAATTAATCCATTGGATCTTGGGAATGGATGGTCGATTAACAAAGAACATGAATTTGACCTTCCAGTTGGATTTGGTCATAGAGTGGTTTCTATTTTGTCACCCACATGAATATTAACGATGACGCATTGATGTTCCACGTGGAACATTTTCTATCATCTCGTTCGACCATATCTTCAGAATCTGTTGAGAGAGGGGCCTAGAGCCACGCTGCATATGAAAAAGATTATCGCAGTAGCCAATCAGAAGGGTGGAGTAGGCAAGACAACCACGACGATCAATCTGGCGTCGGCGATTGCTCTGGAGGGAAGATCTGTCCTCTTAATCGATCTAGACCCCCAGGGAAATGCAACGAGCGGTCTTGGAATTGATCCACGCTCCTTGAAAAAAACAGTCTATAACTGCTTGATTAAAGATACAAAATGTGAATTTGTCCGAGTGAAAAGTGCCATCCATGGTCTCACGGTCCTTCCGGCTAATGCAGATCTTGCTGGAGCAGAAATAGAACTCGTAAATGCCACCGGTCGAGAAACCCATTTGAAAGATGTGATCGGAGAGATCGTTGAACAATATGATGTGATCTTTATCGATTGCCCGCCAGCGCTTGGGATTCTCACAGTCAATGCCCTCACCGCAGCCAGTTCTGTACTCATCCCCGTTCAGTGCGAATATTATGCAATGGAGGGACTCACTAGACTGTTAGGCAGTATCGAGCGAGTGCGCCAATCCTTTAATCCTGATCTCCATATCGAAGGAATCGTCTTGACAATGTTTGATGCCCGCAATACATTGGCTCGCCAAGTTGCCGATCAAGTGCGTTCGCACTTTACGGAAAAGGTCTATCGCGCGGTTATCCCCCGCAATGTCGCGCTGGCAGAGGCTCCGAGTTATGGCCGGCCCGGCATATTGTATAACGCAGCATCAGCCGGTTCGCAGGCCTACGTTGCTCTAGCCAAGGAGTTTCTAACTAATGGAAAAGAAAGCGCTCGGTAGAGGACTCGATGCTCTCCTGCCGTCTGTGGCTGTGAACCAGCCGATTGAGGCCAACGACGTACAGCACATACGAATTAGTGACATTGTTCCCAACCGGTATCAGCCCCGGCATCATTTTGCCCCCGGAGAACTCGCTGAATTGGCAGCCTCTATCAAGGAGAGCGGTATCCTCCAGCCCATTATGGTGCGCCGCAAAGGCGATGGGATCTTTGAGCTCATCGCCGGTGAGCGACGATGGCGCGCCTCAAAAGAAGCTGGTCTTGAAACGATCCAAGCTGTCGTCAGGAATTGTAGCGATCAAGAGTCTTTGATGATCGCCTTGGTGGAAAATATACAACGAGCGGATTTGAATCCGATGGAAACGGCCCGCGCCTATTCACGGATGATAAACGAATTTGGACTAACGCAAGATGCCATTGCTCAGAAAGTTGGGCGCGACAGATCCTCAGTCGCCAACGCAGTGCGCCTGACACAGCTCCACCCGGAAGCCCAGAAACTCGTTGAGAACGGGACACTATCAGCCGGCCATGCAAAAGTTATCCTTGGCCTGGAGTCCCCTGAACAACAGATGCAGATATCCACAATAGTGATCTCTCATGGACTTTCTGTGCGAGAAACAGAAAAACTCGTTGAATCTTCACTAGTTAATAAAAGGCGCACCCGCAAGACCCAGGTAAATTCTGACTGGACTGCGCTCGAAATGCGATTGCAGAAGAAACTCGGGACAAAGGTGCATATCGTGCCTAGAGGGCAGGGTGGGACAATAACGATTCAGTATTTCTCCGCAGAGCAATTGGATGGTATCGTCGAGACTCTGCTCTCAGAGTAGACCTCGCTCCATTTCAGTTGCATCGAGCACACTGGGAAAGGACATACTTCTTGCTTTTCCATAAATTTCCGCTACATTTGCTACCTGAAGAGACCGATACAACTACAATCGCGTACACAAACACTCACTGCACTTAATTTGGCCGGACAGGATGAGGAGGAGATCCATATGTGGAAGCCTGAGAAGCAAGATGGTACAGAGGAAAACGGGCCGAGCCTCACGCCCGCACGAGTAGAAACGAGGGAAGATGTCAGCGCCTTCATCGGAAAGGGTGTTGATTTCAAAGGCTCCATTTCCTACACGGGAACGGTACGAATCGATGGATCTCTTGATGGCGAGATCACGACCGATGGTGTGCTGCTGGTCGGAGAAGAGGCTGTTCTCAAGGCAAAGGTAACGGCAGGAACCCTAATCTGTAAGGGAAAGATCACCGGAGATATTCATATAAAAGAGAAGCTCAAACTGAGAGCTCCCGCTGTCATCAACGGGGGCGTGAAAACCCCCATGTTGTCGATCGAAGAAGGCGTGCTCTTCAACGGCACACTCGAAATGACCCAAGGGGCTCGAGACACGCAACGAGAGCCTGCACTTCGGGCCGTGACCCAGTCGGACCAACCGTCCGTCAAGCGAGTCGCCAACTAACGCCTATTTCACGGTAGTTGTGCATCGAGACATTAGTCACGGTTGATGCGACCTCCTGCCGAGACACCTTGAGAACACGCCGCTTTTAGGCGGCGTGAAAGGAGCAGACGACAGTTATGTGGGCCATGAGCGAAAAGAGTGCTCAGGATAGCACCGACAGTGAGAACTTTACTTTTCTCGGGAAGGGTGTCGACTTTAAGGGCGTCATTCATTTTAACGCAACGATACGCATTGACGGAAAAGCTGAAGGCGAAATCCGAACCACCGGAACCTTGATCGTGGGGGAACATGCGGTGATCAAAGGGATGGTATCCGCGAAAACGGTGATCACCAGTGGAAAAATCAACGGAACTGTCACCGCCGCTGAAAAGATCCAGATTCTGAAACCGGGCATACTCATCGGCGACATTCGCACCCCCGCCATTGCCATCGAAGACGGAGCCCATTTCCATGGAATGTGCGACATGGGCGCCCATAAATGGGTGGAGGAGGAACCGCCCTCACCTAATAAAAACGTCTACGATCTGACTTCCCATCGCGGGAAAATTCGTGCTTCTGACCTCTAGTCACATTCCTCATGCCCCTCTGCTATGCGGTCATGAAGAATCCGGGCTAGCTCTTCTCACGGCCCTCTCTGTACAATAGCACTCTATGAACCGTCAGACTGTTCTCCTCGGCATGAGTGGCGGAGTCGATAGCTCCGTCGCGGCAGCGTTGCTCGTTCGTCAGGGCTACGACGTGCACGGCGTCACGCTCCAGGTCTGGGAACATGAAGACGAAACCGCGGCCGCTTCAAAAAAGTGGCAGGAGCGTGGATGTTGCAAGATTGGGATCGCCAAACATGTCGCCAAGACGCTCGGCATCCCCTATGAAGTCATCGATAGCCGGGATACATTTCGAACAAAAGTCATCGAGGACTTTCTCCATGGATACACCCATGGCATCACTCCCAATCCCTGCGTCCGCTGCAACGAACGGATCAAGATCCAGGGCCTGATCGCTCTGGCTCAATCAAGGAACATTCCGTATGTCGCCACCGGCCATTATGTGCGGGTACACAAACAAGACGGAACCTGTACGCTCCATCGTTCCGTCGATTTAAAGAAAGACCAGAGTTACTTTCTCTATCGGCTCAATCCTATCTGGCTCTCACAACTTCTGTTTCCAGTTGGCGGCATGCAGAAAACAGAAGTATGGCAGGAAGCGGAGGCGCTCGGCCTCCCCGCTGATGAATTGAAGGAAAGTCAGGAGATTTGCTTTGTCAGTCACGGAGACTATCGCACCTTCATCGAAAGGGAGCACCCCCAGGCCAAGAAGCCGGGATCCTTTATCGATGAAACAGGTCGTTCCCTAGGCCAGCATGAGGGCATTGCCTTTTATACTCCAGGGCAACGCCGTGGGCTCGGTGTCGCCACAGGCCAACGCCTCTATGTCCATTCTGTCATCCCCACAACGAATACGGTCATGCTCGGCCCCGAAGAATCTCTCTATCGAAGCGCCTGCGACGTAAGCGATCTCAACCTCTTTACATCATCGTTTCAGAACGGGCCGACTGATGCCGAGGTCAAGGTCCGGTATGCCACACCGACGACCCCGGCAACCATCTACCCATTGAACTCCTCTACCCTTCGCATCCAGTTCCATAAACCCCAGCGCGCACTAAGCCCTGGGCAATCTGCCGTCTTTTATCAAGACAATCAAGTCTTGGGAGGGGGCATCATTCAACCGTTCTAACGTCTACCCGAAATTCCGGCAATACCTTCCCTTGACTTGATCCAGACCCTTCGTATAGCCTCTCCCTACGGTAATGGTCCCGACAGTTTCCCTGCTTCATCACGCATTTGAGGTTCGACATGTTCGGTTCGTTCGGCTGGATGGAATTACTGCTAATCCTGGTCATTGTCCTCATCATTTTCGGCGCCGGCAAACTGCCGCAATTGGGCGAAGGACTTGGAAAAGCCATCAAAGGATTCAAGAAAACCGTGCACGAAGCGGACGCCATAGACGTCACGCCGGCTGAACAGTCTCAACAAGCCCAGGGTGTTTCAGCCAATGCGGCCGCCGCACAACCGGAAGCCGCGCCTTCATCTGCGCCGAAAGCCGCACAACCAGGGCCGGTCAAACAAGGATAAGAGAACCTGAGTCATGCGACGCGAGCGGCAATTGCACGCCGCCCGAATCAATCACGCATTTCCAGCGATACACCATGTTTGGACTAGGAGCAGGCGAAGTCCTTATTATTCTGGTGATTGCGTTTCTCCTCTTCGGCCCTAAACAATTGCCGGAGGTGGGGCGGCAAGTCGGAAAAGCCTTTAAAGGATTCAAGGATGTCACGGAAGATCTGCGGAAATCCGTCGAGCCCGAGTTGAATCTCATTCAACAAGAAGTCAAAATGGCAGAACAGGACTTCCAGGCCTCCCTGAAAGAGACAGAAGAGGAAATCAACTCAGCAGCCAAACAGGTCGAAGACAAAGCAGCCGGCCAGCCGGGCCAGGTTTGATCGTGCATCATCACCACCCGCCGATACACCACTAGTCTCAAGGAACCACCGTTACGTGAGATTGTTTTTCTCGTTTCTTTTCCAACCCAGACACCGGAGGCACACCGGGCTCGGGACCCATACCTGGAACGAGCCCCTCGGCATACGCGCCTTCGTACTCGCCGTTGCGATCGGCCCAGCCATCCTCTTGGCCACCACCACGATCGTCAATGCGGCCTTCGAAATACCGGAAAACGAAAGAATCACCAATATCATCGTCATCGGCAGAGGCATTCCCCTGAAGGAGAAGTACGAGCTCTTCGATCCGAACATCGGCAGGAATTTTGACCTCAAAAATCTCTGGATCCGCGCAGACCTTCGCGTCCGTCCTGAATACAGGAACAATCTCTGTTTCGGCGGAGGGATTGGAAACGGAGGAAACTGTAACAACCCTCTGGGAATAGCCAACCACTTCACAGGCAACGCCAACGATTCGTTCGTTCAACAGATGACCCGATTGGGCATCGGTTATGACATCTCTCCCGATGTGAATTTTTATTTCGAATTCATCGATTCCCGCACCTGGGGCGGGAACGGGGATCCGATCAATCATACATGCGCCCCCGCTCTCAACACCGGCAAATCAGCCTGTTCTCTCGGGATCCGAGCCGGCTACATGCTGGTTCGCAATTTTGCCGGGGTCCCTGGCCTGGGGATAAAGGCCGGACGGCAATACCTTGTCTTCGGTGATCAAAGCCTATTGGGGCACTTCGATTGGGCGAACACCGGGTTTTCCTTCGATGGGATCATGGCGCAATACGGCACGAGTTTCATGGATTCATCCTTCGGCTGGTTCAGGCTTGCTGAGACTGATCTCCCACAGGGCGCGGCGCTCGGCAGCGGGGGCCCGAATATCAACCCGGTCACGGGACTACCGGTGACCGGCCAAGCGAGAAATGCCCATGGGGATGTCGATATGCTGGTCCTCTATAACCAGATCAAGGCCGTCCCCTGGTCCTTGATCGAACCCTTCTATATCTACTACAAGAATAATCTCGGTTCGACCGATGTCCGTGCTCAGGGTTTGGGCACCCCGAAGCATGGGAACCAAACACGGCATGTTATTGGGAATCGTATCGCCGTCAAGAAGGCCGGGTTCGACTTCTCTAATGAGTTGGTCTACCAGTTCGGCCAAATGGGTGACACCGGCGGGACGACCGAACCTTGCGGCGCGACAGGAAATCAGACGAAGTGTCTCCACATCAATGCGTGGGCGACCAGAAACTGGATCGGCTACACGTTCTATGATTGGGCCTGGAAACCCCGGTTTGCCCTGAATTTCGACTATGCCTCTGGTGACGGCCGTGCAAATTGTACGTTGAACCCGGCCTATGGAACCTGCTCCACCGCCAACACGTTCGAAAACCTCTACCCCACCAACCACATTCACATGGGCTACATGGACGTCCAGGGATGGAAAAATACTTTGACCTGGTCAGCCAATTTCCAAGCGAGACCGACAAGAGACGATCATATAGAAGTCTGGTACACCAATCTCAACCTTGCCAATGCCCAAGACAACTGGTACCGCGCAAGCCAAGGCGTCTATGTCTTTTCCAAGGTAGGGAATACGACAAAGCACATTGGAGATGAGCTGGACTTCACCTGGACCCACCTGTTCATGGACGGGAAGCTGGCTTTTCAGACATCCTTCTCCTATCTCTTTACGGGACCCTATATCCGGGAGAACCTCGGGACCAGCAAAAACCAGACCTGGGCCTATGCACAGCTCTGGTTGAATTTCTAACCGACACCTTCGAATCTGTCTCTCTCTGATTGTGGATGACCTCACACGACAGCTCAGGCGCCAATTCGGTTTCGCAGGGTTTCGGCCCGGACAGGAAGAGGTCATTCGCACCGTGTTGGTCCAGCGCGATGCGCTGGCCGTCATGCCGACCGGCTTGGGCAAGTCATTGTGCTACCAGCTACCGGCCACTCTCTTGCCGGGACTGACCCTCGTCGTATCCCCCCTCATTGCCTTGATGCAGGACCAGGTAGCAGGCCTCACACAGCGCAACATTGCGGCAGCCGCGTTTCATTCGGGCCTTTCTGAACGGGAGCGGGATCTCGTTGTGTCATCACTGCGCTTGCAACGCCTCAAACTCCTCTATCTGGCGCCGGAACGTATGCAGCATGAAGGGTTTGTACGCCTGCTGCGCTCCTGCCTCATTTCTTTGCTCGTTATCGACGAAGCGCACTGCATTTCTCAATGGGGCCACGATTTCAGACCCGACTATATGAAGCTCGGCAACCTGCGCCAGGAACTCAACAACCCTCCATGTCTCGCCTTGACCGCAACGGCCACATCACGGGTCCAAACCGACATCAGCGAGCGATTATTGCTGCGAGAGCCTCTCCATTTGGTCACCGGATTTCGCCGTGAGAATCTCGCCCTATCCGTGCGTTCCTGCGTCTCTCGTCAGGACAAACTGGCGGCGTTGGATCGCATGGTCAGCGGCTGCCAGGCAGGTTCCATTGTGGTCTATTGCGCTACCCGCCGGACCGTCGAAGAAGTGGCAGGTATGCTCAGGCAATCGCACCAATCAATCGGCTATTACCATGCTGGACTGTCCGATGAGGAACGGTCTCTCCTCCACGACGGCTTCCGCCGCGGCGCCATTCGGGTGCTGGTTGCAACCAATGCCTTTGGCATGGGCATCGATAAGGCGGATGTACGGCTGGTCGTCCATTTCGATGTTCCCGGCAGCGTCGAGGCCTACTATCAAGAAGCCGGACGCGCAGGACGAGACGGAAAGTCCGCGTCCTGCGTCTTACTGTTTCATGAGCGGGACCTGGCGACACAGGAATATTTCATCGAGCAAGCCTCACGCGACCCCGGCAACACCGGCCGCGCCGACCGTATGAGAACGCTTCTCACCGAGATGATCGCCTACGTATCCACGACGATCTGCCGCCAATTGGCGATTCTTCATTATTTCAACGATGCTGATGAACAAGCATTGGGACCCTGCAACCTCTGCGACCGCTGCGTCTCTACTCAGGCGGCAGACCGCCCAGCCCTGGGTGACGAAGATGACGCCAATGCGAAGGCCGTTTTGGAAACCATCTCGTGGTGCGGAGGACGCTTCGGAGTTAACCGCATTGTTGACATCGTCCGCGGAAGTCGCTCAAAGGTGATGCTCGCCTCTGGCGCTGAAGACTGTCCAACCTATGGCAGATGCAAAACCCGGTCGAAGATATCGGTGATTCAGCTGGTTAAAAGCCTGATCGATGCAGGCTATCTGCATATCGAAGGACTGGACTACCCAATCCTGGCTGTCACGCGGATCGGGCAAGAGGTGCTGCAGGGGAACCGCTCCCTCAATCTGGAAGAAAGACTGGGACGGACCATCCAAGCACCCCCCGACAAACCTCATCGTGAAGGGGCTATGCCGGTGGTTGTTCCAAAATCCGAGATAGTCGACCCTCAGCTCTTCGAGCGGCTCCGCCGCCTCCGTATGGAGCTCGCGGACGAAGAAGGGGTCGCGCCCTTTGTGATTTTTCACGACAAAACGCTCCGTACGATCGCCAGCCATAAACCCCTCACATCCGCTGCACTGTTGGCAATTCCAGGAATCGGCGAGACGAAAGCCGAGCGGTACGGTCGGCGTGTACTCAAACTCCTGACCGGGGAGTGAGACTCACCCTATCGACTGGAAATCATGCGCTTCGCACAGTGCGAGGCAATTAGAGATTGCCCGCCTTCCCCAACCGCTCCTGAAGCTCGCCATACGTATGCGTGACGGGAAACTGTGGAAACTCTTTGGGCAAATGGTCGGGCGGCCTGAAGAAGAATCCGGCATCCGCTTCGCCAAGCATGGCGGTATCGTTGTACGCATCCCCGGCGGCCATCGTAAAAAAGCTCAGCGACTTGAATGCGGCAACCGAATGCTTCTTCTGATTCTGCATCCGCATATGATAATTGGCAATGCGACCTGCTGCGTCGATCTCCAATTGATTACAGAACAGCGTGGGGAAGCCTAACTGCTTCATGAGCGGAAAGGCGAACTGATAAAACGTGTCGGACAGAATGATGACTTGGCACCGGTCATGAATCCAGCGGATAAACTCCGGCGCCCCTTCCAGCGGACCCATCGTACCGATGACCTCTTGGATGTCACTGATCTTCAGATTGTTCCGATCCAAAATAGCCAACCGTTGCCTCATCAATTTGTCGTAGTCGGGCATCTCGCGGGTCGTGATTTTCAATTCCTCGATCCCGGTTTTCAGCGCGACATTGATCCAAATTTCAGGAACCAACACGCCTTCCAAATCCAAGCACACGATCACGGGTTTCTGCATGCCATCACTCCTTGTTCCTCAAGATTTCGTTGGGAGGGTAGAGCCACCAGCTGCCTGTCGCTTTCCCTGATTTTCTGATTCCTTGATCCCCTGGCTTAAGAACCGCCACACCTTGTCAAGCGCCGTATCCAGGAGCCGGGAACCCTGCCATGTTCTATGGCTCTCATGCTGATGCCGTTCCAGCCAATCCAAAACAGTCGGCAGCGGAATCATTCTGGCCGGACTCTCGGTTAATTCACCCCAGAGCAGTCCCAATACGGGACCGATACGAATGGGCACAGGGATCGGCTCCACGGAATTCGCGAGCAGATCCTGGCACTGCTCCGCAGGCGAGGTGACAAGTAATTCACGGCACGCAGCAGGACGTTGTTCGTAAATCGAGCAGGCGTCATCCTCCAGGAATGGACAAGGCATCCGTAGAGCATAGTACTTCTGATTGATCGGCTCTAACGCCTCATCATCCGGTGGTCGAGAAGACTCGCCTATTTCCACAAGACGATGCCAGAGTCCCTGTGCCAGCAGGGTGGATTTCGATGACGCAAATCGCTGGGCAATACGCTGCTGCTGTTCGGTGGGTAGCAATCGAATGAATTCCGTCAAGGCAAAGGCTTCCGGCGGAGCTATCGGCACCATCATGCGACAACAGGCGGCGCAACCTTTTTGGCAGGAACGCGTCTTCCCTTCTGCGGAAGCCTGGGTTTCCTCCAGCGCCTGCGCCTCCTCTCCCAATCGCCGCATCAGAGGGACAATCGCGGTTACAGGAACAAAGGCAGTCGGTACATCCACGGCCGTCGTCAACCGGCCGGCTCTCGTGTTCAGAGCAATTTCAAACCGTTCGGTCGCTTGTATGCTCATGTCATAGCAGGAGTCTGTAAGTTCGCCTCCAAGATGGGCAAGCCCTACGCCACCTGTCCCGGCGGTCATCATAATAGAGAAGGGGCCGCAAGACGGTCAACCGTGGCGTGACAAAGCCTTGCTCCTGAACAGGAGAAATCCGATAATGCGTCATGGATCAACCACCGATCATCATGTCCGGCCATGTTATCGGACTGCTGAAAGAGTATATGCACGATCTGGTCGATCAAGCCACGCAAGAGACCAAAGCGGATGAACAATTTGGATTCAGCCAGACGCCCTATCGTCCCGATCAGGCCATTTCCGATCTCCTTGCGTTGCTGGACGACCGTATTGAATCGGAGGGCATGCAAGTCGGTCTCCCCCATAATTTTCTCCATCAGATGTGGAGCCTTTGCAACGAGGCATCCGCCGAGATCGCAGAGCGAGTCTGGCTGGAAGGAAACATCGGAAATCACATCACCAGCAAGGCACAGACCAGAGAAGTCACCTACCGGGCTTTGATCGACTTCATTGAGTCGCGTTCTCGCAAAGAAACGTGACCAATATGCCTCTGAGGGTATGGAGTGATGAACAAGAAAGGACCATGTGACGTGCCACAGACAAAGCGATACTGGCTGATGAAGTCGGAGCCTACATCGTTTTCGATCGACGATTTGATGCAGGCTCCATCGCAAACCACTTGCTGGGATGGGGTCCGAAACTATCAGGCTCGCAATTTCATGAGGGACATGGCGGTCGGTGATCAGATACTGTTCTACCACAGCAACGCCGACCCGCCGGCGGTCATGGGAATCGCCGAAATCGTCACCACAGCCTACGTCGATCCCACACAGTTCGACAAGAAGGACTCGCACTACGACCCGAAGAGCAAGCCCGCCCAGCCCAGATGGGAGATGGTAGACATCAAATATGTACGCAAGTTTTCACGCCCGTTGTCGCTGGATCAATTACGGAAAGAGCCTACCCTAAAAGGGATGGTTCTCTTGCGGAAGGGATCTCGTCTCTCGGTTCAGCCGGTCAGTCCATTGGAGTGGAAGTACATCCTATCCTTGGCACGGTAAGCCATAGACTGAATGATCAGGTACTGGCTTTCCCGTCATCCATATACCGATGTTGCCAGTCCAGCCAGGCATGTCCAAGCTCATGGGCAAGGATATAGCGCCGGCGCGTCACAGGAAGACCTTTGCGCAGATAGATGGTCTTTGTCTCGGCATCCCAAATTCCATCGGCATCCTTATCCCGTTTGTCCATCTCTACATCGGAAAGCTGCTTTACAGTAATCCGATACCCGAATGGAAGCACCACACCGCGTGGAATCCGTAACTGTCTCTTTCTTTCATTCACGATGGCACCCATTCGCCACCTCATCCTGTCTTACAGACAATTTAGCCTACCATAAAGGCCCCATTAAAATATTGATGATTTTGTGCTGTATATTCATTGGCTTACGCTACTCGATCAACCTTCACAAGGAGAAGCATTTTGACTAATGCAAGCCTTCATCCTACTGGAAGAAGCGAAGAAGGAAATGAAACATCCCGAACCCTCAGGAGCTTCGAGTAGTCACAGCACGGCAGGAGATCGCTTTGAAACTTCTTGAATGACAAAAGAGTTCAGCATCGCACGGTCGGAAGGAGTCAGAGCGCCAAACGCAATACCGGCCCTGTCCTGCCTAGTCCAAACCACAGTCCCGGCAGCTTTGATACTTTGACCATGGCCAGGCACCTCGAATCGTAACAGCGTCGTCGATCCAATCTGCAGTGGCTGAACAAGCTGACAGACCGCCATGCCTCCGACACCGATGTTGCTGGTCAGCCCATTTGCGCACGTACCATATGCCAGAGTAACGGGTGTCATGATCTCCACTCGCAACGACACGCGTAGATCTCCCGCTCTATTACAGGACGGACGATCATGTTTCCCGTACACTCGATAGACCACCATTGATTGAGATCTGTCAGCAACAGTTCCCGCTTCAATCTGATGAAGCCAAAATCGCTCGCTGAGATAGGCTGCAGTGGTGGCCACAGCCAGGATGCGGCAGGAACCAAGACCGAGAGCCGGATCGTCTGGTTCATGCGGATGACGCGACAATTGACCGGCGCAACGGACCGCCTCTCCCCTCGTCGTAAATTTAAGAAGTGATCCGCGCCCAACACACAGAGCCGCAACCTCACCGGTTGACAGTCCAATGCGCATATCAATCGGCGGAAAACCTCGATCCTGCCATCGACGATTTAAGACTTGCAGCGCTTCCCCCATGGCGACGGCACAGGCCACTGCCTGGTACGCGTCTGCCTGGATCTCATCGGAGTGTGCTCGCGGAAATGGCACACCGAAGTTGGCTTTCAGCGCATCCCCAAAGCATTGCTCGACCACGCCCCGATGATCCACAACAAGTCGGGCCATTGTGTCCAGATAGTCTGTCGTCCATGTCGTGATAATCTCGGTATCGAAAACCCCCCATTGAGGAGCAAATCCATTCATCTCTGCAAAGAGAACAGTCGCAGAGAGTTTCTGTGAACACAACCCACCACCGGGAACAAATTCCCTCCGCTGCTGCCAGATCAGGTCAGCAAGATCCGCCGGAACATGGCACGAAAACACTTGCCCGGTAAATCGGCGCTGCTTACGGGCCAACACGACAGAATCTGCCGTCATCACTACATAGCCCATGGAGAGGGCAAGAACCCCCACACTCAACGGCAACACCCAGTGGGTTGCCAGGCTCATCACGACGGCGACGAGGAGATACCCGGCTGAGAGCAAAATAACAAGCCCTAGAGACAAGGCGAGCTGAAACCGTCTGGTCATCCACACAGCGGTAAACGCCGTTACAGTGAGAAGTACGGCAGCCACCACCGGAGGAATCTGTTGGAATGTGCTTGGATACTGAGTCGGCTCAACAAAGCTGAGGGTACCGAGGGCGTTAGTCGCCGTTGCGATGGCCAATTGATTCTGAATGGTCTCGTTTGCAATCTGAGCCACGATCAACTTGTAGGCCAGGACGTCGATTCCATCGAGCAATTCCAAGAAAGAAATCAGGATGACGGTCAGCGCTATGGCGATACCGTGTATCCACCAATGTACTAAGGACCGTCTTGAATGATATTCGCTCTCCATAGAATACTGAGAGAAATGAATCCCTTACGAATCTGCTGTACGGTATCAGTGTACCTCCTTCCATCATGTGTTCCTAATAAAACTCGATTCCTGGAAGACTCGACAGACGTACGAACTACGTCGTTGTAATCCGATCAGGCACATTCGATATCACGCCGTCGACACACACAGAGAGTGCGTGCCGGATGTGTCCCGGCCTATCTGCCGTATAGACACAGACAAGCAAGCCCGCCTGGTGGAATGCATCGACCAGACGGCCTGTAGCGGTGTCGTGTCTGAGACCGACATACGCCGCTTCATATTTCGTGGCACAGGCAACCGGTGCCCGGGGCAGTCGGCTGAAAAGCACCATGAGACGGGCCTTGGGATCGGCGACTCGCACATCCCTCAACTCGTCGTGCAGGAAAGACGCATAGATGGCGGGGCCTCTGAACCCCACCGCCTTCACCGTTTCGACAACCTGCCGGGCTATTCCTTCGGCCTTGATCTCCAACATCAACCCGCATCGCGATGAGACCGCTGCGAGTACTTCCGCAAGGGTCGGGATCCGCTCACCGTTCCCCGCGTCCAGCTTCCTCACCTCATTCAGTGATAATCGATCGACGCGCCCCCTCCCGTTGGTGGTCCGATTCACGCTTGCGTCATGCAGTACGACCAGCGCGCCGTCGGCCGTACGCCGCAGATCGATCTCGACAAAGTCGACCCCCAGATCAATCCCCTTTTGAATTGCAGCCAATGTATTTTCCGGAGCATGGCCTGCAGCCCCACGATGCCCAATCCTCAATACCCGGCGCACGGACCCTCCTTCGAACCTTCGCCAAAGAGAGAGACGCAGCTGGGGTGAGGAAGTGGCGAGGCCATTCGCAAATTATGCGCATCAAGATTGCCAAGATATTCTTTCATCCGTTGTCGCTCGTGTGTCTTCACGAATTCGATCACGTTCCTGTCGATTTCCAGCAGCCCAAGACCGGGAGGGATCTCTTCCGGGCGGATGATGAACAGGTTCACGCCTCGCTCCTTGGCCATCTCCTGTGCGGCCTTGATACGATGGTGGATATACCGCTCGTTTAACCGCATGAGATCGTTCAATTCCCCAAGATCCCTCAGGGGATTCGGTTCCGCCCGAACCGTCTGCCTTGGAACATTGAGAAACATGAAAATCGTATCGCAGCTCAGACTGAACGCTTCTTCGACCGGAAGCGGGTTGGCAAGATCGGCGTCAAGGAACCGTTGGCCCTTCATTTCAACCATCTCAAAGAGGGGGTACAATGCCATGGAGGCGCGAATTCGCTGAAAGAAGAGATCCAGCTTACCCTTCTTACTTCGCGAATCGTCACGCGTATCGATCGAAACATCAGCATCTCTATTTGAAAACATGACGGTCGCTCCGTCTTCATACCGTTCGGTCAGGATATGCCAGACAATGGGGCTTGCGAGGACTTTTTGCAGATCGAATTCCCCGCCGAGCCTGGCTAGCAGGGGCAACGGGTCGAGGAACGCCTTCATTCTCTTGAATTCGAAATACTTATCCAATTCACCAAACATTTCCTGGATTTCAGGCGCTTGGACCACTCGTCGGAACGACTTGTGCGGGGACGCAAACGCGTCCATGAGGCGAAAGACGACACTGACTGCACGGCCGGCTATACGAAGCGGCATCCGCACACCTAACGAGATGACCAGCGGCAGAAACGTAACGGCTCTTCTCAGATCATGGAGAACCGAACCACTTGGCCCCCAACTTTGCGTGGCCTGTGGGACAACCCCCAAGAGATGGGCCAATCGCTCCCGGAGAAATGGATGGACCTCATAGATCGCATCCGGAGAGTTGATATACTTTTCCCAGACGCGCAGAGTCTTCTCCGCTCCGGCGACACCTGGTTGTTCGACGAATCCGAGGGCATTACAGGTTCCAGCAGAAGCGCTCATAATGTGATCAGGAGTGAACCCCGCCTTGACCAATTCTGTTGCGGCGACCGCCTGGAACAAGGCCTTGCAGCCACCTCCACAAAACACGAAGAGAATCTTCGCGTACTTATTCGAAAGATCGTCACCCATAGGCCATCTCCGAATCCCTGCGACCAGAAAGCCCGCCCCGTTCACACCAGACAGCCGGATTCCGCAACGCCCTTCTCTTTGCAACCATGCCTTGGGCAGAAAGGCCTGAGTCGATGAATATGTATGACATCTGTATCGTCGGCGCCGGTGTCGTAGGCTGCGCCATCGCAAGAGAATTGGGCCGGCGGCGGTGGGACAGGCCGCTTCGTATTATCGTTCTCGAACGAAACCAGTCCGCAGGATTGGAAACCAGCGGGCGCAATAGCGGAGTGCTCCATAGCGGCATCCATGAGAACCCACATTCATTGAAAGCTCGATTGGCCCACGAAGGCAGTGCCCTGGCCGTCTCATATGCGACGGAACGGGGCATTCCGCTGCTCAACACGGGCATGATCATCGCTGTTGCATGGGAGGACATCCGTCGGGGTCTTTGGAAGGAGGCCTCTTCGCTACGACGACTGTGGTTCAATGCGTGGAAAACAGGGACTCGAGTCACGTTCGTAACTGCCTCGAGGCTCCGCGCCTGGGAACCGAGCCTCCACGCCTGCTGCGGGATCGTCATTCCGAGCGTCTCCGTCATAGATCCTCAGGCCTTCGTCCAGTCACTCAAGGCTGATGCAGAAGAAACCGGTTCCGTCTTCGCGTTCAACCATCCGGTGACCGGTATCCAGGACGACGGAAGGGCCTATACCCTATCGACCGATCGCCAAACCATCCATGCCACCTGCCTCATTAATGCAGCCGGTCTACATTCCGACCACATCGCCAACCTCGCATGTCATTCCGAACTCTATACCCTTCAACCCATCCGCGGTGAGTATTACGAGGTCGTACCCCCTGAAAAGCGCGCGCTCGTGAGACGACTCATCTATCCGGCTCTCCCGCCACAGGCCACCGGCAAAGGGATACATTTCAGCCCTCGTCCAGATGGGCGATTATTCATTGGACCGAACGCGGTGCCTGTCACCGACAAACTGAATTATACGTCCACCAAGACTCCGCCAGGCCTGTTCATCGAAGCCGTGCAGAAATTCCTGCCTGCTTTGGAAGAACAGGATCTTCGATGGGCCTACGCAGGAATCCGTCCCTGCGCCATCGCTGCGGACGGGAGTAAGCGCGATTTCATCGTCTCAACGGACCGGGCAGAACCGCCGCTCATCAACCTCGTCGGAATCGAGTCACCCGGTCTCTCTGCCTCCCTGGCACTGGCCCGTCACGTCGTCGATCTGCCTTGCATCCAACAACGTTTCCGTCTCTAAATCCCTCAGCCCGGCGACGCCGATGAATGCTGGTTCTAGGGAAGGTCTGATTAATTCCCGTTTTCGATC
>LVWT01000043.1:0-8739 GCA_002083405.1 Nitrospira sp. SG-bin2 | reverse complement strand
TGTTGTCTGAAATTTTGAATTAATCAGACCTTCCCTAGGTCTTGGCCTCCTCCTCCACACGTAAAATCCGATGAAGGGTTTTTCCAAGAATAGAGCGGGGTAATTCAGGGCGGAACTCAATCCGCTTGGGCATCTTGTACGAAGCCAAATATCGACGGCAATGGGTCAAGAGATCCTCCGCGGACACGCCGCCCTCTCTCGGGACCACAACGGCCTTGATCAATTCGCTCCCATCTTTATGTCGCACTCCGATCACAGCCGATTCGCTCACCATCGGATGGAGCGCCAGTACCTGTTCGACTTCTGATGGATACACATTGAATCCGGAAGAGGAAAGGATCATGTCCTTGCTTCGATCCACAACATAGAAGAATCCGTCCTGATCCATGCGGGCGATATCGCCCGTAACCAGCCAGCCATCTGCCTTCAACACATTCGCTGTCTCGACGGGATTGTTCCAGTAGCCCTTCATTACTTGGGGCCCCCGCACCCACAGCTCGCCAATCTCTCCAACTGGAACCTCTACCCCCTCTGCATCGACAATTTTCGCCTCTGTGTTGGCGATGGGAAGTCCGATCGATCGTTTCACCGAGAGCCCACGAGGAAGATTGCAGTGCGTCACCGGAGAAGCCTCCGAAAGACCATATCCTTCGATGATCAATTGTCCGGTTTTTTCTCTAAATGCCTTCAGCAGCTCAAAAGAGAGCGCGGCCCCGCCGCAGATGACGAACCGCGCCTCCGAAAAGTCTGTGGCCTCACAGTGTTCGAG
Source organism: Nitrospira sp. SG-bin2 (assembly GCA_002083405.1). Classification (GTDB taxonomy): domain Bacteria; phylum Nitrospirota; class Nitrospiria; order Nitrospirales; family Nitrospiraceae; genus Nitrospira_D. The sequence continues at coordinate 7,970 of LVWT01000043.1, read as the reverse complement.
AAGTTTTCGCACAAGGGCCGGAACCAGTGTGATCACCGTCGGCTCTCTCTTCCGGAGCAACTGCAACAGGACCGGCATGTTCCGAGGATCCGGCACCAGCACCATACACCCGCCCACAGCCAAACAAATATTTTGTGTAACGGTCATCCCGAACACGTGAAAGAGCGGCAGTGCCGCCAGAAAGCTCTCCACCCTCTCTTCCGGGGAAAACCAGCTGACCAGTTGTTGAATATTCGCTGTCAAATTCCGATGCCGAAGCTCCGCACCCTTGGACACACCGGTCGTGCCACCCGTGTATTGCAGAACGGCGACATCGTCCGGCGTGGCGATAGGAAGCTGGTCGGATGCGGTGGGAGTCGCGCTGCTCAAGAACTCATGGAACGCGATCGTCGTCTCCCGGCCGGGGATCTCGATCGGAGCCCGACCCTGTCGGTGCTGATAGAGATACCGTGCAATGGTCGTCATATAATCTGTGATCCGCGTCACGACGACCAGATCGAGATCAAGGCCCTGAATTTTCTGATACATCATGTCCAGCACCACGATCGCGCGCGCGCCGGCATCTCGCAGCTGCGCTGCCAGCTCATGCTCCGTATACGTGGGGTTGCAGGACACGACAACCCCTCCGGCCTTCACAATGCCGAAATACGCGATCACCGCCTGAGGAGAGTTCGGCAGACAGAGGGCCACCCGATCGCCCTTGCGAATGCCCCGCGCTGCAAGGCCACAAGCGAACCGATCAACAATGGCGCCCAATTCCTGGTACGAGAGCGTCTTTCCGAAGAAGTAGAGAGCCGGGCGACGCGCAAACCGCCTCGCACTCCTGGTCAACATCTCCACCAGCGTGATCGATGCAAGAGAGAGCTCCTGGGGAGCTTCGGCCGGATAATGTTGGAACCACGGTGGTCGGGACATCGCCTTCTCCCTTGGATGCAAGCCGGATTACGCCGCCCGTGGGGCACACCAGCGTCTATCTGACAACTCGGGACTAGGTTCGAAACGCGTTCCATAGGACTTCGACAGGGACTCCAGCTTTCCACGGATCTGCTCATGCCCCATGCTGCGCCACGCCCATCCGAGCAGTCCGCCGCGAAACGCGGGGAAACCGATCCCGTAGGTCAAGGCGAAATCCACCTGCCAGGGATCCTCCACAATTTTATCATGCAGACAACGTACGGCTTCATCGACCATGGGAAGAATCAGCCGGTCATGTATCACATCGTCAGCGGGAACACCGGCCTCCGATGGATGCGTCTGACGATACATTGCAACCGCGTTGAGCGCTTGCGGGTTCTCCTTTCCGGACTTCCAAAACGTGATCGCCGGTCCCTTCTCCGGAAGGAGTGTCCGGAGCAGCGCCTCGCGCGACTCAATTCTGGGCCCCAGTACAGTGAGAGACGTCAGGACATGGAGGCCGACGGAGAGTCCGATCAAATCGAGAAGTTCCAGCGGGCCCATCGGATGCCCGCTGTCCACGGCCATCCCGAAATTCTTTGCAACCCTGTCGATACGCGCAAAAGGAATACCTTCACCGACCAGAATCACAGCCTCTGCCAAATAGCGAGAGAGAATCCTGTTGACGAGAAACCCGGGTCCGTCGTTGACCACCAACGGAAACTTCCCCAGGCGCTTAGCCAGGCTAGAGGCCTGCTTCAGTGCCGAATCCGACGTAAAGGGCGCTCGCACCACTTCGACCAACTGCATTTTCGCCACCGGGTTGAAAAAATGGAGCCCCACACACCGTTCAGGATGGACGGCCTTCGCGGCGATATCGGCCAGGGTATAGGACGAAGTATTCGTGGCAAAGATTGCGTCGGATGGTGCAGACGATTCGAACTCCGCCAACACCGCTCGTTTGACATCGAGCTTTTCCGACACCGCTTCGATAACAAGAGACGAACGACTCACATCCTTGAGCTGCATCGTCGGGGCGACCCGCATCATGCGATACCGCATTTCGGAAGGCAGGATGATCCGTTTGCCCACCTGCGCCATTTGCGCTTTGTGAATGCGTCCGACGGCGTTAGCAAGAATCTCCGGCGACACATCTCTCAAAACGACACTATGCCCTTTTTCGGCAAGCTGCCCGGCAATCTGAGAGCCCATCAATCCCGCCCCCAGCACACCGATACGTCCGGCTGACGCCGGTACCATGGCCGCGCCGCGTTTTACCTTCTCGCCCGCCAGGAACAACTCGACAAGGTGTGAGGAAACCGGATCGGCCATCAGCTCCATCAGGCGCGGCTTTTCAACCGTGAGCGATCCCTCCAGCACACTCTGCCCCAGCCCTTTTCCGACTGCCTCGATCGCGCGGAGGGGAGCCGGATAGAAATGCCGGACCCGCGCGATCACTTGACCTCGGGCATAGCGGCAGACAAGTCCACGAATTCCTGGAAGACCGAACAGTCTCACGCGTACCGGCAGCGGGGTCCGTTTGACAGCAGCCGACGCGAGCGCACGGGCCTGTGCAACGGCCGACTCGACGAGAGTTTCCCGCTGAATAGCCTCCAGCGTCCTGACCCCGGAAGGAAGCGAGGTGACCATCCCTTCTATCAGCTTCATCCGCAGCGCCTGGCGTGGGAAAAGGGTCCTTCCTGTCGTGATCATTTCCAATGCCGCCGGCACACCGATCAGCCGCGGAAGCCTTTGCGTGCCTCCGAATCCCGGAAGAATCCCCAGCTTCACCTCAGGCAGGGCGAAACAGGTCTTCGGATGGGTGCTGGCTATGCGCAGATGACAGGCCAACGCCAACTCGAGTCCACCGCCAAGACAGGCTCCTTCCACTGCGGCGACATACGGTTTCGCCGATCGCTCCATCTCGTCAAACAGCATGTGCGCGGTGACCACGAGTTGTTCCATCTCGTGAAATGACCGCTGCAGTTGGGCCTGGTGCATCTGTTCCAAGTCGGCCCCTGCACAGAAATTTCCGTCCTTCGCGCTCACCAGAACGACGCTTCGAATGGAATCAGACTCCTGGACATATCGGACGATCTTCTGCCACTCCGACATGCTGTCTACATTCAGAACATTGACAGGCTTTCCCGCATAGTCGAACCCGGCCAGTAGAATGCCTCCGTCGAGCACCGCGATCTTGAAATGCTTTAACTCCCTGGGGGCGCTACTCTGGCCATTCGACATGGCTATTTTCTCTCCACAATCATGGCCACGCCCTGTCCCCCTCCAACGCAGGCACTGATCATCGCCCGTTCAGCACCGCGTCGCTTGAGTTCGAACAACGCCGTCATCGCCAGGCGAAGACCGGACACTCCGACAGGATGGCCAAGTGCGATCGCGCCGCCGTGGGGATTCAAATCATCAGGAGGGATTTCACCGAGACGTTCCGTCAATCCGAAGCGCCCGAATTTTCCTTCCATCAGAGCTGACGAATTCAGAATGCGGCTGATCCCTAAGACGACGGATGAAAAAGCCTCGTTAATCTCCCAGAGTGCAAAGTCTTTGAGGCTCAGACGAGTCTTGGCCAGCAGTTTGGCGATGGCTCCGACGGGGGCCAGGCCCATACAGGAGGGCTCATATCCAAAATCGGCATAGTCCTTCACATAGCCGAGAATCGGCAAACCGAGCGCCCGAGCCTTCTCTTCCTCCATCAAGAGGACGGCGGCGGCAGCGTCCGTAATCTGCGACGAGTTGGCCGGCGTCACGGAGCCGTACCGCCTGTCGAAAACGGGCTTGACGTCGCGAAATGCTTCTTGGCTCGCATCCTCGCGGATCCCATTGTCACGCGCAACATAGGCGCTTTTCTCAGGAACGTACATCGGCACCACTTCGTCCGCGAAAATCCCATCCTTCCATGCCTGCGCCGCGCGTCTGTGCGATCGAACGGCGAAGGCATCCTGGTCCTCACGGGTGATGCCAAGAACAGGGTCTTTGGCAATATTCTCTGCGGTCAGCCCCATGATGAGATCGCACATCGGATCTGTGAGACCCAGCACGATGCCCACACGCGGCGGATATTTCTTGAGGTTGAGCAGGGCTGGAACGAGGGCCAGCGCGCCGGCCATCCGGTCACGAAGGTTTCTGGCTTTGCCGAACTGGAAAAGCAGTTTGGCAACCGCGTAGTCATAGGAAACAGAGATCCGGCTCATGGCCTCCATGCCGAGGACGAGCACCGTATCGGCATCGCCGCTCCTGATACGCAAGCTCCCGTAGTAGAGAGCCGCCACGCCGGAACCGCAATTTTTCCCTGCGACCGTATCCGCCGGGATCCTAACGGGAAGGCCCCCCGTGACCGCAGCGACCCTGGTAGGATTCACCGCATGCGTCGGGGTGGCCACGTTGCTCCCCAACACACAGTCGATGATGTCCGGGGGGAGATTCCAGCGGTGGCACCGCGTGATCATTTCACGGACTACCCAGGCGCCCAGCATCTCGGCATCTGTCTCGTGAAAATCCGTGCCTTCTTTGCACAGGGGAGTGCGGAAAGCATCGACAACGACGACTTGACGCATGGTGCATTCTCCGTCCGAACTCCGGAGTGAAGAAATGGTCCCGCGCGATACCTACCGGCGTACCTAGCCTATCACATATCCTACCATGTGGCTCTTGGATTACCCCTCTCAAAAGCTGCAGGTTTCGGGAGGACGCCGCTGGCTCATTTCAGGACAAAGATCGTCGAAATGGTGGTATGGTTATACGTACGTCGAGACGCAGCGTCACGAACGAAACCCCTATAAGGACAAGGCTTCGATGAAGAAACAGGATGTCTTTCAAGGGTCTGAAGTCGTTGCTGAGACTGCTCGCGACAAGGCTCCCTATACCGGTTTCCTGGCAGGACTGTTCGAAGCCGACGTTCGCTGGAACCTGCTTGCTTCAATTACCGTGCCGGAAATGAGTCGGGATGCCCGACAGTTCCTCGAACGATTCAAAGGCGCCTTGCTCACCCTGGACCCTGAACGTGTCGACAGTGAGGGAGAACTGCCTGAGACCGTTTTGAAATCATTAACTGCTATCGGAGCCTTCGGCATTAAAATCCCAAAGCACTTCGGCGGCCTCGAATTGACGCAGTCCGAGTATCAGAAGATCGCGACTCTCTGTGCAAGCCACGACGCCTCGCTCACCGTGTTGCTCTCGGCCGCGCAATCGATCGGAGTGCCGGAACCGTTGCGGCTCTTCGGCACCGAGGCACAAAAGGCCAAATACCTTCCTCGTCTCGCGGGAGGAGAGATATCGGGGTTTGCCCTCACGGAGCGCAATGTGGGTTGCGATATCTCAAAAGTGGACACCTACGCCGTTCGCGTCCGGGAGAACGGGAACACCGTCGCCTATCGCATCACGGGTGAAAAGTTTTTCATTACGAATTCTGCCAAGCAGGATGGCCAGTTTTTGGCCTCAATGCTTGTTGTGATTGCGCGCATTGTCGACCGACCGGAAGAGCTCCACGACCCGCAGGCACAGAAGCACTATGGCGCCTTCATCGTCGAGACCCAATGGCCGGGGTGTTCGGTCACCCGTTTACGTTTCGAGGGTGTCCGGGGCATCTATAACGGTATTCCGACATTCAACAATGTGCAGGTGCCGGTTGAAAACCGCCTCGGCAACGAAGATGACGGTTTGAGAATCGCCCTCGCCACCCTCACCGTCGGCCGCCTCACGCTCCCCGCAGCCGGTGTGGGAGGCCTCAAGCAGTGCCTCTCCATCATGCGCTGGTGGGCGCGCAGACGTGTCCAATGGAATAAACCGATCGGCGAACACACTCTCATCGGAGAAAAGCTCTGCCGTTCTGCAGCCTATACACTGGCGCTAGACGCCGTGATGGCGTTCTGTGGAGCCTGGGCCAACAAAAAAGGCGACCTCAGGCTGGAATCGGCGGCGGCCAAAATCCTCGGAAGCGAATGGTACTGGGACGTCGTCAACGACCTCTTCCAAGTGCGCGGAGGCCGCGGCTTCATGACCGTCGAGTCGCAGCGCATGAACGGGGAGCCGGATATTCCCGCGATGCGTATGCTGCGCGACGCCCGCATTAATCTTGTATGGGAAGGGACGAGCGAGATTCTGCGCATCTGGATGGCTCGGGAATCGCTCGCGCCCTACATTGAACAGGGGTTCTCGTTCCTTCAAGGGTCCGCCCCGGACAAGCTCACGGCAGTAGGGTACTTCTCTCGTATGGCGCTCCGGTCGAGCATCCCTGCTTTCAGTCCGGGGACCGGTTCCGGGATGTTCGGAGAGGACTACGCCGCATGGGTTCGTTTCATCGAATCATCCGCTCGAAGCCTCACACGATCAACGCTGACCGCGGCAGTCCGTCACAGACAAGGCCTGCATAACAAACAACTCCTCTTGCAAAGTCTGGTGGATCAGAGCCTCTGGCTTTTTCCCATGGCTGCGACGGTCTGGTATGCCTCGCAGCCGGACATGCGCACCAAGCCGGGCATTCGTCAGCTGGCCGACTATTTCTGCCAGGAAATGGAAGATCGTTTGCACGGGTCAACCGCAACAACAGGGAAACAAAGACCAGGGAAAGACTCCACCGTCTTCCGCCTGTCACAATCCATCATGAACGGCGATTATGCCTGGCTGGAAGAGGGGATCATTCCCATCATTGAGAAATAACGAAAGAGGCCGTAGCATAGACTTCCACCGCCGGAGCGAATCCTGTGAATAAAAAACAGCAGGCAGTCATCGCCAGCGCCGTACGGACACCGATGGGCAGCTTCAACGGAGCATTCAGCTCCCTGCCAGCAACCAAGCTGGGAAGCGCCGCGATTGCTGAGTCTTTCAAGCGCATCAATCTGACGGCGGATCACGTCGATGACGTCTATATGGGTTGTGTGCTGAGTGCCGGACTCGGCCAGGCGCCTGCCAGGCAAGCCTCCATCGGCGCCGGTATCCCTCAGACCGTCGGCGCCACGACCGTCAATAAGGTCTGCGGGTCCAGCCTCAAGACGCTGATCATGGCTTCCCAGGCCATCGCGCTGGGCGACGCGAGGATCGTGGTCGCAGGCGGCATGGAAAACATGACCCGCGCCCCCTATGTGCTGGACAGAGCGCGGCAGGGCTATCGCCTCGGACATGCGGAGTTGGTGGATAGCATCATCAAAGACGGACTGTGGGACGTCTATAACAATTTCCATATGGGCGAGGGCGGCGAACTCTGCGCGGCCAAATACCGGCTGACGCGACAAGAGGTTGACGACTTCGCCCTGGAAAGTTATCGACGCGCCCAAGAGGCTATGGCGACCGGGCAGTTCAAGAAAGAAATCGTTCCCATCGAGGTGCCGCAGCGGAAAGGTCCGCCCATCAGCGTGACAGACGATGAAGAACCGAACCGCGTCTCTCTGAGCAAGCTGCGGGAACTCAAGCCGGTGTTTTGGGACAACGGCGTCCTGACCGTCGGCAATTCTCCATCCTGTAACGATGGAGCCGCCGCGTTGGTCGTCATGGCCGAAGAGGAGGCACGGAGTCTTGGACTCACCCCCATGGCCCGCATCGTCGGCTATGCCGGGGCTGCGTTGGCGCCCCAATGGTTTACGTTAGCTCCGATCGAGGCGATCACACTGGCACTCAAGAAGACCGGCCTCACACTCGCCGACATCGATCTGTTCGAAATCAATGAAGCCTTCTCCGCCGTCTCGCTCGCCATCAACCGGGAATTGGGCCTCGATCCAAAGAAGGTCAACGTCAATGGCGGGGCCGTCGCCCTCGGCCATCCCATCGGCGCCACCGGCGCCAGGCTGCTTACCACGTTGCTCCATGCCATGGAAGCGCGCGGCGCCAGACGCGGCCTCGTCAGCCTGTGTATCGGTGGAGGAGAAGCGCTAGCCGTGATCGTGGAACGGCCGTGAAGAGACAGAACAATCAACTGGCGGTATTTATCCGGCGGCTCACAGAAGAAGGCTTCGCCTGACTAGCCGCCGGCTCTCACGAAGTGTGATTTTGGTGGGCCGTGTAGGGGTCGAACCTACGGCCCGCTGATTAAGAGTCAGCTGCTCTACCAACTGAGCTAACGGCCCACC
>LVWT01000042.1 GCA_002083405.1 Nitrospira sp. SG-bin2 | reverse complement strand
TTCTTCGTGTAATCGTGAATTAATCAGACGTTCCTTAGAAGATTGGTTCATGCCAACACCTGTACGAAGTGATGCGATGCTAGGTCCTCCGCACGTTTAGCCTGCTCTGCGTCACTGCCTCAGCGGTGGTCAGAGCCGGTCGACTCTCTGTCCTGGAACTCGCAGGCCTCTACGCCAGGGTTGAGCGTCCTTGTCCCGCCGAATGAATGAATCCGTCATATATCCACAGTAAAGCACCCGTCATTTTCCCACCCTCCGGTTGTGGCTTTTCCGCCGGAGAAGGATCCTCGATGGTGAATTCTCCACAGCGGTCACATTCTGGAATATCGTCCCCCCTCGAATGCTCTGAGGGGGGGCCGTGTTGCGAGTAGTATGGTCTTCGAGACTTTTGTTAGCCGATCTTGATCGGCACATGCTGACGGATAAAGGTGATGATCGGTTCGACATCTGACTCTGAGTAATAGTGCTTTCGCACTCCTTCCTCGAACACGTTCAATGCGTTACGCACGAGTTGTTGTGCCAACACACTATCTCCGGCCTCCTGAGCTCTGGCTGCCTCATCCAACTTTCGAAGCACGGATGCCTGGGGAGTCCGCGGATCGCTGGCATACACATTCCGGTAATCCTTCTTGAGAAGTTCCTGCTCAATGTCCTTGACCCACGATGCCGCGTAGGCGTCTGCGCCGGAGATCCAGCCCGCTGCTTCTAATGATGATGGCATCAGCGCTATCCCGCCGATCGCAAGGGACAGCGCGCACAAAACAGCTGTAACTCTCATGTGTCCCTCCTTGGGTTAAGGGTTTGGGTTGAGTTCTATGGACAGACAAGCTGCCGTACGGTTCCATTGTCCAATGGGCGTAGGACGATTCCGCCTGTGGGGGTACGAATAATTCTTCGTGTAAACAAGTCAAGGCCCTTTCTGAACCTCAAGCCGCAGGGTCCACAGAGTTCAGGCTCTTGACCACAATGAAACAGGAATTATTTCTCAATGGGCCACGTACGCCGCTGGCTCGCTATGTCATGAGCACATGAGTCGCTGACCTAACGGAGAAGGATCATTCACGGTTCATGTACAGGGGGGAGAGGCGTCTGCGAGAAACCTAAAACGTCAGAAAGGAGGCTCTCTATGAAGCTGGCACGTTGGAACCCGTTGCGTGAGTTAGAGGAGATATCCGATCGACTTAACCGTGTCTTTCCTCGCCAGAATGTCCGCGAATCAAACGGGAGGGAGATGATGACCGTCGCGGATTGGACCCCACCCGTGGATATCAGCGAAACCGATGAAGCTTTTCACATTGCGGCGGAACTCCCTGAGGTCAAGAAGAGTGATGTAAAGGTGATTTTGGAGAATGGCGTTCTCACTCTGCAAGGCGAACGGAGGCTGGAACCGGAGCAAGAAAATCATAAGATTCATCGGGTAGAGCGGTTATATGGGCAGTTTGTCCGAAGCTTTACTCTTTCCGATGCGGTCGATGACACGAAGGTGAAGGCTGAGTTCAAGGACGGTGTGCTACATCTCCATCTGCCGAAATCAGAGAAGACCAAACCTAGAACCATCGAAGTGAAAGTGGCGTAACAGCGATTATCCCATCTTGGCATCGCGATGCTGATGTGAACGGCCCGTTTCTTAGCAGGGACGGGCCGTTCTGTCTCCCGCACCTGATGCCCCTTGGCTATGTCTGCCCCGGTATTATTGAAAAGCCATCGAACCGCTGGACTGGATGGACTTGGTGAAGGGCCCGCTGCCTAGCCAGCTGTCATAGCAGTCTTCAGCCCCGGTCCTTCACGCAGCCTTCCTTCCCTGCTTCACTGAATCCAAATTAACTCGGTATGTCCCAAAGACATGGCAAGGAGGTGAGCGGAAATGGGTAAGGGTTCAGATAACGGCCTGTTAATCCTACTAGGAACAGTTCTTGTCGGAGTCATTGTGTTCATCCTTCGTGCCAGGTTCAGATCCTATGATCGGGTCTACGCTCCAGTCTGAGGATCCTCTCCTGCAAGTGATCGCGAAGGCGCAAGGCCATGGCACGACGCCTAGCACGATCCAACGAGCACCATCGGAGCGGCCCGGCAAAGGTGATGGTAGGGGGCGGAACATTACGTAGTACCGCAGGATGCCGGAACTCATAGCCTTCGACCGTCTGCCGAAGTGTTGGTTCAGGATAACGCCCGCACCAAGCAGTCGCCTTTCGTCCTTCTGCGGATTGTCGATTTGAGAGGAGCCAATCCATGACCGCTGTCTTGCCCATTCTTGTAAAGCTGTGAAGACATCCCCCGTTGCGGGCCAGCATCGATTTTTCTCGTGCCATGCCGTGATACGATGCAGGGTAACAACAGGGAGAAGAAAATCAAGGTGGGAACTGGCGGGGATTCTCCGGGGCCCTCTTGAACGGTTTGACACTTGTGCTCTCTCCCGCGCTTTCCCCCCCCCTTGACTCATCAAATTCTTGAGTTACTCATCTACGCGCAGTAGACAGGCTGGACTGGATGGACGTTGGTGAAGGGCTCACTGTCTAGCCAGCTGTCATAGCGGTGTATGACCCGGCCCTTCACGCAGTCCTCCGGCTCCGGCTCAATTTTCCATAACAATTTTCCAACACTCACAAGGAGGGGAGTGCTATGGCTTAGAAAGGCCAATTGCCGGTGTTTTGGTGTTGCTGAGGTAATGAATCAGAGAGGAAACGATGATGAGGTTTGGACAAAGTAGAACGCACAAGTCTTGGAGCGGTTTGACCATTCCTCGTGGCCATGCATGCGATGATCGCGATGAATGGGAAGAGCCTTCCACACGGAATGTCTCTGTTGCAAGCCGCATCGTAAAGAAAGGAGGAATTGCCATGCAAAACAAATCCGGTGTCCTGCGTAACATCTTTATGGTCGGCCTGTTATTGGGAGGCTTGGCTGTCCCTGGAATTGCCGCCCAGGATGTGGCAAGGGAAGCCGCGTTGCCACGCGCATTTCAGGGCGCCAGTCTGGGGATGCCCCTGTCTGACTTCGCAGCGGTTGTCCCTGAAGCAAAGCGTGTTTCACTCGCAAGGCGCGATCAGACACAACGTACGGTGGTGGTTCCATCAAAAGATCGCTCCCTCCAGCGTGTCGAATATCGTTTTTCCGATGATCAGCTCCGAGAGCTGGTCATCCATTACAACCCTAGCGAAGTGCCCGGGGGGTACCAACGACTGCTCGAAAGATTACGAGAGTCCTATGGGAAGCCTATTGCGGAGAATCTGCAAGAATATGATTCGGGGCCTGATGTCGTCCTGGTGAAGAAAACAGTCTGGAAGGATCATGCCACGATGGCTAGTTTGACGGAGTCTCGCAAGATTTTTGACGACAGACGTGAGCTGATCCTGACGATTACAGACCGTAATCTTCAACAAGCCTTCGAGGAGGATCAAGAGCATCGCCGTCGGCAGCGGGAGCTAAGCATTCCCGTTCCAACATCTGATCATGTGATTCAAAACAGGCAAGCGGCGATGTCTCGTTCAGAGAGTATGCGTGACGGTCATGCAGGTGGATAGACGGCATCGATGTAGTCGGACGGACACGACCGAAGATGATGAACGGTTGGACATCGTAGCTGTAAGGCTGTGAAAGGAGGTGGCTAACCATGAAATATTTGCGCTGGGTTCTAGCGCTTATCGCGACATGGCTCATCGTGGCGCCTTTCATGGTCGCGATGCGAATCGTGTGACGACTATATTCAGTAGCCGGTTAACTGAAGGGCTTGGCCGGGTTCCAGGCCAAGCCCTTCAGTGATTTCCCGGAGGACCAAGGCAGTGAGATCAGCGGTGACAGTGGCCACAGCGACATTCCGAACCCGTGCCAGTGCCGTGGGTTAATGGATGGGTTTGGTGCGGCTCATTTCCGTAGGTGGTGTTTCACGTCTGAGTTGCTGGAAAAACTCCTGGAGGAGTGCCTGACTCTCCTGTTCAAGGAGACCGCCCAGCACTTCAACCCGATGGTTCAGCCGGCGCTCGGCGGGAATGTCGAAGATTGATCCGCAGGCGCCGGCCTTCGGATCCCAGGCGCCGAAGACGAGCCGCGCGATGCGGGATTGTACGATGGCGCCGGCACACATGGCACAGGGCTCCAAGGTCACGTAGAGCGTGGCGTCAGTCAGACGCCAACTGCGCAAGAGCTGAGCCGCCTGCCGGATGACGATCAGTTCCGCATGACCCGTCGGATCTTGCGTGGTTTCCCGGTTGTTGTGCGCAGAGGCCAGCACCTGCCCCTCATGTACGAGGACTGCGGCGATCGGCACTTCGCCGACTGCCGGCGCCAGCGCCGCCTGCTGGAGGGCCATCTGCATGAAATGGAGATCGCGATCGTACGGCTGCTGCATGTGGTGTGGATCGTACGGAATCAGTGTCTATGCAGGGAATGCTAACATAGACGACCCCGGATGGAACAGCTCTGCGTCTTGCATTCCGCGCGGAGGCGAGCGCAGTGCGCAAACGTGTGCCTGTATTTATGGTTTGCGAGATGCGCGTTACGGAAACGCTTTTTCCATCCTGCGCTCGCCTCGCACCGTCGGCGAAGCGGGCTTCACACTTCACCGTTCGACAGGCTCACGGTCCTGAGCAGAGTCGAAGGACGAGATACGAGCGACAGGGTTCTAGGGCAATTGACTGGAAAGGTAGACCGGGCCTGAAAGTTCAGAACGTCCGCCGACCGGTTCCAGGCTGACGATAAATTGCTTGGCATTTTTGAAGTTGGGCAGGGGTGTGACGAACAAGTGCGAGGTTTCTCCGCTGCTTACCTGGAATATCCCCACGCTCACAGGTTTTTCGTATATGGCCCATACCTGATACGTCGCTCCATCCGGGCTGGCGGGGAGATTGACCGCATAAAGCCATGCTTTCTTCGTTCGGGCATCGAACAGGAACATGCCCGCTGCCGGCTTCGCCATCGTTGTCCCGGCCATGGGGATCGCTTTGACGTCCGGAGTGCGCAGCAAGAGGCCCAGTTCATCCTGCGGCGCCCGCAGCGGCGGCCCGCCGCGCAGGGCGAGTTGTGCCTGAGCATCGTCCAATTCAGCCTCACGCTGGATCAGTTGGTCCTTCAGGGATGCCACGTCAGACGTTCGGCGTTGGATGTCCTCCCGCGACGCGGTCAGAGATCGCTCGCGCTCAGCAAGGGCGGATCTGGTTCTGTCTAACTCAGCTTGCAATTGAGCCAGTTTTGTCGTGTCCTCGGCGATTCGAGTGTGGAAATCCCATGCGAAGTAGCCGCCGCCGGCGAGGAGGGCGAGGAGGACGACTCCTGTCACCCAGGCAAACGACGAGGCTGGAGACGGCTCATCCGGTGGAAAGAGATGGTTCATCCATTCGCCTGGCTCGAGGCTTGGCTTGTTCAGTGGTTGAGTGACGGATTCCGCAGCAGCGGCCGGTGTTCGTGCCGCCATAATCTTGGCCTTGATGGCCCGGGGTGGCTGTGTGAGGGTGAGACTGAACGGGAGAAGAACGGCCACCGACTGATGTTCCTTGAGGGAGGCGTGACAGGCGAGACATCCGGAGAGCAAATGCGCCTCAAGCACTTGCCGTTCGGTCCGTTCCAAGGCTCCAACGGCATACAAGGGGACTGCATCTTCCAATTCTTCGTGTGTCATAACGAACCGGCCCGGTCCCAATGGCAGCGCAATGCTTCGCGTAACTTAGACATGCCCAGTTTGATACGCGTCTTCACGGCGTCTAATGGCTCATTGAGCCGCGCTGCGATTTCCGCCCTGGACAATCCCTCATAGTAGGCCAGTTCGATAGCCTGCTGCTGAGGTCGCGGCAGGTCGGCCCATGCCCCGCTGACCAGGCTCTTGAGTTCTTGATCCGCGTGCGATTCAAATGGGCTGGAACAGCGGTCTGCGCCGGTCGGTGCCAAGGAGCCTGCGTGCAGGTCACCGGCTTGGTGACGGGGACGAGCGCCAGGCATGCGCAATCGGTCTATGGCACGACTGTGTGTCAGGGTGATGAGCCACGCGATGGGCGTCCCTCGCCCGACGTCGTAGCGCACGACCTTTCTCCAGATTTCGAGATAGACCTCTTGCAGAAGTTCTGCGGCGTCCTCACGGCTGCCCAGAATCCGTATGGCCAGGCTGTATAGCAGTGTGCAGGATTGGTCGTAGAGCTGGCTGAAGGCCTGATGGTCCCCCTTCGCCACGCGGGCCATCAGTTTGGGGTCAATGGTCGATGCCGCGAGCTGTGCCTGCTGTAATGGACTATCCATAGATGTAGTCTGTTCGACGCGAACATCGGAGTTTGTCAACGACAAGAACTATATACCTACCGGATGGATCGGGCAAAAGGATATGTGAAATACGAATGGACGCCCGGTAGCTGAGTTTCAGAAAAACCGTGCTAAGTGGGAAGCCGCTTCTTCCGCTCCTGTCGCGGCGGCCGGCGTTGCCGGTACTGGAAGATCCAATGCCGATTGGATTGCAGGCGCCCATCGCCCGCCGACAAAATCCTCTTTGGTCAGTTCCACTCCGCGTCCATGGCGATGGAGATAGTCTACAAGCGGCTGTTCATCGGCAAAGTTGTATCGACGGACATAGACGAGCGGTATGCCAAGTGCGACGGCTTCAACGAGGGTGCCATACCCCGGTTTGGTCAGAATGGTATCGACGGATGCCAGCAGCGTCTTAAATGAGAGCGGCAGAGACTGAGTAGAGATGACTCGAGTGCTGTCCGAAGGAATGGGTCCGTCGAAGAGGAAGCGATAGCTGGTCAACGGTTCAAGTTGCGCAAAAGGAAGTGACGCCTGCGGTATCCCGCCGAATCCCACGAGCACGGTCCGTTCCCCCGGAGCGAGATGCAACAGCGCAGCAAGCTGTTCTCGGGCTGAGGCCGCCGGCTCGGCGATAGGTCCGATGTCGATGAGAGACGTAAAGAGCTCCATCTTCGGAGCAGGCGTGATGCGGAGCGCGAGATCAGCCTTGGCATAGGCTTGTCGAATGGATTGGAGCAGTGTCCATCCGGCGATGTCAGGCGGCGCCGGATATTCTGCCAGGACCAGATCCCAGGTGAGACTGACAAGGGCGACGGTGGGACAAGCGGCCTGCGCGCCGGCCGCCACGGCCAGGTACGGCGTGTCAGCCAGGACCACGTCCGGACGGACGGCGCGCATCGCTTCGACCTCCGCGCGCATCCGGTCGTCCCAGGTGAGGTGAAACCGGTTGTGTTCGCGCCAGGTGGCGTCCACATCGATCGTCAGCGGGCCGTTCTGAATGCAACCGATATCCTGTTGGACCGCGCTCAACTCCCAAGGAACCCTCAGGCGGTGTTCGAAGAACGAGGCAGGGACCATTGTTCGCAGCAGCACGCGGAGATCGGGAACGAGCCGGCCCAGGGCATTGAGCACAGGCACCACTTGCGCAGCGTGACCGAATCCGTGTGCTGAGATCGCAGCCCAGAGGAGCGGCATGATTAAAAGACGTGAAACGTGTGACGTGAAACGTGAAGCGCGGGCTGACCGGGATGGGGACGCATGCAGACGCGCACGGCTATCCTACTAATGTGTGCGATTTTACTCGGATCAACTGGAGGAATGGTCCGATTCCATCGGGGCGATGTTGTACAACAATTCAAGATCGAATTCGTCGACCAATTCGTTGAATGCGCCGGTTCCCATATCGGAGCGCACTTCAGCCATCACGAGGTCAATGGCCGGGGCGGCATGTTGTCCATATTGTGTGACGGCTGTTTCAATCCGTTTTCTGGCATCGTCGAGGTTCACAGGCGACTCCTCTCTTGTACAGGGGTACTCATCCAAGGGTGAGCAACAACTGCTGCATCTCAGGTACCAGATCCTTGCCGCCATTGGATCGTCCCGAGAGTGCTGCCTCAATGCCGGCGGCGAGAATGGGTTTCGCGTCGGCTGTCTTGCCCAATCCGATCAACGCACGGCCCAGAGCCAGATGGGACGCGACATGTGTGGGGTCCAATTGTGTGGCGACGGTGAGATGTTCGACGGCTTCCTCAACACTGCCGCCTTCCTGGAGGATCTTGTTGCCGAGGCCATACCGGCCGAGAAATCCTCTTGGGTGTTTGGCGACCATGAGGCGAAATGCAGCAATGTCCATGACGTGCGTCTCCGTTTGTATCGAGCGCCACTATACCATTGAAGGAGTTGGATCGGCCAGATGCCCGGGTGGCATTCCGGTGAAATATGTCATGTGAGGCAGGGGAGGAACAGAGAGCGTGTCGTAGGACTGTCTGCGAAAGGCGTTTCACCGTTCGACCCTTCGATGGACTCAGGGTCCCGAGCTGTGTCGAGGGACAGGCTCACGGTCCTGAGCATAGCCGAAGGACGAACGACGAGCGCCGAAGACCAGAATGATCTGTCGGCGGAATTGGTAGAAGGCTTCGTGAAAATGTGGGTTAGGGAGCTGGATGCTCCGAGACTTGAATAGCAGGAAGAGCTCCCTGAAGGGTTGCAGGCCGCCGTGCCTTCACGGTGACAGTGTGGATCGTCGAGGCCGGCAAGGGCGTCTTGCTCGCCATATACAAAGGAGTGTCTTGCACCAATTGATTCATCAGTGCGTTCAGACAGGTTTCGATCACTTGTCCCTTCAGCTCATTGATCACGACGGGGCTTGCGCCGAACAGATTGTAATGGGCTGTCCCGGATGATCGTGCTTCATAGTGCGTCACGTGCCCGTCCCAGCGCTCAAGTTCCAGATGCGCCTGCGCGGTATAGTCGTAGTCCAGCTCGATGATCGGCGAGAGGAGGAACATGGAGGCGCCGATGGCGATGCCCTTCAAGGCTGTGTGCCCTGAATGCGAGTCGATCGTTTCGTCGAATGTGACCCGGGCAGTGACCGCCTTGCCGTCGGGCAAAGCGGAGGCTCCTCCGAGAGGAATGAGCGTGGAAAAGAGGCGCGTTTCCTGAACCGCGTTCAAGACCCGGCGCTCGGTTTCGGGCGAAGGATTTTGAGGCGTCCCGTTCTGCGACAGGCGGAAGGTGTCCATCACCAGTGGGACCCGTTCATCGCTGGAGAGTGCATGGGAGATGGTTTCGTGTGGACCTGATGAGGGAGGTTTCACGTCGATCCATCGAGTGCATGCGGTCAGGCCGCACAGCACGAATCCCACGAGACCCAGGACCGACCAACGGGCATATATCGTCATGATCGTCGTCTCCTCAGAAATAGAATGAAAACCCACCGAAGGGCAGACTTGCATTCAGTCCAAGATTCGGGAATGCGGTTCCGGCATTGGAGATATGATGGAAGCGGTAGCCGGCGTTGGCGGCGAGTTGCGGTGTGAGAAACCAGGATACGCCCACTCCCCCTGTGAGGACAAAGTTGAATTCATTGGCCTGTTCGTCGATATTCCCGCCGAGATCGGTCCAGAAGGGCCCGCCGGTGAATTCCGCATAAGGCCGGAGGCGGCCCAAGGCGACGAACGTGTACTTGATTCTTGGTGTGAAGCCGACGCCATGGGTCAGAATCGGTTCGCGAAACTGGAGATAGACCATCTCGGCGCCGATCGAGACCTGGCCCCGGTACCAGCTATCGCCGATGGGATCGGTCAGAGTCATCATCCACGACGGCATCAACGCCGGGCCATGCTGTTTCGTCGTGTGCAGTTCGGTCAGGCGGTGAGAGAACATATAGCCGGCGGTGAGCCCTACTTCCTGTGTGCCGACGGTGACTGCCGGGGAAACATCGTCGGCCCGGACACCGGGCGCCATCAGGATGGTGATGAGTGTCAGGGCAGTGACGGTTCGCGCAAACAGGGTCATGCTGTCTCCAGGTCAATACCCTGTCGGCTTGTGTGCGGTGAAACTTGATCAACAGGCGTCCAGGTGTGACGTTTCAAAGGTAGCAGAGGTTTTGATCTTGTCCAGCGATTTGAAAGGCACGGCTTGTCGGAAACTGCAAGAATACTGGACAGGGGATGGAATGTGCCGGGAGATGGAAGGATCGTGAGTAGAGGGGCTAACCGGCGCGGTTCAGTTCGGCGAGGCGCACCAAATCCGATTGGAGTTCAGGCAGTGTGTATCGCTGGTCGAGCGAGACGACACGGTCCAGGCAGCGGTTTGCCGAAACCTGGTCACGGCGAGTTTCATAGATTGTGGCAAGCCATCGAAGCACCGCGGCTTCCGCCGGCTCGTTACCGAGTTTGATGTAATGTTCTGAGGCATTGTTCAGACAGCGCTCGGCTCGGACCAGATCGCCTTGGTCGAGAAAACATTTCCCTAATTGACTGTAGGTCACGGCGAGGCCTTCTTCGTTGCCGACGACACGGTGGCAATCCAAGGCCTGCGTGAATGTGGCGATCGCCTGTTCCCACTGCCCGTTGCGCGCCTCTTGCAGCGCCAGGTTGTTGTACAGAATGCCGAGCGCGCGGTCATCGTTGAGCGCGCGCAAGAGGTCCAGCGCTTCGAGGTAGTAGGGGCGGGCTTTGTCCGGACGGTCCGCGCCGATCTGGAGATTGCCGAGATTGGCCAGCGTGTGGGCGATGGCGTGCCGATTGCCTTCCGTCCGTTGAATGTCCAACACTTCGCGGTAACAATGTTCTGCGGCGGCAAAGTCCTGCATCAATGCGCAGGTGTTGCCCAGGTTGCCGAGCGAGGTTGATAGTTCACGAGGATTGTTTGCGGCCCGGTCATCGGCCACGGCGGCTTCCCAGGCAGCGCGGGCTTGCGTGAGGTCGCCACGATGAAGAAAAATCCGCCCCCGATGTTTGTGCTCATCAGCCATGGGAATTTCGTAAAGCGTGAGACGTGAGGGGGGGTAAGAACACATAATGTGCTGATTCTGTCTGTCTCAGACGCCTCACACCTTACGCCTTACCCCTCACGGGTTGGCTCAGTCGCCCCCCTTTGGCGTGTCTTTTCTAAACTCGATTTGGATCTCGTCTTCCTCTTCCAGGCCTAATCCGGCCCTGAATGACTCGTACAGTTCCTTGATCTGGTCAAGATCCTTTCCCGTCTGCGCTTCACGAGGCGCGAGATACGCTTCACACAGTCGTATTCCTGTCTCAAAATGGCGGGCGATGGTTTCTTCTGTGGCCTGCTGCCAGGTGATGTAAATGCAGAAGGCATGAAAGGAATGAGCGGCGGGGTGCCGTTGCGCAAGATCGAGCAGCCCCTCATAGGCTTTCCGTCCCGTCGAGCCCGCGTTGGAGGAAAACGTCTCCTCGATCTCAATAGCGTGGTCCCAGTCCGGGCCGAGCTCGCTTTCGGATTGGCTGAATGCGTCTTGTGCGGCTAGAGCGGCGTCAAATTGCATAGTCTACACTCCATACTGTTTCGTAGCATACGAGGGAACTGAAACAGAGGTCAATGTGTTGCGTACATCGCATGCATTTACATTGCAGTTCGCCACTCGGTAGACTGCCCCACCATTCCTATGAGTGATGAACAGCCAACTTCTGCTCCGGCAGCCGAACCCGTCTCGGCCGATCCTGTCGATCGGGTCATCCGTTACCATATTCAGACGAAGCACCATTTCAACCGCTATGCGCGGTCGCTCGGGTTTCTCGATTGGGTGAATCAGCCCGATCCGTTTCGGCGATACGAGGGCGCGCAGCTATTCTCGCTCCCATTGCTGAAGGCAGACGAGGCCCCAGTCTCACCAGCGTACGATGCAATCTATGAACATGGACGTGTTTCTTGTCAGCCTGTCAGCTTGAGCGCGTTGTCCCGTTTTTTTGAATTCGCCCTCGCCTTGTCGGCCTGGAAAAAAGCAGGGGACTCGGAATGGCCGTTGCGAATGAATCCCTCGTCCGGCAACCTTCATCCGACGGAAGGGTACGTGGTGTTGCCGGAGGTGGTTGGACTCGATCTCAAACCGGGACTGTACCACTATGCGCCCAAGGAACATGGGCTCGAATTGCGCTCGGAGTTTCCCTCTGAGCAGGTAACTCGCTTGCTGAGCCGGTTTCCAGTAGGGGCCTTTCTCTTTGGACTCACGTCGATTCATTGGCGCGAAGCCTGGAAGTATGGCGAACGGGCGTTTCGCTACTGCAATCACGATGTGGGGCATGCGATCGGGACAGCGAGGATTGCCGCCGCAACGTTGGGTTGGAATGTGGTCCTGTTGGACGGGGTGGACCAGAATACGGTTGCCTTGTTGCTGGGAACGAATCGAGCAGATGACTTTGCAGATGTTGAGGCGGAACACCCGGATTGCCTGGCCGTGATCTGGCCGTTTGGGGAGGTAAGGGGTGAGGCGTTAGGGGTAAGGGGACATATAAAAGAAGTACCGCTGTTTCTTGATGCGAAAGTCGTGAATGAATTAGCCGGTGGAAAATGGCATGGGAAGGCGAATCGGTTGAGCCGCGAACATGGAGTGCATTGGGACATTATAGACGAGGCGGCCGATGCCTCATGGAAACTTGAGGCTCAGCAATTGATTATTTCCTTGCCGGAGTCATATCCTCAGCCACCCCCTCACTCCTTACTCCTCACCCCTCACGGGTTTTCAGCTGGTCAGATCATTCGCCAGCGTCGGAGTGCCGTGGCGTTTGATGCTAAGACAGGAGTTTCATCCGCGACGTTCTTTCGTATGATGCAACGGGTTCTGCCCTGCGCTGACCGGCCGCACCAGGAACGGCCGATGCCATGGGACGTCTGGCCGTATGAGCCTGCGATTCATCTGGTGATATTCGTGCACCGTGTGGATGGACTGACGTCGGGGCTGTATTTTCTGGTGCGCGACCCCAAGAAGCTGGCGTTCGTGCAGCAGTCGATGAATCCCGAACTCACATGGACGATCGCACCGGGGTGTCCTGACGGGCTGCCGCTCTATCGGTTGCTTGAAGGCGATGCCAGAAAACTGGCAGTGCAGGTCAGTTGCCACCAGGACATTGCGGGCGACAGCGCGTTCTCATTCGGGATGTTGGCGGAGTTTGAGGGAGTGCTACGGGAGCGAGGTGCCTGGTGGTATCCCCGGATGTTCTGGGAATCGGGGCTGCTGGGCCAGGTATTGTACCTGGAGGCGGAGGCGGCAGGTGTCAGAGCCACCGGAATCGGCTGTTTTTTCGACGACCCGGTCCACGAGGTTGTGGGAATCAAGAAGTTGACTCTTCAATCACTGTATCATTTCACTATCGGCGGGCCGGTGGAAGACAGCAGGTTACAGACCTTGCCACCCTATGGGCACGTGAAGCGTATCTCGTGAAGCGTTCTTCGAGCTGGCCGCGGACGAGATACGAGGAACGAACTGACATGTTCAAGATCAAGAAGAAAGCAGAAAAGCCGAAGCCGACGGTGCTCTATAACGTCGTCGAAGACTATTCCGAATTCGATGCGCCGGGTAATGTGACGGTCTGTGCCATGACGCTCACGGAGGATCTGACCGCCCATGCCAAGATTCTCGCGGAAAGCTACGACGTGCCGTTGGACCAGATGACAACACTGCTCACCGAAGGCGGGGTCTATATCTATCCACAGGTGAGCGGCATCCTGACGCGCGGACTGTTTGCCTGCCTCGTGGACCAAACCGGCGGGAGCCCGAAGCAGACGTTCGTCTTGGATCTGATGCAGTTCGCCGAGGCGGAGCAAGCGGTTCGCGCGCGGGGTCTCTCGTTGATCGATGCGGCGCTGGACGTATTTCAGCGGACATTGCCCGATCAGTTGAAGGCAAAGCTCCGGCAGAAGAATTTAGGGTTGGACTACCGGACGTTGGATCGCGCGGTGGCCAAGGGCGGCGAGATCAAATACATCGATTTTCGCAAAGATTGGTCGCCGCATTTTAAGCGGCTGTGCATCATGCCGGATGGGCGACTGGTTGAAACAGGCGGATTGCAGGAGTTCGCCCGATTGCATGGCATTACGATGTCTCAAGCGAAGCAGCTTATCGAGCAAGGCGGCACGCTTGACGTGCAGGACGAAGTGCTGGCCTGTCAAATTGTGAACGGGCAGCCGGCGGTGGCGCGATTCAGCGCGGCGAATTACGCCAAGGCTAAGAATTTGGTAGCGGGAAAGGGACTGCATCTCATGGATGCGCTCAGCGAAGTAGGGTACAACGATCCTGCAATGATGCGCGGGCTGGCAAGAAAAACGTTGAGTGCGCAGGCTTGAAGGCAGAGGTTACGGAGTTGCGAGTTCTTCTTTTACCGCTTTGACGAGCGCATTGATATCGAATGGCTTCTCAAATGCGCGGCGGGCGCCGAAGAGTTTGGCCACGTCCAGAAAATTTCGGTCTCCTTGCGCCCCTGTCATCGCAATCACTTTGGCATCGACATACTCGCGCGTGAGTTGGAGGGTTGCTTCTAACCCGTCCGTAGCGGGCATCAGCAAGTCCATGATCACGAGGTCGGCCGGATTTTTCTGATACACCGCAAGCCCTTCGCGGCCGTCACTTGCCTCCAGTACACGGTACCCCTCCTTTTCAAGGACCTCCTTGAGGAGCGCGCGAATAGATTGCTCGTCATCGATAATGAGGATGGTGACCATACGAAATAATCCTCGAATTTTCAAATCTTACCTGGTGACAGTGATCGCTGTCCAGGGGGAAATAAATGGGGGAGAGGAGAACGCTGTGGTGCCGAGTTCGGCAAGGATTGCCACATTACTATGGAAACTCTCATCGAGATTGCCATATCGCCGCTCGATGAAGGGGAAGAAATGAGTTGACCGGTTCGGCGATTCTTGCTACGAATGCCTTACGTTCATTCGGTGCCAGTCGAGCATCTACTCTGGGAAATTGATTTCGTGAACAAGTTGGATGAGTTTGAACGGGGCCTGACCCGCCGGGTCTTTCTCCGCACATCGTTGATAGTGGCTGCAGCCGCGATGGCCGGACAGTTGATCCGTCCCTCAGTATCGTCGGCCGGAGATTTGCCGGAAGGACGGCTCACCTTTGTCAATCTCTGGACGGATGAGCGGCTGGACGTCACCTACCGCGATGAATTCGGGACCTACGATCTAGACGCGCTCGACGACGTGAATCATATCCTCCGCTGCCATCACACCGGCGAAGTCGGCGCGATGGATGTGCGTGTCATTGAGCATGTCAATCTGGTGCAGAAGAAGCTTGGAGGTGACCGCGAGATTTACGTCGTCTCCGGTTTTCGCTCTCCGGAGTATAATGCGATCTTGGTGCGGTCAGGCCGACGGGCCGCCAAGAACAGCTTACATGTGCAAGGGCAGGCGATCGATGTGCAGATTGCCGGGATCCATCCTAAAACGATCCGTCAAGCCGCGCTCGAACTGGGATATGGCGGTGTCGGCTACTATCCTCGCTCGAAGTTCGTACATCTGGACTCCGGTCCTTTCCGCCACTGGGAGGGCTCGCGTCGGGCTCGTCGTTCCAAGGCGTAATCCCTTCAACTCATCTCTCACTCCTGACTCCTCACCGGGTGTTCATGCGGGTTCGCATTTCAGCAGCAGAACGGCAAGCGGCGGCAGCGTCAGCGTCAGCGAGTGCGGCAGGTTGTGCAGGGGGATCGGGGTGGAGTGGACGCCGCCGAAGTTACCGACATTGCTGCCGCCATACACAAACGCATCGGTGTTGATGAGCTCCCGGTACTGCCCGGCTTTGGGAACTCCGATGCGGTAGCCGTGGCGAGGAACAGGCGTCAGGTTGCACACACACACGACGGAGGCGTCAGAGGCAGGCGACTTTCTCAGATATACGATCACGGAATTGTCGGTATCGCTGAAGTCGATCCATTCAAATCCGCTCCAATCAAAGTCCGCCTCGTGCAGCGCGGGTTCCGTTCGGTAGAGATGATTCAGGTCGCGAATCAGGCGTTGCAGGCCGCGGTGCGGTTCAAGGTCGCAGAGATGCCAGTCCAGGCTGGTGTCATGATTCCACTCACGCCATTGGCCGAACTCCCCGCCCATGAACAGCATTTTCTTTCCCGGATGGCTGAAGTGGTACCCATAGAGCAGCCGGAGATTGGCGAAGCGCTGCCAGAGGTCGCCGGGCATCTTGTCGAGCAGCGTCCGCTTGCCGTGGACGACTTCGTCGTGCGACAGCGCCAATACGAAGTTTTCGGTGAAGGCATAGAGCAGCCCGAATGTGATCCGGTCCTGATGAAAGCGGCGGTGGATCGGATCGAGGCTGAAGTAGTCGAGCATGTCGTGCATCCAGCCCATGTTCCATTTGAGTGTGAAGCCGAGTCCCCCTGTGTAGGTGGGGCGTGAGACGCCGGGCCAGGAAGTGGATTCTTCGGCAATCGTGATGGCACCGGGAAAGTCGCGATGGACCAGGATATTAAGTTCTTTCAAGAGTGAGACGGCTCCAATATTTTCATTGCCGCCGAATTCGTTGGGAATCCACTCGCCGGGTTTACGCCCGTAATCGAGATAGAGCATCGAGGCTACGGCGTCCACACGCAGGCCATCGATGTGGTATTTGTCCAGCCAGAAGAGCGCACTGTTGAGCAGAAAGCTGCGGACTTCGGCGCGGTCGTAATTGAAGATGCGGCTGTGCCAATCGGGATGGTAGCCAAGACGCGGGTCGGCATGATCGTACAGGTGGGTGCCGTCGAACGTCGCCAATCCGTGGGGGTCGTCAGGAAAATGAGCCGGGGCCCAATCCATGATGATGCCCAGGCCTGCTTGATGGGCGGCATCGACGAAGGCCATGAAGTCTTCGGGCGGGCCATAGCGGCTGGTGGCGGCGAAATAGCCCGTCGCTTGATAGCCCCAGGACCCGTCGAAAGGATGTTCGGTCACCGGCATCAGTTCGAGATGCGTGTAGCCGAGGTCTTTCGCGTAGGGGATCAACTTCTGCGCGAGCTCCTGATAGGTGAGCCAGCGATTGCCCTCCTCTGGAACACGCATCCAGGATCCCACATGAACTTCATAGATGGAGAGGGGCGCGGTCAGAGGGTTCCATCCTGCGCGCGCCGTCATCCAGTCACGGTCGTTCCAGGTGTAGCGGGACAGATCGCGCACGATCGACGCGGTGCGCGGGCGCAATTCGCCGGCTTGCGCATAGGGATCGGCTTTCACCAATAACGTGTCGTGCGCTCTGGTGCGGATTTCATATTTATAGAGTGTGTGTTCTGGCAGATCGGGAAGAAACAGTTCCCAGAGGCCGCTCGCGCCGCGATTGGTCATCGGATGGCAGCGTCCGTCCCACCGATTGAAGTCGCCGACTACGCTCACGCGGGTGGCATTGGGCGCCCAGACGACAAAGTGGACGCCCGTGACCTGTTCGATCGTGCGGATATGGGCTCCCACCGTGTCATAGGCCTTGTAGAAGGTTCCTTCAGCAAACAGATGGAGTTCAAAATTTGTCAAGAGGGGTGGAAAAGCATAGGGGTCATGCTGGTCTATGATGGTTCCGTCGTGCTGCGTGACTCTGAACCGATACAGTGGGACCGCAATGTCGTCCGGAACGACGGCTTCAAACAGTCCGGCCTCGTGGAGGCGCGTCATACGCAGGAGCGGCCCCGGCGATGGCGCCTCGATCACATCAACGTACGCTGCATAGGGGAACCAGGCGCGGATGACGAGACAGGGTGTGCCGTCGATCGTGCTGTGTTGTGGGCCCAAGATCGATCGTGGATTCCAGTGCGTGCCGGCCATGAGCCGGTCGAGATCCTCGGTCGGTACCTCGGTATGTGACGGCATAGGCCCTATCCTAACAGGATCGTGCGAAAACTCCGCTAAATTTTTTTAGCGCCGCTCCAGCGGGTACGGCTTGAGTCGCAAGCTTACATGGACGCGTATCTCGTGAAGCCCGTTTCGACTCAGCGAGGCGAGTGTGAAGCGCAGGATGGAAGGAGCGTTTCCGTGTCGGGCATCTCGGTTTGCGCGATACGAGATACGCTTCACGAGAAACGTGCATTGAGCCGCAACCTCAGCCTCCGTGTTTCGGACCGGGAAATCCGACTCTCATTGCATTGCGGCTGAAGCCTCTGGATAATGCGTGGAAGTTTTTAGGTGAGAGGCATTGTGCAGACGACGAGCTAGATGGTTCGCGGTTGACGAATCACGATTGACGAGTGCGACTGTAAGGCCAAGGAGGTTGCTATGTATGTGTGGAGCAAGCGGCTAGTATTCGCTTTGCTGGGGGGCTTTGTGCTGATGCTGGGGGTCTTTCTGGTCGAGGGTGCGGGGGGCGAAACCAGCGAGTTGAAAATGCATACCACCCGGTGGATTATCCTGAACTATATCGGGCTTGTGCTGTGGGTGTTCGTGTGGATGATCGATCAAGCGCGGGTGCGGGGGAGAAATGTGTGGGTCTGGCTTGTGCCGTTTCTGCTTGCTCCATTGCCGACACTGATGGCCCTCATCCTGTTTCTTCAGCGTCCGATGAAAGCGTAGCAGCTGAATCGTCTAGGCCCAGATCCGTCAGTGGGGCATCGGACAAGAAAACACTGGAGGTGTTCATCCGGCGGCGCAAGGAAGAGCGGCTTGGCCGGATGAGCCGTCGGCTCACACGAAGTGCGGTGTGGTGCGCCCGATAGGACTGAATCAGATACCACCAAATCTGTAGTCTCTAGCAGAAAGAATGCTACTCAATAAGATTGAGTGTAAAGCAGCGTCGTGTGTCCATGTGAAAAAGGAAGAAAGACTTTGTGAGTATGACTGACTGCAATAGGGTTAGATTCTGAATAGTGACAAGAATCGTGATCTAACCGTGACTGAAACCGTGATCATGGAAGTCTGTAAAAATTCATATGTCTGGGCAAGTGGAGCTTGATCATTGCCGTAGCTAGGAAAGCTGTAAACCTAAAGAGCACCAGGATGTGTCGAATTCAATTCTGCCAGGAGGTCGGCATGAAGCTTTGCTTTTGTCAGATGGGTTAGGCGAATTCCTTCTTGAATCAATGTTCGTACATCCATTGGCAACTTGCGTGTTATCTCTGCGCTCGAATAAATCTCCTTTGCTAAGAGAGCGGCCTTACTAGCGGTAAGTTCAATTATCTCCCAATGCCAGGTAGTGTTGGCAACATTATCCGGTGTTTTTCCTGGAGATTGGGCAACGGATAAACCCAACAGGTCTATGATTGCTATTGGAAACAACGCGTAGTCTAACTTGTCGAGATTCCGACGGGCAGCGGCTATTGCTGCAGTAACGCGGTTCAGATTCGATCGGTCGTCGTCAATACGCCATAGGGAAAGACTTTCTTCTGGCTTTGGTACCACGTCGGCAAGACACTGTGCTGGAATCTCGTTTTCTGGGAGCCAAGACGGTGGGCTGCTGCGATACCAACGATTCTTGTTTATAACCCGAAGATAGAAAGGCATTAGTGAACATTTTGAATTTGCCGCAGGACCTGTGAGATGTCGTCTCGAAGTTCGGGTGTTTGCTCTCTCTCAAGAGCCTGATGAAGAGGTGTGATAGTTGCGGGATCGTTCATAAAGGCTAGTCCGAGGACCGCTCCTTCTCTGACAACAACACTGGATGAAGTTAACGCTCTCAGTAAAAGCCAGCGCCGAAATGAATGAGTCTCTGGATGATGTGTTCGCCCAATCCATTTGATGGCTTCAGCCGCTACGCAGGCGTCTGCTTTTTCGCTAGTTATCAGGCGTGCGATATCTAGGAGGGCTATTTCACCGTGCTTTCTGATTAAAGCAATAAGCTCGCTGGAGAAGTAGCTTTCCGTGCCGTCTTCGAAGATCTCATTTCGACCAAAACTGAAAAGATTCTCAATTTTCCCAGCGAGATCTCTCCGGGGTTCTAGTGTAATAGCTGTTGAGGAGGCAGGTCTTTCCTGACTCGTTTCCTTGGAAGGCAGATTGCCAAAAATGGCTTTTAGTAGTTCAAGTAGCTCGTGAGTTCTAAATTTGGAGGCGTTTCCAAGCCACGACCAATTGCCTTCACTTGTTATGCTAGACAAGGCGAGAAGGAGTTCCCCGATTTCGTAATCGCGCAAGGTTGTAGGTACAGGTCCGCGAAATTGTGCAAAGGGGATTCCAGTTGATTCCCCTGCGCTGGAAGACTTAGCCAACTCGACGCTTTTGGATTTGATAGCGCCGCTGAGCAGTGTGCTTGAAAGAACATTTTGTTCTTCTGAGCTTGAAAGTCTCACCCTGGTCACGCCACATCACCTTTCTCAGCAATCTCTTTGGCTAAAAGTGCCAACTCGTCAAACACAGAAATCGAAGTAGCGCTGTCGAATTTACTTTGGTGTTCAGGAACTGTGTTGATATCTAGCTCAACTCTACAGGCTTGCTGGCTATCGACTAATCTTGAGAGGGGAGTCGGCTCTGTTTGAGCCGCAGAAAGAGTGAAGGAAATCTTTGATGCGCGTATTACAGACCACTTACACAGTCTATTAATTCGGAGACTTGGAACAGCTGTTGACTGCCTGGGTCTGTTAATTTGATAGAGGAAGTCTGTGGATTCTGGCTTTAAATCGACTGAAGGCAGATAGTTGCGAAGTTGCAAGTAGCCAGCTTCTCTGGTCTCTACGGGTTGGAGCAAAACTTGTCCCAACGCCAAGCGGATCAAGGGAGGATATGACTCTAGCTGCATCCAACGAGATATTAAGTCCTGAAATTTGGCTATTGCTTCTGGTTTTAAAAGAGATAACCCACCGAGACTATCTGGCTCTTCCTCCGCTTGTTTGGCTGTCAAATGCCAATCAATTCGACCTGGCTGTAACGCAAGTATCAAGACTCCTCCGTTGAACGGTCCTTCAAGCTGCGAGAAGCTGTCTCGCTGTCTAAACAAAGAGTTTTCGGGTGGCACACCCACTAGATCGCTCCACCAAGTGTCCCATCCTTTTGTTTTCTCAGGAGGTAACTGGCTATAAAAAGCAGTTATTCGTGTGAGTTCAACTTGCCAATTCTTGT
Organism: Nitrospira sp. SG-bin2; assembly: GCA_002083405.1. Classification (GTDB taxonomy): domain Bacteria; phylum Nitrospirota; class Nitrospiria; order Nitrospirales; family Nitrospiraceae; genus Nitrospira_D. Next base: position 40,572 of record LVWT01000042.1, on the reverse strand, counting down.
ACGAGAGTTCTGTCATATCTAAAGACCTAAGAAATCCCGGAGGCTAGTATGTTCTGTTACCAGTTAAGGCGAAAGCTTTGTAATTTTAGCCCGCTTGGCTCATGAAGGCAAACTATCAACACTATCTGCTCTTACTGGAGTGTGAACTGTGACCAAAATCATGACCAGCCGGGTGGGGGAGCAAGAATGGGAACGGCAATCTGTTGATTTTGTGGTGCGCCCGACAGGACTTGAACCTGTAACCCCCAGATCCGTAGTCTGGTGCTCTATCCATTGAGCTACGGGCGCATACCAAAACAGTGCTGAAAGAACGAGTGCTGAGGATTGAGTCAGAGCGCATGTGTGGTGACGGCACTTCAAGCCGTCTTCGTCTCAACACTCTCAACTCAGCACTTCCGGAACTGGTGTTTATACAGTTGTCAGGGAGAGGGGGTCAAGTGGAGGAGCGGTGCGAGTCGGTGATTTGGAGTGTGGAATGTTTAGGGGCCTTCTGTTCCGGTAGGTCTTTGGAGCAGGGAGGCTATAGTCGGAAAGGGAATGAGTGTGCCTTGCCGGATCGGGGAAGCAGGCGCCGGTGCGGAGTCCTGAGCCGTTTTTTCGGGAAGTGTCAGAATGAAGGTCGTTCCTTGGCCGACGACGCTGCGAGCTTCGACTCTGCCCGCGTGCTCTTGAATGATTTGATGGACGATCGAAAGACCGAGCCCGGTCCCGACATGCTCTGTGCTTTCATGTTTCGTGGTGAAAAATGGATCGAAGATGTGCGGCAGGTCCTCAGGCGCGATCCCACAGCCTGAATCGGAGACTTCGATCTGTATCCAGCGGGTGCCGTCAGTGCCGGTCAATTGACGCGTCACCACGGTCAGGCGTCCGCCGTTCGCTTTCATCGCGTCGATGGCATTCAGCGCGAGATTCATGAGCACCTGTTTGATCTGCTGACGATCAACCATGATAGAGGAGAGCTCTTCGGCCAGCTGCTTCTCGATCACCACTCCCAGGCTGCTAGCTTTGACATCCATGAAATGCAGGCAGGAGGTCACGATCTCGTTGATCGATTCCAGTGAGAACTTGGGCTTCATATAGCGCGCGTAGTCCAGGATTTCCTCGATAAGCCGCTCGATGCGAGCGAGATCGTCGGCGACGACCGAGCCGAAGCCATCGAGGAATTCGGGATCGTCGCGTCGGGTCGGGACCAGTTGGATGAAGGTTTTTATCGAGGTCAGAGGATTCCGCACCTCATGGGCAAATCCCCCGGCGATGGTTTCCAATGAGCGGAGGCGGTCTGCGCGCCGAATGAGGAGCTGCGAACGTTTCCAGTCGTCATACAGCGTGGCGTTGTCGAGCGCGATCGCGGCATTGTCGGCCAGCGAGCCGAGCAGATCGAGGTCGTCCTGTGTATAAATTTCCAAGGCGGGCTTGTGCCCTAGATTGACGAAACCGATAAGTCTGGTTTTGTTGGTCAGGGGTATGCAAACCTCCGCATCCATCGTCGTTAATGTTTCGATGAGCGTACTGGCGTCCGTGTCTTCCTGCCCTCCGAGCCCTCGCTGGAACTCTTCTTTGACGATCGGCCGATCATGCTTCAAAAGAAAGTCGATGAAGGGTTCATGGCTGGTGATCTGCACGGCCTTGGCCTTGTCTTTATCGATCCCATGAGAAACCTTCAAGCCGTAGCGTCCCTGTTCCTTCTCAAAGAGAAACAGAGAAATCTTCTCAATGCCCATGACGGTTTGAAGGGTATGGACAATCTCAGTTTGTAAGTTGACAAGATCCAGGTTCATGACCATCGCATGGCTGAAACGTGTCAGTGTGTTGTATGCGTCATATCGGCTGGGAAACAACGCTTTGTTGAGCGCGGTTTGGAGACGGGGTTGAAAGGCGGCATACAGAATGGTGAATGCCACGGTCATGAGTACGAGTATGCCGGCGAAGGCGGCTGGCTCGAGGTTACCCAACGCGGGTGCGAGGAATATGAGCAGCAGCGCGAAGGGAATGACCGGGAGGTACGTGGCGCTCACGGAGACAAACGGCGCGGCATCGAGCAGCCGATACCGCAGGATGGCGGTGGTCACGACGACAGTCAGCAGAAAAATAGGAATATATCCGAACGGGTAGAGGTCATAACCTAACGCCGGGAAGAAATCGACGGAGCCGAGGTAGGCGATGACGAACGCGCTTAAGACGAACTTGATCTGCTGACGCCTAATCGGAGTGGTGGCGGTTCGGAATGCGCGAAGGTAGTCGGTGAAGGCTGTCGCCATGTAGGCAAAGAACACGACGAAAAATGGCGCGCTGGCCGCCCCCCACTGCGGGAAGTATCCCCACCAGTACTGACGCACGCCTACGACGAAATCCTGGCTGAGAAGGACGGTGGCGCTCAGAAGTGTGGAGAGCCCATAGCCAAGCCATATTGAGCGGCGGCGGCGAAACTGGAGAAATTCTGCGGAGAACGCATAGAACGCGACGGAGATATACATGACGCCGACATTGTCGAGTTTGTACCAGACCAACGCCTGGTCCGGTGTCGTCGCGCAGAGACCGATACTGGTTGCGATGAGCCATAATGCGATACTGCCACAGAGAACAAGAAAGTGGCGATGCGCAGCCGACTGTCGGTTCGATCGACAGACCAGGATCCCCAGCCCAAGCGTAACGATGCCCATGAGCAGCATGGGAATGGCATGAATATTCAGCTCGTAAGTCGACATGGGATACATCGGGTGTCTTACGTCATGCGTGTGTGCGCGATCCGGAGCAGGTGTTCGTCTGTGACATAGCCGGTGGAATTCCGAAACGGCGCGAGGCGGAAACCAAGCGCGCGACCGGCAGCGATGACCTGAGCAGCATGCGATGGGTCGGCTTTCCCGAGAGAGTAATGTCCCTCCCATCCCATGGCCGTCAGGATCATGGTTTCGGACAAGCATCCCAGGGCTTCCCCCGGAGCCAGATCCAGGGGAAAGTTCACGTCGATATCGGGGGTTTGCACCACGGCAGATTCGATGACGACGACATCGGGTCGCTGGAGAGGGATCTCTTCCGCCACATTCTTGGGTTGGGCGGCATCGATGACAATCGCGCCCGGTTTCAAGTGTTTCGCGGTCAACAGAATGTGTGGGTTATTGGTTGCGGCAATGACGATATCGGCCTCTGATACTCGATCGAGCTTCGACATCCCTTCCACCGCTGCAGACTGATCTGCCAGTTCTGCTAGCAACGTCTGAAGCGCATCTTTCTTGATGTCGATGATCAGCAGATGTTGGACAAGTCGGGCAAGCATTTTCGCGCAGGCGGAGCCGACCGAGCCTGCTCCCCCCACGATCGCCGCCGTGGCATGCGGCAAACTGAGACTGGTCAGCGCCGCCGCATGGAGGACGTTCTGCACGGCAATCGCTGCAGAATGGGGATTTCCTGTCGTCAATCCGAGGCGGACCTTTCCTTCGAGATCCCGTCCGTCTCGCGTGACGATCGATGTAAAGGCGCCTAGTCCGGCGATCTTCGCTCCCATCTGTTCGGCCAATTGAACGGTCTCCAAGACACGTTGCCGGGCAAGCCGGGGATTACGGATCATCTGTTCTGTCGTCAGCGGAGAGATCAGCATGGCGCCGGTTATCGGTGTTCCGTTTGATAGCGTCAGGCCCGTGATGTACGAGGCGACAAACGGCCATTGGTATCGAAACCACCGCTCCACCACGCGAGAAGGCAGAAGACGGGCAAACGGAAATTTTCGCGGGACATCGTTCAAAGTGCGTGGATGGCCGATAAACGCGAATCCGATGGGGGCAACGAGGAGGCGGGCCAGACGGCCGGGTAAATATCTGACGGCTAAATCGCGAAGGACTTGCGCCAGTAGGCCGAAGCTCTGCCAGGCCATTCTCCAGGAAAGATGGACCGGAGGTGTCTCTGAAAGCTGGGTCGCCGGATCGGATTCTGTCTTCCGTTTCGCGTGCGACTGTGAAATGGCCATCGAACCGATCTGCTGAGCTATCGTGTCAGGCTGAGTGGATGTGCCGACCGGCAATCGGTATGGAAGGCGATACGGATTATCCGTCACGAACACAGAGAGAATAGACCGCGGGTTGCTCGTAATGAGTTGTTCGCGAGCTGCTGCGCGGCCGTATTCTCCTGATTCGTCGAGGCTGCGGAGGTAGGTCTCCAACTCTTGAAAGGCCGACTCAAGGATACGTTCTTCCGCATCGCCCAAAGACGAAAGGTTGATATCGGTGCGAAACCGGGAGGCCGTCTCGCCGGGATCCTGGGTGACGGCTACGACCTGGCCGGTCAATGGCAGATAGGCGATGTTGCGGCCAAAATGGAATAGCACGGAGACTGAGGTGCCGAGGGTCGGTTGGCAATCGCTCCAGAACGAAATCGAACGAAGATCCAGATCCTGAGTTACTCCGCGTGCCAATGTGCCTTGGAAATCGACAACTACGGGCAGGCTTATCGCAAGTCGGCTTGTTACCGTGCTCGTCATCGCTCCCTCCTGATTAAGACAGAATGTCTCATGTACTCGCCATGCCGTGAGACATGCCGAGGTCAACTGATTAGGAATTGCGATTCGTGTAAACCAACCGCTGCCGTGCGCTCTGGTCTGTGCGAAACATGGAGAACAGGTCTTACTATGTTATGGGACACATGGATTGTCAACGAAACGAAAGGATGTATCGAATAAAGCCATACGGACTGGATATAGGGCTGAATGGTACCGGCCGAAGACTCTGCCGGCCCGGCGTGCGCACTTTCTCAAATTGATAGCCGGATCAGCGCCTTGTTGCTATCTATAGGTTGCAGATTGTTAAGAAGCCGCTGGAAGCCCATGGATGTGCGGGATTCCCGATGGGGCAGGTCGAAACCGTATTTCGCGCTTATTAGTTGGTCGGAGCGATCTTGAAAGGAGGCATGACGAATGCACCCGTGGACGATACGCACCGGCAAGACCGGATGGTTGAGCGGAGTTGGATATGCCCGGTTGAGGAATCGGCTGAGATTGGCAGGGGCTGGCGCTCTGTTGCTGATCGTAGTTAGCCCCGCCGTCGTCTTCGCCGGCGCGTTTCGGATATTCGATCAGAGCGCGTCCGCGACCGGCCAAAGCGGCGCCTTCACGGCACAGGCGGACGATCCTTCGGCCGTCTATTTCAATCCTGCCGGAATGACTCAGTTGAGAGGCATTCAAAGCAGCGCCGGAACGTTGTTGATCGGCGGGGGAACCGACTACACGAGTCCGTCCGGAGCGACAGCCCGTGGAGATTTTGGAGGGGTCGTGGCGTATCCGCCTCCGAGCAATTTTTATCTTACGGCGAATCTGAAACAAACCGGGGTGGCTGCACTGGAAAATGTCTCTGTGGGGATCGGCCTGGTCTCGCCGTTCGGAGTCCTGTACGGATATCCGAATAACAGTCCCTTCGCTACGGCGGTGACGTACCAAGCGCTGCCCCTGATCGATATCAAACCGACTCTTGCGTATAAGCTGAATGACCAATTGTCGGTTGGGCTCGGCGCGGATATCTATACGTTCGCGAGTTTTTTGGGTGAAGGACAGTTAGTGACCAGATTCAATTCGTCTGGCGGGCCGGGCTTGCCCCCGCCCGGAACACCCGTGGAGATCAACGGGAGCGATACGGCAGCCGGATTCAACGTGAGCGCGCTCTATACCCCGTTGCGGAACGGAGCCGGTCGGCCGCTGATCAACGTAGGTCTGGTGTATCGCAGCCAGGCGACCCTTCATTTGGATGGCCAGTTTCTCGCGAACGGAGTGCGTGTGTCAGATGCGTCGACTACGCTGGTACTGCCGCAGATCTTTACGGGGGGTATTGCCGTATGGCCGATCCGGGATGCAGCGCGGGAATGGAAATTGGAACTCGACGTCGACTATACGGGATGGAGGTCGGTGCGCAATCTTGACGTGCATTTGTCGACGGGTGCCACGATTTCCAATCCACAGAACTGGCGGAGCACCTATACGATCATGATCGGGACGGAGTACAAATGGCTGCAACCGACCGTGCTGCCCGATTGGGAGGTGGCGGTGCGCGGAGGCTATTGGCATTCTCAAACGCCGATTCCAGACCGATCCTTCTCGCCGACGGTTCCCGATTCCGATATGCAGGCCATTTCGGGAGGGCTGGGGTTGTTGTGCAAAGGCAATGGACGGTTTCTTGGATTGTTCCCATGCAGCATGGAACAGGGTCCGGCGTTCTGGCCGAGCGCGATCGGGGTGGATCTGGCGTACCAGGTTAATCTGTACGAGCCGCGGAATGTGAGCGGCAATGCGAATCCGGTCGCCATCCCGGGAGTCGTCAACGGAAGGTATCAAACAACCTACCACGTCGGTTCGATCAATCTGCGTGTCAATTTCTAAACCTGCAACCGGCCATGCGGCGCATCCGTTTGCTGTTGAAGTGTTTCGTGAGGGCACGGTTGCTAGTAGACGCTCTTGCTGACCTCCGAGGACGGTACGCTCTCATTGCCGGCCGTATCAAGGGCTGTGATGGAAAAGAAATAGGTCGTATTAGGCGCCAGATTCGTGAATTGATAGGTCGTGACATTGCCCACCGCAATCGATGTGCCGTAGACGCCTGACTGAGTCCCCCTATAAACTTTATAACCAGCAAGGTCGCTCTCGGTATTGGCTGTCCAACTCAAGGTGGCTGATCCGTTTGTCGAGGTTGTTGAGCTGACGGCCAGCGTGACCTGGATGGTCTTGCTTGTCGCCCCGGTGGCGGAAACCGTAATGGCGCCGCTGTAGGTGCCGGCTGCAAGCCCGCTGAGGTTGACGCTTGCCGAGACGGTGCCGGCGTTGGTGCCTGATGTTGGAGAAAGTGTGAGCCAGGCGGCGTTGTCTCCAACTGTCCAAGATAATGTCCCTGTTCCAGTATTCGAGATTGTGAGGGATTGGGTTGCCGGATTGGACCCTCCCGCAGTTCCCGTGAATGCCATATTGCTGACACTGAGCCCGATGACCGGACTAGCAGTGGGAGCAGGACTGACCGTGAGGGAAACGGGAATGACCTGCGGGGTATTGGTTGCTTCCGTAGCAGAAACAGTGATGGCTGCCGTATACGTGCCGGCCGCGAGTCCGGTCAGGTTGACACCGGCTGAAATCGAGTCTGATTCTGTCGTCGTCGTGCCGGAAGCCGGTGCAAGGCTCAGCCAAGCGGCATTGCTGCTCATGCTCCACGACAACGTTCCTCCGGTCGGATTTCTAAGACTCATCGACTGTGCTGCAGGGGCGATTCCGCCCGCGATTCCTGAAAAACTCAGTGCTGTGGGAGTAAGCGAAATACTTGGAGTCGCTGACGTGGTGCCTGTGATGGTAAGAGTGACTGGAATCAAGGTCAGATTTCTGTGGCCTTTCAGCCCGGTGATTGCAATGACGATGTTGGTCGAGTAATTTCCAGCTGAAAGTCCGGTCAAATCGACGCTCGCCGTAAGTTGGTCGCGCTCCGTTGAAATCGTTCCGGACGACGGGGATACCGTCATCCAGGCGGATCCTGAAGTCGCAGTCCAGGTTCTAGTCCGATCGTTGCCCTTCCAGAATGTGATGGCTTGTGCCGGTGGAGTGACTCCTCCCTGAATTCCGGAAAAGCTGAGTGAGGATGGACTGGTTGTGAGGGCCAACGCCTGAGACTGTGGCGGAAGAAACATGACGGTTGCCGTGATGGTTAATGTGACTAAACATTTCATGGCATGAGAAAAAAGTCGGGCTATGGATTCGGATGTGTAAAAGCGTCTGTCCAAGGTCACGTGCAGCCTCCCTACGTTTCCAGTGCCGATGGCTGTACTCGGAAATTTGGCGAGTGCATGCTAGGCATGGATTCCTGCGTCCTTCATGTTGCAGAGCAATGCTTGTGCCTGTGGAAGAAAGAAAACACATACACCGATAACGCAAGGCTCAGAGCAGAATTTCTGCTACTCGTGTGAAGAACCATACAGCGGACAGGACGATAGGCTGTGTAGCTGATAGCCTGCGATGGCCAAGTGTTGCCTTCTGAAGGACGATCGCCTGCATGCGACTATTTCCAGGAATGCTTTGCGCGCCACGCTCCCCTGGACTACAGTTGCTCTATGCGGCTGCAATCCCCCTTATCACAAGAGCGTGCGGCGTTCACGTGCCCCAAGTGCCGTTTCGAGCAGGAAGAGGGGGCGGAGTGCCGGCGATGTGGAGTGATCTTCTCGAAGTTCAAACCATCTGCTCAGGCGGCTGAACAAGCGCCGGTTCCGGCTGCAGCGGCTGCGGTGCAGCCGGCGACACCGGGGCTCCGGTCTCGTCTGCTTCGCATTCTGCCGTGGATTTCATTGACGCTGACTGCCGGGGTCTTGCTGCTGATTCTTCGTCAGGCCCCGCCGCTGCCGATTCAAGCCGATCCGCAAGCAGCCGATCGAGTCGCAGACAAGATGGCACAGCTTCAGATCGCCGTGCAGGCGGGGCACTCACACTCCACCACACTCAACGAAGCCGAGTTGAATCAATGGATGCGGGATAATCTGGCGATTGCATCCACACACCAAGCGTGGCAGGCCGGCATTCCTGTGCCTGCCGGCCATGAGGCCGAGGTCCAGGAGGTTCAGTCTGCGTTGAAGGACGTGCGGATGAATCTGACGGGCAACCAACTGAAGGCCTATGCGTTGTTCGTACTCTATGGGAAAGAGATTTCTCTGCAACTCGACGGGACGATCGAAACTCGCGACGGTTTCATTCGATTGAAACCTACTGCAGGCAAATTGGGCTCTTTGCCTATTCCCTCGTCGACGCTCGATCGCGTCGCCCAGCAACTGTTCGAGTCGCCCCAGAATCGGGAGACGTTTCAGCTCCCGCCTCAGATCGAATCGGTCCGGATCGAGAACGGCACGCTGGTGATCGCCACCAGGTAAACGGAAGTCATCTCTTCGATCTATGTTCCGCCCGAGATGACCGGCCTGATTTCGATGTGATCCTGGTCGGCAAGCATCTCGTCTTCAGTGACCAATTCATCCCCGCGAATGACCAAGTGCGCTTCGACTACGAGATTCAATTCGCGTAGGACATCCTTTGCCCGTTTCGGGCCTTTGATCTCTACCGTGCGGGAGGGATGGCTGAGTTGAACCTGCATCGTCGCATCATATGCTTCCGGGAGATCGTCGGGCAAGGGCCGGCGGCTGGTGAGAGGCAAGGGGCAAAGGGACAGAGGCAAACACGGTAGCTTGATAGGAGTCCCGGGCTTTGAGTTTCGGGTCACACGTTGTGAGATGGGTTCGGCGGCTCGAAACCCGGAACTCGTAACCAGAAACGTCCGAGCTGCGAGAGACGAACAACGGCTTCTCCGGTCAGCGAGAAAGCGTGAGCTGTGCCCGGGCGTAGGTGAGACCCTCTTCCAGGGTTGAGAACAACCCATCCAATTGGGCTTCGTAACAGTCGTCAAGCACCCTGCCCATTTCAGGTCCGGGCGGCACGCCCAATTCCAGCAAGTGGCGGCCCATGATCATTGGGGCGGGGGCCTGGGTGTCGACCTGCAGCTTGCGCGCGCGGTCCAGCAGCCATTCGCCCGCGGGAAATCCGTCGAACGGCTTTGGCGGACGCCCTGCATGATCGGCCCGCGCCACACGCACCAGACAGTCGATACGTCGCACCTGCCTTGCCAGGCGGCGCACGGCGCTGTCGGAGGCCTGCGCATCGTATAGCGCGCGGGGCCTGAGGTGACATTGTACGAGAGCCACAATGTCGTCGATCACATCCTGTTGGTTCGTCAGTCGTTCGAGAAAGTGTCTGGTCGGTTCCTCTCCTTCCTGTTCATGCCCGCGCGAGGTAATCCGTCCATTGTCGGCTCTGGTCGTCAAGGGTTTGCCGAAGTCATGACAGAGGATAGCAAGCCCGACGAGGAGATCCTCTTCCCGCCGGCCGGTCCGCTCCCCGGCGAACCAGTCCAGGCAGTGCAGCGTATGGATCCAGACGTCGCCTTCCGGGTGCCAGAGGGGATCTTGCTCGCAGCCTTGGAGCGCGGCCAGTTCCGGATAGAAACGGAGCCAGCCGGTATCGCGCAAGAAGGCGAGTCCCAGCGACGGCTTGACCCCTTGAACCAGGAGCTTCTTCCACTCCTCCCACAGCCGTTCGTTCGGCTGTCCATCTTGAGACAACGTTTTGCATAGTTCGATTGTCTCCGGTGCGGGAGTCAGCTCGAATCGTGCAGCCAGTTGCATGCCGCGCAAGACACGCAACGGGTCTTCGGTGAAGCGATCCGACGCGTGGCGCAGCACATGGGCCGCCAGGTCGGCCCGGCCGTCGAACGGATCGCGGAGTTCCAGGGTATCGGGGTCCCAGGCCATCGCGTTGATGGTGAAATCGCGGCGGGCCAGCGCTTCGTCGATGTCCATGTCGGGATCCGCCTGTCGAAGCAAGCCTGATACGGACCCATGGTCCGCGAGGAGGCGGGAGGGAATAGAAATATCGACGGGCATGCCCGCGAGCTTGAAGACGCCAAAGGCCTTTCCGACGAACTGAACGGAGAATTGTTCTCCCAGCAGCGCATGGAGGCGTCCCGGAGGAATCCCGAACACTTCAAGGTCCAAATCGCGCGGCTGACGGCCCAGCGCCAGATCACGCACCGATCCGCCGACCACCCATGTTCGCCCTCCGGCCCGGCGGATGATCTGTTCAATCTGCCGGAGCGTTCCAGCCAGCGCGTGATCTTCGATGCGAAAACGAACAGGCATCTACGGTTTCCAATTCTATTGAGACAATCTTGATATGGGCAATGATAGGCCTTTGGAAGGGGATGGAGCAAGAAATTGTAAAAGGGCAGAAACTGGATATTAGCTGTACCCAGTGTCGCCAGTGTGGGACTGGTGGAGATTCGTGCCGATGCGTGTCATCGTGGCCATCCTTGAAGGGGTAGCTTGAGCCAGACTGATGATGTGCTGGTAACAGCTAACACATCATTATTAGGCATATATTCCCATTCTGATAGACTCTTATTGTTTGTGTTTCTATTCATTGGCCAAGGGAGTACCGCCATGAAAATGACCACTGGTCTCCGTTTGCTGAACCATTCTGTCGCACGGGGTGCGGAACGCGGTACACAGTTCCTCAGCCTGGTGTTGGTGGGCCTTCTCAGTCTGTTCGTGTCCGGGTGCCCTGGAGGCGGCGGTGCGCAAACGGCGCAGGAGATCGTTGCGCAGTTGGTGCAGCAGGGTTACCTCAAGGCCTCGAACACTGGAGGCAGTGATCGGTTCGGGTTGAGCGCCGCGCTCGCTGGTGACACTCTTGTGGTTGGGGCACCGTTCGAGGACAGCAACGCTACCGGGGTCAATGGCAATGAGGCGGACAACAGCGCGGCTGACAGCGGTGCGGCCTATGTGTTCATACGCACGGGTGGCGTGTGGAGCCAGCAGGCCTATCTCAAGGCCTCAAACACAGAGACTTTTGATCAGTTCGGCTATAGCGTCGCGCTCGCCGGTGACACGCTCGTGGTGGGGGCACCGTTCGAGGACAGCAACGCTACCGGGGTCAATGGCAACCAGGCGGATAACAGCGCGACTAGCAGTGGCGCGGTCTATGTGTTCACACGTACGGGCGGTGTCTGGAGCCAGCAGGCCTACCTCAAGGTGTCGAATACTCGGGTCGGTGGCTGGTTGGGTCAAAGCGTCGCGCTCGCCAGCGACACCCTCGCGGTGGGGGCACCGGGCGAGGGCAGCAACGCTACCGGGGTCAATGGCAACCAAGCGGATAACAGTGCGTCTAGCAGCGGCGCGGTCTATGTGTTTACACGCACAGGCGGCGTGTGGAGCCAGCAGGCCTATGTGAAGGCCTCTAACACCGGACAAGGTGACGCTTTCGGCTACAGCATCGCGCTTGCCGGTGATACCCTCGCGGTGGGGGCATATGGCGAGGACAGCAATGCCACCGGGGTCAATGGCAACCAGGCGGATAACAGCGCGACTAGCAGTGGCGCGGTCTATGTGTTTGCACGCACGGGCGGTGTCTGGAGCCAACAGGCCTATGTGAAGGCCTCCAACACTGAAATTGATGACTGGTTCGGTATCAGCGTCGCGCTCGCCGGCGACAGCCTCGCGGTCGGGGCACCCGCCGAGGACAGCAACGCCACTGGGATCAATGGCAACGAGGTGGATAACAGCGCATTCGGCAGTGGCGCGGTCTATGTGTTTACACGCACAGGCGGCGTGTGGAGCCAGCAGGCCTATGTGAAGGCCTCTAACACCGGACAAGCAGGTGACTCTTTCGGCTACAGCATCGCGCTCGTCGGCGACACTCTCGCGGTCGGGGCATATAATGAAGCCAGCAACGCGACCGGGGTCAATGGCAACCAGGCGGATAACAGTGCGCCGGGCAGTGGTGCAGTCTATGTGTTCCAACCTCAGTAGACAGATTGGTGTGTATCGGTGACAGCCGGAGCCGCGGTCGTGGTGTCGGAGATGGACACGGCCGTTCTACAACCAACGTGCAATTTATGAACGACCCCTACATCCCCATTACCACGAGGGTGTTACGGCCATTCGGCGCAACAGTCACTAGCGCTACTTTTGCCCAGCGCATGATCTTCGATTCGAAAACGAACAGGCATCAGATCTCCACCTCGCGGAGGGACTTCGCCGATTCTTCCGGCGAGACCGGGTTGATGTAGAAGCCGGTGCCCCATTCAAACCCGGCAACCTGGGTGAGCTTGGGAATGATCTCCAAATGCCAGTGGTAAAACTCGCCGGTCCGTTCGTGCAACGGTGAACTGTGCAGCATGAAATTGTATGCGGGGCGGGCAAGCACTTTGTCCATGCGCCGGAGACATTCGGATAGGATCGGCGCGAGGCATTCGAACTGGGACTTCTGGCTTTCCTCGAAATAGCCGGCGTGGCGTTTGGGTAAGATCCACATTTCGAAGGGAAACCGAGGCGCATAAGGGGTGACACAGACGAATTCATGATTTTCGGCTACGACGCGGTCGCCGTCGCTGAGGTCTTGCCGGAGGATGTCGCAATAGATGCAACGTTCCTTCTGTTCAAAGTGGGTTCGGCAGCCGTCGATTTCTTCCAGGACGCTGGTCGGCACGATCGGGAGTGCGATCAATTGCGAATGGCTGTGTTCCAACGTGGCGCCGGCTGAGGGGCCGTGGTTTTTGAAGATGAGGATATAGCGGAGGCGCAGATCTTTTTTTAGGTCGATGATGCGGTCCCGGTATGTCCACAGCACATCTTCGATCTTTTTGGCCGGCAAATCCGCGAGGCTGTCCGTATGCCCCGGTGATTCGATGATGACCTCGTGCGCACCCACGCCGTTCATCCGGTCGTATAGCCCGACGCCTTCCCGTCCGATATCGCCCTCCACTTGAAGAGCGGGAAACTTGTTCGGCACCACACGCACGGTCCAGCCGGGCGAGTTGGGCTCGGCTGGCTGCGGCCGGTATGCCATGATTTCTTTCGGTGTCAGCCGCTCCTGTCCCGGGCAAAACGGACAGAGAACCGTGGACACCGGTTTGGCCGGCAGTAACGGGACAAAGTCATGTGGGCGGCCGCTCCGATCGGTGGAAATAATCACCCACCGGCCTACAATGGGATCGCGTCGCAAATCAGGCATCTTTCCCTCCGTGAAACGTGAGATGTGAAACGTAAAACACTTGGTAGGAAAAGATATGCCGGTGCTTGGAGATGTTTCCGAGTACCTGCTGGATCCGTTCACGTTTCACGTTTTACCTTTTACGTCTGTTACACTCGCCACATGGCTGCATCGAATTCCGGTCCTGGTACGGTCAATACCGCAGGCCGCTGATGCGGGTAGCGGGACACTTCAAGGCTGTGCTCCACGATGACAATCGACATCCGCACGTCCTGTCCGGGCTCGAGCTGCAGATCTTTCCAGGGCAAGGCCAGCTCCACCACGCGGTTGCGGCAAATTGAGCGGTAGGGCCCGATCTCCATCCACGTGTCCGGTCCGGTTGCTTGAGACAACACAAAATGATCCGGGCCAGGCGGGTCCAGGGCGAACGCAAGTCGAAACGTGTGGTGCCGGCCTTGCAGCGTGATGTCCACACGCATGCCGGGGTGCCGTGCCTGTGCCGCTTCGTCAAAGTCAAACCGGAGGGACAGCCACTCATGGCTCCAGCAGAATCGGACGCCGGTGAACAGACCGTCGGCTTTCCACATGGCGCCCAGCGGCGGCTGTGTGTTGATCGTCCCTGCCCCGCGCCATTCAAAAAAATCGGTTACCACTCCATCGATCGTCGGGGACAGCAGCGAGCGTGGCTGAATGACGCTCTCAGTCTCAGGGACGAAGGCTGCCGTGCAAATCGGCCGACTCAGCTGGTCCGGCGGCGTCAGGCCCATATGCGTCCACACGTTGCGAAGATGGGTTCTGAACAGCCGGTCGAATTCCGGCTTGAAGTCCGTCTCGAAATCGTCGCCGTACCACCAGAACCAGTCGCTGCCCTCGGCGGCGTAGAGTTCGTTCCATGCCGCTTGCGCGCGGTCCGGCGGAAGATTCGGTGCGAGGGCTGCAAGGCGCGCTCTGGTGTGGCCCAGGACATCCCAGCCTCGATTGTCCTCCTCATGGCCGATCCAGATCTTATAGTCGGTATTGATCCATGAGCCGGAATGCAGGCAGGACAGATGCTGTGAGGGAGGAGCCATCGTCATCGCCTCGGAGACAGTCGTGGATTGGACGGCGACACTGTGTTCCTGATCCAGGGTGCGTTGTGAAAAAGTGGAATACAGGAGGGAAAGAAATCGCTCGCCGCCGTCATGGTAATGTTCCCAAGGATTTTCTCCGTCCAGGATTACACCGATGACAATCTCCTCCTGTGCCGTCTCCCGGACGATGTTCCGCAGCCGCCGGAGCACATCCTCGGCGGCTGATTCCGGCGTCGTCTTGTGGTACACAAATCCGAACGCGTCGGAGATCTCTCGGTCTCGAAACAGCATGGTCAATTCTTGTCCGGACAGTCCGGCCCGATAGAACCGGTAGAGCGATCCTTGCCGATTCCACGGCCGCCCCTCCAACTCCATGGAACGGGCGAGGATGCCTTCATCAGTCGCCAGCCAGCGCAGACCGGCGTTATGGATGAGGGGGAGCAGCTCAGGGCAGACCGACCCTTCCGACGGCCATAAGCCTGCCGGCGCGCGGCCGAATGTTCTGCTGTGAAAGTCGACGGCCAGCCGGAGTTGGGCCTCGGCATCTTCCGGGGCATGGAATCGAGCCGGCAGCGGGAGATCCGGCCTGGCGCGCCGGGTGAGATCGGTATCGATGACGAGTGGGAGAATCGGATGAAAGAAGGGTGTCGTCGTCAGCTCAATTTGTCCTCGTTCTACGAGTTGCCGATAGAGAGGGACGACTTCGCGCATAGTCGCGAGCTGGAGCGCCAATATTTCCTGTTTCTCTTCCTCCGTGAAGCTACGATTCTTATTGCGTAGTGCAGCCAGGCGGGGATAGCGAGCGACGGCGCCATATCCGAACCAGGCGAGATTGTGCCAGACTTGCAGATCCAGAAAATCCTGAACGGAGAACCGCTCAGCCAGGCCGTTAAGGTCCTGCCCCTGGATGTCTAATCCACGCTTCACCAGCAATTCGTGGTAGCGCGGGTACGGACGCACCATCGTGGCCCAATTGGCAGAAAAGAAATGGCGGATTAGAAAGGCTTGTTCTTCATCAGTGAGGTCCGCCGCAGGCCGTTGCGCATGTTCGAGAAAGAGATCACGCACGGCGCCGGTACCGATCTCCTGTAGTTGCAGCAGGAGCGACGGGGTAAAGTTGAACGTCGCATGCACGGCCGGAAATTGCTCCAGCAGGTACGCCATGTCGTAGTAGGCTTTGGTCGCATGGAGCCGCACCCAGGGCATACTGGCCGATCCAGCCACCGGATCGGTGTAGTACGGCTGGTGCATATGCCACACGAAACAGACGTGGGCGCGCTTCATTGGGGAAACAATTCCATTGTTGTGCAAAGTATGTCATAGGGATAGGGGGCATGCAATCAACGGCGATATTTGCCGGGGCCTTCTTGCTGGAAAGGAAAAACAGTGAGCAGATTCCTTCGATACTGGATGCCGGTGTGCGCCTATGCCGGACTGATTTTCTATTTGTCATCGCAGCCCCATCCGGAAGACGATCTTCCGTCGTTCGTCTTGTCTTTCAGTGACAAGGTTCTGCATGTGGTTGAATACGCGGCATTGGGAGGATTGTGCTATCGGGCTTTGCGTTGGGGGACAAACGAGTCATGGGGAAACCAGGCCCTGCCCCTGGCCGTTCTCTTCGCGTCCTTGTATGGGATCAGCGATGAGATTCATCAGTCGCTCGTGCCTTTTCGTGATTCGAGCTGGCCCGATTGGGTGGCTGATACCATCGGCGCGGCCGTCGGCGCAGCGGTCATGTCCCGGCTCGACAGTCTGTGGCCGGTGAGTTCGGCATTGACTGTACGTAGCAAACACTGATGGATTGTGCTGTCTTCGTGACAAGTTCGAGGACCCTCGCTATAATCCGCCCCATATGACGACCGTGAATCCTGCCCCTCCAAAGGCTCCGCTTGCTCTGCCGGATCAAACACTCGTGGCGCGGACGGTTGAAGCGCATCTTGCTCCCGGCTTGATTTTGCGAGGGATGACGCCGTTGGCGGGCGATGCGTCCAATCGGCGCTATTATCGCGTGGCTCTCGCAGGAGGGCCTCCTCATTCCCTGATTCTGATGCAGCTGGCCGAGCCGGAAGCATTCAAACAGTCTGAAGAGGCGGTGAGCGGCGCCACGCATCAGATCGCTGAGTTGCCGTTTCTCAACGTCATGTCGCATCTGGCAAAGGCCGGGGTCCCGGTGCCGACGCTGTATTGCTATGATCAAGCGGCCGGGCTGTTGTATCTGGAGGATTTCGGCGACGTGACGCTGGCGGAAGCGGTCAGCGTGGCGGACGCGCCCGGGTTGGAATCCCGATACAAACAGGCCATCGACGTGTTAGTGCAGATGCAGATCAAGGGAACAACGCCTGCCGATCCGGGGTGTCTGGCCTTTCACCGCAGTTTCGATGCGCCGCTACTCCTGTGGGAGTTCGATCATTTTCTGGAGTATGGCATTGTGGCGCGCCAGGGCAAGCCGATGTGCGCCGACGACTGGATGCCGATCCGCCGCGAGTTCGAACAGATTGCAGATCTGCTCGCCGGCCAGCCGCGTGTCTTCGTGCATCGCGATTACCATTCGCGCAATCTGATGGTCGATGGAGCGCGGCTTGGCGTGATCGATTTTCAAGACGCGCTGATGGGGCCGTCGACGTATGATTTATCGTCGCTCTTGCGGGATGCCTATATCCAGCTCGATGAATCGTTGATCGACGTCCTGGTAGATTACTATCTCGACCGGTTGGCCGAACAGCGCTTTGTGTGGGCCAATCGCGCCGCATTTCGACGCCTGTTCGATCTCACCAGCATCCAGCGCAATCTCAAGGCGGCCGGGCGTTTTGTCTACATCGATCGCGTCAAAGGCAATCCGAAATTCCTGGCAGACATTCCTCGTGTGTTGGGCTATGTCAAACGCAATCTCCAGAAGTATCAGGAATTGGAGACGCTCCGAACACATCTCACTCCGTACGTGCCGGAACTCCAATAATTCCGTGAGGCGTGAGGGGGCTAGACTGATGAAGCTCGATCTGATCGGAACCTCCCCGTACGCCTTACGCCTTGCGCCTCACGAGGCCACATGAAAGCCATGATCCTCGCGGCGGGGCTCGGAACCCGTCTCAGACCACTGACCAACACGATGCCCAAGCCGCTGCTTCCCGTCGGCGGGACGCCGCTGATCGTCTGGAACTTATTGCTGCTGAAGCGTCACGGGTTCCATGATGTGGTCATCAATCTGCATTATCTTGGCCCCATGATCGAACAGGCGCTGGGAGACGGCTCGCAGTTCGGCCTTCGGATTATCTACTCGCGTGAGCCGATGATTCTTGGGACAGGCGGGGGAATCAAGCAGGCGGAGCCGTACTTTTCAGGTGAACCGGTGCTGGTGCTGAACGGAGATACCCTCGTCGAATTGGATCTCACCGCGCTCTGGGCGTTCCACCATACGAACCATGCCGCGGCGACATTAGTGTTGCGGGAAGATCCGGATGCTGCCGGTTGGGGGTTGGTGGAGGTGGGAGCCGGGAATCGGATCGTGCGCATTACGGGAAAAGGCCTTTCAGCGCCGGTTCCGACTGTCCCACGGATGTTTGCCGGAATCCATATTGTGAATCCCAGGTTGCTGCGCGAGGTGCCGAAGGGCGTGGCGTCGTCGATCATCGATCCCTATGTGGCGGCCATCACGCGAGGCGATGCCGTGCTTGGGTACGATCTGAAAGGATACTGGTCTGACATCGGAACTGCCGAACGGTACGGGCAGGCGGAGCACGATGTGCGGGCGGGGCTGATACGGTTGGAAGATCGCCGTCCGGCCGGCCCGCGGTCGTAATGGCGTGCGCCGTTCCTCGTCGTGCGTATCTCGTCCTTCGACTCAGCTCAGGACCGTGAGCCTGTCGAACGGTGAAGCGTATCTCGCAAACAAAGAAACGACAGGCTCTCTTCCCATCCTGCGCTTCACGCTTCGCGAGATACGCGCGTAAGCGGTCTCTCACGCCTGCCTGGATTTGTACTGCTTGATCAACCGAAGCAGATAGGTGCGCTGAAGTTTGAGAAATTCTGCGGCTTTCGTCTGATTGCCGTTTGCCCGCTCGATGGCGCGGTCGATGATGTGTCGGCCGTGCTCATGCATGGATTCGTGGTACGGCAAATCCAGATAGGACAGAGAGCTGTTGTCCTGGGCCCGAAGTCCCGCGTCTTCCGGCAGCAGAGCCAGCACCGCCGGCTCAATGGTGTCTGTGGGACTGAGGACGACGGCGCGGGCGATGACATTGTCCAACTCACGGATGTTTCCAGGCCATGGATAGCGGGTGAGCGCATCGAGCGCGGCGGGGCTGAGGGTCATGCCGGGGCGTTTCGCATCTTTGGTATGCCGATCGAGAAAGAACTGAGCCAAGGCAGCGATGTCTCCGCGGCGCTCCCGAAGAGGCGGGAGTGTGAGGGTGATGACGTTCAAGCGGAAATAGAGATCTTCGCGGAATTGGCCGGCCTTCACCGCCTTCTTCAGATCCTTGTTCGTGGCGGCGATGACGCGGATATTGACCGAAACGTTTTTGGAGCCGCCAACACGGTGGAATTCGCGGTCCTGCAGCACGCGCAGCAGTTTTGCTTGAAGCGACGGCGGCATGTCTCCGATCTCGTCGAGAAAGACCGTGCCGCCATCGGCCATTTCCAGTTTGCCTTTTTGTAGCCGGTCCGCTCCGGTGAAGGCGCCGCGCTCATGTCCGAACAGTTCGTTCTCGAGCAACGTTTCGGTCAACGCGACACAGTTGATGACGACGAGCGGCATGGTCTGGCGGGGGCTCCACTGATGGATGGAGCGGGCGAACAGTTCTTTGCCGGTTCCGCTTTCTCCCAGTAACAAGACGCCGGCGTCGGACTTAGCGGCCCGCCGGGCCGCTTCCTGCACAGATTGTACGGACGGGCTGCTCCCGACGATGGAGGCGTATCGGCCGGCGACCTCGGACCGGAGGTACGCGACTTGCCGCTGGAGTGAATCCCGCTCCAGGGCCTTGCGGATGACGATGAGCAGATGATCTTTTTCGAGGGGCTTGGTGAGGAAGTCGTAGGCGCCTTCTTTCATGGCGTCGACGGCGGCGTCGATCGAGCCGTGGGCGGTCATGACGACGACCGGCAAGGTCTCCGTGTGCTTTGACCGGTTCAGTTGTTTCAGTACATCGAGGCCGGAGAGTTTAGGCAGCGTCAAGTCGAGCAGCACGAGGTGGGGCGATTCTTGCGCGATCTGCTCCAGCGCCTCCCGCCCGTCCCGCGCAGCCACCGTACTATAGCCGAGGGAGTGGAGCCGATCTGCCAACATCGCGACGATGTCGGCATCGTCGTCAACGATCAATATCTTGGCGGTCACGTCCTTACCCCTCTCGCTCAGACGGCGTGGGGGAATCGTTCATCACTGCGCGTATGCACCGAGCACCGCCCTTGATGTGAACTTTTGATCATTCTTGCGTGCGGGGTGCGCGAGCACGATGAGCGATTCCCCCATGCCGTCGCTTACCCTTCCATGACATTGATGACCAGTCCTGTCAGGGGTTTCGGATAGAAATAGGTCGATTTGTGCGGCATGCGCTCGCCGGCAGTTGCGACTGCCTGGATTTCGCCGACCTTCGTCGCATTGAGCAACAGCGCGCCGGTTCCGGTTCCCTGGGCTGCCCAGTTGAGGGCTTCGTGGTCGTCCTTGGTGTAGAGGATCGCTTCTTGTTCTTGTTGTGTCGGGCAGAGTTTGGCGACGATGAGTTGTTGCAGCAGCGAGACGTCGAGTCTTGTGCGCGGAGACGCCTGGGGGGACGGACGATGGGCCGGTTTCAACGTGAGCGCGAGATAGCGGCTGTCTCCCTTCAAGGCGATGCCGAAGACCGGTGCCGTGCGCCCATTCGTCCGCAAGGTGTTGAGAAATTGCGCGCGGACCCCGTCTTTCGTCTCGGCCGTATAGGGGAATTCCTGAAAGTCGAAGGTGTCACCCAGCAACGCTTTGACGCGATCATACGGGGGCAGCGGAGTGGTTGTGACCCGGTGTGTAGGCAGTACCGTGAGGCCCGGATCTTCGAGCGGGGCCAGCAGCATCAACACGCCATCGTAGGGCTGGAGGCCTGCCGGCGAACCGGTTTGCCGGCGGAGCTTTTGATAGTTCAGGGCGGTTTCATACCGATGGTGTCCGTCCGCAATGAAGAGCGGTTTGCTCTGCATCTGGTCCACGATCTGTTTGAGTACTGCCGGATCGGTCACGGCCCAGAGACGCTCCCGGCATCCTGCATCATCCTGGAAGTCATATCGGGCCGGCGTCCCTTTCGTCATGGTTTCGAGCAATCCGATGATGGCTCCTTGCGGATCGGAGTAGAGCGACCAAATCGGGCTGAAGTTGGCACGGCACGCTTCGATCAAGTTCAATCGATCGGTCTTTGCGGCGGCCCGCGTATTTTCGTGCGGATAGATGTGCCCGGAATCTAACGCTTCGAGTTTCACGACAGTGAGAAACCCTCGAAGAAGCTTCGTGGGTGCGCCCGGTCCTGACGACGGCGGACGGTATTCGATCGTGTGGTAATAGATGGCCGGTTCCTGGTCCCGCTTGAGCGCCCCGCTCTTGATCCATTCGCGTAGCGCGATGCCGGCGCGGGTATAGCGATTGTCGGTGGCGTTGTCGCCGGCCCGGTCGAGTCCTAATTCCAGACGGATGATGTTCTGTGGATGCCGGTCATGGAGCGCCTGTTGGCCGGCCGCATCAATAATGTCGTACGGAGGCGCGACTAATTTTTCGATATTACCGACGACGGCGGTATCGTACAGTGTGCCTTGAAACGGAAGAATCTGTGACATGCGTGGCTCCCTGCTGTGTGTGGCTGACGATGAATGGCTCGATGATGACGGGAAGGACATCCCTCCACTGTGGCGGCGTTCTTTCCAGGGCCGGTCTGCGCGATATGCAGGCAGGAAGAACGGCTATCGGTCGCGGGTAATCATGTAGTCGGCGGTGACCGTCAGGGCGCGCCGAACGGGACCCTCCTCGAAAAGATCGAGTTCGCGCTTGGCGGCGGCGATGTATGTATTGGCCCGGTCCATCGCGTACGTGATCGACCCGTATTCGTTCATCAGGAACAGAATGCGCTCCAGATCCTCGGCGCTCAACGTCCTGGTCTCCATTCGATCCTTGATCATGCGGCGGTCTTCCTCGGAACACTGTTGCAGCAAATGGAGCAGTGGAAGCGTCGCTTTGCCCTGCCGCAGATCCTGCCCGATCGTTTTGCCGAGGGCCGCGCCGTTCGCGGTGTAATCCAAGGTGTCGTCGGCGACCTGGAAGGCGATCCCCAGATATTGGCCGAAGCGGAACAGCGCCTCCTGCTGTGCGTCGGAGGCCTCGGCGAGAATGGCCCCCATGCGGCAGGCGGCCGCGATCAACCCGGCGGTTTTATGCTCGACGATCTTGATGTAGTCGCTTTCAGGCAGGCCGGGATTGCCGTTGTAGTAGAGTTGGAGGACTTCGCCCTCCGCCATCTTCTTACAGGCTTCCGCGAGCACCTCGTTAATCTCTTGACTGCGAAATTCGATGACCCGGCACATGGCTTGGGTATAGAGGTAGTCGCCGACGAGAATGCTGATTTGGTTGCCCCAGACCTTGCGCGCAGTTCGTTTGCCGCGGCGAAGATCGGCTTCATCGACCACGTCGTCGTGCAGCAGGGTGGCGGTATGGATAAATTCGACCAGGCTGCCGAGTTGTTGGTGTTCTGTGGCGGTGTACCCGCACAGGCGGGCGCTCAGCACAAGCAGCAGGGGCCGGACACGCTTGCCGCCGCCGCTTAAAATTTGAGCGGCTACAGTATTGACGAGGGCGACGCTGGAGTCCAGATTCTTGTTGACCCGATCTTCAACTCCGTCCAGTTCGTGACGATACGCATCCCATACGTCCGCCATGGTGTTGACAGTTGAAAGTACAGGGCCTTGAGTCATGGTGCCGGATGGTAGGGCAGAGCATGAAACAAAGTCAAGCAACGGATGGCTGGTCGGCCGGCGCAATCTTGACAGATGAAGGACCCATCCAGTAAGTTTCCCCCTGGCACTCGGCTGACGGATTCAGCCGGAGATTACGGAGTTCAGTCAGTCCAGATCTCCTCGCGTAACGCACTTCCGTCCGACAGGGAAACTTCTCCACATTGTGAATGGGATAGGGGACATGAACGTTCCAGGTTTTCCCCGCAAACAAGGGCTCTACGATCCCCGGAATGAGAAAGACGCTTGCGGCGTCGGGTTCGTCGTGAACATTAAAGGACAGAAGTCGCACGACATAGTCCGCAAAGGACTTCAGGTATTGGAAAACCTGACCCATCGCGGCGCGCAGGGATGCGATCCCTGCACCGGCGACGGCGCCGGCATTCTCCTCCAAGTCCCCCATGAGTTTTTGCGGCGCGCCGCTGGTGATGTCGGGGTCACCCTTCCCGGCGCCGGTGAGTACGGGGTCGGGCAGGTGTTTTTGCCGCCTGCTCACACGTCCCGCCAACAATGCGAAAAGCTCTTCGCCACGATCATCGAGCAGGAAGGTGCGCGCTTGCTTGGCTGGCGCGATGTGCCGGTGAAGAGCGATGCCATCGGGCCGCAAGCGCGGAAAACCGAACCGTTCATGCGCCAGGTGTTCATTGCCCGCGACGCGCTGAACGAAGCGCAATTCGAACGGAAGCTCTACGTCATCCGCAAATTGATCGAAACCGCGATCCGTGATTCGGCCATCCAAGGCCGCGAGCACGTCTATATTCCCAGCCTCTCAGCCGGCACGATCGTGTACAAGGGTTTGCTGCTGCCGCATCAGATGGCGGCCTACTATGAAGATCTCAACGACACGGGGATGGCGAGCGCGCTGGCGCTTGTCCATTCGCGGTTCAGTACGAACACGTTTCCGACCTGGCCGCTGGCGCATCCCTACCGGCATATTTGTCACAACGGGGAGATCAATACGCTCAAGGGCAACGTCAATTGGATGAAGGCCCGTCAGGGACGCCTTCATTCGGACCTGTTCGGGAAAGACATGGAAAAGCTTTTCCCGATCGTCTATGAGCAGCAGAGCGACTCTGCCTGCCTGGACAATGCGCTCGAATTTCTCCTGCTGGGCGGGCGTTCCTTGCCCCATGCGATGATGATGCTGATTCCGGAGCCCTGGGTCGCGAACGCGCACATGGATCTCGATCGTCGCGGGTTCTATCAGTACCATGCCGCGATGATGGAACCCTGGGACGGTCCGGCGGCGGTCTGTTTCACCGACGGCAAGATGATCGGCGCGACGTTGGACCGCAACGGTCTGCGTCCCTGCCGCTATCAAGTGACGACGGACGACATGGTCGTGCTGGCGTCCGAAGCCGGTGTGCTGCCGGCGGATGCCAAAGACATTCGCATGAAGGGTCGGCTTCAACCGGGCCGCATGTTTCTGGTCGATACGGTGCAGGGGCGCATCATCGACGACGAAGAGATCAAAGCCGACATCGTGGGCCGCAAACCCTATCGGAGCTGGGTCACGCAGTACGGAGTCTCGCTCGACGAACTGCCGGAGCCGCTCAACGTGCCGCAGCCGGACCATCCCACGATCCGTCAGCGTCAACAGGCCTTCGGCTATACGGTCGAAGAATTGAAGATGGTCATCACTCCGATGATCGTGACCGGCGAAGAAGCGATTTCGTCGATGGGGACGGATACGCCGCTCGCGGTGCTGTCCGATCGGCCGCAGCTGCTCTTCAAGTATTTCAAGCAACTCTTCGCGCAGGTGACGAATCCGCCGATCGACCCGATCCGCGAGCAACTGGTGATGTCGCTGGTGACCAATATCGGCCCGAAGCCCAACTTGATGGATGAGTCGCCCGAATCCTGCCGCCGCATCAAGGTGCAGCAGCCGATTCTGACGAACGCGGATTTGGCGAAGATCCGCGGCATCTCCGATCCGCATTTCAAGAGCAAGACGCTCCGCATGCTGTTCCGTGTCGCCGAAGGGCCGGCCGGACTCGGCGCGGCGGTCGACGCCATGTGCCAGGCGGCTTCGCAGGCGATCAAGGAGGGCTACAAATTCCTGATTCTCAGCGATCGCGGCGTCGATGAGCACTGGGCGCCGATTCCCAGTGTGCTGGGCATCTCCGCCGTTCACCATCACCTGGTCCGCGAATGTACGAGGACCGAGGTCGGGTTGATTCTTGAAACCGGCGAGCCGCGCGACGTGCATCAATTCGCCTGCCTGATCGGGTACGGCGCCGGCACGATCAATCCCTATCTCGTCTTCGAGACGCTCGTCGATATGGAGCGCGACAATTATCTGCCGGAAGGGCTCGACGCGCAGACGGCGGAAGGCAAGTTCATCAAGGCCATCAACAAGGGCTTGCTGAAGATCTTCTCCAAGATGGGCATCTCGACCGTGCAGTCCTATTGCGGGGCGCAGATTTTTGAAGCGATCGGGTTGAATCACGAACTCATCGACCGCTACTTCACCGGCACGCCGTCGCGTGTGGAAGGCGTCGGCATCAGCGAGATCGGCGAAGAAACGCTGCGCCGTCATCGCGTCGCCTATGAGCCGGCGGCGATTCGTCAGCTCGAGTTCGGCGGCGAAGTACACTATCGCATCCAGGGGGAACACCATAACTGGAACCCGGACACGATTTACAAACTGCAGCATGCCAGCAAGTCGAACGATCCGAAGACTTACGCCGAATTCGCGCAGCTCGTGAACGACGAAAGCAAGCGGCGCTCGAATTTGCGGGGCCTGCTCGATTTCACGTTTGCGCCGGCGGCGGTTCCGATCGATGAGGTCGAGCCGGCGAGCGAGATCGTGAAGCGCTTCAATACGGGCGCCATGTCATTCGGGTCGATCAGCAAGGAAGCGCACGAAACGCTGGCCGTTGCCATGAACCGTCTCGGCGGTAAGAGCAACACCGGCGAGGGCGGCGAAGATCCGGAGCGGTTCAAGCCGTTGCCGAACGGCGACTCCAAGAATTCGTATATCAAGCAAGTGGCGTCGGCGCGGTTCGGCGTGACGGCCCACTATCTCGTGAATGCGCGCGAATTGCAGATCAAGATGGCGCAGGGCGCCAAGCCGGGCGAGGGCGGCCAGTTGCCCGGCCATAAAGTCGATGAGAATATCGCCAAGTTCCGCTATGCGACGCCCGGGGTGCAGCTGATTTCGCCGCCGCCGCACCACGACATCTACTCTATTGAAGACCTGGCGCAGCTGATCTTCGATTTGAAGAATTCGAATCCGGATGCCGCCGTGTCGGTCAAGCTCGTGTCGGAGGTCGGCGTCGGCACCGTCGCGGCTGGGGTAGCGAAGGCCCATGCGGATAAAGTGCTGATCAGCGGCGATTCGGGCGGCACCGGCGCGTCGCCGCTCTCCTCCATCAAATACGGCGGCGTGCCCTGGGAATTGGGCTTGGCGGAGACTCACCAGACGCTGGTCCTCAACGATCTGCGCGGCCGTATCCGGGTCGAAACCGACGGGCAGATGAAGACCGGGCGTGATGTCGTGATCGCCACGCTGCTGGGCGCCGAGGAATATGGATTCGCGACGGCTCCGCTGATCGTCGAAGGCTGCATCATGATGCGGAAGTGTCATTTGAATACCTGTCCGGTCGGCATCGCCACACAGGACCCGGAGTTGCGGAAGAAATTCAACGGCAAGCCGGAACATATCGTGAACTATCTGTTCTTCGTGGCCGAAGAAGCACGGCAGCTCATGAGCCGGCTCGGCTTCCGGACGATCAATGAGATGGTGGGGCGTGTCGATAAGCTGAAGATTACCAAGGCCGTTGATCATTGGAAGGCGAAGGGGTTGGACCTCACTCCGCTGCTCACAGCTCCCGATGTCGAGGCGGACGTGCCGCGACACTGTGTGCAGAAACAGGACCATGGCATCGCCGACGTGCTCGACCGGAAGCTGATCGAGCTGTGCAAGACGGCCATCGAGAAGGGCGAGAAGGTCACGCTTGATCTGCCGATCCGGAACGTGAACCGGACGGCCGGAACGATGTTGTCCAGCACGATTGCGAAGCGATACGGGTTGGAAGGCTTGCCGGAAGACACAATTTCGATCAAGTTTACAGGGTCGGCGGGCCAATCGTTCGGCGCGTTCCTCGCCAGGGGCATCACGCTGACGTTGGAGGGTGAATCGAACGACTACATCGGCAAGGGACTCTCCGGCGGCAAGATCGTCGTCTTCCCGCCGAAACATGTGGTCTACAACCCGGAAGAGACGATTCTCATCGGCAACACGTCGCTCTATGGGGCGACGCAAGGCGAAGCCTACTTCTACGGCATGGCGGGCGAGCGGTTTGCCGTGCGGAACAGCGGCGCGCGCGCCGTGGTCGAAGGCACCGGCGATCATGGCTGCGAATACATGACCGGCGGAGTGGTCGTCGTGCTTGGACGGACCGGCCGCAATTTTGCGGCGGGCATGTCCGGCGGCATGGCGTTTGTCCTGGATGAACTCGGCAAGTTCCAGGGGCGGTGCAATACCGGCATGGTCGAGTTGGAGCCGGTTACGGCCAAAGAAGACAAGCGACTGCTGCACGACCTGATTACGAAGCACTTCATGTATACCGGCAGCCGCAAGGCCAAGCAGGTGCTCGATGCGTTCGACGCCACCGTGCCCAAGTTCGTGAAGGTGATGCCGGTCGATTACAAGCGTGTCCTCGAAGAACGAAAGCGCAAAGCGAGCGCGGTACACTGATCAGTGAGGCGTGAGGGGTTAGGGGTAAAAGGTTAAGAGAGAGAAGAATGGGTGACCCGACCAGGGCAAGCGTATGTCTCGGCGTGCGCAGGGTCGGGTGGGTGAAATTGAGTGTTTCCTAGTCGATAGCCACTCATGAATCGAAGGGGACAAGACTAAGCAGCCATGGGAGATCCGAAAGGTTTCATGAAATACCCCCGTGAGGGGCCGAAGCGAAAGCCGGTCGAGCTGCGCGTGCTCGATTGGAAGGAGATGTACGAGCCCATCTCCGAGGACAAGCTCAAGGTTCAGGGCGCGCGTTGCATGGATTGTGGCGTGCCGTTCTGCCAGGGCAACACCGGCTGTCCGGTGGTCAATCTGATTCCAGAATGGAACGATCTCGTCTATCGCGGACGCTGGAAAGATGCGCTCAAGGCGCTGCATACGACCAACAACTTCCCGGAATTCACCGGCCGGCTCTGCCCCGCTCCCTGTGAAGGGGCCTGTGTGCTCGGTATCAACGAAGATCCGGTCTCAATCCGCATCCTCGAATGGAACATCATCGATCGCGGATTCGACGAAGGGCTTGTGACGCCGATTTTGCCGGTCGTCCAAACAGGCAAGACGGTCGCCATCGTCGGCTCCGGCCCGGCCGGACTGGCGGCGGCGCAGCAGCTGGCGCGCGCCGGCCACCGCGTCACGCTGTTCGAAAAATCAGATCGCATCGGCGGCTTGCTCCGCTACGGCATTCCTGATTTCAAAATGGAAAAGTGGGTGATTGATCGCCGCCTTGAGCAGATGAAGCTGGAAGGGGTGGAGTTCAAGACCGGTGTCGCGGTCGGGAGGGACATCGCCGGGGAGCAGCTCCGCGCGCAGTTCGATGCAGTCGGGTTGACCATGGGCGCGGAACAGCCGCGTGAGTTGCCAATCCCGGGCAGGGAACTCAAGGGCGTGCATCTCGCGATGGAATTCCTGACCCAGCAGAACCGGCGCACGTCTGGCCTGCCGGTCACAGACGATCCCATCACCGCCAAAGGCAAGCGCGTCGTCATCATCGGCGGCGGCGATACCGGCTCGGATTGTTTAGGAACAGCCCATCGTCAGGGTTGTGTCGAAGCGCATCAATTTGAACTGTTGCCGGAACCGCCTCCGCAGCGGGCCGGTTCGACGCCCTGGCCGCTCTGGCCCATGCAATTACGGACGTCCCACGCGCATGAAGAAGGCTGTGACCGGCAATGGAGCGTCTCCACCACAAAGTTCACCGGCCACAATGGCCACGTCACGAAGCTGCATGCGAATCGTGTCGCGTTCGAGAGCGGCAAGTTCACGCCGATTCCCAACAGCGATTTCGAAATGAACGCCGATCTGGTGCTGCTCGCCATGGGCTTCACCGGCCCGGTCAAGAACGGTCTGCTCGACAGCCTGGGCGTGAAGTACGACCAGCGCGGAGCCGTAGCCGTGGACGAAACCTTCATGACCAACCTCGACGGCGTCTTTGCCGGCGGCGACACCAAACGCGGCGCCTCCCTCATCGTCTGGGCCATCGCCGAAGGGCGCAAGATGGCGGCAGGCATCCACCAGTATCTGCGAGCGGGAAAATCGGCGAAGAAGATAGCGTCTTAAACAAATTCTTCCGAGCCGTTCTCCTCACCAAATATATTCTACGA
Organism: Nitrospira sp. SG-bin2; assembly: GCA_002083405.1. Lineage (GTDB taxonomy): Bacteria > Nitrospirota > Nitrospiria > Nitrospirales > Nitrospiraceae > Nitrospira_D. The sequence goes on along the minus strand of LVWT01000042.1, from coordinate 11,661 downwards.
TCCCTTGTTTCATCAGGAACTCCGCAGCACGATGTTGCGTTGTGTTGACAGGATCTCCTTCACGCAGTAGCCTGTCGCCGTTGTCGATCTCACAAGTCGGGCTAGCACAATCGTATGGCAGAGGATATTGTAGAACGTGTGCGGGTGGCGGGTCGAAAACAGTTCTTGTACCTGCCTCACGCGATCCGGCAGATGTCCAGGTTTGATCGGATGATTACCGCACAAGAAGTACAAACGGTTGCCATGACTGGCCGATTGGTAGAAGATTACCCGGAAGATCCGCGTGGACATAGCTGTTTGCTATTGGGGTATGGGGAAGAAGACCGGGCGATTCATATCGTTGCGGCACCAAAGGATGACTACCTTGCCATTATCACAGCCTATGTGCCGGATCCGTCGCAATGGTCACCAGATTTTCTGAGGAGGGCGTAAGACATGGAATGTCTCCACTGTAAAGGGCGAATGGAACGCAGAACGGCTCCCTTCAGCCTAGACCGGAAAGGGTATCATGTCTCGTGGGATGCCATTCCTGCGTGGGTCTGCATGCAATGTGGAGAGCCATATTTTGAAGCCAAAGAAGTGGAGTTGATTCAGAAGGCCCTCACAGCCATGGAGAGAGAAGGGGCGGCACTGGTAGGAGCAGGGCCTTCGGCTGCGAAACCTTGAGCGTGGCGCCTCCCTCATCGTCTGGTCATTGTCGTAGAGCGCTAAGTATGGTGGCGGGTTTAATGCCTATCGTTGACAACGTTCTATCCGAAAAGTAGCCTGTCCCTGTTTTTCTCTCTCTCATTATGACCAAAGCCTTCTGGTCACCTTCATCGAAGCTAAGCGTCACCGCTCTATTATTGCTGTGTGCCGCCAGCACCACAGCGTGCAGCGCCGCGTGGAGTTTCACTTCATGGACCGACGAATGGAGCGAAGATGTAGCGCTTCATGACGGAAGGTTTGTTAAGGTGGAGAGAGAGGAGTATTGGACGACCAAACTTCATTTTACTGATTCTTTTTTCGGTTTGCCGACTGTGCCGTACTTTCGTAGCCAGGGGGCCGACAGGTATTGGCTCAAGTTTGAGCATCCAGATACTCGGGAAACGATTAGGTGGAAGGGCGAACGGCATTATGAACCTGTCTTGCTTGATATTGTTGATGGCGTGCCGTATCTGGTGGCATTTGGTGGGCCGAATAAGAGCACTGAGAAAATCTATGGTTGCCCAGAGCTCCCTTACGTGTTTCTCAAGTATGAAAAAGGGATTTGGGGACAATGGACTCCCATACCGGTCGAGGCGGCACCCCAAGTTTTAAGAAATTCGAATCTTTCCCTGCCACCCTCTGGCAATAGACAACCGCATGCGCATTGGTCATCCGCATTTGTGCAAGAAACACTTCTATACCATGAGCGTCAGAGTCACTCCCATTTTCAGCGATCAATACCAAGAAATTACGATGAGTGGAATAGCGGCTTCAAGAATGGCCATCGCAATGAAAGGAAGGTGTGGGACTGTCGACCACCTCTGCAGCCTCTTCCTGATGTGCCTCTGCCCAAGCCGGTAGATGTTGAACTAGAGGTTGTAGAAACACAGGACTACGTTGTAACCAGTGCGGATCAGTACTACAAATCCCTGGCAGCGAAGAAAGGGGCAATTACTCGAGACAATTGCGCTAAGTTATTTCGACCGCCTAATCCCGAAGCCCTAATGCAAGGCGAGCGATTTATTAATGACCCAACAGGCAATATAAGGTTGCCATACTCTAGGCCAGCTCCTTCTCCATCTGGTAGAGCGTTTGAAGCTAGAGTTCAACGTTACTGCGATGACAAATTTGTCTGGTTTGTTGCCGGTTATGAAGAACCTGGAAAAACGATTATCACGAAATACGCCGCATCAGGAAATTTACTGTACAACATCCGAATGGATGATCCAAAGATTGCAGGTAGCAGATCACAGATTACAGGCATCAAACCTCACATAAATATGGTGCTTGATTCCCTCTCGACTGAAAATGGCAACCTTTATTTTTATTGGGTGCACGAGCTTCCATTGTCACCGGATTCGCCAAACAGATACCCGAATCGTATGACAAAGTATCGCTTCCTTGAACCTATTCTAGAGGACCGGTCCAAATAAGGGGTTGAGAGCTCTGCTGTCAATAATGCCCTGCCAGTCAAAGCTTACCTCGCGTAAATGCTTTGTATCGGACGATCTCTGTGCCGACGGCTCGGTTCAGAGCGGGTGATGGCTGAGAAAATGAACCGGGAGTATTTTCCGGCCTACGGTGGAATGAACTTCCATTGATGGGGAAGATACGGATTACGCGCTGACAGTGGTGAGTGTGGGCTCTGCGTGAGCTGGTGATTCTGATGGGGCAGTCACCGGCTGGGCTTGCACAAGATCCGTGAGGCGCTCGCGCATGCCGAGACCGTATCGAAGAAATTCCACTCCAAACTGGCCGTCTTTGTACCAGCGCACGATCGACACATCAACGGTGAGCGGCATGTGGTGCTGGGGGAGATCCACCTGCAAGGCGAGATAGGTTCCTGCCTCCACAGTCATGTCGCTTTGCAGTCTGCATCCTGTCGCCGAGAGATCGAGCAGGACGCCTGTTGACGCGCCAGTATCGCTCTGGATGCTGGCTGAGAACTCGACATTGATTCGGGGATGACATCGTGGCCGCATCGCGTTTCGTCTCCTGCCCCTGTATCGGCACCGCTCAGAAAAACTTAAACAGTATGCCCCCCCCATCGAATAGGCGGAATCGCAAGCCCTTCTATACTTTCTTTACGTTGTCTGTGTATGCTCAACCGAGAACACAGCGTCGGCTCTGCCGGACCAACTCTCGCTTAAAGCCGAGTGTAAATCCATAGAATAGGGAGAATCACGGATGTATCCACGCAGCCCTAAATCACTGCTCGGCGGCATCGCCCACTTGGGGCGGTTTATCGACAAGATTCGATTGCGGAATGCGGGCAAGATCCAGGACTACAACTATATAACTGTGGGGTTCGATAAGTACCTGGCTGACTTTTTGGGCATCGATGCGAAGACCTTCGAGCAGCGGGTGTTGGCCGGCGGGACAGATGAAGAATTACTTGCCTGGGTCCAAGCCAACGGGAAGCCGGTGACTGACGCGGAGATTCGACTCTTCTCCAGAAATCTGCTGAAGGCCGGGCCGAAGGACGATGAGACTCGCCGGCGGTTTCAGGGCCGCCTGGAAGACATTGCCGGCAAGCGCGGCGTGCCGGTCGGTTCCTTACCGTCTGTGACGACATGGGCCGATGTCATTGAGTTGGATGAAGGCCGAATGTAGTCGATCGATCGCCTGCCATGCCTGCCGCTTGTTGTAGATACTCGCTCTGATTGCCGTTCTGAAATTCCTGCACATTCTCGATCATCTTACGAAGCCTATCCTGCTCCCTGGGCCGGGTCGTCGGCTACGGGGTGCTGATGTCAGCCGTCATGGGAACGAGGGTTTATGTCGGGTTTTCCCGGACGCGCTCGCCGTTGTCCCAATAGCCCACCACTGAGGCAAGAATGGAGGCACCATCAGCCATTCTGCCACTGTCGTGATCAAGGGCGGCCTGAGTGGAGGGGCCGACCAACCAGTTTCCTGTAAAACGCACCGTTGTTCTCAAGATGATCTTGGCATCAGGCTTGCGTAACCGGCTGGGAGAAGTCGAAGACCCCAGGTGACATCAACCTAATTGTGAAAGGATCAGCATGATGATGAGGACTGTTTCAACTATGACAGCAGCCGCAGTGTTACTGGCATTCTCGAATGTCTTTGCCCAAAGCGAGGTTCCGGTACCGGTTGCTCCGGTTCCGCCAGCTGTGCCGCAGGCGACGGCCCCTGCCCCTCCTGCCCCTGCCACGGCTCCTGTGGTAGAGCAGGAGAAGATGGGAGAGACACACAAGGATGGCGATGAGCAGAAGGGCAAGGGCAAAGGAAAGCACAAAGGGAAGGGCCGCGAGAAAGGCGGCGATAAGATGCGCGGGTTAGATCGGGCGGATGAAGTGGCCGGCGAGCGTGGGAAGCAAGGGCGCGACAACGCCCGCAGCCGTGGAAAGCGTGGGAAAGACTGAGCGAAACTTCTGCGGGAATGTCTCTCGAAAGGAGCGACCGGCCCTCATGGGCCGGCCGCTCCTTCATGTCGTCCGTAGAATCAAAAAGTGAAGGATAGCGCCGTCCGCTAGACGGCCGGAAGGGACAAGAGCTTCTTCATCTCGCAGTGAGCCATGACGACTTCAGGGGCGCGTTGAAGCGCTTCATAGTAGCTGCGCTCAAAGCCGTCGCCCAGTTCAGAGGGACGGATCAGGCCCCGCACTTCAGCCAGAAGGACCGCTACATCGTCCACGGTCAGGCTTTTCCCATCGTCCAGCAATTCGTCGATTCGAACGACCAGATTGGACAGGGGATGGAGCCAGGTAAACCACGGATCGTTCATCACCAGCTGCAGCAATTGTCCTGTCGAATCGATGCGTCCATAAATCCGCTCAAAGGTCAGTTGCTCGGCAACGATGAGGGCTTTGTGCAATCCCAACAGCCCATGCCGCACATCGGTGAGTGTGCGGCGGAGGGGGCTGGTTTCCCGGACGCGCAGTTGTTTGGATGACGTCGACATGGAGTAATTCTAGCAGGTCATTTCAAAAATGGAGGCCAAGAAACAGCGGCGCGTCACTTTTTATTCGCACCACAGTTCCTTATCGGTTGCTACAAGCCGGGGCTGTAATCGGAAGCAGCTGACGATGCGTGTCCCTGCTTAAACTCTTGAAAACCCGTTGAGATGGTTTGTATCTCAGTCATGCAAAAAGTCGGCAGACTATTCAGTCTTTTCCTTAAGAGGGCAGGCGAGTGCCATAGAATGCGAATAGTTCCCCGGCGAGACGGCCTTGGCGGTTCGGGTCGCTGGGGAGTTTGCGCCTGATGTAGTCGTTGAGAACACGGCCGTCGGCGGTTTTATGGATCTGCGGGTGCCGGAGGTTCATGCGGTACCGCTGGATGGCGTCGGCGACGCGGCTGATGAACACCACCGTGCCGTCCGATTCGATCCGTTCGACGATGCCGACGTGGGTGAGCGGGTCATTCCATTCTCCATCTCCGTTGAAGTCCCAGGTGTTGTCAAAAAACACCAAGTCTCCGGGCTGGGTTGTCGGCCCCTGGTGGACGATGCCGTGCCGACGCACATGGTCATAAATGAGCCGGACGCCGTTGGCATTGGGATCGCCGGCGTCGGTGTCATAGAGATCGATGCCGTGCTTCAAGAAGACCGCGCGTGTGACGCCGGCACAGTCGTAGGTGATCTTTCGGCCTTTGCTCGTGATCGTCGTCGCGCCCACGAGTGTAACCGCGGTTTGCACGATTGTTGATCGGCTGAGGCTCGTCAGGCCGGATGGACAACAGGGGCGATGTGCCGTGATCGATATCTGAGGAGGTTGGTTTGACAGCGATCGTTGAGGAGATTGAATCGACGGCGTCGCACAACCGACAAGCGTCACAACGGCGATGGTTCCGGTGATGAACAAGAGTCGCATCGACGTCACCGTACGTTGACGAATCGGCCTTCAGCCATCTGCCGAAGCGCGTCGATATCTTCGCGCCGCGTGACGGAAAGCGGCATGGTGTGAGTCAGTTCTTCGATCAGCAGATCCGTGGTCAGCGGCGTTTTATGATGGAGGGCGCGATAGAGCGACGCCACGACCGCTTGTTCGATCTCGGATCCGCTGAAGCCGTCGCTGGCGCTGACGATCTTGACGAGATCGAAGCGCGTGCTGTCCTGCTTGCGAAGGCCCAGGTGAATCTTCCAGATGGCCTCCCGTTCGCCGTCGTCCGGAAGATCGACGAAAAATATTTCGTCAAACCGTCCCTTGCGAAGTAGTTCAGGAGGAAGGGACGAGAGATCGTTCGCGGTGGCCACGACGAATACCTCTTGCTTCTTCTCCTGCAGCCAGGTGAGAAAGGCGCCAAACAGCCGCCGGCTCAAGCCAGCGTCGGCCTCGCCGCTCCCGCCTCCTGCGACCATCGCCTTTTCGATTTCATCAACCCAGAGGACGATCGGCGACAACGATTCGGCCGTCTCGATCGCCTTGCGGAAGTTTTTCTCCGATTCGCCGACGAACTTGTCGAACAGCCGGCCGGCGTCGAGTTTCAAGAGCGGCAGCTGCCATTCGCGCGCGATGGCTTTCGCGGCGAGCGATTTTCCGCAGCCGGGCACGCCGACGAGCATGATGCCGCGAGGAGGTGTCAGGTTTAACGCCTTGGCCTCCGCGGTAAATCCGACTTTCGCGCGTTCCAGCCAGGATTTCAGGCTGACGAACCCTCCCAACTCGAATCGATTGTCTTCGAGCGGGTAGTACTCCAGCAGGCCGCCGTCCTTGATCGCCTGTACCTTGCGTTTCAGGATGTTCTGCACGTCATTCGCCGAAAGGGTGCCGTCCTCGACGAGACATTGCGTGACGATCTGGCGGGCTTGATGAAGGGTCAATCCCTGCAAGGCGCGGAGGATGGCATCGCGTTCTTGAGCCGAAGGCCCCTGCTGTGCCGCCTTGGAGTCGCCGATCGAACTGAGGATGCTTTGGACTACGGTTGTCGATCGGGGCCGGCGAGGAGACAGTTTCGGTCCCAGCGATTGCAGTACGCTTCGGAGCATGGATTGCAGTTCTTCACGATCCGGCAGTCGCAGGTCCAGCCGAACTGCGAGCTTCTCAATGTCGAGCGGCAGCGTAATAGGGTGGCCGGTGATGACGCAGCTTGCCCGGGAGCGGTTGAAGACTGCTCCGACTTCCCGGAGCTGGCGGGCGACCGGCGGCTCTTGCAGATGAGGCGCAAGGTCCTTGAGCCAGAAGACCGCCTCCACAGTCAAGGTCTGGAGGTGTTGGAGTACGGCCAACGGCGTGGCGGTCATTTTACTGAGTGTCGGCTCGTCGGCGCGGGTAAGTCCTCTGGTCACGGACCATTCGAAGAGGGGCATCCGTTCTTGCGCAGTCACTGATTGCAGTAGATCGGACACCCGTTCTTCTTCCACCGTCTCAATGATGATGAGCGGGTGGCAGGAACGGATCAGGGTTCGGAGATCGTGTACGCTGGTGGAGAGGGCCATAGCGGAGAAATGCTAGCACGGGGTTCGGCTTCGACCAAGAAAAGCGTGCTTTGCTGCGGCGGCCGGCGATTCCCGCCTCAGAGCCATGAATCGTGCGGGTTAGGTCCTGGTCGGGGCTTCGAGCGCCTTGCTGATTTCCCCGATCAGGCGGCGCTCGATTTCGGCGGTTTCTTCGGCGCTCACACTCAGGATTCGCCCGCCTTGCGCCACCTTCTCGAATTCCGCCTTGACGCCGAGTTTGGTGACATTGCCGGGCAGGGCTTGCAGGGAGATGAGATATTGGTTTCGAAACCCGGCGACTTCCAATGACGTGGGTGTCGAGACTTTGCGGTCCGTCACGAAAACGGCTTTCTGGTCCGTTTTGATGCCTGCCTTCAGTTGATAGCCGTTGCGCGCAAGCGATTCCTCCACGACTTTGCTGACGGCGCTTAAGGGGCGGGGGAGCGTCTCGAACTGTGCGCCCTTGTCGTCAATCTTGAGATTCTGCGCCGCTCGGGCCGCCGCCATTTGTTGGACTTCCGCGTTCATGCGCTTGGCTTGATCCACCTGCATCTCCAGCCGTTCAGCCAGGTTCTGGGTTTCTGCCTTGGATGATTCGGCTGCGTTTTTTGCATCGCGGAGTTCCTGGTTGAGCAGATCGATCTGTTGCTGCATGACCTTGTTCCCGTCTTGCAGCGAGCTCAGCAGGGATTCCTGTTTGAGCACTTGCTTTTTCAGTGCGTCGTTCTCAGCTTTGAGGGGAGCATCGTCGGGCTGACAGCCTGAGGCGATCAAGAGGCAGGATACGGCCCCGATCCACAGCAGCCATCGGTTTGAATGAGCATGATCATGCACGCGATGTCCCTCCAAATGAATGGGCCGATTATCCCTGCTTGGCAGCGACTTGTCCATGTGAATTCGCGAGTTTGACCGCTCCCGCTGACTGTCGCTATGCTGCATGCATGAATCGTCACGCGATGGCAGGGATTGTTGTATTGTGCGCCGGTCTGTTCTCCAATGTGGTTTGTACTGCAGAGCAGAAGTCGGCTGCCGGCGTCATTCCCGCCGAGGATTATGTACTATACGATCAGACCATCGAGAGCCTATTTCTGACTTCGCACACCATGCTGGTGGTGATCGAGCGTATGACGGTCGCCCGGCTGTTTCCGGGCCGGACGGAGCCGATAACGATTGCGTCCGTTCATGATCGGCACTATTTCCTGGGCCGGCTGCCGTCGGATCTCGTGGGGGATTTTGTCGGAGCCAACCGGGAGGCCGGCCGGCTTGAAGGCCGATTCCAATTTGGGGTTCGCTATCGATTTGTTACGGGACAGTCCATTGAGGAGCCGGAGGTCTCCGCCGCCATTCCCGTGCAGGCTGTGCCGGTGTTGGAGCGGCTGGCTTTCTCGCGGGTCGGGCGGACGCTACGAAACGATCAGGCGCTTGTGTATGTCGAGCAGATGCGCCCTGACGAAACAGGCGCAGGTTTTCTCGTCTGGTTCCATCGGAAGGGGCAGGAGTGGACGATCTTCGATACCGAAGTGATCTGGACCATCCGGGGCGGACAGCGTCCGTAGCTTGCGCCGTAAGGCCGTCGGACTGTAGCATGGCCGCGCTATGGCCGCATTGATCCGGAAAACCTTCTCGGTTCCTCCTCTGGGATGCAACTGCTCAATCATCGGCGATCCGGTTACGAAGCGGGCCATTGTGATCGATCCCGGCGGCGACTCCGCACGCATTCTCCACGAAGTACAGAAGCTCGGCCTCACAGTCAGCCATATTCTGCACACTCACGCACACTTCGACCATTTTCTTGCTTCCGGAGCGATGAAGCAGGCGACAGGAGCGGCCTTGTGCCTGCACCAGGACGATCTCGATCTCTGGAAAAACCTTGAAGTGCAGTGCCGCATGTTCGGTGTGCCCTTTGTCTCCGTGCCGATGCCGGATTACTGGCTCAAGGATGAGGAGCGAGTGCTGCTCGGAGAGCATGCGTTGATCGCTCTTCACACTCCGGGTCATACGCCGGGATCGATGAGTTTTCACGCGCCGAACGAACAACTGGTGCTGGCGGGAGACACACTGTTTCGCGGCAGCATCGGGCGGACCGATTTGTGGGGCGGGAATTTCGATACCATTGAAGAATCGATCAGGGAGCGGCTCTACACACTCGACGATGCGACCATTGTGGTGACGGGACATGGGCCGGAAACAGAAATCGGGCGGGAGAAGGAGTCGAATCAATTCTTTCGCGTATCGTAAGCGAGACTGTAGCGGCGCCCGCATTGTTCATGACAGTTCGTCGCGAAATCGCCAAGCCGCGTGGCGAGAGCGGCGCGCGGAGGCCAGAGGCCCTGAGGCGTACTTGTGCAGTACGTCGAGGGACCGAGGGGCGAGCCCGCCGCCCGAAGGCTTGTCGTAGCAGTGGATTGGCGATTGCAGCAGAAGTGCTCGTGAATAATGCGGGCTATTCTTTCGCCATGCGCTCTTTCAGCCGCTCGATCCGCTTCTCGGTGGATTGTTTGATGAAGGCCATGTTTTCGCCGAGATGCTGCTGCGCAGTGATTTTTCCTTCTTCGCGCCGCTTCTGCTGATCGAGCCCGAACTGGGCGACGAGCGGCCCGTCTTCCTGATTGAGCTCTTTCCAGATTTCGGCGCAGCGTGATTGTTTGGCGGGCGGGTACTTATCGCAGGGCGGAGTGACAGCCGGCGGAGCAGCAGCCAACGATACTGAAGTCATGCCGGTCACACAAACGATCACAGCTGCCAGGTTCCACCAGGATTGATTCATACGCGTCTCCATCTGCATGGTCATTCGCTCGTCGCAACACCATACCACAAGTCACATTGTCGCGCCGACCATCAAGGTCTATGAAGAAGGCGCGCGGACTTTTCTCAAACGATGGACGGCTCGACGCAAACGGTCTTCCGCCTTGCTAATGGAGTGGATGGCCGGCCTCCCGCGCGGCGCGCCGGTGCTCGATCTCGGATGCGGCGGCGGGCAGGATGCGCAGGTGTTGCGGCGCGAGGGATATCGGGTTGTGGGAATGGATCTGACGGCGGCATTCCTCCGCGTTGCAGGCAAGGCGGTTCCGTCGCTTCCCCTCGTGCGCGCCGACATGCGGGAGCTGCCGTTCCGAGCCGCGAGTTTCGACGGCGTTTGGGCTGCGGCCTCCTTGATCCATCTTCCCAAAGCGGATGCGACGCGCGCGTTGAGGGCGCTACGGTTGCTCGCCAAACCAGAGGTGACACTGGCGGCGACGCTGACATACGGAACGAAGAGCGGCTTGCTCACGAAGGGCTGGATGCCCGGTCGCTACTTTGCGCGCTGGAGAAAGGACGAATTGGCGCGGGCGTTGCGCCGCGCAGGCTGGCAGGTGCTGTCGTTACGTGTAGTCAGTAATCAGGAGCGGAAGGGCCGGTGGATCAATCTGGTTGCGCGGCGCAGGTAAGCCGCCTTTGGATGGGGCGGCGAAGCAACAAAAAGTAGTTCGGCCTTCGATCCTGTCCCTCCTTGCTGGCCCTGCTAGCTCAAGAATCCGGTTTGGGGTAGAATGCGTCCATGAGTATAAAGGAACTTGAAGCCGAGGCCTTGAAGCTCGATCCAAAGTCGCGGGCTCGCTTGGCGGGAAAGCTTTTGGAGAGTTTGGAAAATCTTTCCGAAGAGGAAAATGCCCGGCTCTGGGCTGAGGAGGCTCAGCGCAGAGACGCGGAGATGGATGCCCGCCCCGACTCCGGCACTTCCGCGAAGGACGTATTTCGTGAGGCGCGGGCCAAGCTGAAGTGAATGGAGCGAGTCTCCTATCATCGATTAGCCCGTCGTGAGTTGAACGAAGCTGCCCAGTACTACGAGTCGGAAAGTCCGGGGCTGGGAGCCGCGTTTCTTGATGAAGTCGAGCGTTGTACGCAAGCCATTGTGACGTTCCCTGCAGCCGGTTCGTTGATCACTGCGACGATCCGTCGCCGACTCGTGCTCCGGTTTCCCTACGCGCTTCTCTATTCCATCAAGCCAGACAAAGTGCGGGTGCTTGCGGTTATGAACCTGAAGCGCCGCCCTATGTATTGGGTTGGCCGGGAGTAACCGGAGAAGCAACAAGGTGCATGAATCCGGTCGGTCAGGGGCCAAGCAGGTCCCTGGAAGGTTTGATTTGCGCTGTCCTGAACCGACGCGGGCATGGGCTGGATAGCCCCGCAGAGCGCCTCCGACTCAAAGTGGTTGGGCGGAATATCCTATGGGCTGATCGCCGGAGAGACTGCGGGAGTCGCAGCCTATCGCGGGGGCGGCATCAGATGGTGTTGATTGATACCTTCCTTGCTTTGCGGTAGAGTCCTCCCCCAACAGGTTGCTAAGGGTGTCTTGCTATGCCGTACGGGTAGCCTGCTGCAGACTTAACAATCAGAGGTTGCAGGCAGCTGCATACCCTTCATTCATTCATGTCATGCTTGAAAAAAAGAAACACATAAACCCTGCGCGGAGGGATCGTAATGACTGAACAAATTCCTTTTGGGACCACCGAGTTTGCTGACAATCCAGAGCCGCGTTGCCCCTGCTTACTGCTGCTAGGGAACGTCTGATTAATTCACGATTACACGAAGAA
>LVWT01000041.1 GCA_002083405.1 Nitrospira sp. SG-bin2 | reverse complement strand
CCCCCCCCGCCCATTGATCCAGGTCCCGGTCCTATCCCAGGCCCCGGGCCAGGGCCAGGTTCCACGGGGATCAAACCGCCGGTGTTGCAGCCTCCACCGGTGCATATTCAGACGGAGGGGGTACCTGATGAACTGGTGAAACGAGTAGCACTGGCGAGCAAAAACAATGTCAGAGCGGAGAATCCGGATATCGCGATCCAGGAGCCGATGCCTCTTTGGGTTGAACCGCTTTCGATTCCGGTTAAGAAAATGCTGGCCGTGGGCCATAAGTTAGCTGAGCGTTTAACCAAGATGGCGGACGATCTCGATCGAGAGATAGAAGAGCGTGAACGTCAGACCCACCTTATTGGACGGCTCACGTTACTCACCGGGATGGTCCTCTCTGCTGGCTTCCTGGCGTGGATCATACGCGGAGGAGCTTTGGTGACGAGTTTTCTCGTTTCGATGCCGGCGTGGCGCCGTTTTGACCCGTTGCCCATACTAAAGGCGAATAATCGAGATCGACGGAAACGCGATCACGAGGTACAAGCGGAGCATGAACAGGAAGCTAAGCAATTCCGTGGTATTGATCGGGTTCTGAAATCATCCGTGAGGCCAACTAAGCCACAGGAGAAAGGTCAAGTCGAAAAACCGAAGTCGCCAAACGATTGATGCCGAACCGAATTCGATAAGCAACTACTCCCCTACCTGCTGAGTAAAGCTCAGCCACTTTGCTAAAAACAAGAATTAGTTACGGGAAACGACGGGTCTTTGCTAAGTTCTCTTATGAGAATCAAAGACTTGTGAGTTTATTATTGTATCTGGGTGCGCGGTCAAGATTTGTTTTTCTATCTCGATACGGATCCAGGTGGTGAAGCTTTTGGAGAGGCCCATCAAGGGGAAAAGGCAAGCTGTGTGAGGGAGTCGAAATTGTCATGCGAATGACACCCTTAGTCTGGATCAGTTTTGGCCTGGTCAGTCTGACGGTCAGTGTCATATTGGCAGGGGATTCGCTTGTAGACTTGGTGCCGAACCAAGAACGTCAGATCCTTGAGTTCCGTCAAAGTCTTTCGGAATCGTTAGCGGTCCAGTACTCAGCGCTAGCTGAACGCAACCAGATCGAGATAGTGAAGTTTGCGATGGGGGAATTAGCCAAGCGAAACCGGGAGATCCTGTCGCTCGCGCTCCTTAAAAAAGACGGGTCGGTCCTGGCACAGATCGGCGAACATACTCAGGTATGGGTGCAGCCACCAGGGGAAGAGTCTACACTCAATTTTTTCCAGGTTCCGATCTTTGCCGGTGAACAGCCATGGGGTGTGCTGCAGATTGCGTTTCGACAAGCCGACGAGTCTTGGCTTCACTGGTTCCTCACGGACCCGTGGGTGCGATTTCTTGGATTTGTCAGCGGAGTAGGATTTCTAGGGTACCTCTTTTTCATGAAACGCACGCTGCGTCAACTCGATCCGTCCAGAGTCGTTCCGACTCGCGTAAAAGCGGCGCTGGATGCGCTCACACAAGGTGTGGTCATGATTGACACGCAGGATCTCATTGTTTTGGCGAATGATGCGTTCTGTGAAGCCGCAGGCCAGCCGGTCACGTCGTTGATTGGGTCAGACCTGGGCGCTCTCACCTGGAAGACTGCCGCATCGTCGGCCCATCAGACAGGAGAGTATCCCTGGACGAGAGCGATCATGGCGAAACAGCCGCAAGATAACGTCTTCTTACTCCTGGATTCCCCGGAGAGTGACCTGAGAAAATTCATCGTGAATGTAGTTCCGATTATGGACGATGGATCTACGGTGAGAGGAGCTCTGGTTTCTTTCCATGATGTCACCGAATTGGATCGTGCGAATTCACGACTCAAAGAAGCGAACAACGAGTTGGAGTCCTCGCGCGGCCAAATTCTGAAGAAGAACCAAGAACTAGAGACCATGAATGCGAATCTTTCTGTCGAGATCAATCAACGAAAAAAGGCTGAGACGGAAAAAGAAAGGCTCTATCAGGAGCTCATGCAGGCATCCCGGCAAGCCGGCATGGCGGATGTGGCATCGAGCGTGCTGCATAACGCCGGGAATGTGCTCAACAGCATCAACGTTTCGACGGATACCTTGTTGAAGACCGTGAAGAAACCGGGAGTCGAGGATGTCTGCCGTATTGCGTCAATGTTTCATGAGCATCAAGACAACCTGTGCCAGTTTTTAACCGCCGATCAAAAGGGGAGACAGATTCCTGCGTACTTGAGTTTAGTCGCTGAATCTCTGAGTGGAAATCACCAAACTATCCAGAATGAGCTTGACGCTCTCATGAAACAGGTTGACCACCTCAAGCAAGTGATCACGGTACCAACAGATGTCACGCGCGTAGGGAATGTTCTTGAGTCGGCGCTTGCTGAGGAATTGATGGAGCAAGCCTTGTTTATCGCGATGCCGGAACTAGAGCAGTATCGAATCGAGGTGATACGGGAATACCGCCCTGTTCCAAGAATTATGACGGATCGGCATCAAGTCCTACAGATATTGGTGAACGTGATCACGAATGCGAGAAATGCCATGGTGGAATATCCGGGCCGGGCGCATCAGCTCAGTTTGCGAGTCGGTATGGTGCAGGACCGTCACCGATCGGTGAGATTTGAGGTGGCCGATACCGGATGCGGCATCGCGGCTGAGAATATCCCTCGTTTGTTCGCTCAGGGCTTTACAACCAGAAAGGCTGGACGAGGCCTCGGGCTTCACAGCGCTGCCATCTCTGCCAAGAGTCTTGGCGGATCCATTCAAGCTCATAGTGAGGGAGAAGGACACGGCGCGACCTTTACGCTCGATCTCCCGCCGACTCTAGCGGAGGCTGTCGCATGACAAATCAGGAAATGATGAACAATCGGCGGATTCTCGTCGTCGATGACAACCATGCCATCCATGATGATTTCAATAAAGTGTTTCACTCAGATATCCGCGAGGCGAACCTCGATCAAGCGCGGGCTGCTCTGTTCGGTAGCCCGCAACCCTTGCAGGAGTCCGAACGGTTTGTGCTGGACTGTGTCGATCAGGGGCAGCGCGCCCTCACCATGGTGCAGTCAGCACTGAAGGAAGGCCGGCCATATTCCGTGGGATTTATCGACATGAGGATGCCGACCGGGTGGGATGGGCTGGAGACGGTTGAACGTCTTTGGAAAGAGGACCCAGCGCTACAGGTGGTTATCTGCACGGCCTACTCCGATCAGCCGTGGGATGAGATCCGGCGTCGACTCGGTCGAAACGACAAGCTGCTCATCCTCCAAAAACCGTTCAGCAGCGTTGAAGTGTTGCAGCTAGCGAGCGCACTCTGCCGAAAATGGAGTCTGGCTCATCAGGTAAGCAAACAGCTGAGCGAATTAAATCAGCTCGTTGAGGAACGCACGGCAGAACTGCAGCGCACGAACGATCGACTGACGCATCTGAATCAGTGCTTGGTGCGAACCGTGGCGGATCTTGATGCGGCTCAAGCGGAGATTTCCCTCAAGAATACGGAGCTGGAACGGTTGGCTTCTCGCGATTCACTGACGGGGTGCCTCAATCGCCGGGCTGTGTACGTGAGCCTTGAAACGGCGTTTGCGGAAAGTCGTGAACAGGGCGTCGAGCTTTGCTGTGTGATGGTCGATATCGATCATTTCAAAAGCGTGAACGATCAATTCGGGCATATGGTCGGGGATCAAGCCCTCCAAGCAGTCGCTGCCTGTCTGTGCAGTGCGGTGCGGTTGACAGATATCGTCGGTCGTTATGGGGGAGAGGAATTCTGTCTGGTGCTTCCGCGCACGACGTTGGCTGAAGCTGCTGAGATGGCAGAACGGCTTCGAATTCGCATCGAAGGAGAAGCAGGGGATCGGGTACGCACGTCGTTCAAGCTGGCGATGACGGTGAGTTGCGGGATATCTTCCACGAAGCTGGGAGCGGATACCCCGCTAGAATTGATTGATCAAGCGGACAAAGCTCTGTACGCCGCCAAAGAATCCGGGCGGAATTGCGTCATGGTACTCGACCCGATCATTACCGGGCCAAACGCGCGTGATTTGGTTGAACCGCAAGTCCAGCGGATCACTCCACTTCCGCCGGACCCGGAGGATTCTCTGTAGGCGAGTTGTTTCGTGTGCAATTAAGGCATGCCCCCCCCCGATCGGCACTCCGCCTGCTCCAGCCAGAGTGGTTCTTCTCACACGTCCGGCCGGATTCCCCCAATGGCAATCGCTGTAACTGTGTATGATCGCGAATTCCGAGAGGAGCGAAGTAGAGCGGCTCCCCTTGAGGTCTCAGTGCAAGCAGAGTACATATGGAGTAAGAATACGGCGGGCACCGTAGTGTGAGGCGGCGGTAGTTCGTGGCGCGAGGATCGGGGGACGATGCAGCGTGTCGGCTGGTTTCGGTCATCATTGGGCAGCAGAGTGGTCGTATCCCTGACAGGCCTGGGGCTTGTCGGATTTGTTGTGTTCCACATGCTCGGCAATCTGCAAGTCTTTGAGGGGCCCGACGCGCTCAATAGTTATGCTGCGATGTTGCGCGATATGCCGATGTTTCTCTGGGCTGCGCGGATTGGGCTGCTTGGCGTCGCGATCTTCCACATTGCCTTGGCGATTCAGTTGGCTCTGCGCAATCGACGCGCCCGCCCGGCGGGCTATGCCCTCCGTGAATATCGGCACGCGTCCGTGGCCTCCCGCACGATGGCGCTCACCGGCAGTGTGTTGTTGGTTTTTGTCGTGTTTCATCTCCTGCATCTCACAGCGGGACTCACCGATCCGTCAGGTAATAATCGATTGGATGCAGGAGGCCATGCCGATGTCTATGGCAAGGTTGTTCATGCCTTTCAGAACCCTCTTTATGTCGTGATCTATCTCGTCGGGCAACTTGCTCTGGGTGTGCATCTGAGCCATGCAGTATCCGGCAGCTTGCAGACGCTGGGGATTGAGCATGCGGCCTTCAACCGCCTGTTCAAAGCGGCCGGACCGGCGGTTGCAGTATTAGTTGTATTCGGCAATCTGGCGATTATCTTTGCCATCTTTTTTGGAATTGTGCGCGCATGACGAGACTCGATGCCAAGATTCCCTCCGGGCCGTTGGAGGCCAAATGGGACCGACGCCGGTTCAGTGAAAAGCTTGTAAGCCCCGCCAATAAGCGCCGGATCAAGATCATCGTTGTCGGTACCGGTTTGGCTGGTGCCAGTGCGGCCTCTACCTTGGGGCAACTCGGTTATGAGGTGGAATGTTTCTGTTTCCAGGACAGCCCGCGCCGTGCCCACAGTATTGCGGCACAAGGTGGGATCAATGCGGCAAAAAATTATCAGGACGACGGGGATAGCGTCGCGCGGCTTTTCTACGATACGATCAAAGGAGGAGACTTCCGTTCGCGGGAGGCGAACGTCTATCGCCTCGCCCAGGTCAGCACCCAGATTATCGATCAATGTGTGGCGCTTGGTGTTCCCTTTGCCAGGGAGTACGGCGGCCAGCTGGCCAACCGTTCGTTCGGTGGCGTGCAAGTGTCGCGGACGTTTTACTGCCGAGGCCAGACCGGACAACAGTTGCTCTTGGGTGCGTACTCCGCGCTCTGCTGGCAAATCGAACGTGGTCGGGTGACCATGCGTCCGCGCACCGACATGCTCGATTTAATCATTGACGAGGGACATGCGCGAGGGATCGTGGTCCGCGATTTGGTCACCGGTCGGATTACGGCCCATACAGCCCACGCCGTCGTGTTGGCTACCGGTGGGTACAGCAATGTCTATTATCTGTCCACGAATGCGAGCGGGAGCAACGTGACCGCGACGTACCGCGCGTGGAAACAAGGCGCCGCCTTCGCCAATCCCTGCTTCACGCAGATCCATCCCACGGCGATCCCGCCGGCTGAAACACAGCAGGCCAAACTGACGCTGATGTCCGAGTCTCTCCGGAACGACGGGCGGCTCTGGGTGCCGGCCATGCCGTCGGACAGACGACCTCCGGGCACGATCCCCTCTTCTGAGCGGGACTATTTCTTGGAACGCCGCTACCCGGGTTTCGGCAACCTGGTGCCCCGAGACGTTGCCTCTCGTGCCGTCAAATCGCTGTGTGATGAGGGGCGGGGAGTCGGGCCGGGCGGCCAAGGGGTCTATTTGGATTTCAGCGACGTCATTGAACAGCAAGGGTCCGATGTCGTGCGCGAGCGGTACGGCAATCTGTTCGATATGTATCGGCGGATTACCGGGGAAGACGCTTACCAGGCACCTATGCGCATCTATCCGGCGCCACACTATACGATGGGGGGGCTCTGGGTTGATTACAATCTTATGAGTACGGTCCCCGGTCTCTTTGTCATCGGCGAGGCAAATTTCGCGGACCACGGCGCGAACCGATTGGGTGCCAGTTCGCTGATGCAGGGGCTTGCCGACGGGTATTTCATTCTGCCCTATACGATCGGACATTACCTGGCCACGACGAAGATTTCGCCTCCTGCCGCGGATCACACCGTGTCACGCGCGGCGGTGGAGCGTGTCAACGGCAGGTTGAACGCACTACTTCAGCCGAGCGGACATCGAACGGCTGCCTCGTTCCATCGGGAGCTGGGGAAAATATTGTGGGATTACTGTGGGATGGCACGCTCTAACGCAGGGCTGAATCGTGCGCTACGGGAGATCCCGGCGTTGCGCGAAGAATTCTGGCGCACTGTGGTGGTCCCTGGGTCTGGAGAAACGTTCAATCAAGAGCTGGAGTATGCGGGTCGGGTAGCGGACTTCCTCGAGTTCGGCGAGCTGCTCTGCCACGACGCCCTGTATCGGGAGGAGTCTTGCGGAGCGCACTTCCGAGAGGAGCATCAAACCGCCGATGGCGAGCCACAGCGTGACGATGAACGATTCGCCCACGTCGCTGCGTGGGAATATCGGGAGGATGGTCCACCCATTCTGCACAAGGAACCGCTCAGCTTTGAGTTCGTGCAGCCGACGACCAGAAGCTATCAATAGTTGGTGAGGGGTGAGTGGTAAAGGGTGAGGAGTATGGGGTGAGAGGTAAGGAGGCAGGGGCAAGGGGTGAGGAGGAAAGTGTGAGGGGATTGGGCAAGAGGCTGATAGGGAAAGTATGAAGTTCACTCTGAAAGTCTGGCGGCAACGGGGGCCTGATGATAAAGGCCGGTTTGAGCCCTATGAAGCCCAGGATGTCAGTCCCGACATGTCGTTTCTGGAAATGCTTGATGGGGTCAATGAGCGCTTGATCCTGGCCGGTGAAGAGCCCGTGGCGTTTGAGCATGACTGCCGCGAGGGGATCTGTGGGAGCTGCTCGCTCGTGATCGACGGGGTGCCTCATGGCCCCGAACGCGGGATCTCGACTTGCCAACTCTATATGCGGCAGTTTTCCGATGGAGCCACAATTACCATCGAGCCCTGGCGCGCGCGCGCGTTCCCCATTATCAAAGATCTTGTCGTAGACCGGCGGGCGCTGGACCGGGTGATGCAGGCAGGGGGCTATATCTCCATCAACACTGGTGGAGCGGTGGACGGCAATGTGCTGTTGATTGGCAAAGAGCAGGCCGAGACCGCAATGGATGCGGCCTCATGTATCGGCTGCGGTGCGTGTGTCGCTGCGTGCAAGAATGCATCGGCCATGCTGTTTGTGGCGGCCAAAGTCTCTCATTTGGCAGCGCTACCGCAAGGCAAACCGGAACGGGCCCGTCGTGTCATAGCGATGATGGAGGCGATGGACCGGGAAGGCTTTGGCTCCTGCGGGAATCAGTACGAGTGCGAAGCGGTGTGCCCCAAGAACATCAGTGTCCGTTTCATCGCCACACTCAATCGAGAATATCTCCGTGCCGGCCTTGTCGAGTCCGGTCTGCAGACAGAACCAGACTCAACCGATCAAGAGTCAGGCTAGCGTCCTATCCCAACGAGCTCTGGTCAGTGGCTGGGAGCGCCCGCGTAAGATGGCAATCCGCTTGACTGTGAGCGAAAGGCCTTTATAGTGCTATCTGGAACGAGAGTGGCGCGTCTGTCAGTGACGGAGGCTATGCAGAATGAGCCGTCAAGTCATCTGTCCACATTGTCGGAAGGGCGGCGCGTTTCGTTCACGGCCGCAGTCGCCGCACGAATACATCGCATCGTGGATATGGGTTGTTCCGTTTCAGTGTCAGTTCTGTAGTCATCGATTCCTCGCCTGCCGACTAGGGAAGGAGAGCTCCGATCGTCTGATTGATCGGCGGGAGCATCTCCGTATTCCTGTGCGGCTGTGCCTGTCATTTTCAGGCGGGAAAATGCGAGGGGAAGGCATCGTGATGGATCTGTCTCTGGGCGGATGCATCATCAAAAGCGAGACAAACGTGCATGTTGATGACATCTTCTATCTGGAAATTGCTGTCGCTGAAGATGAACCTCCGATCGAAGTGGCGGCGATGGTCCGTTCCATCAGCGCGCGTGGCATTGCCTTCAAGTTTCTCCGGAAAGCTCAAGAAAACAAACGGCTGCTTTCGTTCATCCAGTCTCATGCAGGATCTACCTCCTCCGTTCTCTCTCACGCGGTCGAGTTGACAGGCGCCGTTCCACTTGCCCAGGGCAGGGGTACTTCCGGTAAGTAGTGCGCTAAAGCGGTGTTTCCCAGGCTGAAGAAAGCGGGTAGTCCGTTACCAAACGGTCATGTTCTGCGAGATCGTACGCTTCGATGGTCAGATCATTCCTGTGTAGGGGCTCTATACACTGAGGGGAGGAAAGGAAATCGATAAGGGCTTGGGCGCTCGCTTCGCTAGAGAACCGACAGAGGCCGTACTCGGGCATGCTGGACGAGGGGTGCCAGAAGGCGAGGTTGATCGCACTTCCTTGATAGATGCCCAGCGTGTGATGTCGCACTTGAAACCCACCCGGTAGCTGGGACGACCGTTCAAGAGACACGCGACCTCCTTTTCCAGATGCTTTTGATAAAGAGTATCTGATGATACCATGAGTGGCACATGTGTCGCCTCACCTCACGTGTCGCGTTCCGATACAGGTGGCGATCTGGGCCGAACGCCCGGCAAGGTTTTCCTCATGTTCCGTGAGCCGCTCAATTAAATTGCAATAGAAACCGATAAAGGAAGGACGCACTATTGACAGGGCGCACGATCACATTATTCGAGGGATAGGGAGGCCATCGCATGTGGAAGCAAGAGAATACCGCGTATGCTGAGGATGGAACAGCTCTAGTGAGACAGGGTTTGACGGGAGGGAAGCCTGTGCCTGCAGACACGGTGATTGCCTTCATCGGAAAGGGCGTCGCGTTCAAGGGCGTGATTACCTATTCCGGTACGGTGCGGATCGACGGGACCTTGGATGGTGAAATCTATACCGACGGAGGATTGATCGTGGGGCCCGAGGCGGTGATCACAGCCAAAGTTACAGCCGGGGTCGTTGTCTGCGAAGGCACGGTCAAGGGGGATATTAATGCTGAAGAGCGGATCACACTGCTGGAGCCAGCCGTGATCGACGGAAGTGTGAAGGCCCCAGTACTGTCGGTTGAGGAAGGTGTGCGCATGAACGGGACGCTGGAGATGGCGCCAGTGGTTCAACGGGTGGCCCCGCGCGAGGTAAAGCTCCATTCAGTAGGATCCTCCAGCCGATTGCCCGTTAAACAGGCTGAGGAGTAAGGCAGGCTCGGCGGCGCTTTCTTTAGAAGCAGGTGCGCTGAGCCACGTGAGAAATGTCGAGGTCGGCAGGTGGCAAGGGCAGCCGCCGGCCCTTGCATTTCGAGGCCCTGGTTCTTTCGACAGGGTGGCAATCTGCCAAGAGTGAATCCGATGACGGCACTCTGTCGGATCAACCAGATTAGTGCCGGTCATCTTTCTTCAGTAGCTCCCGGAACTCTTCCGGGATAGGCATGGAGACAAAAGGCGGCACGTGCGCGCCTCCGGTATTGCCCACCGGGACCCAGATCCACGTGAAGAACAAGGATCCAAGAATCCTGATAATTTGGCCGGTGATTTCTGTGAAATCCCGCCGTCTCCAGCCGACCATGAGCATTCCCCAATGGGCTCTTGCATGAGGAATGGTGAACGATTGGCCGAGGACGTGCGCGCGCTCAAGATGGAAGAATGCCTTGTCGAGATGATGGTTACTATACTGTTCGGTCGCTGCAGCCATCTCTCGCTCGTACGCTTGTCGTAACGTTGTGTGCATGCTGCTGCCTGGTTGAGTTGTCCCGGTCGTTGTCCCGGTTGCTACGTGCGGTGACTGGTCTGATGCTGCGGCATGGCGAATGCCATGATAGCAGATTGTTCTGGCAGGTTCACGGCCGTAGACGAGACCGGCCTTGTCTTAGCGGTATATTTGAAGATATGTGTCATGTACGGAGAGTCGTTCGGTGGGGACAGGGTAGTACTCCCAGGAAATCGTCGGTTCGATAGACGCCCTTCCATTGTTCCGCTAGAATCCCGATCCATGCCCGATCCTATCACCCCGACGGTCCCGCCACCGGCGCAGCAGGATGAAACCCGTTCAGTCGTGAAAGCGGCCGGGGTGATCAGCGCGGCCACCTTTTCAAGCCGGGTACTGGGTTTCGTCCGTGACATGGTGCTCGCGCGCCTGTTCGGCGCGACGCCGGCTGCGGATGCATTTTTTGTGGCCTTCCGCATTCCCAGTCTCCTTCGAGAGCTGTTTGCCGAAGGATCGATGTCGTCGGCCTTCATTCCGGTATTCACGGAGTACCGGACGATGCGCAGCAAGCAGGAGGCGTGGGAATTGGCCAGCGCCGTGTTCACGACGCTATTGACCATCGTCACCGCTGTGACTCTCTTGGGTATTCTTGTCTCGCCCTGGCTCGTCCAACTGCTTGCGCCTGGAT
Organism: Nitrospira sp. SG-bin2; assembly: GCA_002083405.1. Lineage (GTDB taxonomy): Bacteria > Nitrospirota > Nitrospiria > Nitrospirales > Nitrospiraceae > Nitrospira_D. Next base: position 26,785 of record LVWT01000041.1, on the reverse strand, counting down.
TCCAGGAATATCCGGACAAACTTGCGTTGGCGACGTTACTGACCCGCGTCATGTTTCCGTATTTACTCTTTATCAGCCTGGCTGCGCTGGCCATGGGCATTCTCAACTCCGTGCGGGCCTTTGCGGCGCCGGCCTTTTCGCCGCTGTTTCTGAACATCTTCATCATTATCGGCGCATTGTTTGTGTCGCCGCAGCTTCACGAACCGATTGTCGGCGTGGCAATCGGCGTGGTGGCCGGCGGGGCAGCCCAATTTGCCATGCAGCTGCCCAGCCTGAAATTGCGCGGGCTGTTGTTCGGATTTCGCTTCGAGCCGGGGCACCCTGGCCTGCGAAGGATCGGTTGGCTGATGGTGCCGTCGCTGCTCGGCCTATCTGTCACTCAGATCAATCTGACGGTAAGTACGGTGCTGGGATCGTTCTTCGCCGGAGGGCCCACCTATCTATTCTACGGGATGCGGCTGATCCAGTTCCCGCTCGGAATTTTCGGCGTGGCCTTGGCGACGGCGATTCTGCCGACGCTGTCGGCCCAAGCGGCGCGTGGGGCGCTGGACGAGTTGCGCACGACGCTCGGCTTCGGTCTGCGTATGATCCTGTTCATCATCGTGCCGGCAATGGTGGGCCTGATTTTGCTGCGTACCCCGATCGTGCATCTCTTTTTCGAGCACGGCTCGTTTACCGCACAGGATACGGCGGAGACCGCGCTGGCAGTCCTCTGCTATGCGGTCGGGTTGTGGGCGTTCGGCGGGGTGCGGATCATTGTGTCGGCGTTCTATTCCCTTCAGGACACGAAGACTCCGGCGATTTCAGCGGCGATCGCAGTGGCCGCGAACATCCTCTTCTCGCTGGCACTGATGTCCTCTCTGGGGGCGGCTGGACTGGCCCTTGCGACGGCATTAGCGGCTATGGTGAATGGGGGTATCCTGGTGGCGGTGCTCAATCGGCGATTGGGCGGCATCGAATGGGGGAGCGTGGGGCGATCGTTCCTGCGCGTGCTCGTGGCGTGTATGCCGATGGTCATCGCCTGTTGGTGGGTAGCCGGAGCGCAGATATGGGCGCATCCCGACGACTGGATAGCCAAATCGTCGATGCTCGTTCTAGCCATTGGTGTGAGCGTGTGCGGCTATTTCGGAGCCCATGCGCTGCTGCGATCCGATGAACTTGGCGTCCTGTGGGGCATGGTGCGAAGAAAACTTGGACGGTCGGCCGGACAATAGGAGATGCCATGCGGCGCGCAATGATCTTTAAATCACCTTGGGGCTGGGTCGGCATTTCAGAGACTGCCAAAGGGATCGACGCGATCGTGTTACCCAAGCGATCGAAACAGGCCATCGAGTTCGGCCTTCGTACGATGGCAGGCGGGCCGTTTGAGCCGGGAGAGTCTCCGCGATTGGAAGCCGCGCGATGCCAGTTGCTCGACTATCTTGCGGGGAAACAGAATGGGTTCGACATCCCGCTCGATCTCTCTCGTGGGACCGCATTCCAGCGGCGAGTATGGCGGACGCTGCAACGGGTTCCCTTTGGCAAACTCCGTTCCTACCAATGGATTGCGTCTCGTGTCGGTGGACGGCGCTATGCCCGGGCCGTCGGCAATGCGGTCGGCGCGAATCCTCTGCCGATCGTTGTCCCCTGCCATCGCATCGTCGCACAGGATGCGTCGCTGGGCGGTTTTTCCTGCGGCTTGCCCATGAAACGAAAGCTGTTGACGCTCGAGGGGACATTGTCCATGCTGAAAAGCGGATAGCCGAGTGGGCTATCCGATATCATGCATGAGCGCTTCTGCTGTCATTGTCGTCGGCCGTATCTCGTGAAGCGTATCTCGCAAACAAAGAGGAGACACCCTCTCTTTCCGTCCCGCGCTTCACGCGAATAGTCCACCAGGTAATTTTGCGACACATTGTCATGAATAATGTGTGCTAGGGGATTCGGATGAAAGCCGTACTTCAGCGAGTCACCAGCGCGTCGGTTGAGGTTGAGGGCAAGAGTGTCGGCCAGATCCAGTCCGGGTTGCTCGTGCTGTTGGGCGTGGCGAAAGGCGACAGCGAGTCTGATGGGCGGTATCTCGTAGAAAAAATCAGAACACTGCGGGTTTTTTCCGACGAGCAGGGGAAAATGAATCGGTCGCTCGTCGAGGTGGGCGGGTCTGTATTGTTGGTATCGCAGTTCACGCTGCTTGGCCGGACGTCGAATGGCCGCCGCCCCAGTTTTGACGAAGCGGCACCTCCCAACGAGGCCAAGCGGTTGTATGAGCAGGTTGCGATGGATTTGCGGGCGCAGGGGACCATCGTTGAGACCGGAGTCTTTGCCGCGCATATGCGGGTGGCGTTGTTGAACGATGGACCGGTTACGTTTGTCGTGAATAGCCGGGAGGACCGCTCCTGATTGCCCCTCAGTCAAGTCTTCCAGGCGAGGACCGATACAGCAGAAGGAACATCAGCATGTTGCCGCGAGTCTGTTATAATTGATGCCATAGCGTAATCACATTTCATGAGGTGTTGCGATGGGAGCTCAAGTCCCTCCACAGCATCCGTTGCGCCGGTTGTTCGGAGCTTTGACCGAGAAAAGCTTCACTGAGCATCTCGGTTGGCCGGACCAGAATGTAACCGGCTATGTCTCCGACCTTCTCGTCGACTTTACCCACGCCGATCACCTGTATAAGATCAGAAATCAGCAAGGTCAACAGGTCGATACCGTCGTCGAGCTGCTGTTTGAGTCCGAAGTGATGCTTGAGGCACAGTCGTTGGACCGTGAACGGGATGTCCACCGCCATATCGGAGATTTTACCCTGTTCATGGCCGGGCTGTTTCCGGAATATCTCCGGCGGCTCAAATCGGCCGGATTGATCTATCACAAGGACTTTCTTGTGGATTACGTAAAGACCGGCAAACGGTCGTACGGCATTGTGGCCAAGATCGGTCGTGACGATGCCGAAGGCGATCCGCCGTTGTTTCAAAAATTGTCCGAGAATTTTGAGCTCTGTGTCACTGGTTTGGGTTTCGTTCGATCCGATCTGGACCGCATGCAAAATCCTGCCTACCAGCGCGCTCGGGATCTTCTGCTGAATTGAAACCGGCGAATCCTATCCTACTCGTCCATGGAGGCGCAGGCCGTCGTCCGATGACCGTCGCTCAGGCAGCCGGTTTGCGCGCCGCGTTGCGCGTCGGCTATCATCTGCTCGATCGGGGAGGCTCCGCGCTCACCGCAGTGGAACAGGCCATCCGTGTTCTCGAAGGGAGCGGACTATTTAACGCGGGAGCAGGTAGTCGTCTCCAGCTTGATGGTGTCCGACGGATGGATGCGTCAATTATGGAAGGGGATTGCTTGCGCGCCGGCGCCGTCGCATCCGTCGAAGGAATCGCCCATCCAATTGTTGCCGCCCGTCTCGTGATGGAGACAACGGATCATGTGTTGCTGGTAGGTCCTCTTGCGACGAAGTTTTCCAGGTACTTCAAGCTAGAGCGCCATCCGCTCCGGACTATACGACGCCGGCTCTCGTACGATGTCGTGCTCACACGGAAAAGTCTCGCGGGAGAACGGCATGGAACAGTCGGCGCTGTCGCGCGGGATCGGTCAGGCACAGTTGCGGCCGGCGCGTCGACCGGCGGGATTGATCGTATGTTACCCGGTCGAGTCGGCGACACGCCGCTGATCGGCTGCGGGGTGTATGCTGATAATCAGAGCGGAGCCGTGGCGATGACCGGTTTGGGCGAGGGAATTATTCGGATGGCGGTGGCCAAGGAGATCTGCGACCGTCTTGCTCAGGGAGCGCTTCCGTCGGCTGCAGCCCGGCAGGTATTGAAAAACCTGGTGACGAGAATTCAAGGAGCAGCCGGCACATTGGTCCTGGCTTCAGACGGCCGATTTGCGATTTCGCACGTGACACCCCGCATGGCTGCAGGATGGTGGGATGGAAAAGGCGAGCCGACAGTCGGAGATCAGTTCCAATGACCGATAGCCTGTTTCACCTGGCCTTCCCGGTAAGGAATATCGAGGCCACGAAGCAGTTTTACGTGGTGGACCTCGGCTGTACGCTGGGCCGTGAATCACAGCAAGCCGTGACGTTTGGCCTGGCCGGGCATCAGCTCGTCGGCCATCTCACGCCGGATCAGCCATTGAAACAGCAGGGGATCTACCCACGCCATTTCGGACTTATTTTCCTCTCACAAACAGAATGGCAGGCGTTGGCTGATCGGGCCAGGTCCAAGGGGCTCACGTTCTACCAGCAGCCGCGCGTACGATTTCCGGGCACCCGTATCGAACACCGCACGTTCTTTTTGGAAGACCCTTCGCACAATTTGCTTGAGTTCAAACATTATACCTACGAATCGGCTATTTTCGGTGAGCGGGAACATGATCAGGTCGGTGATGCCGGTGAAAAATGACCGGCAACTCGATTCCCAATTGAGCTATTCGGGCAGTGATGGTTCGCGTGTTTGCGCGGCGGTCGACACTTTGTGGATCCATCGCAGGATGCGCTGGTGCCGCTTTGTCAGCGCCACGGTTTTTCGGATAGGGTCGTATCGTTGTGGCGACGGCAGAATGGCGGCAAGCCAGGCGGCTTCGTCCAGGGTCAGTTCGGCGGCGGATTTGCCGAAATGGTGACGGGCGGCGGCTTCCGCGCCATAGACCCCGCGCCCCCATTCGGCCACGTTCAGATACAGTTCAAGGATGCGCTCCTTGGTCAGGTGGTGCTCGAGCGATCGAGTGATCAAGGCCTCGCGTGTTTTTCGAATCAGCGAACGCTCTGAAGACAAGAACAGGTTTTTAGCCAATTGCTGTGTAATCGTGCTACCGCCTCGTTTCATTTCCCCTGCTTCAAAATTATGGAGCGCAGCCTCTCGAATGCCCTCCCAATCGAATCCTTCATGGGTAAAGAACGAGGCATCTTCTGCCGCTATAACAGCCCGTTGCAGGTGGGAAGAGATCCGCGACAAGGGCACCCAGGACCATTGCTTCGGGACGGCGCGTTTCTCTTTAGCCGCTTTCTCCGCCCGGCTATCCATGAGAGCAGTCGATGTTGGGTTGTGCCGGGCGAGTGCGCCCACATCGGGCAAGGTGGCCAGCCAGGTCAGTGCCAGTATGCCGAGCGGAAGTCCCACAATCAGGATGCTCCAGAGGAGCAGGCGGATGAGTATCGGGCGTTTGGTTGACATCAGTATGTGGGGTGCGTATGTGTAGCAGCGTGAGATAAGGGCGGAGCGACCAATCTGTTGTCCTCAATCCCGTGCGTCTGTCTGGGAACTGTATGAAAATCGTTACTGCTGAGTTTATCAGAAGCTGTGTTGATCCAGCACAATTTCCTCCCGGCGACTTTCGTGAGATTGCTGTGGTCGGGCGTTCCAATGTGGGCAAATCTTCTTTGATCAATTCACTGCTGAATCGGCGGGATCTGGCGAAGGTCAGCCGGACACCGGGGAAAACGAGGGCGGTGAATTTATTTCGGGTGGCGACCTCCGACCCGGATTTGGCGCAGTTCTATCTGGTGGATCTGCCGGGATATGGATTTGCCAAGGTCTCCCGGTCGATCCGGGCCGAGTGGGCGCCGTTGCTCGAAGCCTATCTGACCGATCGATCTCCGTTATTCGGTGTTGTGCTGCTGGTTGAGAGCCGGGTGGTGACCGATCAAGATCGCCAAACCCTCGCCTGGCTCCGTTCAGTCGGGCACAATCCACTCGTCGTTGCCACCAAGGCCGATAAGCTCAAGCCCAGTGAACGCGTGCGCACCCTTCGTCAAACCCATCTGGACTTGGGATTGATCGAAGGGGAGATGCTGATTCCCTATTCGGCTGTGACCGGAGATGGGCGGGAGCGGGTGTGGGGGGCGCTTCGGGATCTCGCTAAAATTTAATTTCGATGTAGGCCTTGTTCTTCAGGTCGGCCAGCCAGGATTGGAATCCATCTTCCGTCTTCTGCTCGAAGACCAGTCCTTGGATTTCATATTGCACTTCCTGGAAGGGGCGGTACTGCTTGGGCTTCTTGTCCTCCACTCGAAAGATGTGAAACCCGTCGGCACTCTCGACGATCTCGGAGATACCGCCTGGAACAAGGGGCGCGATCGCCCGCTCGATTGTCGGTAAAAGCTCGCCACGACGCACGAGCCCGATCCGCCCGCCTTGCAGCGCATTCGGTCCGTCCGAATATTGCAATGCCACATCTTCGAACTTTTCGCCGCGCTTCAATTCATCCATTGCTTTGCGTATCTTGGTGAGCGCATCGGCCGCATCGCGTGAACGGGACTGTACGATGATCTGGCTTAACGTATATTCTTCCGGGAGGGCAAAACGGTCGCGATGCCCCTGATAATAGCGCTTCATTTCTGATTCCCCGACCATAATGTTTCCGCGTACTTCACGGTCGATCACTTTCAGCAGCATCAGCTGGTCCCGAACGGCTCTCGCACTCTGGGGGTTTGACGGATCGATCGCCCCTCCCTGCTGCTTCATTTGCTCGAATGCGACCTTGACTTCCTGATCAGACACCTCGACTTTCCGCGCTTTGGCTTCTTGCAGTTGCAGCTTCCGCTCGATCATCTTCGTCAGCGCCATGGACTCCGCGAGTTTCAAGTGTTGCGCGAGATCGTCGCCCTGGTGTTGTTTTTTGATGCGTTCCTGTTGTGGCGCAAACTCGCGTTTGACGTCCGACAGCATGATCAGGTCGGAATTCACCACGGCAACGATGCGGTCTTCGAGATGAGCTGACGCGAGAGGCGTCGTCAGTGCCAGGAAGCCAACCGACATCGATAGCGCCGTGAATAGGGCCGTCGGATATTGTCTGCAAGAAACGGGCGGCACGAGTGCACGCTCCTTGTCACGAAGGATTGAGAGCCGCGAATCAGCCGATTCTACACGAAATGAGTCAGTTTTGGGGAGACTCAGGAAACTACGGATTACCCGCATCGTCGGTAATATGGCGAGAGGCGTCGGCGAGTCGAATCGTGGCATTCGTCCTGATATCGGCGATCACTTCCTCGAAGCGCTTGCGGCGCTTGTCGGCTAGAAGTTCTTGACGAAGCCGTTCTTGGGTGGCCAAGTCGGCCTGGATGATTTCTGCGTCGAGGGGGGTGGTCATGACCAGATAATAGCCGTTCTCGGTTTTGATCGGAGCGCTGATCAGCCCCGGTTTGATGGTGCGAATGACGGCATCGACTTCGGGGAGGACCAGGCCTTTGCGGTAAGGGCCCAGATCGCCGCCCTTGGCTTTTGATTGTTCGTGGATGGAATAGCGTTTGGCGAAAGCGGCGAAGCTTCCTCCGTGATTCACCTGTGTTTCGAGATCTTTCGCGGCCGGGAAATTCGGCAGCAGCATTAGGGAGACCTGGATCTTCAAGGGATCCAACAGTTCTCGCGAATGCGCCGCATAATACGCATCGAGTTCGTCCTTTGTGATCTCCACCTTGGACTGAAGTTTGTCTTTCAACAGTTCGTCGAGGATCAATTGCTCCTTGTACCGTTGGGCTTTGTCTCGGATCGCATCGTTTTGATCGAGCCCTCGACGGCGGGCCTCCTGCATGAGCAACTCACGGGTGATGAGTTCGTCCAGAAATCGCCGTTTGCCCCCTTCTTTCGTGTAGCGGATGCGTGTGGCCTCCGAGAGCTCGCGCCAATGAGTATCAAACTCGGTTTGCGTAATGGCCCGTCCATTGACCAGCGCCACGATCGGCTCCTCGTGCGGAGGCGCACAGCCGGACAGTATGGCTCCCGATCCGACCAGTAGGCCGGCAAGGAATAGAGATAGACGGAAGAGGGTATAGCCGGTGCAACGGATGTAGCGCGACATCATGGGGCGTAGGGTGCAGGTTCCGATCACAAGCCGGCAGCGTCCTTTCCGGTTGTGTTGGTATCACAGAGGCTGAGGCTTTGCAAGGTTGTGTTGAGTTCCGAGAACATTGCCGGCCAGCCTTCGCTTGGAAATTGGATCTGAAAGGAGAGGGGGCTCAGGAAGCGCAAGCGCTTCTTGAGGCGGTCCATCAACCGGTTCACAGACTTGTCGGACACCGCTGCTTTGGGACCGAACGACACGGTCACCGAGGCGTGATGCACCTCGATCGCTGTGACACGCAGACGTTTGGCATGAATGCGGAGCTGCATGACTTCCAGCAGCCGTTCGACCGGCTCCGGCGGATGTCCGTAGCGATCCTGGATTTCTCCGTGCAGCAAGGCCAGTTCCCCGACTTGGTTGCAGGCGGTCAGCCGTTTATAGAGCGATAGCCGTTGATGTGGGTCTGCTACATAGCCTTCGGGGATGAAAGCGGATACCGGCAGTTGCAGGGTCGGGTCCGGCTCGTCTTCGACAACCAGGCCCTTGAGGCGTTGGACTGCCTGTTCGACCATCTGCATGTAGAGATCCAGGCCGATGGCGGCGATGTGGCCGGATTGCTGTTTGCCCAGGAGGTTTCCGGCGCCCCTGATTTCGAGATCTGCGGCGGCGATGCGAAACCCCGACCCCAGTTCGGTGAATTGTTGAATCGCGATCAGCCGTTTCTGCGCGTCGCCCGTGAGTGTGCCTTCATCGGGGATCAGGAAGTAGGCGAAGGCCTGTTCGCCTCCGCGCCCGACGCGCCCGCGTAGTTGGTACAGCTGCGCAAGCCCGAACATGTCGGCCCGGTTGACGATGATGGTGTTGGCGTTCGAGACATCGAGGCCGGACTGGATGATCGCCGAGGCGATCAAGACGTCCGCCTCATGCTTCACGAATTTCAGCATGACGGCTTCCAGCGGTTTGGCGTTCATTTGGCCGTGCGCCATCACCATACGGGCTTCCGGGACCAGCCGGCGAAGCCAGGCGCCGATCTGCTCCATGGTTTCGACCCGATTGTGCACGAAGTAGACTTGCCCGCCACGGCCCAGCTCGCGCAGAATTGCATCCCGCACGGTTTTGTCGCTGGAGCGGACGACGTCCGTCTTGATCGCGAGGCGGCCGGCCGGTGGCGTGTCGATGATGGAGAGATCGCGGACGCTCGACATGGCCATCTGAAGGGTGCGCGGGATGGGCGTGGCGGTCAAGGTGAGTACGTCGACCTGGGTGCGAAGCTGTTTGAGCCGTTCCTTGTGTTTCACGCCGAACCACTGCTCTTCATCGATGATGACAAGGCCGAGATCGCGGAATGTGACGTCTTTCTGGAGCAGGCGGTGGGTGCCGATCATGACATCGATGAGGCCGGCAGCCACATCCTTGAGCGCCGCTTTGGTGTCCTTGGGCGATTGGAACCGCGAGAGCAGCCCCACGCGGGCCGGAAACGGCGCGAATCGTGCCGCGAAGTTGTCATAATGCTGGTGGGCCAGCAGGGTGGTGGGTACCAGAACCGCGACCTGACGGCCATGCTCCACCGCTTTGAAGGCGGCGCGCATCGCCACCTCCGTCTTGCCGTACCCGACGTCGCCGCAGACCAGCCGGTCCATCGGCTTCGTCGATTCAAGGTCGCGGATGATGTCGCGGATGGCGTTGAGCTGATCCGGCGTTTCTTCATATTCGAAGGCGGCTTCGAACTCGTGGTACAGCGTGCTGGACGCTCCATAGGCGTTCCGCTTCACCAGCTCGCGGTTGGCATAGAGCTCGACCAACTCGTGCGCCATTTCTTCGATATCCTTTTTCACCCGCGCCGTGGTTTTGGCCCAACTGGTGCCGCCGAGGCGATCGAGCCGGGGAACGTGGCTGTCCGCTCCGCTATAGCGCTGGACCTGGTTCAAACGATCGAGCGGGACATAGAGCGTATCTCCGCCGGCAAACTCCAAAATCAAATAGTCGCTGTCGAAGTCCTGAACGGCGAGGCGCTTGAGCCCCCGGTATTTAGCGATGCCGTGTTGGACGTGGACCACATAATCGCCGACGTTCAGGTCTTCCAGTGAGGACAGGAACGTGGCCGTTTTCGTTTTCGGCTGCGGCTTGTGCCGCGCGCCTTTGGCAAACAGTTCTTCTTCGGTCAGCAGGGCAAGGCGAAGATCGCTTGAAAGAAACCCCGCCGACAGATCACCGTGCACGACATAGAAAGGAAGTTTGCCCGCGCTTTGGCGAGGCCAGATCGAGGCGGTCCATTCATCGGCCGGCAGATCATGCTCTCGCAGAAGGGCCAGCAGGCGATCGACCTGTCCGCGGCTTCGGGCTACCACGGTGACCCGATACTCGTCCCGGAGGCGTTCCAGAAGGCTGAGGGTCTGCGTGAAAGGCGTGCCTCTCACACCCAGTCCAATACTGGCCGGTGTCTGTCCGGCAAAAGACATCACCGGGGTCCAGGAAGAGTCCGGCGCCGCCAGCGGTTCCAGGGCCAGCGTCGGCCAGGGTGCAAAGGCCCGTTCCAGTTCTTCCCACTGTAGAAAGAGCCGTTCCGGTGTCGGATAAGGCTGTGCGGCGTCACGGTCGACATGGCGGAGATACCCGTCGTCGATCTTCTCCCAGGCGGTCTTGCAGGCTTTCTTCAACATCTCCGGCTGATCGAGAGCAAGGCGGGGAGGGGCAGGCAGATAGTCGAACAGCGTATCCATCTGCGCATAGAGCTCGGGGCTGCGCCATTCGGCGTCCGGCGGGATCGGCGCAAGCGTGTCCGGAGCGTCCGTAGGGCGAAGAAACTCTCGGGCCGGCAAGACCACCCCATCGCGCAGCGTCTCGATCGAGGTCTGGGTGGAGGGATCGAACAGGCGGATCGATTCGACCTGGTCGCCGAGAAATTCAAGGCGGAGCGGATCGGCATAGGCGGTTGAGAAAATGTCGACGATGCCGCCCCGAACGCTGAACTCGCCGGGGATCTCCACAACCGATACACGCCGGTAACCCAGACGCAGGAGACCGGCCAGGAAGGGTTCGCGTTCACAGGCGCCGCCGGTTTTGAATCGAAGCACCGCTTCTTCGAACGTGGAGCGCGGAATCAAGCGATGCATGGCGGCAGCGACCGACGTGACCAGTATCAAGGATGAGCCGGTGAGGAGCCGATGCAACGTCGTCATGCGGCGCGCGATCAATCCCACATGCGGCGCCGTTTCCTCGTAGGGCAGCGTCTCCCATTCCGGAAACAAGGCGAGGGCGCCGAGCGGGAGGCCCATGAGGCCGTGAAAAAACTGCAAGTCGTTGTAGATTCGTTCAGCCGATACGTCGTCGGGAGTGATGATGACCCACGGACCAGGTTGGTCCGGTGCGTGCTTCTGTGTTTGGGCGAGCAGCGTCAACGCGCAGGCCGGCGTCGAGCCGTGCAATCCTGTCAGGCAGGCGCGGGCTCGGTCTTGCCCCAACGCCGAGCGGAGCGGAACCAGCCATGCTGTGGAGTCGGCGCCGGCGTCGGAGGACATCACGTCGCAATCGCACGAATACGCTGAAGAAGCGCAGTAGTGGACAGGCCGGGAACCAGCGGGATGGTTGTCACGAGACCGCCGCGGGCCTCGACGATTGCGCGGCCCACGATCTTGTCGATCGCCCAATCCCCGCCCTTGACCAGGATGTCCGGCTGCAAGGCGGCGATCAATTGCTCGGGGTCCGGTTCCGCAAACAGCACGACATAATCCACGCATCCTAACGCGGCCAGCACTTCGGCTCGCTGGGCTTCCGGCACAATCGGACGGTCTGCGCCTTTGTCCAACCCGCGCACCGAAGCATCGCTGTTCACGCCGACCACAAGCAGGTGGCCGAGGGCCTTTGCTGCTTGAAGATAGCGGACATGACCGACGTGCATCAGATCGAAGCAGCCGTTGGTGAAGACGATTCGCTGTTGCTGCGCGCGCGCCTGTTCGAGGACTGGAACCAATTGCGCGCGGGTCATGATCTTGCCGGACATAGCCCCATCATACCTGCCGCGTTCGGAGATGGAAAGAGCGGGAAGAGGCAATGGTGAGTAGCAAGTGGCAAGGCGGCTGATGGCCGATTGCTGATGGCGTCCGGACGTAAGGGTAAACGGCGAGTGACGAGTAGCAAGTAGAAAGCGCGAGTGGTCCGGATCGGACGGTTCATGCGCTTCACGCTTCACTTTTCTTCAGGGGTGATACCGCCGAGTCCGATGACAGAGGGCCCATGGCGGGCCACGAGCGCATCCATTGCCTCGATCGCCTTGGTTCGCCGTTGATCGAACAGGCCCGGCATGGCGGGGGTCAGCGCGGTCAGCGCCAAGCCGGCCAGGCGATAGGCCGTGCCTGGTGTCATGACCTCTCGTAGAGCGTGCTGTACGACTGGCCACATGTCCGGGTCGTAGTTGAGCGGGTGGGGAAACCGGCCATGTTTGGTGGTGATCGTAAAGTGTGAGTCCTTCAGTTTGACGGCACAGCCCAAGGCTGCGAGGCCCTCTTGTCGCAGATCATGCGCCAGCTCACGCAGAAATCCACGCAGGGTACGTTCGAGCAATGCCCGGTCCTGCGTGTCGCGCTCGAACGTCGTTTCATGGCTGATGCTCTTGGAGTCCCGATCGGCGACCACCGGTTCTCGGTCGAGGCCTTGCGCCAGTTCTCTGATCCAAGCCAAGCTGTGGCCGAACAGGCGCTGAAGGGGCAGCTCCCAGCGAACGTCCAGCAAGTCGCCGATTGTCTTGAGCCCAAGCGCATCCAGCCTGGCGGCCGTCTTCGGCCCGATGCCGGGCAAGGCGCGCGGGGGACGGAGCGTGAGAAACGATTGTTCCGTGCCTGGTTCGATCACGGCTAATCCGTCCGGTTTGTGGCTGTCGGCGGCGATTTTAGCGACGGTCTTGCCCGTGGCCACGGCGATGGTGCAACAGAGGCCGGTGGCGGCATAGAGCTCGTCTTTCACCAGCTTTCCCAGGGCCGATGGATCAGGGTGCAATGATTGCAGATCCGTCGTGTCCGCGTAGAACTCGTCGATGCTGCTCCACTCGGTGAGGGGAAAGAGCCGGTCGGTCACCGCTTGCATGGCCTCGTGCAGTTGCCGGTACAGCGGCCGGTCCGGGGGAAGCAGAATGAGCTGTGGGCATAGTTGGAGTGCCTTGGCCGTCGGCATGGCCGAGCGCACGCCGAAGGGTCTGACGGCATAGCTCGCGGCTGCGATGATCCCCCGCGGCGGCGGGCCGCCGACCGCGATCGGTTTACCGGCGAGGCTCGGATCTTTGACCACGGCAGCCGATGTGAACATGGCATCGACATCGCCGAACAGAATTTGGCGGGGCCAGCGCATAAGAGCATCGTTATACGTCAAACGATAAGGGCTTGGAAACGTGTGATTCGTGAAGCGCAGGTCAGAAAGAGCTTGTGTTCCATCTTTGCTTGCGAGATACGCTCAGCCTCGAAGAGTCGGCGAAGCGGGCTTCACGAGATGCGAGCGACGAAAATCAGGAGCGTCTCGAGAAGGAAAACATCAGCTCCAGTTGCCGTATGGGTGCAGGCGCGTTGGGTGGAGACGGTGTCTGCTTGTACGCGCCGCGTGACGTAGGACGAGCGACCTCCCCCAGACGCAGTTCCTGGAGCGCGCCTCTGCAGCTGCCGCATTGATGCCGGCGTGGTTCAATGGTTTTCCGCTGGCGGCGATAGATCCGTCCGCAGTCCACACAACGCCACGCGAAGCGTGACAAGGCCAGCACTTCTTTTTGCAGCGAGTGGTAGGTGGTGACGGCGATTTCGCCTGCGCGGTTGATCTCCGCCATTTTTCGCAGAAAGTCCAGGCCGTGAGTAGGCCGCCGTTTCAGCACGTCGAACTGCCATTGGTGGATCATTTCATGGGCCAGGGTATTGAGGAGTTCCTGCTCCGCATAGGCCGAGCGTTCGGCGAGGCGTTCCAGAAGCGGGAGCGAAAGGCGAATTTCACGACGGCAATGGCCTGCGGAGACCGGTTGGGGAGTGCGCGGCCCGCTTCGGCTGGCGAACATGCCGACCGATGAAGTGAGACGCCGGCTCCAGACAATGGCGATCGGCGGCAACAGGCCCGCAAAGTATCGTGCATTCAGGTCACGCCATCGAGCCTGCAATCCTTCCTGAGACATTGCAATGGAAACGGCCGGTGCGGCCGAATTCCGTGTCACTTCAATTCCTCCATCACTGAGGCGGCAAGCAGCGGCAGCATGATTTCATGGTGGCCCGTCAGGGCATAGCCCTTGCCGCCCTTTTGTGTGGGGCGACGAACCACGTTGGTCTGCGGACGGTAGTGGGAGAGGAAATCCATATTCACGGTGGTGATGTTTGCCAGCGGATGACCGAGATTTCTTCCCAACGAGAGGGCTTTCAAAAATACTTCCGGCAGAATCACCGCGGATCCGATGTTGAGATACACGCCGCCTTCCATGCCGGCCACCACGGCGGCCAGACGCCTGAAATCGAGGAGCGACGTGGCCCCGATCGCGGCTCCATCGGCCGATGGGTGCATGTGAATGATATCGGTGCCCATCGCCACATGCACCGTCACCGGCAGGCCAAGCCGCGCGCCGGTCGCCAAGATGCTTGTGGCCCGGTTCGGAAACTGATGAGGATGCCCGTCGATGTGGCGCCCGATGGCCTCGCCGAGACCTTCGCCGTTTTTGGCGCCACGGCCGATCGCCTCGTTGAGGATGCGCCCTGTTTCATCCGCCATGCCGAATCGGCCGTCGTCGATTTCGGTATCGACTTCTTCGGAGGTGTGGCCCATCAAGGCCAATTCGAAGTCGTGAATGATTCCGGCGCCGTTCATTGCGACGGCGGTGACGATGCCGCGCTCCATCAAGTCCGTCACAATCGGGCTGAGTCCCACTTTGATGACGTGCGCGCCGAGGCCGGCAATGACAGGCCGTCCCTTCCGGTGGGCTTGTGCGATGGCCTTTGCCACGGCCCGCAGGGTCTTGACTGCAAGGATATCGGGCAAGCCGGCGCAGAAACTCGTGAACGATCCGCCGGCTTTCCAGGGTGCGGCAAAGTCGGACACCTGCACCAGGCTATGGCGTTTCTTCAGCGGATAGGTCTTGAGCGCCGATACGTCGATCGGTCGAATCAACGCAGGCGCGGGCCGCTTGAGGGAAGTCCGGTCAGGACGTTTGGCCAAGGAACTGTTCCTCTACCAGTTCACACAGGATGTGGCCCAGCGTGATGTGGCTTTCTTGAATCCGGGAGGTCACGGCGGACGGTACGACGAACGGATAATCGACAAGCCCGGCCAGTTTGCCGCCGTTCGCGCCGGTCCACGCGACCGTCGTCAACCCGCATTCACGGGCCGCCGCGGCCCCTTTCAGGACATTGGGTGAATTGCCGCTGGTGCTGATGGCGACGGCGATATCGCCTTTCCGTCCGTGCGCGCGCACTTGACGCGCGAACAACTCGTCGTAGCCGTAGTCGTTGGCGATGCAGGTGATGGCGGCGATATCCGTCGCCAAGGCGATGGCGGGCAGGGGCATGCGGTCACGTTTGTACCGTCCGACGAATTCCGCCGCGATATGGGCCGCGTCGGTGGCGCTGCCGCCGTTCCCGAACAATAAGATTTTATAGCCGTCGCGAAATGCCGCCGCCATCAGTCTGGCCACTTGGGCGATCCGGTCGGCGTGCTCACGGGCAAACTGTTGTTTGACGCGGGCGCTGTCGGCAAATGCTGCGAGGATCGATTCCTTCATGGGCGCGATTTTAGGCGAGGCGGCGGGACCTGTCAAACGCCGCGGCTTCTAG
Organism: Nitrospira sp. SG-bin2; assembly: GCA_002083405.1. Taxonomy (GTDB): domain Bacteria; phylum Nitrospirota; class Nitrospiria; order Nitrospirales; family Nitrospiraceae; genus Nitrospira_D. Next base: position 11,246 of record LVWT01000041.1, on the reverse strand, counting down.
CTCGCATTATTCATGGCGGTTCGTGGCGAAATCGCGCAGTCGCGTTGCGAGACGGGCACGCGGAGCCCCCGAGGAACTGAGGCATACTTGAAACAGTATGTCGAGGTTGCGAGGGGCGAGCCTGCCCGCCGAAGGCTCGTCGCAGCAGCGAATCCGCGATTGCAGTAGAAGCGTTCATGAATAATGCGGGCTGGTCAGGGTTTCGCAGGCGTGGATATTCCGGTCTGCTTGATGGCGTTCATCGCCAACGCGATCATCGAGCCGACGTCGGACACGGTTGCTGGCAGAATGAGAGTGTTAGCGGCTTTTGCCAACTCGCCGAATTTGCCGATGTACTGTTCCGCGACGCGGAGCTGAACTGCCTCCTGTCCCCCGGGGACCTGAATGGTTTCGGCGACTCTGCGGAGCCCCTCGGCGGTGGCCTGTGCGATGGCGAGGATGGCGGCTGCAGCGCCCTCGGCTTCATTGATCTGTTGTTGTTTTTTGGCTTCCGACGCCTTAATCACTTGCTGTTTTTCACCCTCGGCCTGATTGATTGCCGCGTCGCGTTCGCCTTCAGACGTGAGAATCACGGCGCGTTTCTCTCGTTCCGCGCGCATCTGCTTCTCCATCGCGTTCAACACGTCTTTCGGCGGAGTAATGTTCTTGATCTCGTACCGCAACACTTTCACTCCCCAGGCTTCCGAGGCTTTATCCAGTTCATTCACCACTTGGATGTTGATATTGGTCCGTTCCTCGAACGTTCGGTCGAGTTCAATTTTGCCGATCTCGCTTCGCAGCGTGGTTTGCGCGAGTTGGATCAGTGCGAAATTGTAGTCGCTGATGCCATAGGATGCTCGCTGAGGGTTCAAGATCTTGAGGTACAAGATACCGTCCACCGAGACCTGCACGTTGTCGCGTGTGATACAGACCTGTTCCGGAATGTCGGTGGCGACTTCTTTCAGGGAATGTTTGTAGCGGATGCGATCGATGAAGGGCACGAGGATATGAAACCCGGCGTCCAGCGTCGCCGAATACTTGCCGAGTCGCTCGACGACGTAGGCGCTCTGTTGCGGCACGACCACCGCGGTTTTGCCGATGACAACCGCCACCAGCAAGGCCAGCATCAGCATCACGAACAGTCCTTCGGTCATCGTTGTATCCTCCAGGCAGATCCTAGTTTTCCGCGCTTCATTCCGCCGTGATCCATAGCGTCAGGCCTTCGACTCGATCGACTTTGCAACGTTGGTGTTTCAGCAACGGAGTGAGGCCGGCATTGTGGGCGGTCCAGACGGTGCCGCGTAATTCTGCCTTGCCTGTGCCGCCGGCTGCGAGGTCTTCGAGCGGGGTTGCCTGTTCGCCCGCAAGGGTGTCCATGGGAGGCAGGTTCCCGTTCCGGCCGTTCATCCAGGCCAAGAGGGAGCTTCGGAACGCAAGCAGTGACAGGATCGCCAGGCCGGAGAACATGAGCCACTGCAGCCATTCGTCCTGAGCGAACCCTATGCCGGTCAGGCCCCCTACAATCAATGCCGCCAGGCCAAAGAAGAGAATATAGAAACCGCCTGGCGTGACCATTTCGATACCGAGCAGCAAGAGACCGAGCAGTACCCAATACCACCAGATCATTAGGAGACCTCGTTGAACATGTGAGGCGACTATGCGATGGGGAAGATTCCAGGGTAAAGTCTAGGCCTGTTTCAGGAGGCCGTCAAGCGGAAGGGCGATTGGAGAAGGCTGAATTGATCGACCGGGACGTCGATGCTATAGTCCGCGCGCAATGGCACAAGATCAATCAATCAAAGCGCTGGTGATTGCATTGACGGATGATGCAGCGGCAGCGGTCTATTCCATCAACCGGCTCAAACCTGATGCGCTCTGTTTTGTACTGCCGGAAGCGGGTAAAGCGACTGTGGAGTCGGCCGTGCAGCCTAAGATCGAACGGATGCCGCGGCGATGGGACTGGATCGTGGTCCCGGAAACCTGCGAATTTTCCGGCTGCTATCAGACGCTTGCCCGGTCGCTCCCCGATTTGTTGCGGACCTGGGAGGTGCAACCGGGCGAACTGGTCGTCGATCTCACAGGCGCGACATCAGCCATGGCAGGCGCCTTGACCATCGCGGCGCTGCCCTGGAGTTCGCGCATTGTGTCGCTCGTTCCGGCTCGTGAAGGCCAGGACAGCGAGCTTCTCGACCTGGGCGGAAAGCCGGTGGTATGGGAACAGATCAATCCATGGGACGAGGCCGCATCAGTGTCACGCCGCGAGGGGAGCGAAGCGTTCAACAGGGGTCATTTTTCTGCCGCCGCACGACTGTTCCGTGAGATTGAGATGCGGGTCAGCGGCGGGCAGAAACCACTCTATCGGGCGTTTGCTGATTTGGCTGAGGGATATGATTTCTGGGAACGGTTTCACCATCGCCAGTCGTGGGACAAATTGAAGACGGCGGCCAAGGCGCTTGAAATGGCCTCGCTCTGGGGCGGGCCGCCGGGATTGAAAGCCGTGCTGCCGGCCATCAAGGCCAATATGGGTTTCCTGGAAAAGCTGGTGCTTGATCCGGCGGAAGTGAAGGAATTTGTGGTGCTGGATCTGTTGGCTCACGCGAGTCGGCGGTTGCACGGGGCCCACGATCCGGAGGCGGCGATGATTGCGCTCGTCCGTGCACTTGAAGCGGTGGCGCAGCGCCGGCTTTTCAAGCCGCACAACATCAAGAGTTGGGATGTGCGGCCCGAGCAACTCCCGCAGACTCTCCAGGAAACCTGCCGGACCTGTTACCTCGAAGACATCGACGGCAAGTACAAGCTGCCGTTGCAGGCCCAGTTTCGTGTGCTGGCCGGATCGGGTGACCAGTTGGGCCAAGCCTTTCTCCGCGAGTGGCCCACGATGAAGCCGCTGCTCGATGCCGCCAACCATGCGGTACTTGGCCATGGCTTCGAGCCGATCAAGTCCGAGCGCGTTCAGCAACTATACGAGGTGGTCGTGAAGCTGTCCGGAGTGGCTGACAGTTCATTGCCGATATTCCCCAAGCTCAATCTTTCGTGAAGCCCAGATCTCTCGACCACCAACACGGTTACATCACGACCCGATACATGACGCATGCGAGAGGGATGTAGGCGTTCCAATCGTACCACGTTCCTTGTCGCCAGTAGATTGCAAGATCGGTTCGGAAAGTTGGAGGCCTCAGGGGGAAGGGGTGCAGCATGTAATCAACAGCTTATAAAAGCGGGAAGAAGGCAGGAGGGAGTGGTTCAGAACTTATGAGTTTGAGAAGTAGACTTGAAGAAGTATGCAGTTGACGGCGCGATCATCGCTTGCCGTCGCTCACAGGATCGCAGAGGTCGGTTGGTTTGAGTGTCGTGTTATGGACTGATATGTAACTATGCCGCGTGCTCCCGGTGTTGGGCGATCAAACGGTCGAATTCTTTGCGCCAATCGTCGTAATTGGTTCGGCGTCTTCCAGTGCCTTCCTTTCTTCTGACATTTATCGTCGAAACCGATATGTTTTCATATCCACGCTTCCGAAGGGCGGGATTTGGAAACGTGTAAGAGTCCTCACTGTCATGAACAAGGTAGAAGAAGCCCCATTTCATTGACCCGAATCGATTTACAACCTTAGCCAGTTTTTCGAGGTCCTTGAATACGGCTTCTTCGTTTACGTAGTCTTGCTTTGTGAAGAATTTGAATTCGACCGTATAAATGGGGTTGCCTCTGTCAAAGATCACAATATCCGGCTTCATTCCTGCCAACCGTGGTTCGCACCGAACATAGATGTTTGACCTTCCGTTCCGCTGAAAGAAGGATCTGATATAACCATGGGCAGCCGAATGAAGATCACTCTCGTTAAAAACGTCAAAGTTCCATACGTCCGAAAGCAGAAGATCATTAAGCCTGTGGTGCATGAAACCATTGAAACGACCAAAGTCAAACTGTCTCATCAGGTATAGTCTCCTTTAGTTCACTTCTTGTGGCATCGCAGAAGTCTTTGAGTGAGACTTAGGAGTCCAATCACTAGCGTATCCTGCTTCACTACCTTGTCAAGTTCTGACCGAAAGAGCGCCGAGCATCTGGAAAACGGAATTGCTCGGCTCTACTGTTAAGAGAAGTCGCACCTTGTGGGGTCATGGGCTGGTCGCTACGAGAGATTGCGAAGCGTCTGCGTGGATACTGCGAGAGGGACGCTGGGATTATTGACAACAAGTACACCTTCGACGACGACTGCCATTTTACCGAGGCGGTTGACACGAATGATCGGCTATACTGCCGCTGCCCGCAGAGAAGTTCTGCGCCAGAGGAAACCGATGCCCGTCAAGCATGTCAAAGCGAGATACTGGATCGCGACAGGCATCTTTGACGACCTCACGTCCTTCCACGATTTCGAGCATCGCATCAATGGTATTGCGGAGGAGAAAGATCGTGGCGATGTCTTTGAGATTTTCGTGGAAGGATTCCTCGCCACCCAAGACATTATGCAGTGCGTCGCCCACTGGGTCGTCGGCGACATCCCCCTGACGCTACGGCAACGCTACAACCTTCCCAGCGACGCGAAGGGGATCGATGGTGTGTATGAAAGCCGCCTTGGGACGTATGTTGCCTACCAAGTCAAATACCGCCAGAAGGGCTACCTCACCTATACCGAAGTCGCCCCGTTTCTTGGTATCACCGAACGCTTCACGGAGCGCGTGATCTTTACGACCGCGAGTGAACTCGCGGTCGATGCGCTCAATCGTGGGGGGATGCGGCTGGTTCGTGGCGATGATTTTCGTGTGCTTGAACCAGATGATCTTGCGCGGATTGTCGCATGGCTGAAAGAGAAGCCGCTGCCGCGCTCTCCGTTCACCCCCAAGCCCTACCAAATAGACGCACTGACAGCCATCAAAACCACACTCAGTACCCAGGATCGCGCCACTGTCGTCATGGCCTGTGGGACGGGCAAAACGCTGGTGTCGTTATGGGCAACGCAAGATGCCCAACCGAAAACGGTGCTGGTCTTGGTGCCGTCCCTGACGCTGCTTCAGCAAACACTGGGCGAGTGGAGCAAGCATCACACCTTCGCGCCAGGGTTTCGCTACCTCTGTGTCTGTTCGGATCAAACGGTAGGCTTAGCGAATGATGAATTAGAAGTCCGTTCCTCTGATGTGGAGTTTCGCATCGATACCAACCCCGAAGAAGTCACCCGCTTTCTCGCACATCCGACGGATGATGTGAAAGTCATTTTCTCCACCTATCACTCGTCGCCTGTCGTGGGGGCAGGGGCAGCAGGCTACACCTTTGATTTGGGGATATTTGATGAAGCCCACAAGACGACAGGGCGAGAAGGTGGGGCGTTCGGCTATGCGCTGTCCGATGAGCACCTGCGTATCAAGAAGCGGCTGTTCTTCACCGCGACGCCCCGTCATTACGATATTCGCCATCGCGATAAAGAAGGTGAGTTTCGTGTGCAATCGATGGACGATCCACAGGTCTATGGGATACGCGCCCATACGCTTTCGTTTGCGAGTGCCGCGAAGCAGGGCATCATCTGCCCGTATAAAGTCGTCATCTCGCTCATCGACAAACACATGGTTAGCGACTTTGCGCGAAAGCATGGCATTACGCTGATCAAGACTGATCTCGTGCAGGCACGATGGGTAGCCAATCTGCTCGCCTTCCAGCAAGCGGTCAAGAAAACAGGCGCGACAAAAGCGCTGACCTTTCATAGCCGCGTCAAGGCGGCTGAAGAGTTTGCCAGTGACACCACGCATGGCATCGGACGCTATCTCAATGGCTACGATGTGAGCCATGTGCATGGCAAACAACGAAGCTCAGAACGAAAATCCCTGATCGATGTTTTTCGCCATACTGAGAAAGGGGTACTCACCAACGCTCGCTGTCTGACTGAGGGGGTGGATGTCCCTGCGGTCGATATGGTGGCGTTTATCGATCCCAAACAGAGCCGCATTGATATTGCCCAAGCGACGGGTCGTGCGATGCGGAAGCCGCAAGGAGCCAGCACCAAGACGGTGGGGTATGTCGTGGTACCGTTGTTCGCCGCTGACTTCACACGGGAGGGTCTGGATAAGGCAATTGAATCAGAAAACTTTACCGAAGTCGTGGATGTCCTCAATGCCTTACAAGAGCACGATGAGGACTTGCTCGATATTATTCGTGAGCGGCAAGAAGGCAAGGGTGTTGGTAAAGCGTTTGACCTCAGGCGACTACGCGAGAAGGTAGAAGTCATTGGTCCTGAAGTCGATCTTGAGCGTTTGACTGCCAGCATCAGTATCGCCTTTGCTGATCGCATTGGAATTGGTTGGGATGAGTGGTATGGGCGGCTCACAGCCTATAAGCAGCGTGAAGGGGACTGCATCGTACCGACAAACCATCGTGAGCAAGGTTTTCGGTTGGGACAGTGGGTCGACAAGCAACGCCAAAAGAAAGATACCATGCTGCCCGAACGCCGTCAGCGGCTTGAGTCGCTGGGTTTTGCATGGAATAAATTCGCGGCTTCGTGGGAACAGGGCTTTCGCTCCCTCGAAATCTTTCGCCAGAGGGAAGGGCATTGTCGCGTGCCTGTACGCCATCACGAGCAAGGCTATCGGTTAGGGTTGTGGGTTGCCCATCAACGCGCAACCCAAGACAAATTGTCGCCAGATCGGCGTCAACAGCTCGACGCGCTCGGGTTTGTGTGGGATTCACATGAGGATTGGTGGGAAGAGGGCGTTCGCTGCCTCGAATGCTATCGCAAGGCGCAAGGGAACTGTCTCATTCCCCATAGCTACCGCGACCCAATCTCCGGCTTTCGGTTAGGATCGTGGGTCACCAATCAACGCACGGCTCAAGACACCATGTTGCCAGAACGCCGTCAGCGGCTTGATGCACTCGGGTTTGTGTGGGATACCCGTATCGTTCAGTGGGAAGAAGGTTTCCGCTTCCTTGATATCTTTCGCCAGCGAGAAGGACATTGTCTCGTGCCGCAACTCTATTGCGAGCAAGACTATCGGTTAGGACAGTGGGTTGCCGTGCAACGCACCACCAAAGATGTTCTGTTGCCAGACCGCCGTGCGCGGCTCGACGCGCTGGGTTTCGTGTGGGATGCCCGTACCGCTCAGTGGGAAGAGGGCTTTCAGTCCCTCGAAAGCTTTCGTCAGCGGGAAGGACATTGCCGCGTATCAACAAGCCATCGCGAGCAAGACTTTCGCTTAGGGACGTGGGTTGGCGTGCAACGCGACAACAAAGATAGTATGTCACTAGAACGTCGTCAGCGGCTGGACGCGCTGGGATTCGTATGGGATGTCTTGACCGCTTCGTGGGAAGAGGGTTTTCGCTTCCTGGAACTCTTTCACCATCGGGAAGGGCATTGTCGTGTACCTACAAGCCACCGTGAGCAAGGTTTTCGGTTGGGACAGTGGGTTGACAAACAACGCCAAAAGAAAGACACCATGCCTTCCGAACGTCGTCAGCGGCTGGACGCGCTGAATTTTGTGTGGAATAAATTCGCGACTTCGTGGGAAGAGGGCTTTCGCTATCTACAACTGTTTCACCAACGTGAGGGACATTGTCGTGTGCCTACAAGTTATCGTGAGCAAGGCTTTCGCCTAGGACAATGGGTTGGCGTGCAACGCGCAACCCAAGACAAATTGCTGCCCGAACGCCGTCAGCGGCTTGATGCACTCGGGTTCGTGTGGGATTCACGGGCGACTTTGTGGGAAGAAGGCTTCCGCTCCCTCGAAATCTTTCGCCTGCGGGAAGGGCATTGTCGCGTGCCTAAAAATCATCGCGAGCAAGACTTTAGGTTAGGGCAGTGGGTTGGCGTACAACGCCAAACTCAAGACACCATGCTGCCTGAGCGCCGTGCACGGCTCGACGCGCTGGGGTTTGTGTGGAAGGTGTGCTGAATGGCGGCGGCGGTTTCGGTTGCAGTCTGTACAGGCACTCGACAGGAAAACTGCGCCGTTGGTGTAGGGGTTCGTGTGAAGTTGTGCAGTGCCCCACCAGAATAGTGCCCTGTTCGTGGCAGCAAGCGGTATAAATCGCTTACTGAAAGTCTGACAGGGAGAGGGTCTCGTCGGAGATCGGATCGGCATGGGTGAGAGTTTGTGAAGAGGTTAGATACTCTTGAGGAAAGTGGTGTTTGTGGAAACCAAAGAGCGATCACTTCAAGCTGAAACATCGAAGAATTTACGCAGTTGCATGTTTCAAGTTTGTGTATAACCAAAACAATCATATAGTTGAGATCAAGATGGTTGGTGAGTCGTAGGATGGAAACTGTAAAGTCGCTATAAATAATATTTTCATAAGGTAACTGATTGGAAATACGAATCTATTACGAAGACACCGACTGCGGGGGTGTCGTCTATTACGCCAACTATCTTAAATATTTTGAGCGGGCTCGCACGGAGTATCTGGAGTCGCGCGGGCGGTCGGTTGCCTCATTGATGGAGCAGGGTACGGTCTTTGTCGTGGTCCATGCCGAGGTGCATTACCGTTCGCCTGGCCGGTATGGAGAGACGCTGGTCGTTGCAACGACCGTGTCTGACGTGACCAGAGCCTCGTTCACGTTTGCTCACGTGCTACGGGAAAAAGTTAGCGGTCGGGTTGTGGTAGAGGGCTCAGCCCGTCTCGCAGTGACAGACGGCAACGGCAAGGTGAAGCGCCTGGACAAAACGATTGTTGCCGCACTGCAATCTCCTCCACAGCCTTCTTGACAGTTGCCTTGTGCGATCCATAACATCTGTGCGTGAGGGTCAGTACACCGTGATATAGCGGTGAGGTTCAACAACAAGCGGAAAGGAATGAGCTTATGAGTGGAAGCGCAAACATCCCCGGATATACGGCAGGGACTCCTGCTGTGGCGAAGTCTCCCGTGACACTCGCCGAATTTCAGTTGATGAAGAACAGCGCCTTGTTCGGAGACGAAGACATCAAGGCCCTGCGTCAGTCACATGACGTGGTAAAGGATCAGGTCGAAGCCATCCTCGACGTCTGGTACGGCTTTGTGGGTTCTCAGCCGCAGCTGCTCGCGTCATTCCTCGGCAAGAGCGACGGCAAGCCGCTGGGTGACTATCTGGGCGGAGTCCGCAAGCGCTTCGGCCAGTGGATTCTCGACACGGCCAAGGCTGAGTACGATCAGAAGTGGCTCGACTATCAGCACGAGATCGGCCTCCGCCACCATCGTACCAAGAAGAATCAGACCGACGGCGCTGCCGCCGCGGCGGCCATCGTGCCGTTTCGCGATTTGTTCGCGCTCATTTTCCCGGTGACGTTCACCTTGAAGCCGTTCCTCGCCAAGAAGGGGCACAAGGCCGAGGATGTCGACAAGATGTACAATGCGTGGGTGAAATCTTGTCTCCTCCAGCTCACGCTGTGGAGCCATCCGTACGTGAAAACCGGCGACTTCTAGGCTGACTGCTGTGGGCTTCGGCTATGCCGAAGCCCGGACACGATTCACGGGGACATTCTGAAAAGTACCCGCTTCTCGTGGCGAAACTCAGAATGTCCCCATTTTGCATTCAAAGCTCTCGGCGTTTTTACCGACATCTATGCGCTACTGGGGACGGTCTTCGTCTTTACGATGGACCGGGAAGTGCAGCCGATCGTCCGCTGATTGGTGAGGCAGGCTCCGTCAAACTATTTCACGGGCATCATCGTGGTAATGACCGTGGCGATCAGGATGTACCATGGAATGCCGAGTGTGACGTTATAGGTAAAGGTTAGGCCAAGAGAAGCAGCCAATCCAAGGGTTGGACTCGCTTCTGGAATGGCGAGTCGTTGAATTGCTGGAACGGCGATATACGAGGCTGACCCGCAGAGGACGCCAAACAGGGTGTAGGTGCCAATTTCGAACGGGTGGCCCAGGAACATGCTGTACAGGTGCGCCATCAGCATGCCGAATGTGGCGAAGACATTCGGAGCCCAAAATCCAAATAGGATGAACTTCCATCCCGCGGTCCGAAGGTCTTGGAGACGCTTGCATGCCGTCATACCCATCTCGATGAGAAACAGACATAAGATTGCCGGGAACAATTGAACGAAGAAGACATCGTTGGCAGCCGTCACCTTCGCCCCTTGCAGCCCGGAAATGAATCCGATCAGAATCCCGCCAAACAGCAAGTACAGACCGGAATTCAGGAAGACTTCATGGAGCACGCTTTTGCTCAGGATGCCGGAGGCATTGGCGCGTTTCTCTGTCTCCACCGGTTCCTGCGTCTGCCGGTGATCAGGGGCATTGTCTGAGTGGTCTTTGTTCTCATCCAGTGCATCGAGTTCGTCGATTTGACCGCTTCTGTCAGGGAGGCGCCTTGCGTGAGGATCGTAGCCGTGCTCACCGGGCATATTGCCCAACGCATCCATCTTGCCGCTTGCGCGCATGCGGGCAACAAGCCCAAGGGCGACCAGACACCCAGGAATCTCCATGACGGCGAGCATGACCGGCATGTATGCGGCAAAGGCGATATTGGAAGCCGTCAGAACGCCCAGACAAGTGACAAAGGTTCCCGCTGAATCAGAACCATAGTACCCGGCCACTGCCGCCGCATCGATCTGACGAATATTCGTGAAGCGGAGCACATAATATGCGGTGATCCCGATGAGCAAGTTGGTGAAAAACCCAATAACCATGAACCCGCTGGCGCGCCCAAGATCCGCTGCGGAAAGTGATGCCAATTCCTCTCCGCCATGCCATCCGATGGAGATCAATAGGTATATGATGAGGCCTTTATAAATCGCGTACGGGAACTCAAAGGGAACTTTGAGCAGTGGCACCAGGAAGCCAAGATAAAAGAAGAGCAGTAAGGGCTTGAAGAGATTGTGTAAGAAGTTATCGGCAAACTGTTCAAGCATGGAATTCCTCTATCTCACGAAGGTTGGGATGAAGGAAGTATGAGTATCGGCATAACGATGGCATCGACATTCGTAGTGTACGGCAAGGCGTATGCCTCATTTGTCAGTCTAGATATCAGCAGAAACATTGGATCAATGTACCCGTCCTGATTCGTACGAACAGTTACGGTTGTGCATGGGCCAGCTTCTGTGCAACTTGTGTACGCAGGCGCATGACGCACACGCTTGGAGTATGTGCGGACACGATTCATGGGGATATTCTGAAAAGTACCCGCTTCCTGCTGAGAAATTCAGAATGTCCCTGTTTTATATTTTTGTCCCTGTTTTATATTTTCGAACTGGAGGCTACAGGAGGTTCGTGCAGCCTGATGAGGAGCGTGCTTTTCCCCGCCGTGAGGTCAAGGTCACTCATGATGCATTCAACCTTAGCCCCGATAGCGCGTTCAATCTTTGC
>LVWT01000040.1 GCA_002083405.1 Nitrospira sp. SG-bin2 | reverse complement strand
GCGAAATATCGTAGCCCCGCTCTGATGCTGCCATAATGGCACCTCCTTATAATATCAAACAAACAACCTTCAGCATTGTTCACACTTCTGATTCAATAAGAGCAACTGGAGCCTCTCTTTAAGATCCCAGTATGGTTCCCATTCGTATGAGAATAGTACTCTATGAAAGTCTCCTTTGCAAGCATCCCCTGTTCTTCTGCTCTTAAGCGTATGATCGTGCCTTTGCTCCACTAAACGGCTCCTGAACACCGGCATGCTAGGCTATTCGGTCAATTGGCAATACCCCAGATACGGTCTTAAGAAAGAGTGAGAACTACGCAAATACTCATTTTTTAAGGACTCTTTAGGCGATTCTCTACGGCCCTGCGCACCTATACTGTCGCTTACTCAATCGGTATCGTAGTTGCTGGAGAATAGCTTGGTTTTCGACGACTTACGAAATCATGATCAATCGCCTTTAGGGCCTCCAACTGGGACGTCAGCTCCTCAATGCGCCGATCGCGCTCCTTGACTTGCCGCTGGAGGGACTTGACTAGATCCGATTCAATGGCAGTCGATTCACTTCTCTGCACATTCTTGGACACGGGTACTGTAGAGAGTGATTCACACCCGCCCAGAATGAAAGCGCAGAACAAACCAATGACAGAAAGACTACAGGGCGTCTGGTAGATCATCTTCATTTCAAACATATCTCACGACCCGTCACATCGCGCAAGAGCAATTTCAAATCTCTCTACCTTCCAAGATCGACAAAGGTTCATCACAAGCACAGGGACGAATATCCAAGAAAACAAGAGATGGCTTGCCTCTGGGATGAGTGACAGGGCTGTCACTTAGCAGCTTGTCGCCTCAGGCATCGGAATCAGCGAGAGGCTCAGCGGGTCGCATGAGCTTTTCCATAACCTGTTAGAGCGGCTGCCCTTGCGTCTATCGACGACAGGATCCTAAAATAGTCTCGCTACAGCCCTCCAATGCATATACCAGCAGACACCATCACGGGTATACAACGCAATGTTCGCTATAGCCAATATCCATTTATCAAACACACTGCTGCCGGCCTCATTCTTTGCCTGCCATTACAGAGTTTGTTGCTGGCATTCGGAGATCACCAGGCATCTGCGGAATGGGTGGCCGTTGAGAAGCCTTATCCGGTTCGTGAATTACAGACCCTCTACATTGATCCCGCGACTATACTCAGGGAAGGCAACCTTGTGGAGGTCTGGCAATTGACGGACTATAGGTGGATGCAAGGGGGACCGAAAGCAACTCCCCGGTTTTTATCAACGACAACCCACAAACAATTCGAATGTATGGACAAACGCCTCCGGCTACTGGCCTATACGGAATTCTCTCACCGGATGGCTGCTGGCATCGCATCGAACGGCTATGTCGACAAGGACAAGTGGCTGCCGGTTGAACCGGATAGCATCAATGAAGCTTTGTGGGAAATTCTCTGTACACAGCCCTGATCCGGCCAGACGGGTCTCTCAAGTCTCGCGGTTAACTGGATCAGCATCGGTTCTTGTTACCACAATATTCCATGCTTGCTAAATGGGTACTGATCACGGCTGGAGTCGTTATAGTCGCTACAGGCATTTTCCTTTGGAGAAATGAATTCATGCGCACGCAAGCTACGCCTCCACCGGAACGAGAAGAGGTGATTGCGGACATCATCCGGAACTGGCAAAATGCTCACCCGGCAGGGCAGCGGTTTAGCCTCCTACCCACCTTCAACAACGACGCAGTTTTTGACAAAGAAACCGGCCTTGTATGGGAATTATCGCCGCAGGCAGCAACTGTCACGTGGAACGAGGCCCGCACCACTTGTGTCAATCGGGTCATAGGCGGACAGAAGGGGTGGCGGCTCCCTGCTCCAAGCGAAATGCGCAGTCTAGTGGGTCCGGCAGTCGATGCCCCAGGTCCAAACCTTCCCCCGGGTCACCCCTTTCTGAACATCCAACCGACTTCCTACTGGACGGTCGTGCCGGAAGCAAACCAACCTTCCTACGCACGATATGTCGATGCGTTCCTGGGTAATGTGCTCAGCCTCGTCAGGATTTACACATTTCCCGTGTGGTGCGTCCAAGGCCCTATGAATACCGATGCCTATTGAGGTATCCGGAAAGACGTGGCACATAAAATAGAGTGTCTTCGGCTGCCGGGCCACTGTAGAATGCCAGGTGGTTTCAATTCCGGTGCAGGGAGAAGGGATGATGGGTACACCGCGAGAACAACTGGCGAAGGCGTTCCATGATACGCAGTCCTTCAAGTGGGATGCCGAGAAGGGATTTAAGCTGGCGTCCGGAGAAATCAGCCCTTTCTATGTCGATTGTCGCGCGCTCGTGGCCCACCCAGAGGCCCGCCGGCTGGTGGCTGAGCTAGCCTATGCCAGACTTACGGGGATTGAACTGGACTGCCTCGGTGGACTCGAAATCGGAGCGATCCCCATTGCGGTGACTATCTCGGACTTTGCCTGTGCGGCGGCACATCAACGGCTGTGGAGGACCTTCGTGGTAAGAAAACAGGCCAAAGATCACGGCTTGGGAAAACTGATCGAGGGAAGTATTCGCCCGGGCGACCGCGCTCTGATTGTGGACGATGTCCTCACAAGCGGCGGGTCACTGCTCAAAGCCGTCGCAGCCGCTCGTGAGGCTGGATTACGAGTCGATCATGCGTTGGTGATTGTCGACCGTCAAGAACAGGACGGGAAAGCCAGAGTGGAACGGGAACAGCTCTCACTCATCAGTCTCCTCACCGTGCAAGACCTGCTAGTCGCTCTCAAACGACCATAGACACAACCTTACAGACTCTGTCCCTCATCGTTATCGGCACTGAAACTGTATTCCCCAACGCCGTTCCTCTATGGCTTCTTCCTGCCCTTCGATCGGACTAATCACGCGTATCCGACCTTTGGTTTCTCCTTCACGAACGATCGCATATGATCGATCGCCACACTTCTTGTCGATAACTGTGAGTGCTTCCTTACGGAATGAGGATAGAACGGAGCCCTGTTCTCCCTTAAAGGGATACACAACCACGCCGCCGTTCTCGTGTTCTTGAATGAGCTTGGCTCCATCGGCACAACCGACAAGAGTCGAAACTACGGCCGCAACAGTCACGCTTGACCAGAGTTTTCTCATGGTTCTATTATGAAGAGAGTCTGTTCCGGTCTCAATATGTCAGGGAGGAAACATGATGAGGTTCTATAGAATCGTCGCGGTCGGGTGCCTGGTTGCCGCAAGCCTGACGTTCAGTGAGATCGCTCAATCCTACCATTCGTATCTGATGACCGTGCAACAATTGCAATCCGGTCTTTCCATGGCTCGGTTCATGACCCAGAAAGGTTTCATATTGGTGGATGTCCGCTCGCCGGAGGAGCATCTAGCCGGCAGCATCCCCGGCACCGACCGCAATATCGACTTCCGCGAGATCAAGTCGCGCCATCGTGAGATCGGCGCAAAACTGGAGGACCATATCGTCGTCTATTGCCAATCAGGACGTCGGAGCAATATCGCAGCGGAGACCCTGGCGGATCTCGGATATCGCCATGTCTACAATGTTGAAGGCAGCATGAATGCATGGATAGAAGCGGGGTTTCCGGTCGCGCACTCGCAGCAATAGCCGTTCCTCTCAACAGACGACGACATGTGTGCAGTATCTTTCCTCGTTAACCGGCTAAGAAGCAACGTGTGACGATTCTCGTACCACCATATCTTAGCGCCGGCTGACACCGATGACCGTCGGTAATGGGATGTGCGGGGAGGCGTTGCCGCCAAACAAGGCCTTCCAGAAAAGTCGATTCTCATTCTGCTGGTCTCTCTGCCACAGTGACTCCGAAACAAGTACGTCTGACGATGAGCCTCCATCCATAGCCATCGCCTGACGCACGATGGACAACGTATCCCGCAGACATCGGCCAATATCATACAGCGACGTGACATCTCGGCTCTTGAAGACGAGAATGCGTCCCTTGTCCGTTTCAGCAATGATTGTTTGATACGCCCGTTTCCCTGTCTGACGAACACGAATGGTCCTATTCCGGTCCAAGAGCATCAGCGCCTGGGCTGCCTCCTGATAGGGCGGATGTTGCTCATCAAAGGCCTCAACCGCCAAGTCGAGTACCCGAGCCTTCTTCACACCTGAAACCAAGGGCTCCGCGACAAATACGCCCTGCCATGTTGTGTGCCGGCGGCTCCCCAATGACCGGCCGTCTTTATACAGCAAGCCGAGATAGGCGAAGTTTTCACGAAACAAGCCCGCGTTGAAAATGACATCATGGCCCGTCCGCTTCTGCCAGTCTTCGATTGTCGGAGGCTGTGCAAGATTTTCATGCGCATAGTAATGGATCGCAAACCTGGCAAGATCCGGATCGATCTCAATGGCCAGCAAGGACGGCACGGCCGGACAAGGCTCGCCCGGATTCCACACTGACACAGCAACACCATCCGCAAGCTGTTCCCACTTGATATTCTCAGCAAAAGCGACGCAGGGCAAAGTGCAAAGCGCAAGAACATAGCCGAATAGACGCCCCGCTGTCCCGCCAGCGACAGTCGGGAACCGCCGCCTCGCGATTGCATCGGATCCTCCGCGGTGAACACCTGATATGAAGTCGTCGATCATGGCATATGGCCGATAGATCGTTGTCTGGGCTGATTACCGGATCACTGTGCCTTGCTGACTTGATACAACCGTGCTGGCCGGATTCCAATCCAGAAGCTCGCGAATTGCCCTCGCCAGAGCCTCCGGAGTGAACGGCTTTTGAAGATACCCACAGGCTGGGTCCCCGGCACCTAGACCAACATCATCGGTATAGCCGGAGATGAAGAGAATTTTCAGCTCAGGCTTGATCACACGAAGATGCTGGGCCAATTCCGGCCCGTTCATTCCCGGCATGACCACATCCGTGAGCAGGAGCTGGAGCCGGCCTATCTGCTGTGTACCGACAAGACAGGCCTCCAAGCCGTGTTTGGCCTCGAAGACACGATATCCAAGCTTGCGAAGTTCGTCTCGAATCAGACTGCGGACGCCCGTGTCATCTTCGACCAGCAAAATGGTCTCATGGCCGGTCGTGGACGACGGCGTGACTTCCGTGCCGACGACTCGATCCGCCTCCTCGATAATCTTCGGAAGGTAAATATCAAAGCGAGTGCCCTGGCCGATCGCGCTGGACACATCCAGCCCGCCCCCGCTTTGGGTAACGATGCCGAACACGGTGGAGAGTCCGAGTCCCGTGCCTTTCCCTTCTTCCTTCGTCGTGAAAAATGGCTCAAATATGTGGGCTTGAACATCCGGTGAAATCCCGCAGCCGGTGTCGGACACAGAGAGCTTCACATAGGCACCGGGAGGCAAGGGGCGCAGGTGGTATACCGGCGTCCGGTCAATCTCGACTGAAGCAGTTTCGATGATCAGCGTTCCGCCCTTGGGCATGGCATCGCGGGCATTGACAACGAGATTCATGACGATCTGTTCGAGTTGCGCGGGGTCTGTCTTGACGCGAAGAGGCTCTCGGCTTGCGCGTAAGACCAATTCGATATCTTCCCCGATTAAGCGTCGAAGCATGGTCTCAAAGTTGCCGATGACCGGATTCAAATCGAGCACTTTTGGCTCGGCCGGCTGCTTTCTGCTGAATGTCAGCAATTGTTTGATCAGAGCCGCGGCGCGATCGCCGGCCTTTCGCATCTCTTCGATCTTGCCCCTCTCAGGATGATCCGGCGGCAAGTCATTGAGCAACACTTGGCTGTGGCCCATGATGACGGTGAGAATATTGTTAAAATCGTGTGCCAACCCTCCGGCCAATCGGCCGACGGCCTCCAGCTTTTGCGCCTGGCGAAGCTGCAACTCGCTCTGGCGCAAGGCGTTCTCGGCCCGCTTCCGCTCCATCCGATCGTGCCGTTCGCGGAGCGCCCGCTGAATCGATGGAACCAGCCGGCCGATCCGCTGCTTCAAAATATAATCCGTGGCGCCGCGATGCATGGTATCGATGGCGAGTTCCTCGCCGAGGGTCCCGGAAACGAAAATGAACGGGATCTCAGGAGCCAGCTTGCGCGCAAGCTCAAGCGCGGCAGCACCATCGAATCCAGGAAGAGAATAGTCGGCCAAGATCAGATCAATCAGGCCTTCTTTAAGGACGGCAACAAACGCCGCTCGACTTTCCACGCGGATCGGCGCGCAAGGAATTCCCCCTTCTGCCAACAGCGTGGCGATGAGGTCGGCATCTGTCTGATTATCCTCCAGTTGGAGGACTCGCAAAGGAGTGGTCATCAGAGTTCCATTCAAAGTTACTTGCCGGAACCGGATCCCTGCGGTGGAGGCTCATTGATCACACCCCAGAATGTGCCCAGCTCCTTGACGGCCGAGACAAACTGATGAAATTCAACAGGCTTCACCACATACGCATTGGCTCCCAGCGCGTAACTCTCCCCGAGGTCACGCTCCTCACGGGAAGAGGTAAGCATGACGACAGGAATGGGGCGGAGATGCGTATCCGCCTTGATGGTCCGCAAAACCTCAAGCCCGTTTACTTTGGGCATCTTGATATCCAGAAAGATAACCGCAGGGTTCCCTTTCATCCGGGAAGCAAACGGCCCTCGACAATACAGATAATCCAATACCTCGGCGCCGTCGTGGCAAAGCACCACTTTGTCGGAAATGTTCTGTTCCTCCATCGCGGCCAGAGCCAGTTCAGCGTCTCGCGGATTATCTTCAGCGAGCACGATCGGTTTTGCGCCTGTCATGATCAAGGCCTCCTGGTTGGGAGCGTAATATAAAACGTCGCTCCTTTATCCGGTTCGCCCTCCGCCCAGGTGCGTCCGCCATGCCGATGCACGATCCGACGCACGTTGGCAAGACCGATACCCGTTCCTTCAAATTCATCCATCCGGTGGAGTCGCTGAAACACGCCGAATAGTTTGCCAGCATACCGCATATCAAATCCCACTCCGTTGTCACGCACAAAAATGACGGCTTCACCGGAATTCGGCCGGTCAATGCCGACCTCAATGTGTGCCCGCGGCCTGGTGCTTGTGAATTTCACCGCATTCGCGATCAGATTCATAAACACCTGCCGGAGCATGGCCGGATCACCCAGCACTTCCGGAAGTGTGGCAATTGTCCAAGATATCTCGCGTCCTTGCAAGTCAAGTCGTAAATCGTAAAGGATGGTTCGGATCACCTGGTTCAAATCAACCCTTGTTTGAAGCATCTCCTGACGGCCCATCCGAGAAAATACCAGCAAATCGTCGATCAGTTGGCCCATCTGTTTGGCAGAGTCGGAGATCGTCTGCAAATACCTGGCGGCCTTTTCGTTCAACGATTCAGTCACTGCTTTGCGCAACAGCGAGGCATACCCATCGATATGGCGAAGCGGAGCGCGCAAGTCGTGAGAAACCGAATAACTGAAGGATTCGAGTTCCTTGTTCGCAGCCTCCAAAAGTTCACCGCGCCGCTGGAGTTCATCGGCCACACGCCGCCGTTCGGTGATGTCGTGCCGGATCAAATAGTACACGGCCGCCAGCAGTACGAATTGAAGCAGCGCGCCGATGCTCAGCAGCACGATCGTATTTGTCGTCGTGGCTGCAGACTCCAAGACCCGACGCCGCAATGCCTGTCGTTCGTATGACTCCATTTCCGCGACGATCTTGTGGATCTCACTGATCTCCCGTGTTGCAGCTCCCTCAAGAGCCATTTTCTTGACCGCCTCGAATCCTCTATTGGTAAGGACAGTAATTGCATGGGCCTCAGCAGCCAGTTGCTGATGCATCATTCGCTCGAGCAATGCGACACGTTCCTGCTGTTCGGGCACTCCCTCCGTCAGATGTTCGAGGTATTTGATAAACGTCGGCTTCTGTTTGATAACCGACCGATAGGACTCGAGATAGAGCTCTTCTCCTGTAACAAGATACCGGCGGTGATTGTTCTCGGTTTGGTCCATTGCCATATCGATATTGGTCAATAGCTGCACGAGTTCGTGGCTGCGGGTATCGAGTCCGCTGTTGGCGATCACCGCACTGGTGTTGCGATAGGACACTACACTGATCACGAGAATGCCGGCGAACACGAGACTGAACCCGGCCAAGATCCGCTGTTCGATCGTAAGTGAGAAGAACCACATAATCGGAATGCGCCAGAATGACCCGTCACCGGCAGGCGAGGGAGAGGGGTTGTGGGGTTCAGGTCCCCCAATCGGTGCGAGCGCAATTTGCGGCTGGCCCTTCGCAGGTGATTCCATAAACATAAGTGGTGCTGGCCAGAATCCCAGAAAATTGTGTAGGTGGCAACCGTGTACGCTAGGACTCGTGCGCTTACGGCCAATTGTAGCAGAACTCACGAACGGCGAAACCAGAAACACTATCCACCAAAGGGCGGAATGGGTGGGGTGACGATGGCAGAAGGAACGGGAAGATTCGAGAACATCAGCGTCGCACCGCCAACCCAATCGATGAACGGCTGAGGATAAATGCCAATAACCAAAGTTCCTGCCAGACCGACATAGACGACGGCCTTCATCGGGCCAGAAATGGTGACAGGCGAGGGATTGGTCGGCTCATTGATATACATTTTCTTTACGACGATCAAGTAATAGTACATCGAAATCACGATGTTGATCAGTCCAGCCGTGATCAGCGTATACAGTCCTTCCTTAATCGCCGCGATGAAAATGTAGAGTTTTCCGATAAACCCAGCCAGCGGCGGCACACCGGCCAGAGACAGGAGAAACAGCAGCATCGAGAAGGCCAGGAACGGAGAACGGCGGTTCAAACCATTATAGTCGTCGATGTCATCACTGCCGATCGCGTGGCTGACGGCAATGACAACGGCAAAAGCGCCGAGATTCGCAAAGAGATAGGCCAAGAGGTAAAACAAAATGGCATCATTCCCCATTTTCGTCCCGGCCGCCAAGCCGATCAAGACGTTCCCGACCTGGGCGATACCGGAATAGGCCAGAAGACGCTTGATGTTCCGCTGGGCAATCGCCACGATGTTGGCATAGGTCATCGACAAGATAGAGACCGCCACCAACAGAATGACCCACATCGGTTTGAAGGAGGCCAACGCCACGAAGAAGATACGGAGCAGGATGGCGAACGCAGCGCCCTTCGGAGCGATCGACAAGTACGCCGTCACAGGCGTCGGTGCGCCATGATACGTATCAGGAATCCACGAATGGAAAGGAACGGCTCCGATCTTGAATCCAAGCGCGGCGAAGATCAGTAAGAAACCGATGATCGCGCCAGGGGTAGCGGATAGATTCATCTCCGAAAACACCAGCTTCCCCGTCTCCCCGTAGACGAGACTGATGCCGTAGGCAAGCAGTCCGGCAGCAAACACGCCCAGTATGAAGAACTTAAGTCCGGCCTCATTTGAGGCCAAATCCTCACGAAGATAGCCCACCAGAATGTAAAACCCGAGGGTCGAAAACTCCAGGCTGACGAAAAGGGACAGCAGATCGTTGGCCGAGGACATGAACATCATGCCGAGAGCAGACATGGCGACCAGCACATAGTACTCTCCACGAAAAAATCTGAAACGCTCGACGTACTGGATCGACGCAAGAATGACGAGCGCCGTCGAGCCGACGATAAATATCTTGAAAAAGATGGCCATGCGGTCCAGCACGAACATATTGCCGAACAGGGCGCCCGACACATGAGTCACATCGAACCATACTAAACAGCCTAGGGTGGCCAGCAGGCCAGTAATACTGAGAATGGCCAATTGTTCCTTGGGCAAGCGTGGAACGGAAAAATCGACAATCACGACGATGCAAAGCCAGCAGGTCAGCACAATCTCCGGCAACAGCAACAGAAGATCGGCGAAGGACAGGGTCAGCGTGAAGGTCATTCGTGCCCTCGTGAAGGGTCAGGGGTCAGAGGGACGGGGTTATTTGCGACGAGGGGAACATGATCCCTGACCACAGGGATCGTCGCCTCACTCTTCACCCCTAACCCGTCGCCGCTCTGCGCGACCGGAACAACATGGGTGATCCTGGCGATTAACGGATCGACGCCTGAACGAACCACATCGTACAAATGCATCGGAAAAATACCGAATCCCACGCTGACGGCAATCATCACCAGCAACGGCAGCCGATCAACGGCCGACACGGCATCATGCGCATGGCTGTATTGTTGATTCATCGGCCCATAGAACAGGCTGCGCATCATTTTGAAGAGATAGGCCATGGTGAGAACGATCCCTAGCACGGCGACAATGACTTGAAGGGGATACTTCTCCCAGCTGCCGACGATAATCATGATTTCAGCGATGAAATTCACTGTCCCCGGCATGCCGATCGAGGCCATACACCCCACGATGAAACATCCGGAGATAAACGGCATTTTGTTCGAGAGGCCTCCCAATGATGGAAGATCCCTCGTGTGGGTCTGGTCGTAGACCCACCCTGCCATGGCGAAGAGCATGCCGGTGGCCATCGCATGGGCAAACATATAAATGACTGCGCCGCTCAAACTGATGTAATTCAATGCCGCCATCCCAAGAAACACATAACCCATGTGGCTCGAGCTGGAATAACCGATGACGTATTTGGTGTCCTTGGCGTAGAAGGCGACAAACCCCCCGTAGACGATGCTGAACATGCAGAGGACGGCCGCAATCGGCATCATCTCACGGGTCGTCTCAGGCAAAATTTCAAACGCCACCCGAATAATAGAGAAATGCCCAAGTTTCATGAGAACGCCGGCATGCAGCATGCTGGTCGCAGCCGGAGCCGCGGCATGACCGACCGGAGACCATGAATGGAGCGGCCATAACGGAGCGATCGAGGCAAAGCCGAAAAAGACCAGCACCCAAATGATCTTGTCCAGGGTTGTGCCGAGCACGGGAATATTCATGAGGTGAGCCTGCTCGCGAAGCACGAGAATATCGAACGTATTGAGCCCGGCGTACTTGTAAATCAGCAGGATACCCATCAGGGCCGCAACCGCGAAGGCCGACAAGAAGAGCACCAGCTTCATCGCCGCGTATTCCTTGCTGTTCGATCCGAAGTTGAAAATGTAGCCGACGGAATCTCTCAGTTTGAGTCCTTCCGTATCCGTCATCTCCAAATACCGCTTGGTGTGGCTGCCCCACATGCCCAGCAAGAGATACATGGGAATCACGGACATCTCATAGAAGAAGTAGAGGAAAAACAGATCCAGGGACATGAAAACGCCGATCGTGGCGGCGGCGAGAATCAGCAGCCAGATGTAGAATTCTTTCGCGCGATCCCTGATGTGCCAGGACACGAAAATGCCCGTAAACAACAAGATCGCCGATGCCAGCACGAGCGGGGTCCCGATGCCATCCACACCAAGATGCAGCGAAATACCGAGTTGCCTGGACCATTCAAACTTCTGGACGAATTGGAACCCGCCTTTGACCGGATCGTAGGCATAAAACAGATATATCGACGCAACCAGGGACACGAAGGCCGCGCTCGCGGCGATGCCTCGGACCAGCATCGGCTGCCGATTCGAGACCAGAATCAGCGCCAACGCGCCGGCGAAGGGAGCGAAGAGAATATACAGCAGTGCGTATTCGCCCATGAACTCAACGTCCTTTTTCAGCCGTGGAGGATCCGAGTGCCGCCACTGTGCCGTGATTCAACCGATCGACGAGCGCCTGCACCGATCCGTTCATGATTCGAAGAAAGGGCGACGGATACAGCCCGATCCACAGAATCATGACCGACAGCGACACGGCAATGACCATCTCTCGCAATTGAAGGTCGCTCATCGTCTGTTTCACCGCCTTACCGACCGGGCCCAGCATGGCGCGTTCGTAGTACCAGAGAAAATAGGCCGCCCCAAAAATGACGCCGAGCACAGCCACTGCTCCGAACCACCACTTTGCTTTGAATGCGCCTAAGAGGATGAGAAACTCCCCCACAAAACCGTTCGTTCCCGGAAGTCCGATCGAGGCCAGTCCGATAATCAGAAAGAACGTAGCCAACAACGGCACTTGTTTGGCCATCCCCCCGAACGCCGACAGCTGCGTGGACTGTTGACGTGAATAGAGAAACCCGGCAATAAAGAAGAGGCCGGCCGTGCTGAATCCCAGATTGATCATGGTCAGTAGGCTGCCCTGCAGACCTTGGTAATTCAGCGAGAACAGTCCCACGACGATGAAACCCAAATGGCTGACGCTGCTATAGGCTAACAGCCGCCTGAAGTCCGGTTGAACCAACGCCATCCAGGCTCCGTACAGAATGGCGCATAGTCCGAGCACGACGACCACGGTCACGACCGTGTCGCTTTGGGAGGCATCGGGAAGAAGCGGCAGGCTGAAGCGCATAAAGCCGAAGGTGCCAAGCTTAAGTCCGGCCAGCACCACCGCCATGCCGATCGGACCCTCCATCAGCGCATCCGGTAGCCATGTGTGGAACGGGAAGATCGGGGCCTTGAAGGCAAATCCCATGAACATGAGCCAGAAGATCAGGATCTGCTGATCCATCGGAATCGGCGCCGAGAGGAGCTCTAGTAAATCGAACGAATAGCTTTGATCCGTATGATGCAAAGACGCCCACTGGTGGAAGTTGATATTGAGCAAGGCGATGCCCACCAGCATAAAGACACTGCCCAAAAGGGTATAGAGAACGAACTTCAACGCCGCATAATGGCGTTCGGCTCCGCCGCCCCACAGTTTGATCAGAAAGTAGCTGGGAATCAGCATCAGCTCCCAGAAGACGAAGAACAAGATCAGATCCAATGAAACGAACACGCCCATCGTCGTCGTTTCAAGCGCCAACAGACACATCATGTAGAGCTTCACTTGGTGGCGGATCGTGTCCCAGGAATAGATCACGACCAACACACTCAGAAATGCGGTCAATCCCACGAAGAGTACGCTGATACCGTCGACGCCCAGGTGGTAGCTAATGCCCAGCGCGGGAATCCATCTCACACGCTCCGCGAACTGCATGGCAGCCGATTCCGGCACAAACCGCACCAGCACGAACACCGAGAGCGCGAGTTCGAGCAGCGTGATGGCGAGCGCCGACGTCCGGACCATGTCCTCATCCTCGAACAGCCACAGCACGATGGCTCCCAGAACGGGCAAAAAGAGAATGCAGGAAAGGACCGGAAATCCCGCTGTGAGTTCTTCCAACATAATGACCGCCGTACGCCCCTCGACCCTCTACATCTGAACGAGGAATTGAACGACCAGCGCCAACAGAAACAGCCCGGCAACGATGAGAGCGACATAATGGTGGACCATTCCGCTCTGCATCTTCCGCCCTTCACGCGCCGCGAGGTGATTGCCGTATCCGATGACATTCAACCCCGCGTATACAATATACTTTTCAATCCAGGTTGACCCGGCAGAGCCCCAATCAGCCAGCTGTCCGACTCCCCGGACTAGACCGTCGACGACCGTGCGATCGAACCAATCAAGCAGGTCTCCCAACCGTTTGATGGGCTCGACAATGATGAAATCATAGAGTTCATCGACATAGTACTTGTTCAACAGCGTCCTATAGGCGCCGGAGAATTTCTCGGCCCACACATCGGCCGTCGGAGTGCTCACCTGGTACATGTAGTGGGCAAGCCCCCACCCAATCACTGCGATGCCGGTTGCCACAATCATGAGAGCAGACACCAACCCCATGCTGACCTCGTGTTCATCCCCCGAGCCCACAACCGGCGCCAGGAATTGATGCAACCAGCCATGTTCCGGAGGGAACCCCAATAGCAACCCGCCGACAAGCGACAGGAAACCAAGCGCAACCAAGGGGCCAATCATCACCAATGGCGATTCGTGGACATGCGCTTCCGTATGGTGATCCATTCTGGACTCGCCATAAAAGGTCAGGTAGGTCAGCCGAAACATGTAAAAGGACGTGACAAAAGCGCCGATCGCTGCAATGCCATAGAGCAGGAAGTGGTTATGGGTAAAGGCATGGGCCATGATCTCGTCTTTGCTCCAGAATCCCGCCAAAGGAGGAATCCCGGCAATTGCGATCGTGCCGATCAGAAACAGACGGTATGTCCATGGGATTTTCTTGCTCAGTCCGCCCATTTTCCTGATGTCCTGCTCACCCGACAGGGCATGAATCACCGACCCCGCGGACAAAAACAGCAAAGCTTTGAAAAACGCATGGGTCATCAAGTGGAATATGGCGGCCGTGTAGGCGCCGATGCCGCAACCTAGGAACATGTACCCCAACTGGCTGACCGTCGAATACGCCAGCACCCGTTTGATATCAGTCTGGACCAGACCGATCGTGGCGGCGAATAGGGCCGTACCGCCGCCGACGAAACCAACCACTTCCATCGCAGTGGGAGAAAGATCGAAAATGGCATGATTACGGACAATCATGTACACACCTGCTGTCACCATGGTAGCGGCATGGATGAGCGCACTGACCGGCGTCGGGCCCTCCATCGCGTCGGGCAACCACGTGTAGAGAGGGAGCTGGGCTGATTTGCCGACCGCACCGACCAGCAGGCAGAGCGCGATAGCGGTTGCCATTTCAGGCGAAAGCTGGCCGGCCTGAGCAAACACCTTGGTATAGTCCAGGGTCTTGAAATTGACGAAGACCAGAAAGATAGCCACCAAGAACCCTGCATCGCCGATGCGATTGACCACAAAGGCCTTCGTCGCCGCCTTCGCCGCCGACACTTTGTCGTAGTAGTACCCGATGAGCAAATACGAACAGAGCCCGACGCCTTCCCAGCCGATAAACAGAACCACATAATTGTTCCCCATCACCAGAAGCAGCATGGAGACCATGAAGAGGTTCATGTAAATAAAGAAGCGCGTGAAGCCGGGTTCACCGTGCATATACCCGACTGAGTAAACATGAATAAGAAAACCCACTCCGGTCACCACCAACAACATCACGCAGGTTAACGGATCGACCAGATAGGCCAGATTGATCATGAGATCGCCCCCGAAGATCCATTGGTAGGCGACGACTTCACGTGCAGTTCCAGTCCGCAGAATATCGGCAAACACACCGATGACACAGAGAAAGGAGAGACCGACCGATCCCCACGCCAACCGATGGGCCATCTCGTGCGAATAGCGGCTGCCCAGAAGTCCGTTGGAAATCACGGCCAGAAGCGGGAGAATCGGAATCAGTTTGATGAGAAGATCGGTTAAGTCGGACACGCTAGGTCGTCATCTCCATCCTGCTACCATTTCAAGACGTTCATCTCATCGACGTTCGTAGAAACTTTTCCACGAAATACCACGATGATGATGGCCAGTCCGACTGCGGCTTCCCCCGCGGCGACGGCAATAAAAAACAGGGCGGTAAGCTGCCCGGCCATGGACTCCAGGTAATGCGAAAACGCCACCAGATTGATATTGGCGGCGTTCATCATGATTTCCACGGACATAAGCACGATAATGAAATTCCGTCGAATCAAGACGCCGAGCAATCCCGTCATGAACAGGACCGCACTGACCGCCACATAAGCGCTAAGCGGAACCATCGCCTCTCACTCCTTCCCGCTCATGGGATCGATTGACTTCGGCGTCTTCGCCAAGACGATCGCACCGATAATGGCGCCCAGCAGAAAGACGCCGATGATTTCAAACTGCAGCAGGTGGTCGCTGAACATCTTGATGCCCACGGCATACGTGTCCCCGTGTTCCAGCACGGCCGCATCTGGAACATTGCCTTTGGCGCCCGCAAAGGGAGACCGAATCAAAAGAAAAATTACATACCCGGCCCCCAAGAGCGCCGGGCCGAGGAAATAGGGATACGAGGAATGAAAATACCGCTCATCCGCCTTGAGATTGAGCAGCATGAGCACGAACAGGTACAGCACCAGAATGGCGCCGGCATAGACAATGACCTGCACCGCCCAGAGAAATTCGGCATTGAGCAGGACGAAAAGACCGGAGACATGCATCAACAGCGCGAGCAACGCAAGCCCGCAGTGGACAGGGTTTCTCAGCGATACCGTCAGAACGCCGGCGGCAATACTCACCAATGCGAAATACGCAAAAAAGACGGCAACCATGTTTTCGACTCAGCTCAGATGCTTGGGAGGCGTTTGCGTGGTCTTGAGTACGGACTGCGGAAAATAGTACCGATACTCCCGGCTCTCCTCGACATTCTTTTCCTGATTGTGGGCATACAGATATTGTTTGGCGTCATTGAGGTGGCGCTCACCGATGTTGTACAGCCGCTTTTTATCGAACAGCAATGTACGCTTGTCATGGGTGGAATACTCGTACATCTTGGTCATCGCCAATGCATTGACCGGGCAGGCCTCCACACAATAGCCGCAAAACACGCATTTCGTCACATCGATGTAAAACTCGCTTGCGTATCGTTGAAGCGGGCGGGCCGTATCCTCGGCGCTGATCACCTTGATGCAATGGGAGGGGCAGGCCACCTCGCAGAGATCGCACCCGACGCAACGCTCTTGGCCGTCGTCGTATCGAAGCAACCCCAGGGCGCCCCGATGGGCATGCGGAATCTCCCGCTGTTCGCGGGGGTATTGAAACGTGATCGGCTGATGGAACATGTGCTTGAAGGTGACCTTCATCGCGTCCCAAATTTCATAGAACAGCGCGGCATGGAGAATTTTTTTGGTCATTGCGGAAACGCTCATCCAAGTCTCCTGTCCACCGACGGGCGCAGCATACACACCCGATTACGCTCGTTCAATACTGACCCATGTCTGCTTGAAAGCCGGAACACCGGTCATGGGGTCCACTGAGACACTCATCAAATCTTTCACAGGCGGCTCGTTGAAATGTTCCGGAAAGAAACAGGTCCCGATGGCAACAGACTGGTCGGGTTGGACCCCGAGCTGGAGCGACCCCAGATCGGAAGTCAGACGCACTTTCATGCCGTCCTGCAGGCCAAGCCGGTCCATATCCGCCGGACTCATGCGAAGCTTGCCGGTATTCGGAGCAATCTTGATGAGGCCGGGAGCTTCCGTCGACATCTTGCCCGAGTGCATGAGCAGCTGGCCCATCTGCAATGAGAATGGACGCGCACTGTCATGCGAAGTCGGCATCGTCCGGTAACGGACGGCAACCTCGGCGGCATACCCATTTTCCAAGTAGCGATCCGGCGCCGACACCACTTTGCGCGGCTGGCCAAGGTTGTAATAACCCGGTAAGAGCTTCATCATTTCCGATTGAATATCATTGACCGATTGATACTCCCACTGACATCCCAACGCATTGGCCAGGGAGGTCATGATATGCCAATCCGGCAGGCTTTCCCCGATCGGATCCATTGCTTGACGAACCCGCAGGACACGGCCCTCCAGATTCGTGAAGGTCCCGTCCTTTTCTGCGTAGGTACAGGCGGGGAACACGACATGCGCCTGCCGAGCCGTCTGGGTCAAGAACGGGTCCTGAACAACGAGCAACTCCAGCCGATCCAATGCAGCCCGTACTTCCATAGAAGCCGGCAACGTCTCCAGCGGATTTTCTCCGAGAACATATAACGCCTTGATGCTGCCGTTCTTACATCCCTTGAGGATATCGACGAGACTCGACCCGGCACGACTCACTGGAAGTGCCGCGCCCCAGGCCTTTGCGAATCGCTCGCGTGCAGCCGGATCGTCAAAACTTGCTTGCCCCGGCAAAAACTCAGGCGCCACGCCCATATCAACGGCGCCCTGCTCATTCGGTTCCTCGGTCACGGTATTCACACCACAACCGGGACGGCCGAGTTTGCCGGCGATCCAGGCCAAGTCGATGAGTTTCAGCACATTGTCGTAACCACCGGTTCTCCTCACGATGCCTTCCGCGCACATAATGATCGCGCGCGGTGCTTCGGCGAAAATCGTTGCAATGTCCCTCAAGCTGTCCGTGGTCAGGCCGGTTTGAGAGGCGACGTCGTCCAGTGAAAGGCCTGCAACCGCGGCCTGAAGCGCGGCGAAAGCCCGGGGATGTTTCCTGGTCGTTTCGTCATCCACCAAGTCCAGCTCAATGGTCGCCTTCACCAATCCATGAATGACCAATCCCTCCGTGCCGGGCTTGATCACAAACGGATGGGAAGCCAGCTTGGCCATGTTGGTCACGGCGGAATCCAGCGTCACCACCTGCGCCTTATAAACGCGAAGCGCCTCTTTGATCCGCACGGCTGTCAGGGGATTCGTTTCCGTGATGTTCGAGCCGATGAGGAGTATGGCTTTGGCTTTGGTGAGATCTTCCCAATCATTCGGCGTTCGTCCTAGCCCAAGAGCATGTTTCGAGGCATGCACGAAATTCAAGTGGCCGTAGCGGGCGCTGCTGTCGAGATGATTACTCCCGAAGCCGATCCGCATCAGCTTCTGGAACAAATACAGCTCTTCGTTCGTGCATCGTGCAGTGACTAATCCTGCAATGGCATCGGCGCCGTATTTGCTCTTGATATTCGAAAATCGGTCTACGACCAGGTGCATGGCCTCAAGCCATGGCTTTTCGACCAGACGGTTGCCCTCACGAACCAATGGCTGCCGTAACCGGGTCTTCCCATCTAAATACTCAAATCCGAATCGCCCACGCACACAAAGGCCGCCGTGGCCTTTAGCCGTTTCCGACCGGTCTCCCCACTTATTCTTCCAGGATAGGGGCGAGGTGACGCGGATCACCTCTTCATCTTTCGTTTCCAAGTACATCTGGCAGCCATCCCCGCAGTAGTTGCAGGTCGTCGTCGTCTTTTTCATCTGCCAGGGTTTGTACAAATACTTGGAGAACTTGTTTGTAATGGCACCGACCGGACAGACCGCCAGGCAATCCCCGCAGAATTCGCAGGAGAGTGCGAGATCGCCCTTCGGGACCACTTGATTGAATCCGCCCTTTTTCATGAATTGCAGGGCATCGATCATCAGCACATCTTTGCAGACGTTGATACATTCGGCGCAAGCGATGCAGCGGTTCATGTTGAAGTCCAGAACCGGACTGCGGGTATCTTCCGGAATGAATTTCTGCTTGGCATTGGCAAGATTGGTCACGCCGTGCTCGAACGCCATATCTTGGAGTTCGCAATGGCCGTCCGCATCGCAGACCGGACAATCGAGCGGATGCACGGAAAGATGCTTCTCGACGGCTTTTTTGCGGGCAAGGAACAGATCCTCCCCCTCGGTTCGTATGACCATCCCCGCCGTCGCCTTCGCGGTGCAGGACCGGACGGGAGCCTTTTTCCCTTCTTGCATCACAAGGCACATGCCGCAAGATCCAAACGGATCGAAGGTGTAGTGGTAGCACATGGCCGGGATGATTTTTCCCGTCATCGAGATAACATCGTACAACGAGATCCCGTCCTTCGCCGTCACGGTCTTCCCGTCGATATTGAGTTGAATCGTCGCGGCCTCGACGTCGGGATTAGTGCCTGGCTTCAGCCCCATGGTGCCTCACTGTTGAATGATGCGCTGAACATAGTGGGTGCAGGTGTCCGCTCTTCATTGCAACCTTGAACCGTCATCATTCACGACTTCCTTACCGGTCGCATTCCCCCATCACGATATCGTACGACCCGAAAATGGTACAGGCATCGGAGATCATATAGCCTCTGGACATATGATCGAAGGCGCCCATATGAATGAAGGACGGGGCGCGGATCTTCAGTCGATAGGGTTTTCCTCCGCCTGTACTGACGATGTAAAAACCCAGCTCGCCCTTGTGGGCTTCGGTGCCGCAATAAATCTCACCGGGAGGAGCCTGGAATCCCTGAGAAAACAGCTTGAACTGCTGGATCATCGACTCCAGATTGGTAAATACCCGCTCCTTCGGTGGCAGCGTCACGCTTGGGACATCGGCCATGACCGGACCATCCTGCATTTGCTCGAGGCACTGCCGAATGATCTTGACGCTCTCGTATAGTTCCATCACCCGGATCCAATACCGGTCATACGTATCGCCGTTTTTTCCGACCGGGACGCTGAACTCGCACTTGGGATACGCGCTATAAGGCTCGTACTTCCGAAGGTCATAGTCCACACCGGAGCCGCGCAAAGTCGGCCCGCTCAGCCCAAAATTGACGGCGTCTTCAGCGGAAATGACCGCCACGCCCTTGGTACGTCCCAGCCAGATGCGGTTCTTCTCGAGAAAGACCTGATATTCCAGAATCTTAGGAGGAAAGTAGTCGATGAACTGCTTGAGCTTATCGATCAACCCCGGGGTCAGGTCTCGCTCCACCCCGCCGATGCGATACCAGCTCGTCGTGAGACGCGCTCCGCACAACTCGTCGAACCAGTCGAGCAGGATTTCTCGGTCGCGAAAACAATAGAAAAAGACGGTCATCGCCCCGATATCGAGCGCTTGAGCCCCCAGCCAAAATTGATGGCCGATGATGCGCTGCACCTCCGCAACAATCGTTCTGAGATACTCCCCTCTCTCGGGAACCTTGAGATCCAGCAGTTTCTCCACGGCGCGGCAATAGGCGAAGTTATTGTACATCGCACAGACATAGTCGAGCCGGTCCGTATGGGGAATGAACTGGTGATAGGTGCCGTCTTCTGCCAGCTTTTCGACTCCACGATGGAGATACCCCATCACCGGTGTGGATTTCACCAGCCGTTCCCCCTCCAACTCCAAAATCACCTTGAGAACTCCATGTGTGCTGGGGTGCTGAGGTCCCAGGTTAAGCAGGAGCTCCTCGGTTCGCAGAGTCGGAAGCGTTTCGCTTTCCGGATGCTCCGGATTGACCTTGTAGATCGTGGTTCTCTGATCTTCAAACGCCATGCCGTTGCCGCGTCCTACCGTGGAATTTCGTCCAGGAATTCAAACGTGTCCCGCCAACCTTTGCCGCGAAGCGGAAAATCCTTCCGCAACGGGTAGCCTTCCGTGAAATCATCCGGCATCAAAATCCGGCGCAGGTCCGGGTGATTGCGAAACCGGATACCCATCATGTCGTACACTTCACGCTCCATGAAATCAGCGCCCTTCCACAAATCCGTCAGAGAATCGACCACACAGTCCGATTCGGGCACTCGCGTCTTGAGTCGGATACGATGCCGTTTTCGAATCGAGTAGAATTCCCACACGACTTCGAATCGTTCTTCATCATCGGGCCAATCCACGGAACTCACATGGACGATGTAATCGAAATCCATTCCCGGTTCATGACGCAGAAATTTGGCGACGTCATGGAGCTTGTCACGGGTCACCGTGACCGCCACATCGCCCCGCCATTCCGTCGCGCCGACAAAACCGTCCGAGAAGGACTCCTGAATCCGTGTTGCCAGTTGATGCATACAGTGCCGTCAGACCTTCAAGCTTGCTTTAATCTCTCTGGGCTGGGCGACAAACACCCGTTTCTCCATGATCCGCTCTTGCAGTTTCAAGATGCCGTCCAGGAGAGCTTCAGGGGTCGGCGGACAGCCGGGCACATAAATATCGACAGGAACGAACCGATCGACTCCTTGCACGACACTATAGCTATCGTAGATGTTCCCGGACGTGGCACAGGAGCCCATCGCGATGACATATTTCGGTTCCGGCATCTGGTCATAGATCTTTCGGATAACGGGTGCCATCCGCCGACAGACTGTTCCGGCGACGATCATCAAATCCGACTGTCGAGGCGAGGCCCGAAATACCCCGGCTCCGAACCGGTCCATGTCGTACCGTGAAGAGACGGCGGCCATCATCTCGATGGCGCAACAGGCAAGCCCAAAGGTCATGGGCCAAAGCGAACCTTTTCGCGCCCAGTTCACCGCCTTTTCCAAGGTGCCCGTGAACACATCAGGGGCACCGTCCTTTTCCTGACGTCCCAGTTGAATCAATCCCATAGATACCTCAGTCCCACTCCAGCGCACCCTTCCGCCAGGCATACACATAGGCCACAACGAACAGGGCGATAAAAATGATCATCTCAATCAAACCGATCAGCCCAATTTTGGTAAACACCACCGCCCATGGGTAGAGAAAGATTACTTCAATATCGAAAATGACGAATAACATCGCAAAAATGTAGTAGCGCACCGGGAACGGCATACGGGAATCAGAGAACGGTTCGGCGCCACACTCATAAGTCGATAGTTTTTCAGGCTCCGGATATCTGGGCTGAACAAAATAGCTGATCACCAACGTCAGCACTCCGAACGCAAGCGCGACGAAAATGAAGAACAGGATCGGAAAAAACTTGGTCAAATAATCGAGAAGCTGATCAGTATCGCCCATTGCGTTCGCCTCACAAGGCATTGACCTTGAAAGAAGAATCAAAATTCTAGAGCCTTGATCCCAGGGATAGCAAGCGAACAAAGGACCTAACAGAACCAGCCCCTAAAGCCCTAGATCTTCCGATTTGTGCTACGACGAGTGGGAGCAGACGCTTCTGTGAAGGCTACAGCAAACAGGAATTGAGGATGGATCGATGCGCAAACTCCACAGTGTGTGCAAAGGCATCTGTCTGAACTCGACAGATCCATGACCCTGAGGGTGTAGGGTGTTGATTAGGCTCGGCTCCGAGGCTGTCCTGATGAAGGAACCATCCGTAACTGGGGAGACGGCTGTGGCTGAGAAATGTCCCACTCTGACTCCATCGGACCGGAAGCCTTGGCCTTCCGCCGCCGATGGATCTGTGTTTCGATCCTGGTTTTCCTCCGATCGCCAGATGGCATCGCCGGGTCTTGATCGCGACCTCCGTTCATAAACTATCCCTTCACAGCGTTGCCATGGACAGGTACCGGCAAGTCGAGACACCATAACACTCAGAAAAACCTCCGTCAAACCATGGGCCATATGCTCAAATTCTTGACAAGACAGCATGATTTGCTATGGTTTGCAAAGACACACATGCCCTACATAAGGAACCTCTCTATGAAACCTCTGACACCATTCGTCCTTATCCTGCTATTCATGGGGATCAGTCTGTCCCTGGACCAAGGAGCAGCTCGCGCCCAGCATGCCGACATGGTTCGCCATGGGGAAGCAGCGGTTACCTTCGCAAGCGGTGTAATCCAAAAAGTGACGCCCCGTGACGGCATCGTGAATTTGATCACCGGGGATAACCAATCATCGGGCAATCGCATGCTCCTGGCACGGCGGGATATTCTCTATCTCAAGCTCGATCACCCGGCTGAGGTGGCAGCCGGCGATCTCTTTACCGTCTACAAGCGCGCACGCAAAGTTTTCCACCCGATGACACAAGAGTACCTCGGCTTTATCGTGATTCGGCTGGCAGTGGTGCGTGTGATCGAGACCGATGGTGCAATCGCAACAGTAGAGGCAATCACAAGTTATGGACAGATCGCTCCGGGCGATCCGGTGATGCGGTTTATCCCGCCGCCGGCATCCGATGCAGGAGCCAGTCTGACATCGGACGTCGCCGATCTCAGCGGCATGATCATCGAACTGCAGGCGGATAAACCGATGACCTTGGTCTCGCAATTCGATATCGTGTACGTGGACCGAGGAAGCGTGGACGGCCTCAAGACCGGCGATCTCATGGATATCCACCGCCATAGCGGGGGAATCCCCGCAAGAAAGATCGGGCAGCTCAAAGTCTTGTCGACCGAGGAACGCACAGCGACCGCGCGAGTCATCAAAGCCAACACCCGCGTGTTCAAGGGCGACCGATTCAAGCTGGTCGGATATTCGGCTCCGGTCGTTCAGCCGGTGGAACTCGCTCCGACCTCGGCCAAGGTAGAAAAACTAGACGGGACGGAAGGACGACCGGATGCCGTTTCGTCCGATCTCGTTGCCGGCAAATTAAAAACGCAAGATGCGTCCGGACAGAGCCGCATCAACTTGGGCGACGTGGCAAGCTTCCTCCGCTATGAATCCGGCGAAGCAGCGATCAAGCCTGAAAGCTATACGGTGTTGGACCAAGTGATCGAACATCTGCTCAGCAGCGGCGATACCAGGCTGATTCGGGTGGAAGGCCATACCGATAACATAGAAATCGGTCCCTCGCTGAAAGCTCGCTATCCGAGCAATGTAGACCTCGCCAACGCCCGCGCCGGCGGCGTCCTCCGATATCTCGTGGAGAAGGGCGGATTGGATTCGGCCCGGGTCAGTGCCGTAGGCTACGGCGACAGCAAACCTGCAGCCACCAATGCCAATGAGGAAGGCCGTACGAAAAACCGTCGGGTCGAGATTCTGCTCTATGAACCGGATACTGCCCCTCAAACTCCCAGAGCCAATGTTCATAATCAGGCACAGAAGCAAGGAGGCGATTCTTCCGGTCTGAATGCACGAGGGACAAACGGCCAACTGAGCACTCCTCAGGCCGTCCCTCAGGACTCGGGAGCCGGCACTCTCTCTATCGGCCAACAACAGCAGGCTTCTGCTGGAGATGGGACGACATCGCCGAGCAGCCCGAACACAAGTGGGGCTGCATCATCTGCCGGCCAACAACAGCCACAGGCAGGGGCGGGGGATGGGACAGCGTCCTCCAACCCCAGTGCTCCCTCACCGAACCCGAGCCAAGATCCTCAGCAGCCGGCCGGTCCGGCAAGCTTCTAGCCCTCATTCTTGCGCACGGCGGTTCGTCACTGGTTGAAAAACCGGATGCGACTACCGCCTGCCCCCCGTCACGTTGTTCTCCCTTTTCCTACGCTGCTACAATGCCGCATGCCTCTCGATCAACGCCGTCTTCCTGCCGCCCATGCAACTGCAACTCTGTATGCCGACGTCATCGTCCCCCGCCATATCGCCAAGGCCTTCACCTATGTCGTACCTCCGGCATTGGCGCAGACACTCGCGATAGGCCAACGGGTCCTCGTCCCGTTCGGCCCAACAATGCTCGAAGGAGCGGTGATCTCACTCAGTGATCAGCCCCCTATGGGGATGAAGGCTGCCTACCTCAAGGAAATCAGATCTCTGGCCAGCGGAACCGACGATCTCAATCTCTCGCCCGCGCGACTCGAGCTGTCTCGCGCCATCGCAGAGTACTATGTCGCACCCTGGGGCCAATGTCTCCGGCTTGTTCTGTCGAAAACTCCTGCAAAACAGGCTAGTCCTCTGCGGCACGTCGCCACCGATCAGGGGCGCAGCGTGCTGGTTTCTGGAACTTGTCCAGACCATCTACGACCCATGCTGAGCCGTATCACGCGGCAAGCCAGAGGCCTGCTGTCATCCACTCTTCTCAAAGCTCGCGATCAAACCAGTCGGGAAACGGTCAAGGCGCTCGAACAACTGTCCTGGGTGGTCGCCACTGCTTCACCGGTCGTCAAGACCACGGTTCCAAAACGGCAGACACAACCAATCACCCAGAACGGTGATCGAGCAGGAGAAGCCGATCGGGCTCTGCTCGAGAAGATACGAACAGAACCTGATCGCTCATGGACCACTCGTGTGGCCGCCTGCGTTCAGTCCAATCAAGCACGGAAGATCGTCTTGTGCGCCCCATGGGAAGATCGAGTCAGCCGGCTTGCCGATGCCATCCAACAAACACACGCAGTCGGCAAGTCAGCCATCATTCTGGCCGGCGAGATTGCCAGAGCAGAATGGCTCGGACGGCTTCTCTCGACCCTTACAGATCTCCCGATCACCATCGTTCCCACGTCGCCGGCATCAGATAACCGGACAGCCAAACAGGGTACGACGCCATCGGTCATCGTTGGAACTCGCTCAGCAGTCTTTGCGCCGCTCCCATCGATCGGACTCATTTGGGTGGACAGAGAAGAAGATCCGGCTTTCAAGGAGCCCCAAGAACCGCGTTATCACGCCCGAGAAGTCGCCTGGATGAGGGCCCAAGGAGAAGGGGCGCTGGTGGTACTCGCGTCCGCCCATCCGTCGCTCGAATCGGCATTTGACCCGGGTGCCGAAACCTATGCCGTTTCACCAGAACCGGCCCGTCGACCATCGATCGAGCTCGTCGATCTCAACCAGGAGCCGGGAGGGACCCTGTTGAGCGGTACGCTTGTGGCGGCCATACAGGAAGCCGTGGCACGCAAGGCGGGCGTTCTGCTCTTCTTGAATCGTAAGGGCTACGCCAGAACGCTGGTTTGCCGAGACTGCGGCTGGATGCCGCGCTGCCCTTCCTGTGAGGTCACCCTTGCCTACTCACGCGAAGCGGGAAGCTTATCCTGCAGATATTGCGGGAAGGCCGATGCCTTGCCGCAATCCTGCCCGATCTGTAAAGCCGCCCGATTCAATACCGTCGGAGACGGAACTGAGCGTGTCGAGCTCGATGCCAGGCGTTTGTTTCCCCAGGCAAAGATCGCACGGCTGGATGGCAGCAGATTGCATCGTACCGCTGCCGCGCGCGACCTCTGGGAAGGAGTCCGGTTGGGGACATGGGACATCCTGATCGGCACACAAGCCTTGTTTCAGCGGGAGCCGTTCCCGCGCAGAGGGTTGGTGGGCATCCTTCATGCTGATTCCGGATTGCA
This sequence comes from Nitrospira sp. SG-bin2, assembly GCA_002083405.1. Classification (GTDB taxonomy): domain Bacteria; phylum Nitrospirota; class Nitrospiria; order Nitrospirales; family Nitrospiraceae; genus Nitrospira_D. Next base: position 33,057 of record LVWT01000040.1, on the reverse strand, counting down.
TGTCCCGGACTTTCGCGCGGCAGAACACACGTACCAGCTTCTGGACAAAGCCGTGAGTTGTGGACAGCCGGCGACGGAGGGAGGCCGTGTGATCGTACAAACACGGCTTCCCTCCCACCATGCCGTGCAGGCGATACTGTCCGCCGACCCGCATCGATTTTATGATGAGGAACTGGCGGCGAGGCGTCTGCTCAACTATCCACCAGCCTGTCACCTGGCCGCCCTTTCAGCATCAGGACGAAACCCGCAAGAAGTTGAATCTGCTGCGATAGAGTGGAAGAGCTGTCTTGAGGGGTCTCTGGACAGAAGAGCATCGATCACCCTGTTAGGACCTGTGACCGCCATGGGACGGCTGCCGAAAGGGCATCATCGGCACCAGATTCTTGTGAAAGGAACCGATCGTCCGCTCTTATGTCGCCTCATACAGGGATCGGTGGAGCGAATGGAAGGCACCTACCGAAGGGGGCAGGTCAAGTTCGTCGTCGATATAGATCCCGTTGAGATGGGATAAGGTTATCGGGACTTTTCCCGGACGGTCGGTTGAGACACAGGCCTCGTTTGAGAAGGATGGTCCGTCGCATCTGTGGAAGCCGCCCACGTCCGTTTGAACAGACCGTACGAAAAGGCGATCCAAAATACGGAAGAGAACAGGCCCAGTACGACGGCCATGAGCATCGTTTCCATCTGGTCTTGGGAGGGTGTTTCAGAAACACCCTTGAGCTGAATCATCACTTGTATCGGCCAGGCAAAACTTTCCAAGCCGAGCAAGAGAGTCGCCCAGGCCCAGAGCTCCGTAATGGACCGAACCCTCCACCACAGAAATCCCCCGACAGTGATTGCCCAAAGCACCACGATACCCTGAGCGGCAGCCCCCTGGAGAATCCAAAACCCAATGGTCGTGACGAGGGTTCCCAGAATGAGATTCAGGATGATCATCGTGTGTCAGACAGCCGCGTAGAAGGCTGAGTCTGACTGGGGACCCAATGCGATGTCAATGATGTGATGGAACCGTACGGATCGAGGACACGCCGGCTTCGGCAGCAACGGCCTCGAGTAGGACATTTACGTCGAACGGTTTCTGAAGGGTTCGGCTGGCGCCCAGCATCTTGGCGACATCCAAGAAGTTCAGGATACCGATCATATCGCCGCCGCCGGTCATGGCGATCACGCGAGAGGAGGGAAATTCACGGTGCAGAGTCACCAGGCTTTCCAGACCATCTTGGTCGGGCATCAAGATGTCCATGATCACCACGTCGGCCTGGTGGGCCCGATATCGTTCCAGTCCTTCCTTCCCGCCACGTGCCTCCTCGACGACATACCCGGCCGGCTCCAGGACTTCCCGGATGAGACTGCGTATCCGATCTTCATCATCAATAACGAGAACTGACGGCATCGAACCCCTCCTGCGACACCTGTGATCGCTCTCCGCCTTGCATCAGCGGTTCCGTCGATGGTGGACAAGCTGCAGCTCGAGTATCCAAGACCCGCCGAATCCTGTGCGCCAGATCCTGCACGATGAGCGGCTTCGGAACGACGTCGACAATTCCATTCCCATGATCACCTTCATCAGACAGCGCCTGCTCCGAACCGGCGCAGAGGATCACCGGCAGATCCGGCCTCAGTTGCCGGCACCGGTGAGCCAAACGATCCGCCGACATATCAGGCAGGGTCAGGTCGGCAATCAAGAGATCCACGCGTTGCGGAGCAAGATGGAACGCCTGCCAGGCCGCTGTACCACTGGTCAGTACGATCAGACGGTACCCGAGCGACTCCAGCATACTCTGTCCGGACTGGACAAAAGATTCTTCGGCCGCGACGAACAGGACGCATTCGTGTCCCCGTGGGAGCGAGTCATCTGGCGCAGGAACCGCTGCCGTAGCACGAGACAGCGCGGGAATATAGACCGACACCACTGTGCCGACATCGATCTGACTGTCGATTATAACGCTCCCTCCATGCGCCGTCACAATCCCATGGACGACGGACAACCCCATTCCACGGCCCTCACCCAATGGCTTGCCGGAAAAGAACGGCTCGAAGATTCGATCGGCAACCGCCGGTTCCATGCCTTCGCCGGAATCTCGAACAGTCAAACAGGCGTAGCGTCCGGCTGCAAGTCGGCCCGACGGCGTGATCCGATCGGTCTCGATCTCCTTGTCGTGGAGATGCAATTCCAGAATTCCGCCGGTCTTCCTCATGGCATGGATGGCATTGTCCACCAAATTCATGATCATCTGATGCATCTGAGCCGTATCGGCCAACACAGGACTGGTTGATGTATCGATCTGCTCTTTGAGTTCGATCGAGGAGGGGATCGCTGAACGCAGAGGCTTGATCGCTTCTTTGACCAACAAATGGAGAGGAAGGGGATGCCGGACTTGTTCGCTTTGTCGGCTGAACGTCAATAGCTGATGGACCAGCTCACGCGATTCCATTCCGGCGGACAGCACTTGTTGGATATAGTGATGCGCCTTGTTGTCTTTGGGGATCAGCGGAAGCGCCAGATGGCTGAAACCGAGCACCGCCGTCAGGCTGTTGTTGAACTCATGCGCAATGCCGCCGGAGAGTGTGCTGATCGCCGTCATCTTCGACGCAATGCGCAGAGACGCTTCGACCTTCTTGCGATCGGTGATATCGATGACGATCCCGATCGTGCGGCTGGGCACAGGCGCAGTCCCTTCCCTCTCGAACCAGGTGCGGACATTCAGGCTGACATGCCGAACTTCCCCGTCCGGTCTGACAATCCGGTGTTCGATCTGGAACTGCCCATTGCCCGCCGGGTCATGGGCTTCCTTGACCGCGGAAAATACTTTCTCTCGATCGCTTTCATGGACGAGTTCGATATGGCGTTGAAGAAGGCCGGGCTCATCCGCCCTCACACCGTAGATTGACCGCAGAACCGGCGACCAATAGAGCCGATCAGCTTGGTGATCATGCTCAAAGATGCCGACCTGCGCGGTACGAACAGCGAGATCGAGTCGTTCTTCGCTGTCCCGGAGCTGGCGCTCCGCCTCACGTCGTGCTGTGATATCAATGACCGCGACCAGCAGCGAGGTCCCCGATGCCATGACGACGGGGTTTAGACCGATCTCAACAGGAAACTCGGAACCATCGTGACGCAGCCCGCGCAACTCCATTCCGTGCCCCATGGGACGGGCACCGGAGGTTGACAACGACTCTGCTCTCGCCATTTCAAGAGCCGTGCGGTCGCGCGCTGGAAAGAGCGTAGCCACCGGCCTGCCCAGCAATTCGTCGTGAGAATAGCCGAACATATGTTCAATCTGCGTATTGGCCATCGAAATGACGCCGTCCTGATCGACCATCAACAGACCGTTGGGAGCAGATTCCACGACCTGCCTGAATGGCAGATCCTGCTCCTTTGCCGACTTGTCGAGTGGCGCATCAGCCGTCTGATCTTGAACGATCCCTAAGAAGCGAATGGGTTCGCCGGCGAGGTTGCGAATGACCAGTCCTCGAAAATGGACGCTGCGAACGTTCCCGCCGGGCTGAACGATTCGACATTCCACATCAAAGGGCTCATCCAGGGCGAGCGAGCGTTCACCGGCGTCGAGGACCCGCCCACGGTCTTCAGGGTGAATGGCGGCCTTGAACGTGTCATACGTGGGCAGGATCGTGCCCGGCTCATAGCCAAACATGCGGCATTGTTCATCGGACCATATTTCCACGCCGGTACGAATATCCCGTTCCCACCTTCCAAAGCAGGCGGAAGCCCGGACTGATTCCTGATGCGCTTCGGTTCCGGCTATGTCGTGATGGCGCAAATGGTCGGAGGCATTGACGGGAAGGCTCTCTGCCTCCCGGCATCGTGTGACGTCGATCATCACCCACACCATCGCGGTCAGACGACCGGTTCGACCTTTTACCGGAGAGAGGGTCACTTCATTCAAAAAAGGGCTGCCGTCCTTACGGTAATGAAGCAGACAGACCCGGCAGGCCCTCCCCTGCTGGAGAGCCAACTCAATCTTTTCCACCGAGGCTCGATCGGTCTCCGGACCGGCCAGGATGGCCATGGTCTTGCCCACAATCTCGGTGTCTGTATAGCCGGTCAGTAACCGAAAGGCAGGATTCACGCGGATCACGGGATGATGGGACGCCCTGGCATCAGTCATCACCACGCCACAACCGGTGGCCGCAATGACTTTGGACTGGAACCGGCACTCTCGGCGTTGCCGAACAAGACGCCAGACCGCGATGCCAAGAAGGAGGAGAGCGGAACCGGTGAGAAATGCCACCGCAACCTCTTTTTAAATCGTTGCAACTCATGTCGGACTCTCCGCCAAAAGTCCGAACAAGGATATCTTCACTTCAGTATGTGGAACGATACACGGGATTAAGCAACGTGTATAGGTGGAATGGGAAACAAACCAAATGAAATATGTACCTACCGTGATAGGGCTATATGCCTCGGATCAGGCCTGCCGTTTGACAAAGAGCACCGCCGCCTGCGCACGGCGGGTGATATGCAGCTTATGAAATATATTGGCAAGATAATTCTTCACGGTCTTATCGCTCAGATCGAGTGCCGTGGCGATTTCCTTGTTCGTCTGTCCTTCGGCGACAAGCGCCAGCACCCGTTCTTCCTGCGCTGAGAGTTTTTCCGCCCCCGGGATGTCTGCGCCGGCGGCTAATCCGCGCAGCCACCCGAGCGCTCGGTCGGTCACGGCGGGGTCGAGAATCGACCGGCCCTCGGAGACAGCCTGGATCGCGCTGGTCAACGAAGTGGAATCGATTTCTTTCAGCACATACCCATGGGCACCGGCCAAGACAGCCGCCAGAACCGAGTCATCATCCGCATAGGAGGTCAGAATGATTACCCGGATAGCGGGAGAAGAGGCTAGTATGTCCCGGCAGGCATCGACACCCGAGCCATCCGGAAGACGCACGTCCATGAGCACAACGTCCGGTTTCAGTTTCGCCGCATGCCGGATCGCCTCCGCAACCGTCGCCGCCTCTCCCGCCACCTGGATGGAGCGATGCTGGCTCAGCACCGTGCGAAGGCCCACACGAACGATCTCATGATCGTCCACGAGCAAGACACGAACCGTCTTGAGTTTTGCCTTACGCATCGGCCAGTCTCCTCGGCATATCAAGCAGCACTTTCGTTCCCTTCCGACGTTGAGAGCGAACCTCCATCCTGCCACCGAGCTTCCTCGCCCTCGCCGCCATGTTGGCCAGTCCATGCCCAACGTCACGGACTGAGTCCGGGATGAATCCTTTTCCGTTATCGGTGACCGAGAGACGCACGGAGCGGCGCAGTCGTTTGAACGACAGAGTGATACGGCCGGCCTCGCTGTGTCGAAGGCTGTTGCTCAGCGCCTCCCGTATGACGTTCATCGCATGATAGGCCTGTTCTGTCGAGAGCTCCCGGACAGCAGCCTCTTCAATCTTTACACGGCAGGCCGTTCCATTGGATGCGCACATGGCCTGAACCATAGTCCGCAAGGTCTCGCCGATGTCGGCTTCTTCCAAAACGTGCGACTCGATTCCCGCAATGAAATTCCGGACTTCGGTCATGACATGATTGAGCTGCCCGATTGCGCGGTTCAACCCCGCCATGAGCGGCGTGGCGGCCTTCTTGCGTGGCAGCTTGGATACGAGCGTCCTGCAGGATTCCAGGCCCAAACCGACCGCAAAAATGGACTGCAAGATGCCGTCGTGCAGATCCTCACTGATTCGCTCGCGTTCCTCGACCGCAGCGCGCAGATCCCATTCCCGTTGGCGGAGCATCTCTTCCACATGCTTGCGGGCCGTGATGTCGGTTGAAGAGCCCAGAAGCATCACAGCATGGCCCTGGGCATCCAGAAGCGGCCGCTTGATGGTTTGCAGCCAGCGGATCTTTCCGGTGGCATCCGTGATCGTCTCTTCCGGAAGAAACCGTTCTTCCAACGTATCCATCACTTCGAGATCTTTCAGACGGAACTGCGTCACTTCCTCCTGACTCAAATTGAAATCCGCATCGGTTTTCCCGATCAGACCATCCACCGTTGTTCCATAGACATCGGCGATCGCCTTGTTGACCAACGTGAACCGCCCGTCGCGGTCCTTCGCAAAAATAAAGTTCGGATCCGTGTCGATCACTTGCCGCATAAAGGCGTGGGAATTCTGCAGTTCCACTTCCACCTGTTTGCGCTCGGTGATGTCCTCGCAGGCGACCAGTACCACGGTCTCTCCATTAGAAGACTGCCCCACACGGACCGTTTCCCTCACCCAAATCAGGCTCCTGTCTTTCCGCACTTTCCGAAACTCCCAGTGATGCGTGATCTCCGGCACCTTAAGGCATTCGGACAAGCTCGCGGCAACGATTGCCTTATCTTCTTCGTAAAACACGTTTAGTACGGAGTGGCCGACCAATTCCTCCACAACATACCCGAGCTGCTCCGCTCCAAACCGGTTGACCGAACGCACTGTGCCGTCCGTCGCAAGCGTGAAGTACATGGTGGGAGTTTCGTCATATAACGTCCGATACCGTTCTTCGCTCGCTCTCAGTTCCGCTTCGACCCGCTTCCGTTCTCTGATATCCCGTACGACGGCGCAGTCATACTCTTTGCCTCCGTACTGCAAATAGTTCGCCGTGATCTCCGTCTCCACGACTCTTCCGGTAGAGGACCAATATTTCGATTCGAACGTCATTGATCCCTTCTGTTTCAACTGCGCCCAATGGAGAGCCCAGCTCTCCGTGGAAATATTCGGGTCGAGGTCCTGTAGAGACATAGCGAGCAGACCTTCGCGCGTATAGTTCAGCATGTGGCAGGCCGCGTCGTTGACATTGAGAATGTGCGAGCCGGAATCCATCCACAGCACTGCATCGGATGCCCGGTCGATAGAGAACTGTGTCATACGAAGTGCATCTTCCATGCGCTTGCGCTCGGTGACGTCATGGGCAATCTTGGAAATCCCGACAATCGTCCCATGCTCATCCCGCATCGGCGAGAGCGTCAACGAGATGTTCAGACGTCGCCCGTCCTTGGCCAGCCGTATGGTCTCGAAATGCTCGATCGATTCGCCCCGTTTCAGGCGCTTCAGAATCAGGACTTCCTCCTGCAAGCGGTCCGGTGGGAACAGGATCGTGATCGACCGGCCGATCACCTCCGCCGCTTGATACCCGAACAGCTGCTCGGCTCCCCGGTTCCAGCTGGTCACGCGACATTCTAAATCCTCGCTGATGATCGCGTCATTCGTGGACTCCACGATAGCACTCAGTCGGCGATTCGCCTCTTCGGCCTGCTTGCGTGCCGTGATGTCAGTATGTGATCCGAGCAGGCGCACGCGCCGCCCGTCTGGTTCCGTCACAAGGGAAGCATGTGAGTCGATCCACCGATAGGTCCCGTCCTTATGGAGAAGGCGAAAATCCTGTCGAAACGCCCCTGCCGGGTTGTCGAGATATTGCCGCGCGTAGGCAACGGCGTGGGCGCGATCGTCTGGATGCAATCGTGACTCCCAGCTTTCAAGCGTATCCGGTAGTTCTGTTTCGCTGAACCCGAGTTGGCTTTTCCATTCCTTAGAAAAGAACACCTCGCCTGTCTCTGTATTCCAATCCCACAGGCCTGTATTGGACGCCAGCAGCGCTTGTCTCAGTTTCTCCTCCGACGATTTGAGCGCGTGTTCGGCCTGCTTGCGTTCGATCGCGAGGCATGCCAGGTGGGTCATGCGGTCGATGAGGTACCAGTCAACCTGTAGAGGTTCGTGCGGCATGCGGTAATAGATTGCAAACGTTCCTAACACTCGTCTGTCCTCGGAGAGAATCGGGGTCGACCAGCAGGCGCGAAGGCCGTGGCTGAGCGCCAGCGCACGGTACTTCTCCCACAACGGATCAGTCGCGATGTCCGCAACGATCACCTGACGGCCAAGATAGGCCGCCGTGCCACACGAGCCGCCGCCAGGGCCAATAGCGACTCCGTCGATCGCTGTGTTGTACGCGCCCGGCAGGCTCGGCCCTGCACCATGCCGAAGATGCTGACCGTCCTGATCCAAAAGCAGCACAGAGACAAGCATGTCATGGCCGATGGACTCACAGCATTCACAGAGAAAGGCAAGTGTATCCGTAAGCGGTCGGGCTGCTGCCATCAACGCAAGCACTTGCCTTTCCGCTTCCAGGACCTGTTCGGCTCTTTTCCGTTCGGTGATGTCTTGGATTTGCGCGATGTGATACAGGACTTGTCCTTCGTCGTTGCGTACCGACGAGACGTTTAGAATGGTCCAAACCGCATGGCCCGCTTTGTGGAGGTAGCGTTTCTCTATCTGATGTGTTTTCAGTTCTCCGCTCAGCAATCTCTGCTGCAGCAAGAGACTCTGCTGGAGGTCGTCAGGATGAGTGAGTGTTTGGAAGGCCTTGCTCTGGAATTCTTCCTTGGAATAACCAAGGATCCAACACAGGGCCTGATTGACTTCGAGCCAACAGCCGTCCGGCGCAACAAGGGCCATCCCGATCGCCGCTTCGTTGAATGCGGTGGCGAATCGCTCCTCGCTGGCACGTAGCGCTTCTTCGGCTTGTTTGCGGTCGGTAATGTCCTGGCAGGAGCCGGACATCCGGCGCGGCTCGCCCAGTTCATCCCAGATGGCTTGTCCTCGTCCCCGAATCCATCGATACTCCCCCCGATTCGTCCTGATCCGATATTCCACATCGTACGGGATTCGCTCTTCAATATGCGCCGCAAGCCGGCCGAGCACATGGTTCATGTCGTCAGGATGTAGTCTCGCCACCCACTGCCCGAGCGTGTCGAACGGTTCCCTGTCCTCCAGGGACAGAAGCTGTCGCACACGCGGAGACCACCAAATCGGCGTGTTCGGCTCATGCCAGGGAGTCCCCGGAATACGGTGCGCATCCCAGAGCACATCGGTCGACCCCTCTACAGCCGCAGCGAACCGTTCTTCGCTCGCTCTCAACGCCGCTTCTGCCCGTTTCCGCTCAGTGACAACTTCGGTAAACATGATAATGCCGCCGATCTCTCCGGTGATGTCGTGCCAAGGACGGACTTCCCAGCACAGCCAGTCTTCTGATCCATCGGCGCGGACAAACCGATCCTCCTCGCGTCGCTCCACTGATCCCGAGAGACAACGCTGGTGGATCTCTTGCCATTCTTTCATGTCCTGTATTTCAGGAAACACATCATAGTGACGCCGTCCGACCAGCGGCTCGTCGCCTAACCGGTAGTCGGTCAGCCACCGTCGGCTGACCGCCACGTATCGGAGCTCTCTGTCCAGCATCGCGACAGCAGCAGGCACATTCTCCACAAAAGATGTTAAGAGATCCCGGGTTTGTAACAGCGATCGCTCGGCGCGTTTGCGCTCGGTGATATCGCGTGAATTCACGATGACGCAGGACCGGCTCCGCGCATCACACGTCGCCCGGCCGACGCCTTCTAAACTTAGCCAGGAGCCATCTTGATGACGGAAGCGGAATTCGGCGGTTTGCGTCTCGCCCGGCTGCTGGACGATCCGCTGAAACTTCTCGATGACAGCCGGAAGATCGTCCGGATGAATGAAGTCGAAGGCGATCCGGCCGTCGATCTCATGCTGGGCATACCCGAGGAGCCGTTCGAACGACGGGCTTTCAAACCGGATCGTGCCATCAAGGTCCAGCACCGTGATGATGTCCGAGGAATTCTCGATCATGGCACGGAAGTGCGACTCACTCTCCTGCAGCGCCGATTCCGCGCGCTTGCGCTCGGAAATGTCCTGGCAAGAGCCGGACATCCGGCGCGGCTCGCCCTGTTTATCCCAGATGGCCTGTCCTTTTCCCCGCATCCATCGATACTCGCCGTGGTTGGTCCTGAGCCGATATTCCACGTCGTAGGAAACTCGATGCTCAATGTGTGCCGTGAGCTGGCTCAGTACGCGATCCATATCCTCAGGATGCAGTCTCGCCACCCACTGCCCGAGCGTGTCAAATGATTCCCCGTCCTCCAGCCCCAGGAGCTGTCGCACACGCGGGGACCACCAGATCGGCGTTTCCGGTGCATGCCAGGGAACCCCCGGAATGCGCTGCGCATCCCAGAGTACATCGGTCGCCCCCTCTACAGCCGCAGCGAACCGTTCTTCGCTCTCACGCAATGTCATCTCCGTCTGTTGCCGCTCAGCATCCAAAAGGCACAACGCCACATGGTCGCCAATGGATCTGGCGAACGCTTGTTCTTCTTCGGACCATTCCGTTTTCAGACCGATATGTTCAAACCACACAACTCCAATGATGGTGCCGTCTCGACGCACGGCCATATCCATCACGGAGCTGATCCCTAGCGGGATGAAGTAGTCCTCGATAAACTCGCTGGTCCGTGGGTCCGTGAGGACATCATTGACCGCTAAAGGCAAGCTCTGGTCGAGCGCATCGAAATAACGCGGATAACGGGACGCGTCCAGCACCGCACCAGATTCGTATTTATTGAGGCTCAATTGATACAGCTCGCGACAAATAAGTGAGGAATGATCGTCGCTGAACAACCAGATGCCAACCCGTTCGATACTCAACGCATTCGCAGCCATTCGTAGGATCGTTCGCAAACCCTCTGTGAGATCTTGGAATGGCTGGCGATGCAGATGTAACTGGATCTCTTGGAATCGAATCATGCTGTCGAGACGTTCTCGGTTCTGTAGTTCAAACAATTTGCGTCGGGTGACGTCCTGGTCAAATCCGCGATAACCTCTGAACGATCCGTCGGCGCCAAAGATCGGTATACCCCTGCATTCGAAGGTCACCAGTTGCCCGTCCTTGCGGCGATTGATGTTTTCAATGCCGGCAAACGGCTTTCGTGCGGCGGCAATCGGGCCGAACAGGGCTGCAACGCGGTGGGCTTCTTCTGGAGGCATGAAATCAAACGGAGTCTTGCCGATCGCTTCATCCGGTTCGTAGCCTAAGAATTCGCGGATCTTAGGGCTACAGTAGGTATAGGCGCCAAGTTCATTGATCTCCCACATCCAGTCGGTCGTCGTTTCCACCAGTTCCCGAAATCGCGCTTCGCTGGTTCGCAGAGCTTCTTCGGCATGCTTTACCACTGTGCGGTCGCGCCCCACGCCTATCAATCCGATTGCATGACCGAGGTGATTCTCTAACGTGGCTCCAGTCCAGTGATAGGGAATCATTCGGCCGGTCTTTGTCAGCAGATGGCCTTCCAACTCGGCGTATCCCTGCTCAAACGCCTGCCGGATGGCGGCAGCCGTCTGTTCGCGCTCACACTCCGGCGCAAATGAGACGGCAGGCCTGCTATTGAGCTCTTCGGGAACGAAGCCGGTGACGGTCTCCAAACGTTTATTCCACCCCGCTAGATTGCCGTGCAGGTCCAGTTTGAAGATGATATCCGGAGCAATCTCGATCACGTTGCGCCCTTCAGCCACGATCTGAGTCCGTTCGCGCCCGGTCTGTTTCCGCTCGAGCGACACCTGTGCGAGGGAAATCTCCGGCATACCGTTGAGTCCCGCGATCTCGGATGTCGAGAGACCGGCGGCTCCCGTGTTCAGCGGCGCTTCCTGTCCCAACAGCCGGAGCAGCTCACGGACCTGGCCGCGCAGCCCTTCGATCTCAGTGAGTGCCTCAGGCAACGTCGTTGGCGTAGTCATGGAGACTCCTTCTCAAGGAAACTCTATGGAGTAGCGGTCTTATTCGGACAGATCTCTCGTTCGTCAGAGGAAAACCAGCGAGGTAAGAACGATGGTCGTAGAAAATGTGGCAAGACGCACCTTCATCAAAACGTACCGTGCTCATGCAGCGGCGAGAACGGTGCGCGTTCGCTTCGGCGAGTCAGTATCTGTTGAGGAACAATTGGTGCCGAAGGCGGGACTTGAACCCGCACGGCTTGCGCCACACGCCCCTCAAACGTGCGTGTCTGCCATTCCACCACTTCGGCAAAAAACGTGTCGTTCGTCGGAATGCGTCGTGAACCCTGTGCTCGCCGTATCCATTACGAACGACGATCGACGCCCGAGGGAGGCGCATTATAGAAGTAGGGCAAAATTCTTGTCAATGAAGGAGCCCTCCGGTAGAATCGGCTCGCTATTTGAGATACAGGCGCATAGGGCGCTGCACGAAGCGGACTCTCCCATGATGCCATTCATTACATCGACCGCTCCCTGCCGTCTCAACAGCCAGATTGCGGCCTTTTTTGATCTGGATAACACCATCCTGCCCGGCGAAGCCAGCGAAGTCCGGTTTTTCCGATGGCTCTGGCAGCGCGGGGTGGTGGGATGGCCCGAGGCTCAGGCGAGTCTTGCGTGGCTCATGCGGCACCTGCCGTCGCTCTCCCTGCACCCGCTTCGTGAGCGCAAGCTGTACATGGCAGGAAAACCGGCCCAGGTTATCGAACCGCTGGGAGAAGAGTTTTGCCGCGAACAACTCTGCCCCTGCGTGTCCCCCACGGCAATGCGAACGATCGAGGAACATCGGAGTGCCGGTCACCTGATCGTGCTGCTGACAGGCTCCCTCGATTTTCTGATCGACCCCATTGCCACTGCGTTACAGGTCGATCGTTGCTTCGCCAATCGCCTGGAACAAGTCGACGGCGTCTATACGGGCCATCTTGTCCCACCCTTGCCCTACGGCGCAGGAAAGCGCCGGCTGATCGAGCAGCTGGCGCAGGACCTGACGCTGGACCTCTCCCTATGCTATGCCTACGGCGATAGCCCCGGCGACCTCGATCTCTTGCGCGCGGTCGGCTACCCCACAGTGGTAAATCCCATCCGGGGCATGGCTCGCGTGGCCAAGCAGCAGAAGTGGCCGGTTGCGCGATGGCACTAATACAGCGCGCGTGACGCGAGCAGGAATATGCGCATCACGGAAATTTTCCATAGCATCCAGGGTGAGTCGACGTTTGCCGGACGGCCCTGCGTCTTCGTGCGCCTGACCGGTTGCCCGCTCCGCTGTACCTGGTGCGATACGGACTATGCCTTTTACGGCGGCGCCGAGCAGTCGATTGATCAGATCGTCGAGACCGTTCGCGCATATGGCTGCCCTCTGGTGGAGGTGACGGGCGGAGAACCGCTCGCGCAATCGGAATGCCTCGTGCTGCTTACCCGGCTGTGCGATGAGGGACTCACGGTCCTGCTCGAAACCAGTGGAGCTATCGATACCACAACGGTTGATGCGAGGGTGCATGTCATCCTGGACGTCAAGTGCCCGGGCAGCGGCATGACGGATCGAATGCACTGGGCCAATATCACGCGCCTCAAGCAGCACGATGAAGCCAAGTTCGTCATTCAGGATCGTCCCGACTACGAATGGGCCAGAGAGACGGTCGCGCGGTATGGGATCGACCATCGATGCACGGTGCTGTTCAGCCCGGTGTTTGGAACGCTGGACTCGCGGCAGCTGGCCGAATGGGTGCTTGCCGATCGGTTGCCGGTGCGGTATCAGATTCAGATGCACAAGTACATTTGGGCCCCGGATATGAGAGGGGTCTGAGATCATGCGGTGCTGGTCATTCATGACATTTCGTCCAGTTCCTGTATCCACTGATCGATAACGAAGGACCGATGACAAAGGAGCATGAGGGAATGAAAATTATGCAAGTCGGGGTGAAAGCGGGGCGGGTAGAAACAGAAGCGGCCGAGGCGCTCGTCCTGATGCTCTGTGAGGGTGACAACTTCTCAGAACAGAGGGCCGCATCGATCGACAAGGCTATGGGGGGAGCGCTTACGGATCTGCTCAAATCCAAAGAGTTCGAAGGGAAAACCGGAGAGCTGTTGCTGCTCCACACCCAGAAGACAATTCCTGCGAAACGTGTCTTGCTCGTCGGAGTCGGGAAAAAGGGGTCCGCCGGGTTGGATACGATCCGTCAAGCGATGGGCTATGCAGCCAAGCGCGTCCGTCAGGCCAAAGCCACATCATTCACCGTGTCGGTCCCTGCTTTCGTTCCGCGCGATTCCTCCGTCATCGAAGTCGCGCAAGCGATGGCCGAAGGCGCCATCCTGGGCAGTTATCAGTTCAACCTGTATCGAAGCGACCTGGCGCCGGGAAAAGACGTGGCGCAGATGACCCTGCTGGCTCCGGATAAATCATCCTTGCACGATCTGTCCGAGGGCATCCGGCGCGGAGCAGCCTCGGCAGAAGCGGCCGTGTTCGTCCGGGACCTATGCAACCATCCTTCCAATGTGATGACGCCGACCAGGATCGCGCAAGAAGCGAAAGCCATTGCGAAAGAAACCGGCGTCACCCTCAAGATCCTCGAGCAGAAAGACATGGAGAAATTGGGCATGGGCGCGCTCCTGGGAGTGGCCCGAGGCAGCCATGAACCGCCGAAATTCATCATCCTCGAATATCACGGCGCTCGAAAGAAAGAGGACCGTCCCGTGGTGCTGGTCGGCAAAACCGTCACGTTCGATACCGGCGGCATCTCGCTCAAGCCGGCAGAAAACATGGAACATATGAAGGCGGACATGACGGGCGGCGCCGAAGTCCTGGCAGCCATACGAGCCGCGGCCCGCCTCAAATTGCCGCTCAATCTGGTCAGTATTCTACCGGTGACCGAAAACATGCCTGGTGGCCGGGCGATGAAGCCTGGCGACATCGTCACGACACTCTCCGGAAAAACCGTGGAGGTCCAGAATACCGACGCCGAAGGCCGGCTCATACTCTCCGACGGACTGGCCTACGCAGGCCGCTACAAACCGGCCGTGTTGATCGACATCGCCACGCTGACCGGCGCCTGTGTCGTCGCGCTGGGCCAGTTTGCCATCGGCATGTTCGGCACGGACGCGACCCTGAAGGAATCGGTGCGCACGGCTGGATTGCGGGCCGGCGAGCGCGTGTGGGAAATGCCGCTGTGGGATGAGTATTTTGAGCAGCTAAAGAGCGATGTGGCCGACATGCGGAACATCGGCGGACGTGGGGGCGGCATGATTACGGCCGCCTTGTTCCTCAGCAAGTTTGCCGGCGACTGGCCCTGGGTGCATCTCGACATCGCCAGCACCGATTGGAGCGAGCGTGAACGGGCCTATATTCCGAAAGGACCGACCGGGATCGGCACGAGGCTCTTGATTCAATACCTTATCGATCGAACGCTGTAGAACGGGACACACCTATGCTCATGTCGCGTGACAAGATCGGGCAGCTCTTCATGGTGGGATTCGACGGGACGACCGTCTCGGCGGATCTCGCCGCTTTCATCAAAGAATATAAACCCGGCGGAGTCATCTTATTCTCGCGGAATCTCGAATCGACCGAACAGATCGTGGATCTCACGAACGAGCTGCAACGATGCAGTCCCCATTCTCCGCTGCTGATCTCGATCGACCAAGAGGGGGGTCGGGTCTCGCGATTGCCGAAAGAGTTCACCATTTTCCCTCCGTGCGAGGTGTTGGGCCGGTGCAATTCGTTGGAGCTAGCCTATGCCGCCGCGGCCACGACGGCAAAAGAACTGCGGGCTGTCGGCATCAATATGAACATGTCGCCGGTGCTCGATGTGAACAGCAACCCGGCGAATCCCGTGATCGGGGATCGCGCTTTCGGCTCCGAGCCAGCGGTGGTCTGCGAATTGGCCGTGCCCACGGTGGGAGGCTTGCAAGACAACGGCGTTGTAGCCTGTGGCAAACATTTTCCAGGGCATGGCGACACGACTGTGGATTCGCACAAGGAATTGCCGCTCGTGGCGGCGCCGCGTGAGCGGTTGGAACAGATCGAGCTTCCTCCATTCCGGCATGCCGTCGCGCGTGGTGTCGCCACGATGATGACGGCCCATGTGTTGTACAGTGCATTGGATGATCAGCGCCCTGCGACGCTGTCTCCGGCGATCATCGGATCCCTCCTCCGGAAGGAGTTGCAATACGACGGCGTTGTCCTGACCGACGATCTTGAGATGCACGCGATTATCGATCACTACGGCATTGAAGAGGCCACGGTCCAGTCGATTCTCGCCGGCTGCGATATGCCGCTGATCTGTAAGGATCGCAACCGTGAAGCGGCGGCGATCAGTTCATTGGACAAAGCCGTCGCGGACGGCACGATTTCAACCCAACGGCTGGAGGTGTCTCTCGCGCGCATCACCCGCTTGAAGCAACGGTTCCTCGTTCCCTACAAACCCGTCTCGGTATCTGATGCAAGGCTGATCGTGGGCTGCCGAACCCACCGGGCCTTGTTGCGATCGATTCACCAGACCCGTGAACGAACAGCCTAACCCGCCTGATTCTCCGTGCCTCGTGAAGCGCAGAATGGAAAGAGGGTGTGCCTCGGCTTTGCTTGCGAGATACGCTTCACGAGATACGAGCAGCAGATGTCCCCGAGCCAAGTAGCCATCTAAACCCGTCTTGCCCTCTTCTTCCTGCTTGTGGCATCATGCCCGTTCCTGGAGGCGCGATGGCTTCATTGCTCGAATATGTCGGCTCTGTGCATATTTACCTCGGCCCCTATCGAGGGAATCCTATCGCCCTCTATCTCAAGCGGACGGAGAGCGGGTGCCAGATCGGGCCGAAGGTCTATCCCTGGAATGACGTCATCGGTTTGGGCGACACGCCGAACAAGGCCGCTGCTGACTTTGAAGAAAAGTGGAAAACCAGAGGCCTCACGGCAGAGATGTATTCGGGCCCGGCCTGGGAAGGAGGCATCAAACCTGAGAAACCGGCGCCTCCGAAACCGGCCGCACCCCCGAAGCCTGCCGCCTCGGCAGCAGCCAGCCCTGCGCCTGCAAGTCCACCGGCACCTCAGCCTCAGGCTACCCCTGAACCAGCAGCTGCCCCCGCAGTAACGGATGGACAGCCGGCCGCTGTGCCAACTCAACCCAATCAGCCCACCCCTCCATCGAACGCGGCTCCTGAACAGGGGACCGCCGCCTCTGTTGCAAGTGGCCAACAGGCCACCACACCCGTCTCCACACCACAACCGTCAGGACAGTCGAACTAGTCCGCAGATTCAGCCAATAGACCGTTCAGTATCCACTTGCGGGGCGAGGGAGAATCATCCGTTATCGAGAGATCACCGTTGACTGATCTGTGCGGCAAGTTTGCTGTGCTTCATGCCGTATACCAAATAGACCACGATGCCGATGATCGTCCAGACAACGAACCGGATCCAGGTCACTTGCGGAAGTCCGGCCATGAGATAGAGACACGCCCCCATACCGAGAAGCGGGACGAGCGGCATCAGGGGAAGGCGGAACGGGCGGGGCTGATTCGGACGCGTGTACCGGAGCAGCATCACACCGACACACACCAGCACGAAGGCAAAGAAGGTGCCGATGTTCGTCATATCGGCTGCATCGCCGATCTGAAACAGCGAGGCCAGGATGGCGACGGCGGCCCCGGTCAGAATCGTCGCTCGATGGGGCGTGCCGAACCGCGGATGCACAACCGAGAGTGACGGACTCAGCAGCCGGTCGCGCGACATGGCAAAAAACACGCGGATCTGTCCAAGCATCATCACCACCAGGACGCTGGTGATCCCGGCGACAGCGCCGATCGCCACGACCGCCGCGCCCCATTTGTACCCGACCAAGCTCAGCGCCTCCGCCACCGGAGCATGAATATCGATCTGGCTTACGGGCACGAGTCCGGTCAGTACTGCTGCCACAGACACATACAGCACGGTACAGACCGCGAGAGAGCCGATGATGCCCAATGGCACATCCCGTTGAGGATTGCGGGCCTCTTCCGCAGCAGTGGACACGGCATCAAATCCAATGTAGGCAAAGAAAATCACCGCCGCTGCAGACCGTACCCCCTCAAACCCCTGCGGCATGAACGGAGTCCAGTTCTCAGGGTTCACGGCGGGGGCCCCGACAGCAAGGAAGAACAGAATGACCGCCAGCTTCAATGCGACGATGTAACCGGTGGCACGGGCGCTTTCTTTGATTCCGATGACCAGAATGATCGTGACCAGCAGAACGATGATGGCAGCCGGAAAATTGGCGATGCTTCCTTCCGGTCCTCCGGCCCAATGCGGAGGATTCGTCGCCCAATAGGGAAGGTCCAGCCCTGCCAGCTTGAGCAAATTATTGAAGTACCCTGACCAGCCGATGGCCACGGCAACGCAGGCGACTCCGTATTCCAAAATCAAATTCCATCCGGTCAGCCAGGCAAGAAATTCACCGAGCGTGGCGTAGGAGTAGGTATAGGCAGAGCCGGCTACCGGAATCATCGCCGCAAATTCCGCATAGCACAGGGCCGCTAAGGCGCACGTGAGTCCCGAGAGAACAAATGAGAGCACGATGCCTGGCCCGGCCCCAGGCCGATGCGCATCGCCCACAATGGCGGTGCCGACCAAGACGAAGATGCCGGTTCCGATAATCGCGCCGATGCCGAGAGCTGTAAGATTCCAGACTGTCAGTGATTTCTTGAGGCGATGCTCGGGACGATCCGCATCGGCAAGGCACTGTTCGATCGATTTTGTTCGAAAGAAGCGGCTGATCACAAAGTTCCCTGCGTCAGGCGTGATGGGATCGGCTGTAGTGGGATCCACGGCCCGGGCTCCATGTGGAATCAAGTATAGCAGGCGGACAGCAATGAGGATGGCTTGCCGGCCGTGTGATGGATTGTGTGCGAATCACGCGCGAGGCCGCCGCGCAGCCCGCAGCAGCGCCTCGAACAGCCGCCGATGGGCTGCGTGGCGCTCGAAGAGAAATTCCGGGTGCCATTGGATAGCCAGTAAAAACCGGTGTTGGGGCGACTCGATCGCTTCGACGATTCCGTCGGGAGCGACGGCGCTCGCAACCAGCGACGGCGCCACCCGTTTGACGGATTGATGATGGGAGCTGTTCACCATCAGGGTTGCCCGATCGACGATTTTCCGGAGCAGGCTCTTGGGTGTCACCGCCACTGGATGAGACACATGGATCGCTTTTTTCTGCTGGCGATGGTCCAGCGCATGCTGAACCTGCGACGGAATGTCCTGGAAGAGGCTGCCACCGCACGCGACATTGACCGTCTGCATGCCTCCGCAAATTCCTAACAGCGGAAGATCTCGAGCTCGAGCCTGGGAGACCAGATCGAGTTCGAAATCGGCGCGTCGCTCACTCACGAGCGGAAATTTGTACCGTTGGCGTTCCCCGTAGAGACGGGGAGGGAGATCCGGACCGCTGCCGGTGAGAAGAAGCCCGTCAACCCCGTCGAGAAGCCTCCGTCTGGCAGCCGGCCCGGCCACGAGAGGCAGAATGAGCGGAACACCGCCGAGTTCTTCGATAGCCCGTATGTAGCGAGCTCGGAGAAAATAGGTGGGTTCCCGCCCGCCCATATCCTTCCTGTCACCGGCATTGAAGTCCGGCGTCACGCCGATCACAGGCTTCATACTACTGGACTGGATCGGCGGTCGCACGCTCACTCTCGGCAGCGACCCCTAAGAATCGTACCGGACGGTCACCGGTGAGGTGTTCGGGCACGATGACGTAGGTGCCGTACATGCTGGGGATCCAGATACTTTTGGCTGTTTGTTCGCTGCCGCCTGAGAACAGATAGGCGAGGCCTCCGACGATTCCGCCGCCGATCGCAAACGCGCCCTTGAACGGGAAATACAGGATCGTGCTCACCGCCGCCGCAGCTTGCATGCCGGCGCCGGCGGCCGTTCCTTGCTGCTGGTCCGAAGCCGAGGCCTGACTCCAGGCCGGTGTGGTGAACGCTGTAATCAGGGAAAAACACAACACCGCTACGACACATGTGACGAGCGGGAGTCGACGATTATATCCGGACTTATTCATTGAACTGCCTCCTTCCGCTGCTGCGCGAAACCAAGAACCATGGAAACTCCATGCACAATACCCATAGGCCTTATAACAAATTCCTCAACGAATGCATACCCCCTGCCGGTTCAAACATCTAACGGGATGAAGGCGATGGGTGATCGGGCACAATATCAAGCTCCGTCATAATGTAGGCAATCACATACTCCGTGCGGGCAACGACGGACTGATCCAGCTCGGACACAAAATCGACCGCTGAGATTCGCTGGTTTTCCTGAGTCAGGCCGGCTCGCAAGCCGAGATCGAGTTTGCACCACGTCACGGACTGGACGAACAAATCCTCCGCGCGTTCTTGATACGCTGGGCGCTCGTCCGGCGAAAGCATCATCAAGACTTCGGCCAGACGATCGACAAGCCGCACTTTGTGACGAAGGTTCGCCAGCTGTTCAGATCCAATTTCTACGGACACTTGCACGCCAGCCTTCCAGCTCCGTTTCTTGACGTTGAATGTGCAGGCCTGGACACCGGCCTCCTTCTCCACCGGCTCCGGCCCAAAGAATAACGTAACCCGGTAGGATGAAAGTTCAGGTAATGATGTCTGATCCATAAGTGGCACATTGTATCATGATGCGCTCTGAGGGCCAGCGTTTGATTGACGCCCTTCGGACTCGACGATAAGATGCACTCGTATGAGTATGACTTTGCATGGCGAGCGGGTGGCAGCAATCCAGTGCGCCCTTCAAGAAATGGATGGGCTTGACGGATGGCTCTTCTACGATTTTCGTGGAAGCGACCCGTTAGCCTATCGGGTTCTGCTCCTGGATCCCGGACGGCATGTCACGCGGCGATGGTACTATTGGATTCCTGCGACAGGAGAGCCGGTCAAGCTGCTCCACCGGATCGAGCCGCATGTCTTGGACGAATTGCCCGGCGAGGCTCAACGGTATGTGTCATGGGAGCAACAACGCGCCTTACTCTCATCGTTGTTACGCAACCGGCGCCGTATCGCCATGCAATATTCGCCCCTCAATGCCGTTCCCTATCTGGCTCGGGTCGATGCCGGAACTATCGATTTGATCCGAAGCTTCGGACTCGACGTCGTCACATCCGCCGATCTGGTGCAGCGATTTGAAGCGGTATGGACAGACCGTCAACTGGAGTCGCATCGGTATGCCACCGAAGCGCTCCGGCGGATCGTTGATGACGCATTCGCACATGTCGGCGCATCGCTTGCCAAAGGACGAGTGCTCACCGAATACGGCCTGCAGCAATTCATTCTTGCACGCATTCACGACGCAGGGATGACAACCTCCAGCGCTCCCATCGCGGCGGTTGATGCCCATAGCGCTGACCCCCATTATGGGCCCGTGGAGTCCAATTCTTCTCCCATCACCCGGGAAAACTTGCTGTTGATCGATCTGTGGGCCAAACAGACCGAGCCCGGCTCAGTTTACGGCGACATTACCTGGACCGGGTACACGGACAAGCAGGTACCGGCAAAACAGCGCATGATTTTCGACTATGTCCGGCAAGGGCGCGATGCGGCGTTGTCGTTTGTCCGGGAACGGGTCGCCTCCGGCCACTTTCCCTTCGGATGGGAAGTCGATGATGTGTGCCGGAACGTCATTCGAGATGCGGGCTATGGCGACTTCTTCGTCCATCGGACCGGCCACTCCATCGGTGAAGAAGTCCACGGCAACGGCGCCAACATCGATAATTTGGAAACACAGGACGGGCGTCGGCTCATGCCTCGAACCTGTTTTTCCATCGAGCCGGGCATTTATCTCCCTGGGGAATTTGGCATCCGCAGCGAACTCGATGTCTATGTCTCGGAACGGGATGC
Source organism: Nitrospira sp. SG-bin2 (assembly GCA_002083405.1). Taxonomy (GTDB): domain Bacteria; phylum Nitrospirota; class Nitrospiria; order Nitrospirales; family Nitrospiraceae; genus Nitrospira_D. The sequence goes on along the minus strand of LVWT01000040.1, from coordinate 11,607 downwards.
ATTGACGTATGGCAAACCGCTCCAAACCGACATCGTTCCCATTCTCTGACCTTCACGACCGTTCCGCTCTCTCCGGCTCGCTCCACGCCCTCCCTTTCTTGACACTCTGCGGAGAGGGCAGCTAGATTCACTCTATCTCGCGGGTCTGCCAGGTCTCTCCTGCGGCATTGCATCAAGCGGAGCAGCCATGTTCGGAACACTGGGAATTTCTGAGCTCCTCATCATTCTGGCCATTATCTTGATCATTTTCGGGGCAGGACGTTTACCCCAGATCGGCGAGGGTGTCGGCAAGGCTTTAAAAGGTTTCAAGAAGGAAGTTCACGACGCCCCGCCTCCAGTCGAGACACAGTCTCAACAAGAAACACCCTCTGCACGGCCTGAGCACCCTCAGCCGATTGCTTCTGCGCAAATTCAGGCTACTGGTGGAACGTCGAGCACCGCAGCCACAGCCATAAAACCCAACATCCCCTATGCCCCTGGTCCTGAAATGACGCCCGGGACCACCGCGTCATTCCTCTACAAAACTGGGCCGCAATCCCCTCATAATATGTCGAAGACCGCCTCGGATCGAGCGCCACAAGCTGCCGAGACACCGGCCCAGCATGTGGTCACGATGGAAGAGCGAGCGGCTGCGCCTGCTCCGATAGCCCGTGGTCAATATCCCCCTTTGCCACCGGGGACCCAAACGAAGCCATCCGGCAAGCGCCCCTCAGCAATTGTGAACAAGGACGCGGTCGCCCGTGTGCAAGCCCAGCAAGCCGCACTCAAGGCCAAGGCAGCGCCTGCTCCGTCAGTGGTTTCCCCCGAAGACATGCAGAGCCTCGGTGAAGGCATGGGCGACGTCTTACGCACATTCCGGCAAGCGGCAACCGATGTCCGCAACAGCATCGCCCCTGAGATGCGTACGCTTCAGGCTGAAATGGATGCCGCACACAAAGAAGTTCAACAATCTTTTGACGCCGCAGCAGAACCGGCAGCAGTTCAAGAAGATCCCCCGAAGCCCGCATAACTCTCTCATCAAGCACGTATCGTTTTCACAGAGTATTCAGTGGGCTAGCCCTCATTATTCATGACGGTTCGTCGCGAAATCGCGGAGCCGCGTGGCGAGAGCGACGCGCGGATCCCGGAGGTCCTGAGGCGTACTCGTGCAGTACGTCGAAGGCCCAAGGGCGAGCCCGCCGCCCGAAGGCGTGTCGCAACAGCGGATCGGCGATTGCAGCAGAAGCGCTCGTGAATAATGAGGGCTAAGAGAAATGGATGGCGTTCAAGCCGTTCCGGCTCTTTGGATCGTCTATGGTACGGGTCTTTATGGTGAGCGTTCGGAAGGAAACTGTGTATCAAATGCGATTCGTGAGACTACATCAATCACCGCAACAGTGGAATCGGTCGTGCGGGAGACCGTCCACCGGCTCTAAGTGGATGAACCATGCCCCCTGCGATTCAGGTCTGAGCGCGAGTTCGACTTCGATTCAATGCCTCGACCAGCCCTATGAGAAGATTTTGCACCTTGCTGTCGATATCCATGAATTGCACACCCATTCCGGGAAACAGGAGATACCGCTCCGGTTTGTTTCGAACCCAGGCCACCTTCGCTTTGGCTCTCAGTTTCTCCAGGGGTCGATCAGGCAGCGAAAATTCGAGAGACAATTCTGTTCCCATCGCCAGCGGGGAACTACTCTCGATAAACAACCCGCCTCCTCCGATGCCTGCGGTGAGACTCTCGAATTTCTTCCCGTCAGGCGTCGAACACTGCACCTTGATGGCAAGCGGAGCACGCGGGTATGCGCGGCAATGGGCGAATGCGGCATCCTCGCCGGCAAGCACTCGTTCGATGATCTCGCCCCAAGGCATATCGCCCAGCACCTTCCCTGATGAATCTTGCACGGCGACTGTTTCGAGATCGGCATCGACGATCATGGTCTTGCCCTGATGGCCTGGAGTGGAGATGACTGGAAGCTTCATGGTTGTGATTGGACCTCGCGCACAAGGAAGCAGGACAGGATCCTAGGCCGCCTGGATTTTAACCTGGGTCGATTTCACCAACTCAAGAATCCGGTCGCGAATATTCTGCGCGACTTCTGTAAACTGCACTCCCATCCCGGGACTAAACGTATATTGATCGGCTTTGGGACACACCCATGCCACAACCCCCTTGGTCGGAAGCCATTCGTCCGGCTTTTCCGGAAGTGAGAACTCCATGGACAGCTTGGTTCCCACGGGAAGGGGCGCGTGGCTTTCGATAAACATGCCGCCACCGCCAATACCTCCTGCCCGACTCTCGAATTTCTGTCCTTCCGGAGTATTGTAGCGGACCCGAAACGCCAACGAGATCCGCGGCTCGGATCGGATTTCTTTCTGAACAGGCAATTTTCGATACGCCATGATCTGGTCGATCACAAAGTCCCACGACAAACTGCCGATCTGTTCTCCGTTGATCCCCAATAAGGTAACCAGTTCGCGTGTCTCATCAAGCTCAAGCGTTTTCCCTCGATGACGAAGGCTGGATGCAACAGGGTATTTCACAGGCAATCCTCTTCTTCTTGCTCGTGGCAGAGTCGTACGTCGCAAGTATAGCGCAGTGTTTCAGCTTGTCGAGAAAAAGCTGAGAGTTCTACGGCACGGGAAATGCGTACTTGGCTGAAAGAGAGGGCGGGACAAGCAGAGACACACAGGGAACGGGAGGTGGCAATCGCGCGGGGCTACAGACACATTGCCCCGCGCAGGTGCGTGCCATTACGCGCTTTTCGCGTCGATCTCCTGCTCAAATATGCGGATTGGCGGGTTTTTCCCCGTAATTGCATCTTCGGTAATGACGACCTCTTTGATCTGTTTCTGGGACGGAGCATCGTACATGATGTCCAGCATGACTTCTTCCAAGATAGCCCGGAGCCCGCGCGCACCGGTTTTTTGCGCGTAGGCTTTCCGCGCAACGGCGCCCAACGCCCCTTCGGTAAATCTCAACTTCACTTTTTCAAACGACAATAACTTCTCATACTGCTTCGTAAGCGCGTTTCGAGGCTCTGTGAGAATTCGGATAAGCGCCCGCTCGTCCAATTCTTCCAGCGTCGCCACAACCGGCAGACGTCCGACAAATTCAGGGATCAGCCCGTATTTGAGGAAATCTTCGGGCTGCACTTTGGCAAGAAGATCGCCCAAACGGATCTCGCTTCGCCCTCGAATCTCGGCTCCAAATCCCATGGATTTCCGATTGATCCGCTGCTCGATGAGTTGCTCCAAGCCGACAAAGGCTCCACCGCAGATGAAGAGGATGTTGCTGGTGTTGACCTGGATGAACTCTTGATGAGGATGCTTTCGCCCCCCTTGCGGCGGAACATTGGCAACGGTGCCCTCAATCAGTTTCAGCAGCGCTTGCTGCACCCCTTCGCCGGACACGTCCCGTGTGATCGACGGGCTATCGCTTTTTCGGCTGATCTTGTCGATCTCATCGATGTAGACAATGCCGCGTTCGGCCCGCTCCACATCGTAGTCGGCCGCTTGAAGCAGCTTCAGAATGATATTTTCGACATCTTCGCCCACATACCCCGCTTCTGTGAGTGTCGTTGCATCAGCAAGGGTAAACGGCACGTCCAAGTACTTGGCCAGAGTTTGAGCCAGAAGGGTCTTCCCCGTGCCTGTCGGGCCCACCATCAGAATATTGCCCTTCTGGAGCTCGATATCGTCGACTTCCTTCTCCTTCGACGAAATGCGCTTGTAATGGTTGTGCACCGCAACGGACAGAATCCGTTTGGCGCGCTCCTGCCCAACGACGTACTGATCCAAGTGATGTTTGATTTCCGCCGGCTTCTTGAGCTTGGAGGAGATTTCCTCCTTCGCTTCTTCCCAATCTTCGGCGATGATGTCGTTGCACAGATTGACGCATTCGTCGCAGATATAGACAGTCGGCCCGGCGATCAGTTTCCGCACTTCATCGCGGCTCTTTCCACAGAAAGAACACCGCAAGTGTCGATCCATCTTCTCTTGCTTGGCCATGTGCCCTCCTGTGTTACTTGCTCTTGGCCTCGTCCTTGCCGCTGTCGCCGGATTCCGCCGCCTTGATGACTTTGGGCGGGCGCGTGATGACTTCATCGATAAGCCCGTATCGTTTGGCTTCTTCACCGGACATGAAATAATCCCGCTCGGTATCGTGGGAGATTTTTTCGACGGACTGCCCCGTATGCTTGGCCATGATCTCGTTCAGGCGCTCCCGGATCTTCAGAATTTCCCTGGCATGGATGTCGATTTCCGTGGCCTGCCCTTGGAAACCGCCCAGCGGCTGGTGAATCATCACGCGCGCATTGGGCAGCGCAAACCGTTTGCCTTTCGTGCCGGCGGTCAACAACAACGCGCCCATGCTGGCGGCTTGGCCCAGACAAATCGTGTTGATCGGCGGCTTCACATACTGCATGGTATCGTAGATGCCCAATCCGGCCGTGACGCTGCCGCCGGGAGAATTGACGTAGAGATTGATGTCCTTCTCGGGATCTTCCGCTTCCAGAAAAAGGAGCTGCGCGATCACCAAATTGGCGAACACGTCATCGATCGGAGCTCCGAGGAATATAATGCGGTCTTTGAGGAGCCGTGAGTAAATGTCGTAGGCGCGTTCGCCTCGATTGGTTTGTTCGACCACGATGGGAACCAACATGTCGTCAAATCCTTTCCGCGACAGCCTTCCTCTGCATTGAGGCCAGGATGCGCCGGCACCGTCGTTATCCTTGAATCACCGCGTGTCGGTAGACGAAATCCAGCGCCTGATCCGCCAAGATCTTCGTACGCAGCTTCTCGATGGAATCCTGTCCGCCGGCCTGAATCATTTTCACCAGGTCGGCCAGCGGCACCCGGAGTTCCGAGGCCAATCGGGTCACTTCATCGTTTAAGTCTGCCTCGCTGACGGACAACCCTTCTTTTTCCGCAACGGCTTCGAGGATCAATCCCACCTTCACGCGGCGATTCGCGGCCTCCCGATGCTCCTCGCGAATCCTCCGGTTTTCCTCCGCGTCTGCGGGAGGAAGCGGGTCCGCGTCCTTGCTTCGGTGCCGTTCCTGAAGTTTCTGCCGAACAATGGTATCGAGCTCCCGCTCGACGAGGGTCTCGGGCAGATCGAAATGATAGGTGTCGGCCAGGCGCGAGAGGATCGTATCTTTGTACGACTGTTCGATGTCTTTCTTGAGCGCCTTTTCCATTTCACCGCGTACCGTATCTTTCAGTTCCTGAATCGAAGCGTATGGACCGCAGTCCTTGGCAAACTCGTCGTCAAGGGCAGGGAGCTGCTTATGCTTCACTCCCGTGATGCTCAAACGAAACTGGACGGTCTTGCCCGCGACCCGAAGATCGGGATGGCTGGCCGGATACGGTTGAGCAATCTCGATGACGCTCCCTTCCATCTTGCCGACCAGGTGAGCGTCGACTTCCATTCCAAGCAAGGCGGCCTTCGAGCCGACTTTGTGAAGATGGCCTTCTTTCTTCGTGCCATCGAGCGGCCCGCCGTCCAAGAACCCCTCAAGGGAGACCACGGCATAGTCGCCTTCGGCCAAGGCCGTTCCGGCCGGCGCAGCATCTAATCGCGCCTGTTGTTCGCGCAATACTTCCAGTGCGCGGTCCACCTGCTCATCCGCCACCGCCCGCTTGTCCGGTTTGAGAGAAATGGGACTGGGCGCCTTATAATCACGCAGTTCGATCTTGGGTTTGATCTCAACAGTCGCGGTGAACGTGAATGGCGAATCCTTCTTAATTTTGACGCGATCCAGCGGTGGAATTTCTACGACCACAGGGCTGATCCCTGCCTGCTTGACGGCTTGATCATAATAATCCGGAATAAGGCTTCGGATGACGTCTTCTTCTACGGCTTTGGCATAGCGTTTTTCCAGGATGGCCAACGGAGCTTTCCCCGGTCGAAACCCGGGAATTCGAACCTGGCGGTTCAGTTCAACGTAGGCCCGGGAAAATCGCTGCGTTACTTCGTCGGCCGGCACCTCGATCTTCAACGCGCGTTTCATGGGACCCAATTCTGTCATTTCCATTTTCATCGGGTGGGAATCCTTCTCTTCAGCGTCAGATACTCTCTAGCGATCATCATCGACTTTTTATGGTGCGAGAGGGGGGACTTGAACCCCCACGGTTACCCACGAGATCCTAAGTCTCGCGCGTCTGCCAGTTCCGCCACTCTCGCACAAGTGCGCCTGTCCGCGGAGCTGCTACCGCGATATCTCGAACCGAAAAAACACGTGATGCCGTACAGCGTTTGTACCGTTGGATGTATCCAAGTGTCAACCCATACGATCGAGGAATTGGGTAGGGGGCAAAATATTGTCGCAATCCACCGACCCAGCAGATTCCTTGTTGAATCAGGCGGAAGAGCCTCTGTTCACCTTGCCGCTCATGAGGGCCCATGTTAAGATGCCGCCTCTTTGACTGTTCCGGCCGTGGAGAGGTGCGAGAGTGGCCGAATCGACATGCTTGGAAAGCATGCGTCGGGGTAACTCGACCGTGGGTTCGAATCCCACCCTCTCCGCCACCATATGCCACAGCACATGGCGGCGAGATCTCGCCATTTTATGAAGAGGCAAAATGGCGGATCCGCCATACCACACTTCGTGTGACCCGCCCGCTCCTTTGGGCCGTATCGAATTGATCTCGGGCGGATACGCACCGCAAGTGTCTTGAGCCTTGAGTGAATGCTGTATGTGAACAAGGGGCTGGGCCCTGTGCGACAGAACCCTGTGAACCCCGCCAGGTCCGGAAGGAAGCAACGGTAAGCGGTCAGTTCTGTGTGCCGCAGGATCACCTGGCCCCGCTGTAGAAGGCGTAAGCGTGAAACGTGAGGCGTAAGGCGATTCTTTCTTCTGTCGTGCTTCAGCACATCCCCTCACGCCTTACCTCTAACCCCTAACGGATGTATGGACTACCAAGTTTCCGCCCGCAAATACCGTCCCGGCACATTCGACGATGTGATTGGTCAGCCACACGTCGTGCAGACCTTGATGAATGCGGTCTCGACGAAACGCATTGCACACGCCTACCTGTTTTCCGGCACCCGCGGGGTGGGAAAAACAACTGTCGCGCGCATTCTCGCGAAGGCGTTGAACTGCGAGCAGGGCCCCACGGGCCGCCCGTGCGATCGTTGTGCGAACTGCCTGGAGATCGCGCAGGGCAGCTCAGTCGATGTGGTAGAGATCGACGGCGCCTCCAATACCAGCGTAGACGATGTGCGCGAGATTCGTGAAAACATCAAATTCACCCCCTTCCGAGGTCAATACCGCGTCTACATCATCGACGAAGTGCACATGCTGTCGAACTCGGCGTTCAACGCGTTGCTGAAAACCCTTGAAGAGCCTCCGGCGCACGTCGTCTTCATTTTCGCGACGACGGAAATTCACAAAATCCCCGCAACCATTCTTTCGCGCTGCCAGCATTACAATTTTCGCCGGATTGCACGAGCTGAGATCATCGAACGGCTTCGCCACGTGGCCAAGCAGGATCAACTGACCATTGAGGAGCGTAGCTTCCTCGCCCTGGCACGGGCGAGTGAAGGCAGTATGCGTGACGCGCTGAGTCTCCTTGATCAGGCCATTGCGTTCGGAGGTAAGACGATCCATCATCCGGATCTCGAAGCGATCCTCGGAGCCGTGCCTCACGAACTGGTGCAAGGTATCGTCAGGGCCGTGATGATTCAAGATAGTTCTGCAGCACTCACCGTGCTGGCGAACCTCATGGACCAGGGGCATGACTTGCGTGCGTTTTGTGACGAGGTCGTGGAACAGATCCGTAATCTTCTCGTAGCGTCCGTCGTTCCTGCGACGGCCGAGTTGCGCAGCTTGATTGAAGCCTCCGAGGAGGACATCAAACAGCTTGCGACGGATGCCAAGATCCTGACACCGGAACAGCTTCAGGAACTGCTGACCCTCTTTATTCAGGCAGAAGATTCGCTCCGGCTCAGCGCTCATCCGCGTTTCGTGCTGGAAACCGCGGCAATTCGGGCAACTCGGTTGTTACGCCGGCGAGACACCGGCGATCCCCGCCTCCTTCAAACAACGCCGGCACCCACAGGACAAAAATCTCCCGTCCGTTCAGAAGGCATTGGTTCACGATCAGCTGCCTCTTCCACGGCTCCATCTGTCACCACTTCCGCTCCGTCCGGACGCACTGATCCGGCCTCCTCCCAGCCGCAATCCAAACCCGTCCCCCTGTCACAACCGACACGAGAGGAAAGGCTGATCCCACAGCGGCCGCCCGATGAAACTGCACCCAAGAACACAGGGATCGCCCAGGCCACAGCCACTTCCCAACCGGAGGCCGGACAAACCACACTGAATTGGGAAAGCATCCAGAACGAGATCGCCGCTTCGTTGCCCAACATCGCCCCGTTCCTGGAAGCCGGCAGGTTTCTAGGCATAGAGGGAGGTCTTGTGACAATCGGGTTTGCCAAGCACGCAACCTTGGCACGGACCAGATTGGAAAAAGAAGAACATCTCCGGGCGCTGGCGACGCTGTGCCAGGAGCAATCCGGTACTCCGGTGCGGATCCGCATCGTTGAGCTCGCCGAGTCGGACCCTCCGGGACCGACGATGGCACAAGTGCGGGCAGCCAAAGAACAGGACCAGCGGCTTGTGCTGTTCGAACGGGCACGGGCCAATCCTACAGTGAAACAAGCGATCGAGATCTTCGGCGCAGAACTGACCGAGGTCCGACGAGTCGCCCAGAAGGAGGCCACCGAATGAAAAGTCCTTTCGGCAATATGAACAACATCCTCAAGCAAGCCCAGGCCATGCAGGAACAGATGGCTAAACTCCAGGAACAGGCGGCGTCGAAGACCGCCAGCGGGACAGCCGGCGGTGGAATCGTCACGGTGACCGCAAACGGCGCCATGCAGATTGTCAGCGTGGCGATCGATCCCGAGATCGTCAAGAGCGGCGATGTGGATATGCTGCAAGATCTCGTCGTGGCAGCGTCCAATGAGGCGCTACGAAAGGCCAAGGAACTGATGGAGAGTGAGATGAAGGCCTTAACCGGCGGGATGAAAATCCCGGGCCTGTTTTAACGATGGCCGTCGACCAACAGGGGTTGCTGGCACGGCTGATCAAGGAACTTGTTCGCCTCCCCGGGGTCGGTCAAAAGAGCGCGCAACGGTTGGCCTTTTACCTCATGAAGGCCGAGCGGGAAGATGCATTGCGTTTGGCCGATGCGATTCGAGCGGTGAAGGACGGGTTAGCCTTCTGCACTCAATGCCGCAACATTGCCGAGGGAGACCTGTGCGAATTCTGTCTGGACCCGAAGCGGGACCGTACGAAGATTCTCGTGGTTGAAGAACCAAGCACGCTCTATGCGATCGAGCGGGCCGGTGTCCATCGGGGACTGTACCATGTCCTGTTAGGGGCACTCTCCCCGCTTGACGGCATCGGCCCCGGAGACATCCGGGCTGAAGAACTAGCCGACCGTATCAAACTGGGCGGTGTGGAGGAAGTCATTCTCGCTACCAACCCGACGATTGAGGGGGAAGCCACTGCGATCTATCTCACCAGGCTCCTCAAGCCGTTCGGAGTACGGGTCTCTCGCATCGCTTACGGGATTCCTGTTGGAATGGATATTGAGTATGCGGATGAAGTGACGTTGCTGAAATCCATCGAGGGACGCCGAGATCTGTAAACCCGCGGTGTTGCCCCGTTGACCCCTTCTCAATCGGCCTGCTATAGTTCGCCCGTACTGTCCACTCTCAAGACTTGGGGAGGGCCATGAAGGTCCGTTCTACCGCTAAACGCGCATCCTCGGCAAAATCATCGACAACAGCAGCCTCCACGCCCCCGGCTCGCAAAAATAAGAAGAAATCAGGCTCGGCGTCGGCCAAGTATCCTGATATTCGCCGTGACCTCGAACGCCAACGCGCGGCAATCCTCGAAGAAGTTGAGGAAGTGCTGACGAACCGGCCCGACCTTGAAGCGTTTCCCGACGTCAGCGATCAGGCATCGGCCGAGGTCGACCAGAACTTTTCGATGCGGATTCGCGATCGCGAACGGAAGTTGCTCAAGAAGATCGAGGAGGCGTTGGATCGAATGAGCGGCGGCACCTATGGGATTTGCGAGCGATGCGACGGAGACATTCCTTACAAACGCCTCAAGGCCCGTCCGGTCACAACTCTCTGTATCGAGTGCAAGACCCTCCAAGAGCAGGAAGAACGGGCCAACCGCTAGCCGTTTCCCTTCGCCCCTCATCGAGCTAAGAAACAGTGGCTCAAACCGGACTTCAAATAATTGATCCTTGTCGCGAGTGGGCCTGCTGCGAGTAGAGGGCAGGAGTTACTGTTTCAATACTTTGATTCGTTCGTTCGCGTGGGCAGCTCGAGCTTCTTCTTCGGGAATCCCTTCGACCAGGGCAAGGAATGTTTCATATTCCGCCAATGCGCGCTTGGGGTTGGTCTGTTCGGAGGCCTCCGCAAGATTATACCGGGCCACGGCATAGTTGGGACGCAGGGTCACAGCCTTTTCAAACAGGCCTAGTGCTTCCGTTCTCTCACCAAGTTTGACATGGACCGTGCCGAGGTTGTTCAAGACCTCCGGAATGTTGGGTCTGATCGCGAGCGATTGCACCATCTCTGTTTTCGCCTTGTCAAATTGGCCTTTAGCCGCCAAGGCCAGACCGAGCTTATGATGCGCTTCGGCAAGCCAGACCTTGTTCGTAAACCCGCCGGCGATGGCTTTTTGATACGCATCCCCTGCGATGTCATAATTTTTGTCGCCACAGTAGGCCAGCTGCGCGGTTTGTCCGCGGGCGAATTGCTGGAGTGAGAGAAACGGCTCCTTGTCCTCGCTGCCCTGGCTCTCGATGGCGAGGCCGCCTTTTCCTCCTTTGGGGTTTCTGAGCCGATCTAGAAATTCCCGGCGATAGGGAGAGAACAGCCGCACATAGGGATCGATGGTAAATGACGCCTGAAGAAGAATCGGGTGATCCCGTGAACCGGTGACCAGATATTGTGTGGTGCTCTTCTCGTCTCCCGTTTCAAAGATGCTGCTGGCCTCCATGTTCGCTTTCGTCTCTAGTTGCGACACATTCAAATAGAACTCCAGCGCAGGTTTCAGCCGGGACAGCGTGTCTCGAAGCACAGGGTAGCGGTCAAGATTCAGTCCCTTCGGAAAGGTGAAGAGGGCTCCGACGAGGAGTCCGTCCTCATCGATAAAATACGACTCATCTCCCTTCGACGCGCTTTTTGCCTGCGAAATTACGATCTCCTGTCCACTGCCCCAGGCATTCGCCTTGGGAACCATCGAAGCGTGCTTCTTTAAAAATTCTGGTTTGCGTTCACAGAGTGCCGTCGATTTGAGAAGAACCAGATCGGTTGCAGAAGGGGGGAGGTTTGAGCGCACGGATGTCTTCTGGCTACAGCCAACCATGACAAGGACAACCAAAAAAACACTCGCCAGACGTATATGCCAGCCGGAGATATCCATTAGGAACTCCTCAAGGAAAAGATGTCTCTGCCTAGCAGACTTCGGAAAAATCCGTATAGACATGGACCACCACAGAAATCTTGTCGAACGGTTCAGAAGGTGTTGGAACCGCAGGATGCTCAAAATGGCCGTCAGCAAGGCCGCAGCGAGCAAAGAGGCGAGGAGGTACATA
>LVWT01000039.1 GCA_002083405.1 Nitrospira sp. SG-bin2 | reverse complement strand
TCGTGCGCGGACAGCGAGCACGAGTACCCACCCATCTGGTCTGCCCCCCCCCTCACTGCCACCCCGTCACTTCATATCCCTTCTCATGCAGGCATCGGTTGACGAAATTCGTGTAGGCCTGAGTCGGGTGTGAAGGACCCGTGGCCGCAGAAAATAACCCCGACAGCAACCCCCACACTGCACCGCTTGCGGCTCCGATCATTGAACCCCGGCCGACTGCTCCGGAAATAGCGCCGCCGACCGCACCGCTCGCCGCGCCGATGCCGGCCCCGACAGCCGTTTTTGTCGCCACACGCCCAGGCCCTCCACCGCCCTCCTCTGCGCCAGACGACTCAGCCAGCTGCTTGCAGACATCAATATCCTGTTGGGCAACCTCTTTCCCCACTGACTGAAAGTGCCCATTGGGATACAGGATGGGATGCGCGCTGGAACAACCGGTGAGAAGCAACAGCCCCATGACGGGACCGAACCATGCCGTCTTCACGTCTTCACCACTCCTTCACGAATTGTTGGCATCAACCGGGCCCGGACCGTCTCAGCCGTCACACCCTTCACACACAACCACTTGCGCCGCCCCTCCGCTCCCGCTTGAATGACCACACTCGCCTGTGGAACGGCACACCGGGCGGCAATGAATCGGAGCAAAGCATCGTTGGCCGCGCCGTCGAGAGGGCGTGCCGCCACGCGAATTTTCAAGGCATCGCCATGAATTCCGACACATTCGGTTCGAGCGGCATGAGGTTGGACATGCACTATGAGGACCGCGCCGATCCTGCTGTCCTGCACGATCGCGCGGCGGGAATCCACGATACGCGTCTCTCAGAAGACGGCTTTGACCAGTTCGAGAATGCTGCGCTGCATGTCCGGATCGTCGGTGATCGGGCGGGCAATCGTCACATCGCAGGCTCGCTCTGCCGGCACTCCCTGCTTGATCAATGTGCCGGCATAGATCAAGAGTCTCGTGCTGACCCCTTCTTCGAGTCCATGATTTTTGAGGTTCCGAACTTTGCCGCCGAGTTTGACGAGACTTCCGGCAACGGCCCGACTCACCCCCGCTTCCTGTTCGACGACCGCAATTTCGACGTCGGCCGGAGGGTAATCGAACTCAATCGCCATGAACCGCTGCTTCGTGCTTTGCTTCAAATCCTTGAGGACGCTCTGATAGCCGGGATTGTAGGAAATCACGAGCATGAAATCGTCTGCGGCTTCTACCATCTGACCTTTTTTTTCGATCGGCAACACACGGCGATCGTCACTGAGCGGATGGATAATGACGGTCGTGTCCTTTCGGGCTTCCACCACTTCGTCGAGATAAACGATCGCGCCCTGTTTCACGCCGACCGTCAGAGGCCCGTCCATCCAGACGGTCTCTTGCCCCTTGAGCAGATACCGGCCCACGAGATCAGACGCCGTCAGGTCTTCATGACAGGCAACAGTGATCAGCGGCCGCCCCAGCTTGTAGGCCATATGCTGGACAAACCGCGTTTTGCCGCAGCCGGTGGGCCCCTTGAGCATCACCGCCATCTTACTGCGCGCGGCGATCGTGAAGAGCCCTACTTCTCCGCCGGCTTCGGCGTAAAACGGCTCACGTTCGATCCGAGACCGCCCGATATCAATTTCGCGCCCTGCCTGCATTGGGTAGTCTCTTCGGTCTATTTAGTCTGTCTGGTCCATTCAGCGGGACCGATTGTCGCCTCGTCTAGTCGAGGCGCGTGCGTGTCTATTTCTGTTCCCTCGCTTCCGGCACGGTCAACATAAACGGAACCCGGCAGGAAGATCAAGCACAGGGCTGTGATACACGGCGGGTTCTCTGCCTTATACCGCACTCGCGCCGTCCAGCACTTCGCGCACTTTTTTCGTCAGCGTCACCATCGTGAATGGTTTCTGAAGAAACGCCGCTCCTCCTGTCCCTGCACCTTTCGAAAACACCGGGTGATCAGGATAGCCCGACATATAGAGCACCTTGATGCCGGGCCGCAGGACGGCGATTTTTTCGGCCACTTCCGGACCGCTCATCTGCGGCATCACGACATCAGCGAGCAACAGATGAATCGGCCCCAGGTGCCTGGCGCCCGCCAGCAATGCTTCGATTCCATGACGCGCAACCAACACCTCGTACCCACTCGCGCGAAGCGTCTCATGAACGAGACCGCGAACAGCCGGCTCGTCTTCGACGACTAAAATAGTTTCCCGCCCATGCGTCTGGACCGTCGACCCGCCGGCATCCGGGACTTGCTGCTCCGCTTCATCGACTCTTGGAAAGAAAATTGTACACGTCGTTCCACACCCTGGCTTGCTCTCGATCCCAATCGTCCCGCCACTTTGTTTGACAATGCCATAGACGGTCGACAGACCGAGACCTGTCCCCTTGCCGCTCTCTTTCGTCGTAAAGAACGGCTCGAACACATGGGCCTGAACCTCCTCGCTCATACCATGGCCGGAGTCTTTCACGGCCAACATGACGTACGAACCTTCGTCCACCATCACCGATTGTGACCGAGTCCCTCTTCCAATTGTGACATTTCGAGTCTCGATCAGCAGCCGCCCGCCCGTCGGCATGGCGTCGCGCGCATTCACCGCCAGATTCATGATGACCTGTTCAAGTTGCCCGGGATCAGCTTTGATCGGCCACAATTGCGGTTCAAGATCCGCCCATAGCTCGATAATATCTTCGCCGATCAACCGCCGAAGCATGCCATCCATGTTGGTGACAATGGCATTCAAATCGACCACCTTCACGGCCGCGAATTGTCGCCGGCTGAACGAAAGAAGTTGCCCCGTCAGACCGGCTGCTCGATCGGCCGCCTTCTTGACTTCTTCCATGTCGCGTCGGGAAGGCTCATCCGGAGCCAGACGGCTCAGGACCAATTCGCTGTACCCGCGAATGACGGTCAACAGATTATTGAAGTCATGCGCGACACCGCCCGCAAGCCGGCCTACCGCTTCCATTTTCTGCGATTGCCGCAACTGGCCTTCGGCCTGATGCAGCGCCTCCTTGGCTCGTGCGCGTTCGCCGAATTGCCCCAGCTTGAGCCCGACGTCCGCCAGCATATTCAGCAGCCTCTCATCCGGCTCCCGGACCTGCCGGCTGAAAAACTCGATCACCCCTTCGATCTCGCCGCCGACACGAACCGGAAATCCAAACGCGCCGTGGAGCCCGCCTTTCGCCGCCGTCTCCGACCGGGGAAGATCAAACTCCGTGGCAATGTCTCTGATCCACACCGGCTGGCCGCTTTCCCAAATCCGGCCCGGCAGTCCGACACCCGGCTTGAAGGATTGCGCCCGAGTCGCCGCGATGAACTCATCGGCATCGAGCGCCGCCGCGCTCCAGTGGTTGAAACAGCGCAAAAGCCCCGAGGGCTTGTCTAATGTCCAGAACGCGCCTAATTCCCACTCCAAACTTTCACCGACCGCTTGCATGACCTTGAACACGGCTTCTTCCAGCGTCGCGACGTCGTCCAGAACCCGTGTCACCGCATACTGCGAGGCCAGACTCCGTTCGGCTTTACGACGATCCGTGATGTCCCGGACAAAGGCACTGAACATATAGGACTCGCCGACGCGCGCCGGTGACACAGCCAGTTCGACTGGAAACTCATGGCCGTCTTTATGCAACGCCGACACCTCGATGCGGCGATTCAGGATTGAGCCGACTCCGGTCTGAAGATACTCCCGCAAACCCAGCACATGCGCCTCCCGGTCGCGCACGGGAATAACGGTCTCCGAAAGTAACCGCCCCACGGCTTCTTCTCTGGTCCACCCAAAGATCGCCACAGCCTGAGTATTCCAGTCCGTAATAATTCCGGACATGTCGATGGTGATCACCCCATCAAGCGCGGTCTCGATGATCGCCCGATTACGTTCCTGACTTTGCAGCAACGCCGCCTCGGCCGCCCGCGCCCATGCGCTCTCCTGCAACACTCGACGGTATTCTGCGCGCCATCGCAGCATCGCCCAGAACAACAGCGCGACCAGCGGCACCCAAATAATAGTCCCGATGATGACAAGGAGACGGCTCTCGGCATCGGCACGCAGAACGATGGCGCCACTCAGCGCGAGCGTGACTGCCGCAACGATGAGCACCGTCAGCCATCCATATCGGTGAAATCCCGATACCGGTTGTGATTCTGGAGAAATACTCATCGCTCACAATCCATGATGATCCAACTGTCGAGCACTGCTTGAGGATGATACGCCCGTTTGGCTTCGCGCAAACCTGGGAGGCCGGCATCATCCATGGCATTGATTGACATCGCACCGCCGGCGACTGCACTGCGGGAGGTTTCGCGGAACAACCATTGGGCTAAGCCGGGCATTGACCGGTCCGCAACTTCCAGCAGCACACACCATATCTGCGGAGTCAACCAATACCCGAACGTATAGGCCACGACCCTTTCCTGGACAATAACCACCGTTCCGGCAAGCCCGACCTGCTCATGCTCCGCCAGCACACGACCATGCGCCACCTTCGCATCTTCAAGAAGAAACGCGCCCATCGCATCGAGAGCCCCGGCTTGCTTCTGGACAGCCCACCGTTCATACAACGCCAGGCAGCCGGCTTGATGCCGCGCGCAATACGGCTCCGTGATGAGAACCTGCTCACGTTCGGCACGATTACACAGCGCCCGCTGGGCCTTGTAGTGATCGCCGGTCAATGCGGCCAAGGCCTCAGCCCTGTAGAGATAATCCCCGTCCTTCCGCCGGCACGAGAAGCCCTGCTGCTCCAATAACCGACGCTGCGGCTCCATGACGTTTTCGATCCGGCTCACCGGCGACGGTCCGTTCCAGCGCCGCATCCATGCAAAGGCTTCGCGCACAGTTTGATCGATCGGCCTCGGCCCTAAGGGAAGCAGCGGCATGAACCATCCGTCCGGAGACCGGGCAAACAAAAAGAAGGTCTCACCGGATTCCATCCACCAATGGGGAAGCAATTGCGTCCAGATGGCATGATAGGGAAACGCATAGGCCGCCAACGCATCGGGGCCGAGGACCTCCGCCCGTTCCAATGCCCGGGTGAAGCGCGGCGCGTCCTCCGCAGTCAGCGCATGGAGGCGCGGATCAATACGCACGCGTGACAAGCGGGCCGTCAGATGCGGAAGAGGCTTCACGATGACGACATCATCCTGAAAGCGTCCGATCAGACGAGGATTGGCAACGATCATCTCAGTCATCGTCCTTGTCATCAGCTGATCGGCGGCCCGGTCCGCATGCGAGATAATCTCTGCAGGAACGGTTTCATGCATAAAGGGACACTTGGTATCCCAACCCAGCACCACTTCCTCATAAGCCGCATTCCACATGAGGGCCAGCGGATAGAGCCGGCAATCCAGTGGGCGAGCCTCATAGATGCCACATCGACCGGATACGGCATCGAACGCCGGGCAGAGATACCCCTCTCCCAGAGGGTTCTCGACCAAATCGATCTGTGAGCCGGACCGATCAGGGAAAGACCCGACAGGCAAGCCATGCGCCACCGCCGCCTGTATTTCCTGCTCAGTAAAATAGGGGCGCAGAAAGCTGTCGGCTTCCGGGAACCGGCAACAGACGTCACACTGAAAACAGACGGAGCTGGGCACTACTTGAGGCAGTGGCTTCGGAATGATCTCAGACTGTTCGGACTCCATCGAAAGAAAACCCATTGAGATTGCCATCATACGATGCATGTCCAAGCATGGCAAGCAGAGCAACGATCGCCTCACTGGAGTCTTTACCCTACCCTCGACTTAATCCCGGGCCAGCCCCCGCCCCTTGTCGAACCCACCACCCCGTGTTAGCATTCACCCGCTCGAGCCACTCCGGGAGCCGCTGTCCTGCTGGCTACAGAATCGTGTAAAGGACTCTCTCATTGGCACACCCTGAACCTTGTTGCCCCTCACTTCAGGCTGAGACCGCACTCAGCCGCTGCGCAGCCATCCGCACACAATTGCAAGCCGCACATTTATTTGCAGACCCATCGGTCCCCTCGCCCGCCAAGCCCTCGCCGGATGGCGGCGGTTCCGCCGTCCAGACCGGTACATCCTGGCGCATCAGCCCAGACCCGCTGCTGCTGTCCCGGGACCAGCTGACATTTTTCACCGCGCTTGGGCCTCGACTACTGTCGTTCTACCGTGCGCTGAACCGCCTCTACTATGAGAGCGTGAAGGGTGTTCAGCCTCCATGGGTCGCGCAGTACCTGGATCGCGGCAAGCCGGACGCACTGGTGACCTACAGCCGCATGAAACGGTTCAGAGACTCGCTGCCGGCCGTCATCCGGCCTGATGTGATTCCCACACAGGACGGCATGGTCATCACCGAACTTGATTCGGTGCCCGGCGGCATCGGGCTGACTGCGGCGCTCAGCCGCGCCTATGCGGATATCGGCCGTCATTCGTCATTCGTCAAGGGTCGGCCCGATCATCAAGAATCTGGCCCTCCTACCCCTCACCCCTCACCCCTCACCCCTCACGAACATGAGATCGTAGGAGGCCGGGACGGCATGGTGCGCGGCTTCGCTTCGATGTTGCAGTCCGCCCAAGCTCAACACGCGGGATGCGTGGCCATCCTGGTGTCCGAAGAAGCCAAAGACTACCGGCCGGAAATGACCTGGCTGGCGGCGCGGCTCCGTGAACAAGGGATACCCGCCTGGTGCATCGAGCCGCGCGACATCCGATTTACGGAAGAGGGCCTTTTCCTCAAAGCAGACAGCGGCGAGCACGCCGTCGCTTTGATCTACCGTTTTTTCGAGCTTTTCGACCTGCCGAATATTCCCAAATCTGAACTCGTCCAGTATGCCGCAAAAAAGACTTTGGTGGCCGTGACGCCCCCCTACAAACCGGCGCTGGAGGAAAAGTCTGCCTTTGCTCTGCTGCACCATCCCATTCTACGACCCTATTGGAAGAAGGAACTTGGCGAGGACTGCTTTCTTCGCCTCACCACAATCATGCCGAGAACGTGGATACTCGACCCGGCAACTCTTCCACCCGCGGCCACGATACCAGGCCTGAGCCTGGGAGAACGCGCCGTCGCGAACTGGGCCGATCTGGAAACAGCCACCCAAAAAGAGCGGCACTTCGTCATCAAACCGTCGGGATTCTCTGAATTGGCGTGGGGCAGTCGAGGCGTCTCAATCGGACATGACCTGCCGCAGTCGGAGTGGACCGGTGCGCTCCACAAAGCGCTTGCATCTTTCCGGACCACACCGTACATCTTGCAGGAGTTTCACAAAGGCCGGCTGTTTGACATGGAGTACATGGACGAACACCAGCAATCGATGGTCCACATGGCTGGACGGGCGCGCCTCTCACCCTACTATTTTGTCACTGGCGAAAAGGTGGAACTGGCTGGTATCCTGGCCACAGTCTGCCCGGCCGACAAGAAAGTCATCCATGGCATGCAAGACGCCATCATGGCCCCTTGTGCCGTTATCACAGACAATGCTCAGTGATGGACGTTAAATGTTCCATACTGATGCCAAGCAGTAGCGGTCCGATATCTCGTTCAACCTTGAATCTTGAACCTTGAACCTTGCTATGTCTATCACGCTCTACCATGTCGACTGGTGCCCCGACTGCGAAGTCGTCCGTCAAAAACTGGCAGCCCTAGAACTGCCCTATGAGGACATCGTCGTCCCCGATAGCAGGTCGATGCGCAAGCAAGTCCACCAGGTATCCGGCCAATACTATGTGCCCGTCCTCAAGGACGGCGATCTTGTTCTGACGGAGACCGCCGACATTTTGGCCTATCTGGACGAGCGGCATAGAACCGGCGGCGCAGGAGCCGCAAAGCCGTTTCCGTCTCAAGCCCGCGCGATACCCGATCAGCCGGGCAACGATGACGATCATCCTTCCTGCCGGATCAACTGAGAGCGCTCAATGGAAGACTGGAAACAAGTTCTCGCGAAAAGTATTGTAAAACCGAAAGATCTGGCCGAACGATTCGGGCTCAACGCCGAAGAACTCGAAGCCATCGTCGGGCCCTATCCCATGCGGATCACCCCGACCGTCCTGGGCACGATCAAAGCCAAGGGCGATGCGATCTGGAAACAGGTCATCCCTGAAATGGCCGAATTGGACGACCTCGACGCGGAAGACGATCCCCTCGAAGAAGATCTCATGAGTCCGGTGCCGCATCTGGTTCACCGCTACCCGGATCGCGTGCTACTTATGGTCACCAACCAATGTCCGATCTATTGCCGCTTCTGCACAAGAAAACGGCTGGTCGGGAAACCGGGCTTTCTCAAGAAAGGCGAGCTGGATCGGGCTATCGCCTACCTCCGGGAACACACCGAAGTGCGGGATATCATCTTGTCGGGCGGTGACCCCCTGCTTCTCCCCGACTATCTGATCGAACGGATATTTAAAGCGCTTCGGACGATTCCACACTTGGAACTGATCCGCATCGGATCGAGGGTCCCCGGCACGCTGCCCCAGCGAATTACCCCGAAGCTCTGCGAGATCGTCAAACGCTATCATCCGATCTACATGAACCTGCATTTCAACCATCCCGACGAGCTCACACCGGAAGTGAAAGCCGCCTGCGGCATGCTGGCCGACGCCGGCGTTCCGTTGGGAGCGCAAACTGTTCTGCTCAAAGGTGTGAACGACGATCCCGAGATCATGAAGCGGCTCATGCATCAGCTGTTGCTCGCGCGGGTGAAACCCTACTACATCTATCAAGCGGACTTGACCAAGGGCACGAATCATTTCCGCACGTCGATTGAAACGGGATTGAATATCATCAAATCGCTTCAAGGCCACACCAGCGGCATGGCGGTCCCGCACTTCGTGATCGATGCGCCGGGCGGCGGCGGCAAGATCCCCCTGCTGCCGGACGACTATCTCGTGCATATGGATGAAGACGGGGCCGTCTTGCGGAATTACGAGAATAAGACCTTTCATTACCCACAGCCACAGACCGGCAACGGGCGAGAACTTCCGATGGTCGGCGCGCGATCATCGCGTGAAAGCCCCGCTGAAACCTTTGCGTCTTGCGGCGACAGCTATCCGGACCGGGACGGCTACGCAACCTGGGGCAACAGCTGCGGCGGAGATGCGGACGATCTGTGAGCACTCGATCACCCCATGCCGGCATTCTCCCCTATCAAGACATCACACGGCTGATCACCAGCCATGTCATCGATGCATCCCCCGCGATTGAGGACCGGCAGATTCAGCCGGCCAGTCTCGATCTCCGCCTGGGACGCAAGGCCTACCGTCTGATTAGCAGTTTCTTGCCAGAACTGTCCGCCATCTCCTCCCGTCTCGACATACTCGACTTTTACCAGTCTGACCTGGTGATGTACGAGATGGACCTGACCGGCGGCGCGATTCTTGAAAAAGGCCACGTCTATCTGGTGCCGTTGCTGGAAAGCTTGAAACTGCCGAAGACCATCCGCGCGCGCGCCAATCCCAAGAGCACAACCGGTCGGCTGGACGTGTTCACCCGCGTTGTGACGGATCTGAATGCAGGGTTCGATGAAATCCGTGCCGGCTATCACGGCCCGCTCTTCCTGGAAGTCGTCCCGCGCTCGTTCGCCATCAAGGTCTGCACCGGGCAATCGCTCAACCAAATCCGATTCGTACGCGGCAATGCCGCCGTCCCCGACCGCGACCTGCTCGCGCTGCACCGGACGACACCGCTGCTATACCATAACGATCCGTCAAGAAAGGCCGTGGGAAACCGGGACTTTCGGGCTGAACACGGCCTCTTTCTCCGCATCGATGTCAAAGGAGACGAGCGAAGCAGCCCCCGCATCATCGGCTATCGCGCAAAGAAAAACAGCCATGTGATCGATCTCAGCAAGGTCGGCCATTACGCAGCGGCGGACTTTTGGGAACCGCTGTATCGTCATCGGCACGACAGTCTGCTGCTGGAGCCGGAAGAGTTCTACATCCTTGCATCGAAAGAGCGTATCCGCGTGCCCGCCGGCTACGCAGCTGAAATGGTCGCCTACGAAGCGGCCTGCGGAGAGTTGCGCACCCACTACGCAGGATTCTTCGACCCGGGATTCGGTTATGGATCGAAGGGAGAAATCAAAGGCACACAAGTAGTCCTGGAAGTCCGCCCCCATGATGTGCCGTTTCTGATTCACGATGGACAGACATTTTTCAAAGTCGTGTACGACAAGATGCTCGACAAGCCCAGCCAGCTCTATGGAGTGGGCCTTGGCTCATCCTATCAGCAGCAGGCCCTCACCCTTAGCAAGCATTTCAAGGCATAGCATATGGCCCCTTCCGACCTTCCACCCACGCAGGATCAGACGCCGCAGCTTCCGGATCCGCCGGCCAGACCGGCGCGCGAGGAAAGCGACAACGATCACCCGACGCAGGTCATCGGACTCATGGTCGGGACGGCGCTGATGTTCATCGGCTTTCTCAATGTATTTCTCTCCATCAGCGGAGGGTTCGAAATCAACGTCGTGCCGTTTCTGATCTATTTCGGCGGCCTGACCGTATGGGCCAATGCCGCCGTCGAGACTCCGGTCATCCGCTACGGGGTGATGACCGTTGCCATCTCTCTGGCATTAGCACTCTTTCAGTACGGTGAAGTATTGTTCTGGCACAAGCAGGTGGTCTTTTGGGCCACCATCATCGTCGTCATGTACTTCATGTTCAACGAACCGAAGAAACCTACCGCGTGATGTCGCGATGACGATTTCCGTCATCATCCCCACACTAAACGAAGAAACAGTCCTGGCGCAGACGCTGGCGCACACGGAGGCATTGGGATTTGACGACATCATCATCGTAGATGGAGGAAGCACGGATCGGACGGTCCAGCTTGCCGAAGCATACTGCATGCATACCCCCACGGCTCGCATCATCACAGCTCCCCAAGGACGCGCGCGCCAAATGAATGAGGGAGCAAAGGCAGGCAAGGGCGACACGCTGCTCTTCTTACATGCCGACACACAGCTTCCGGGCGATGCCGGGAAAATCATTGCATCGGCCTTAGCCGACCCCAAAGTGAAGGGGGGCCGATTCGACGTCTGTTTCGACCATCCGTCCATGTGGGGGATCACGATCGGCCTATTCATGAACTGGCGCTCACGTCTGAGCAGAATCGCCACCGGTGACCAGGCCATCTTCGTCCGCCGTCAGGTGTTTGAACAGCTCGGCGGCTTCTCTGATATCCCATTGATGGAGGACATCGACTTCAGCAAGCGCCTGAAACGGGCCGGTCGAATCGCAGCGTTGCGCGAGACCGTCACCACGTCATTTCGACGATGGGAGCAGCAAGGGCCGCTACGGACGATCCTCCTGATGTGGACCCTCCGATTCCTGTACTGGATCGGCATCAGTCCTCGTCGCCTCAACAACTTCTACGAGACCATCCGATGAAACCCCTCACCCCTCACCCCTCACCCCTCACGTCTCACCACGCTGCGCTGGTGGTATTCGCCAAGGCGCCGATCCCGGGTCAGGTGAAAACGCGCCTCTGCCCTCCGCTGACTCACGATGAAGCAGCCACGCTCCATGGGAGCTTTGTCCTCGATACATTGGAGCGGACGAAGACGGCAACAACACTGTTCAAATTGCCCTTCGACCGCTACCTCGCCTGTGCGCCCTCCTCGACGCATGTGTTCTTTAAGATCATGGAAGAGCGGCAAAGTGTGACATTACTCGATCAAACCGGCGACGACTTGGGAACGCGCATGGCACAAGTCTTCGAGAATCTGTTCTCGCGAGGCTACAAACATGTGTTGATCGTCGGGACCGATGTGCCGTCGCTGCCGCTCGAACAGTACACACAGGCGTTGACCTTGTTGAACTCGCACGACCTCGTCTTGGGTCCCGCGCTCGACGGCGGCTATTATCTGATCGCGCTCAACCGATCGGCCCCCGACCTCTTTACCGGCATCCCCTGGTCCACCGATCAGGTGCTGAAACTGACGCAGGAAAAGGCGTCTACGCTTGGACTCAAGAGTGCCTTGCTCGCGCCGTGGCGCGACGTCGACACCATCGACGATCTCCAGGCTCTCGTCGAAGCCGGCGCGCTCGATGCCAAGAAGCCGAAGCGCGACCAGTCGTTTTCGAACCGCACAGCAGGGGCGCTCCAGCTTCTCGCCAAACGTCTGCGTTCAAGAGCATAATAGATCATCACTTCCGGACCAGAGGACCGACGATGACAGATCACGTTGCGCTCATCACCGGCGGAGCCAAAGGCATTGGACGGGGCATTGCCCTCGACCTTGCTGCTCACCAGTGGAAAATTGCGATCTGCTATAGGACCAGCGAGGCTGAGGCGCAACAGACCGCCCGTGCCATCACTGAGCGAGGAGGCCGGGCTCTCGCGATTCGTTGCGACGTGTCGGACCCTATAGCAGCCAAGGCCCTGGTGACTCAGGTTGAACAACAATGGGGACGGATCGATGCACTCATCAACGGCGCCGGCCCCTACCACCGCATCAATTTATTCGAAGAATCCGTTGCCGGCTGGAACGAGATGTTCGACGGCAATCTCCACCCCATTTTTTATCTCGCTCAAGCCGTATCCCCCGGGATGAAGGCCCGCAAGTCCGGCCGTATCATCAGTTTCAGCATGGCCAACGCGGACCAGATGATCTCCCAACCGGATGTCACCGCTCATTACATCGCTAAAGCCGGCGTCTTGATTCTGACCCGCACGCTGGCGAAGCTGCTGGCCCCTTACGGCATCACCGTCAATGCAATTTCTCCGGGCTTCATCGATTCCGGGAGCGCGCCGCCGGAAGAACTGGCCGGCATGACCAAACGCATACCCGCCGGATACATCGGCACCGTCGATGATACGGTGGCAGCCGTCCGCTATTTGCTCAGCGAAGAGGCGCGATACGTCAACGGGGCAAATATTCAGGTCAGTGGAGCATGGGGGATATAGGGGGGAAAACGGCACCCAGATTAGTTCCTTGCTCACTGAGCGCGCACTCGGAATGATCATATTTTGAACAGAATGGTTGTGCTCGCTCAATGTGCGCAGGGGAACTACCGTGGATGCCATTCTTGGGAAGGGAAGACAACTGGGACATCAGAAATCAGGAGGAACTCTCATGCTATCTGAGCAGGAACGGGAAGCCCACAGACGTTTTGTTCAAGCGCTTCAGCACGAACATCTGATTTGCGCGAGACCCGGTTGCGGCGGAGCCATGGAGATTGCCGACCAGACCCCGCATGCCGCGCGTATCAAGACCTACGAAGCGACCTGTGAACGCTGTCATGCGGCTGAGAAGATTGCAGGGCGCGAGCAAGCCTCACCGCCTTGGGATCTTGCCTCCATCACCATGATGGCGGAAGTCCATCTCCTCCATGAGCAACCCGCCTGCCCCTATGACGAGACGCCCATTACTTTTATCTCGCTGCCGAATCCACGCCGCAAGGCCCGCTACCGCCTCTTGTGTTACTACTGCGGCCGCCACGCCGAGATGAACTGGCCGCCGCCGGAAGCGAAACGGTGAATATCGGGCAGAAGCGAGATAAATCTTGCAATCCGATATCGAGAGCCCAGCAAGAACCAAGAGCCTGGCCTAATCGAAGCAATGAAACAACGCTATCGAATTTCCCGGACTCCGCATATAATAGAGACTGACCTTCCACACCGAGAGGCACTCTGAATATGATTCTGAACCACGCACTGGTCCGAGCCTTTGAAAGAGACCTGATTCGGCGAACTCCTGTCAGCTATACCCAGAACATCGCAATCGTCGAAGCCCTCCGGCAGGAGGCTCAGCTCTTAGGCGCATGGCCCCCGGCAGATCCACTCGGCGGAGTCGAAACGGATGTCCGCCTCGCCAGAGCTCTCAATGTTCACACGATGGCTTGAACAACTCGCAGCAGCGCTCGACCTCGCCAAGATTCCCTACATGATCATCGGCGGCCAGGCAGTCTTGCTGTACGGCGAGCCGCGCCTCACGAGAGACATCGACATCACGCTCGGCATCGATGTGGATCGTGTTTCAGACATCCTCACGCTCGCCGCTCGACTTTCTCTCGCGCCGCTGGCTGACCCTGAGACCTTCACCAGGCAAACCATGGTGTTGCCGTGCCAAGACCCATCAACAGGAATTCGGATCGACTTCATCTTTTCCCACAGTCCTTACGAACAGCAAGCCATCCGTCGCGCTGTCGCGACCACGATCGGACAATCGCCGGTTCGATTTGCCACGGCCGAAGATCTGATCGTGCACAAAATGCTCGCCCATCGTCCGAGAGATCTTGAAGACATCGCTGCCGTAATATTGAAGCAATCGCAACTCGATCTCGATTACATCCATCACTGGCTGCATCAATTCTCGCAAGCGCTTGCTCAGCCGCTAGACAAACAATTCGAACAACTGCTGAAGGAACTCTCCCGGCGATAACCGACGCAACTCCGTTTCCCTTACTGCGCGACGCCGAGATGAACTGGCCCCCGCCGGAAGCGAAACGGTGAATTGGAGTGTCTTTTCTGACAACACGAAACATGAAACCAGAAACTCGCAACACCGTTCTCCGGAACAGCGGAGCCACGATTGCGGCAGAAGGGTTCACTGAATAATGCGGGATAGGTGTTCGGCGTATTGATTCGGCCTCCTGCCTGTCATATAGTTATTCACGCTGCCCAGACTAGGGAGGGAAACAGATGGCGATTCCAAGCATTAAGGAAGAAGCCCGCAAGCTGGTGGAGAAGCTTCCTGAAAACTCCACATGGGAGGACCTCGTACACGAAATTTATGTCCGTCAGGCAGTTGAGGCAGGCTTGGCCGACAGCCAAGCAGGGCGAACGACCGATGTCGAACAAGTGCGCTCCTCGTTCGGACTGTCGGCGTGAGAGTTCATTGGACCGATACCGCCATAAGCCATCTGCGAAGCATTCATGCCTACATCGGGCAAAGCTCACCAGAGTATGCCCTGAAAATCGTTGACCGCCTCACCAGACGCTCCCAGCAAATCGGCGCGTTCCCCCAATCTGGCCGCATCGTCCCTGAAGTTGAACTCCCTCAAATACGGGAAGTTCTGGAAGGTCCTTACCGAGTCATCTATCACATCAAGCCCGACCAAGTAGACATCATCGCTGTCATTCATGGCTCGCAACGAACACCGTGGACCACATAGGCGGTCGACACACCGAAATGAACTGGCCGCCGCCAGAAGCAAAGGGATGATGCTTAGAACCTGGTTGCTAATTTTCCTAGCAATTACTTCTTCAACCCTGATCAGCACGTCGCATGCGAGCGAAACAAACGAAACGGAAATAGCCTCTATCCTGCTAGAAGCTAGAGACACTGCCTCAACAATCAAGGATTCTGGTGAGCGTGCCACTGCGTTAGACTTTGTGGTTACTGCGCAGACAGGCATGGACCTTCTGGGTGCACGCAACTCTCTTAAACTTTTTCCTGATCTTTTGAATGCACCAAATCATCTTGCATCTTTAGCATTCAGATATGCCAAGGTCGGTGACACTCAAGGTGCTGAAGAGATCCTCACAGAGCTTTTTAGGGTAAGCGGATCTGAACAAATGGTACGGCTGTCCCGTGCCAATGCCTTAGGATATGTAGCCTGGGCATATGCAAATGTGGGCAAATTTGAGGAAGCTAACCGCCGATTGGCTGAGCTTAAGAAACAGTACGAAGGAGAAAACTATGCGATTGTAAGGGATACCACGGCTCGTATCGCTGAAGTCCAGGCGGAACACGGAAATGTCGTCCAAGCGGTAGAGCTGGCAAAATCAGTAGCCGAGGACAACCCATATCCTCTCATGAGCATTGTCGGTGGGCTTGTCCGTACAAACAATATGCCTCAAGCGTTAACGATCCTCTCGGACCTTGAAGAATGGTTGCAGCAGTACGCGAAGCAGGGAATCGCCAGTGCTCAACAGGAACTAGGAAACCTCAAAGAGGCACAAACAACAGCTCGTGCAATAAAGCCTGGCCACGCCCAAGCTAGTGCCTTTATGACGTTGGCCAATCATTATATGAAGGTCCAAGATAAGGCCACTGCGAGAACTCTTTTTCAAGAGGCCGCTGCGGCCGCCTCATCCACAACTAACAACTGGATACGTGCTGACATCCTATGGCGTATCGCAGCAGGCACTGCTACTGCTGGCGATAGCATGAGTGCGCTCAAAATCGCCAGATCTATAGAAAAGGATGGCCACAAAATATTTGCCATCCGCGACATTGTGAAGGCTCAAGCGGAGCAAGGTGCATTTAAAGAAGCCTTTAATACTACCTCTCTCCTCCGACCCCCAAGTTCAGATGATGAAAGCAGAACAGAAACCTATGTTCACGCGCTTACAGAAATTTTCACTCAGATGGTAAGAGCCAATCGCACAAAAGAGGCAAGAGAGACTGCCGCTCGCTTTGATGGTCTTACATCTCACCGCACACAGCTATATAGTGCAATTGCTGCCACTCAAGCTGATTTAGATGACATTCACGGCGCAAGCATAACCCTGTCTTATGCTGAATCAGAGAAGCAACGAGTAGCCAGAAGAAAAGAAATGGCTCGCTTGATTGGTCTCTTGAAACAGGGTCAGGATTCTGAAGAACTACGGCAGCTTAGAAATCTTCAAGATCGCGAGTACAATACGCTCCCGGCGCTTGAAGCAATGGCTTTGGCTTATGCTAGGCGAGCATCACTAACGGAAGCCTCAAAGATAGCCAATGATCTCGACTTCCACAAAAGGGTCGGCCTATACGAAGAAATCGGGAACACACTTATGGTGTCGAATCGTAAAACAGCAGCTCTTCAATGGGCACGCGCACTTTCTTCACCTGCAGACAAAGCCTACGCTCTGGTGGGAATAGCAAGGGCCATCGCTACCTCAAAACAAAATGGCAATCCAACCAAGTAATACGATTGCTGATTTCTGGCAGGTACGCCTCAATAGACCACCAGCGCTTTCTTGATGAACTCGCCGAGCCGACGGAAATAAGTCCCGCCTCCTACCTGGTACGTGTCGTTGTGATCGGCGCCCGGGATCGCATACCAGTCCTTCGGCTGGATTGCCGCGTCGAAGACCTGGCGTCCCAATTCGATGGGAATGATGTCGTCTCTGTCACCATGAATGATCAACTTCGGTAACGACAATTGCGGGAGGCGGTCGATCAATCGAAACGCCGCCCCAAGCAGCATGTGTACCGGCAATCCAGCATAGTGATGCTTGGCGACTGCTTCGATGGAGGGAAATGAGGATTCAAGAATCAATGCGGCGGCCGGACGTTGCGTGGCAAGCTCTCCCGCTACTGCAGCACCGAGCGACCGGCCGAACAGCAGGATCCGCTCCGGACGAATCTTCCTGATACGCGTCAAATACTCATACGCCCCGATCGCATCGTGATAGAGCCCCTCTTCACTGGGACGAACGGCCTGGCTTTTCCCATACCCGCGATAGTCGAAGAGAAACACCGACAACCCAAGCTGATAGAGCAGCTTCAGATTATCGAGACGGTGGATGATATTGCCTGCATTGCCATGACACCAGAGCATCACCGGGCGATCTGCTCGTGTCTCGACATACCAGCCGAACAGCCGCGCGCCATCCGCGGCCTGAAACGACACATCCTCAAGGGGCAGCCCGCTAAGCTTTGCCCAATCGCGATCCTGCCAGGGTTCCGGGTGATAGACGAAAAATTGATCGAGGAGGCTCATGCTGTGCTCGTCGAAGCGTATCTCGTGAAGCGTGGTCGGCGGAAAGAGCCTATGGCGTATGGCATCCGAACGTGAGTCGTGAGGGGTAAGGGGTGAGGGGTGGAAAATCCAGAGCAGGGAGCAGCTAGCAGTGTTGAATTGAGAGTTCTCAGATACACCTCACCATTCTCAATTCTCAACTCACAACGGTCCGGCTCAGTCCCGTGCTATACGCTCTTCTCCCTAGCGAGATACGCTTCACGAACAACGATTAGGAATTGCAGCAGAAGGGTTCATGAATAATGCGGGCTAGTGGTTCAGTTTTTGATCGATCTTGTTCCCTGCCTTTTTAAAACCTTCCGCAGTTTTGTCGGCGGCCTTTTTCAACTTGCGCTCGACTTTCTCTCCGATGTGTTTCTCCTCGACCTTCTTGACCACCTTTCCAACCCCCTGTTCGATCTTGTGTCCTACCTTCTTGGCGGTGTCTCCGATTCGTTCGAGCACGCCGGGGCCCTTTGCCGGTTCATCCTGGGCCAACACCGGAGAACCGGACAAGCTCCAGAGCGGCACACACAGCCCGACCACCAATCGCAGATCGCATCGGAATCGCATGACGTTCCCTCCGACCTCATGGAAAGCATACCACGAACGGATTGAGCTGTCCCTTAGCTGAATGCTCCTCCGCTGCCAGGCAAGGGAAGTACTGATATAAACTATTCTGTATTGTGACCGCTATAATGAGAAAGATACAGAAGATGAAGTTGGGGAAATGAGAGCGAGGCGACGCAAATATTGAGCATCACCCCGCTCTCTCAGCACATCACTTACTTATTGGCGACTCCGGCACCCTGAACATGAAAGGAAAATCCATTCCCAACGGGAGTCCAAAACCAGCGTTCTGAAATCACGATATCGGTCAACCGTGAACCACCTGCCTGCATAGTCGCGTTCTGCAATGCCCTTCTAAAGCGTTCGTTCTGGTTGATGGGGATGAACTGAAGCAACATGAACCCAGTGCTGTGAGCACTTACAACTCCTGTCAGTCGCTCATTTGGCCCCAGTGGCTCACCCGGAATACGTACTTGGGTTGAATGACAAGCCGCCGTGGCAAACACCATCGCGGCACCAAGTAATAGGCTGGCTAGTTTCATATGTCCTCCTCTATCCATCATTCATAGCCTACTATGGCGTTACTTATTTCCAACAGCGGTACCTTGAACCGTAAAAGTGTAGCCGTTTAATACAAACGCCCAGAACCAGTGCTCAGAGATCGTGACGTCGGTCAACCTCGTCCCTCCGGCTTTCTGGACCGCTTCCTGATATGCATTCTCAAACCGAGTGTTTTGAATAATTGGAATAACTCCAAACAACATGATCCCAGTACTCGATCCCTCAGTTGGGCCTAACGACTTTTCATTCGGTCCAATGGATGCAGACGGCAATTTCACCGGTGCCGACTGGCATGCCGCCGTGGTCATTAGCAAGAACAGGCCAAGCACAGCACACACCCTTTTCATGGGAGACCTCCTTGGGTTTAGTTTCACAGATACCCTCCGCCAGCCAAGAGCCATCATGAGCACTACAATTGGTTCGGGACCATATCATGCCCCTTACACCCGTTCAAGCATCGCCAGTTGAGCCAATTCATCTATCGATGAGCCAAGCAAAGCGCGTCGAGGCTCACCGACAAGAACTGAACCCTGACCAGATACGAGGAATATTCAAGAGCGGCTTACCGATGAGATGAGGCGACCGTCTGTTTGACGATGTGACTCACGGGAATATGGTCACGATAGACTTGCAGCAAGGTGAGATCCTCGTCCTTTTGATCCTCCACCGGAATCATGGCCAGATCAACCTCACCAGGCTGCTGCGGGTGCGTTTGCACCCGCCGAAGGATCTTGAAGAATCTCCGCACCAGATTCAGCCACCGGACGCTGAGCGACGCAATCTCCCATGCTCGGCGCGGGTAAAAGATCAGCGGGTTTTCAAGCGGCATGCCGGGCCTGCGCATCGTCCGCACCTTGAGCCGGAACATGCCGGCCTCCAGCGGATGAATCCCTTCCAGGGCGATGCTGCCCCCCAAGCACAGCAACAGGAACATCACCTTGTAAATGTCCTGGCCTTTTGCCGCAGCCCGATACAGCACGCGTTCGATATGCTCCTCCGTATAGTATTGCTTCCAGGCATTACGGTAGGTCCGTTGCCATTCCTCTTTGGACATGAGGGGATGGCCCATCGTGACATGCTCTAAATCATATTTATTCATGTCCGGCTCGATCCACGCGCCCCGTTCACAATGTTTCCGATGGTCTTCCGAGCCAGGCAACGGCGTGAGGCAGAAGAATTCGAGGCCGTCCAGAGGAAGCTCGTTCTTGATGATCTCGATATCGCGCGCAATGGATTCCGGCGTGTCGGTGGGAAAACCCAAAATATACCCGGCCACCGTCGTGCAGCCATGGTCTTTCCACGCTTGAAGCATCTTCCGGTATTGCCAGATCTTATTTTGCAGCTTTTTGGCTCCGGCGAGCGAGTCGGGATTGAGATTCTCGAGTCCGATAAAAATGTTATTGCAGCCGGCTCTGGCGCACTTTTCGATGAACCGTGGAATCTTATAGGCGCCGACGTCGACCTGGGCGGTAAATGAGATCGCCAGACCCTCCTCCTCCCGCATCTGAATGCATCGGTCGAGGATCGCCTCCCAGTTGCTGTTCCTCGCAAAATCGTCGTCCGTGATAAAGAATCGCCCGACTCCCTGCTGCAGATTGGCCCGAATGATGTGCTCGATATCATCCGCCGAGCGGTAGCGAGACTTGCGCCCCTGCACGTTAATAATCGTGCAGAAACTGCATTGAAACGGACATCCCCGTCCCGCGTCGAAGCTGGAGAGACGGCGAAATGTATTTTTTACGATCTGAATGGGTAAAAAAGGCGACGGTGAGGATTCCAGACTCCGGCCTTCGTTCAGGAAATTGTACAGAGGCTTGAGCTTCCCTCCGTAGGCATCGCGCAAGACCTCATCCAAATGGCCTTCCGCTTCTCCGGCAAACAGGCTGATGCCCTTTTCTCCGGCGGCTTGAAGATCTCGTGGCAGCGTGGGGAGCATGGCGACAGAGCCGCTGACATGGAACCCGCCGATGGCAACCGGAATATTCGCCTTGAGAAAGTGGTCCGCCAGATCGACCGCGCGCGGGAACTGATTGGTTTGCACCCCGACGAAGCCCACCATGCCGGACGCATAGCCCTTCATCTTTCGAATGATGGATCGGATGGGGATGACGGTGTTCGTTTCGTCGTAGAGATCAATATCAATGGCGACGTCCTCGCCCAACACCTTGCGCGCCTCGCAATCGAGCGCGAGACCGTTCAACACGGCGAGTGTGTTCGAGGGAATGGCCGAACGGATCCACTGAATCACGTAGCCATCGTCGTCGTAGTGGGACGGCTTGATGAGAACGAGGAGAAAGCCCTTGGGTGATCCCATTGCCTGCTGTCCTTGCGCCGTCTAACTGGTTTTTCTGCAATCGATATGCACGATGAAAGCTAGGACGATTGCATAGGGATGTCAAGAGAATCAGGCCGCCAGTCACACCACGATCATCGAGCACGCATTATTCAGAAGCACTTCTGTGCAATCGCCGACTTGCTGCTCCGTTCTTCGTCCCTCGCATTTCGTCCTTCGACCCCTCGGTCTCGCCGCGAGGCGAGCGAGCGCAGGACAGAAAAAGAACGTGCCTCATCATTGTTTGCGAGATACGAAACACGCTTCACGAGATACCTGCTTCAACCCGATTTCTCGACGAGCTATCACGAATAGTGTGGGCTCACGACGACGGTCCATGCGCTGGTCATCATGTCATGTCTCAGGTATACTCCACGCTGCATTGCCGCTGTTCAAACACAATTATTGTCATGCAGACTTCAGCCCCCGGCATAGCCAGCCCTCTCACAACATGCGACGTCCTCGTGATCGGAGGCGGCCCGGCCGGATCGGCCATTTCTGCGCTGCTGGCAGAAAAGGGATGGGACGTGCATGTGCTGGAGAAAGACCGCCACCCGCGCTTCCACATCGGCGAATCGCTGCTCCCTCATTCACTGCCGATATTGGAACGATTGGGCGTGCTCCCGGAAGTCGAAAAGATCGGCATCGCCAAGTATGGCGCGGAAATTGTCTCGCCGTATCACGGGCGATCCCGCACCCTGTACTTTTCGAAGGCGCTGGACGGCTCACAACCGTATTCCTATGAAGTCAAACGGGCCGAATTCGATAAGATCCTGATCGACAACGCGGTCAGCAAAGGAGTCCGCGTCCATGAGGGCGTCCGGGCGAAACGGGTTGAGTTCCGACACGACTCTACCCATCTGGTGCAGGCTGAAGACCGGACGGGACACACCATCGACTACGAAGCCAAGTTCGTAGTCGATGCCAGCGGGCGCGACACCTTTCTTTCCGGACAATTTGGCGGCAAGTATCGCAATCCCAGCCACAACAGCGCGGCTGTGTTTGGGCATTTCGAAGGCGTGAAACGGCTGCCTGGAAAGGATGAGGGCAATATCAGCATCGTCTGGTTCGATCACGGCTGGTGGTGGATCATTCCGTTCAAGGACGGCACGACCAGTGTGGGAGCGGTCTGCTGGCCCTCATATATCAGCACCCGCAAGGTGCCGCTGGAGCAATTTCTGTGGGATACGATCGCGCTCTGCGCTCCCGTGGCGGAACGTATGACCAAGGCCACGCTCATCGGACAAGCCTACGCCGCCGCCAACTACTCCTATCGCCGATCGACTATGCGTGGAGACGGATACTTGATGGTAGGCGACGCCTTCGCCTTCATCGACCCGGTATTCTCCAGCGGAGTGCATCTGGCGCTCAACAGCGCCGCGCTGGGCGCCGACGTCGTCGATGCCTATTTGCGAAAGTCCCCGGCATACCAACGGTCCGCCCAGGAGTTTGAACGGACGGTTCGCTTGGGCGTGAAGACTTATTCCTGGTTTATCTATCACTTCACCCAACCGGCCTTCCGCAACTTATTCATGTCCGAAGGATCCAAATTCAAAATGGAGGAGGCGATTCTCTCCATTCTGGCCGGCGACGCCTTCGGGAAATCTCCGACGAGGCTCCCGATTTTCCTGTTCAAAATCGCCTATTATCTCGTCTATCTCTTCAACTTCAGAGAGAATTGGACGGCATTCCAGCGCCGCACTCGCGGTGTACCGGAAACCGTGACGACGCTCAAGGACTATGCCATTCACGATCGCCGATAACGACAGCGAGGCAGTGCGACTGTGAAAGCAACGACTGTTCCACCATCAACCATGACGGCCCGGCGTTTTTTGGAAACAACCGCCAGACCGGACGTGTCATATGTCGAGTGCGCACAGCTCCCATTCATGCTGAGTGAATCCAACGCGCACCCCATGGCCGTCGTCACATTCGGGCAAACGCTGTCCAGCACATTTCCCTGTCCCGTCATTGCGCTCGATCTCCCCCAGATTGACGGACCCCCTATGGCCGAAGTCTGGACCTGCGACAAGCCCGTACAACTGCACACAGACCC
The DNA here is from genome assembly GCA_002083405.1 of Nitrospira sp. SG-bin2. Taxonomy (GTDB): domain Bacteria; phylum Nitrospirota; class Nitrospiria; order Nitrospirales; family Nitrospiraceae; genus Nitrospira_D. Next base: position 1,668 of record LVWT01000039.1, on the reverse strand, counting down.
TGGCTGTTCAATCGCCATGAATGGCACCTTTCTTATCGGTTCAATGAGTCTCGACGAGGACGCGGACCGGTCCATGGACGCCGCAGCCTACGAGGCCTACAAAGCCATGCTCCATCGGCTCCATGGTCTGGGATACCCTTATTTGTGGCGGATATGGAATTACTTTCCCCACATCAACGACGATCAGGACGGGCTCGAGCGGTATCAACGGTTCTGCCTGGGGCGCCATCACGCGTTGACCGAGGTGCTGGCCGATTTTCCCTCTTCCCTGCCGGCTGCAACAGCCGTTGGAACGAAATCCGGCCCGCTGCAAGTCATGTTTCTCGCCGGGACGCAACCTGCCACACATCTTGGCAATCCGCGCCAGCTGAACGCCTACGAATACCCCCGGGACTATGGACCGCGCAGCCCTTCGTTCGCCCGAGCCACACTTACTCGGTCGGAGGAAGAATACCGGCTCTATCTCTCCGGCACTGCGAGCGTTGTTGGCCATGCAAGCCGCCATGCCGGGCTGCCGCGCGCGCAAACGGAGGAAACGATTCGGAACATCCAGGCTGTCTTCCAGCAGGCACAGCATGCCGCACGCTTCGACTTCATCGGCAGACAGCGCCAGGCGCTCTACAAAGTCTATGTGCGCGACTCCGCCCCGCACGCTGAGATTCAGGACGCCATCATGAATTCGCCCCTCTCTCGCGAACATGTCCTGTTCCTCCATGGCGATCTCTGCCGAAAAGAGTTGCTGGTTGAAATCGAGGGACTGGTCATCTCTGGTTGATCGTACTCACACAGTCCCTCTCTGTTTAGAAACAATGCGAAGGAGCCGCCGGTAATGATCCCCGCTAGAGTACAGAGCCCGAAACCACACCCGCTTAACGGAACGGGACAGAGCCAAGCCTCTACGGCACGGTTTTATTTCACGGTCGACTGCGACTGGGTTCCCGGCTCGCAGGCAGGACTCGAGCGCCTGCTGCACCTGTGCGACCAGTACCGAATCAAGGGAACGATCTTCTTCGCCGGACGATTCGCGGAAAGCTATCCTGATTTGGTCCGTGAATGTCACCTCCGCGGACACCAGTTGGGGACGCACGGGTGGGCCCATGGAGGGCTGGAGCACGATGAAGACTTTCGCGTGGCCGGCTACGAGCAACAACGGGAATGGATCAGCCGGGCGACCGATGCCGTCGAACAAGCATCGGGGATACGGCCTGTTATTTTCAGAGCCCCGAATCTCCGTATCGGAGAAGCAACCTTGCGGGCCCTCGAGGATGAAGGCTATCGCTACGACTCATCGGTTCCGGCCAGACGATTCGACATGGGATTCGGGCGGGTGCACTATACGGAATATTTCTGGGCTCCACTGGAGCCCTACAACCCATCCTGGCAAGGGCTGCATCGACCGGGCAAGAGCAGCATTCTTGAAATCCCACCCTCAGCCTGCCTCTTTCCCATCAACCTCGCCACGCTGCGCGTACTGGGTTTACCGGCCTTACAGCGCATGATCGATTGGGTGGGGCGCCGCTCACAGCATCTCGTGTTCTACTGCCACCCGTCTGAATTCATTCATGCCAAGGATCAGATTTTCCCTCGGACGATGTCCAGATGGAATCGATGGGGCATGCGACCGGCAAACCTCGCTCTAGTGTTTCGTAACGTAAATCATATTAATAT
>LVWT01000038.1:4223-65423 GCA_002083405.1 Nitrospira sp. SG-bin2 | reverse complement strand
GTAGGTTCCAGATTGATCGAGGGCTGTATTGTGAGCAGGCCATCGCAATTACTCAGCAAATACATGGCCCCTGATCATGGGAAGTCCGCGGTGCCTAGGTGTGCTTCTGAGTGCAAGGCAATGTAGGTGCATGGGCGCACGGGCTGCACGTCGTACTGTGCGGCACTGCTCGCAGAGGGTCAGCGCTTTGGGTTTGAACTGGCAACTGTTCTAACCCACATTATTCATGAGCGCTTCTACTGCAACCGCCGATACGCCGCTGCGACAAGCCTGGCCGTGGTTGTCTCACGGCCAGGAGGGCAGGCTCGCCCCTCGTGACCTCGACATACTGTTTCAAGTATGCCTCGGTCTCTCAGGGCTCCGCATGCCCGTCTCGCCTGACGTCTTGGCGGTTTCGTCACGAACCGTCATGAATAATGTGGGCTAATTACTAGGCGTTGCACAGCGCCGGAGCCGGTCCATGATGGCAAGTCCGATTCCGGATTCCGCACAGGGCTCGGCGTAAATGCGATCGAGCCCCCGCCCATCCAGCCGCCGTAGTGCCGCAAATAAATGTCGTGCCGCTTCCCGTAGATCGCCGGACGGCGAGAGTATTTCCATTGCACAGATCTGGTCGTCTCTGTGATTCGGTTGCGACATGGCCAGCAGCCCGGCACGCTCATGGTTATGCACAACGGGTCTGGCTCCTGGAGCCGCCAGAATAGTCATCGGAGTGCGGGTTGCGTAATGGCGGGGGAGTTGTCCTGGTGCGGCTATGTTTTGCGTAGCCGGCGTGTACGTCGCTGGTCCGATGACGTTCCGGATCTCAGAGAGCGTGATGCTTCCCGGCCGAAGAAGTTCAGGCCAGGTTCCGGTCATCGCGACAATGGTGGATTCCACCCCGAGGAGGCACGGCCCCCCATCGAGGACCAAGTCGACGTGATCGCCGAGCCCATCTACTACATGTTGCGCGCAGGTCGGACTGACGTAGCCAAACGGGTTGGCGCTGGGGGCGGCGATCGGGACACCCGCTTCCCGGATGAGCGCCTTCGCTACCGGATGAGACGGCATTCGGACGGCAACAGTGAGAAGCCCTGCCGTCACAAGATCGGGAACGTGCGCGCGCTTCGGCAACACGAGCGTCAGCGGACCAGGCCAGAATACATCCATGAGCCGATAAGCCCTTGGAGGCACGGATTTCACGACGGCCCCCAACATCGCTCGATCGGTAATGTGCACGATGAGCGGATCGAACGATGGACGTTGCTTGGCCTCGAAGACACGAGCCACTGCGTCGGGATTGAGGGCATCGCACCCGAGTCCATATACGGTTTCGGTAGGGAATGCGACGAGGCCGCCGGCGCGGATAATATCTGCGGCGCACCGGATGGAGACAGGATCTGAAGCGGACATCCACTGCCTGCATCGCATCGATCACTCCTTCACGCCGGCGGTCATGCGGGCGAGACCCGACATGGCCGAACACCATCGTGGCAACGGCCGAAAGACGTCCACCCAGCGATCGAACCGATTTGCAGGAGGTTGCGCGGAGGGAAACAGAATAGGGGGTGCTGATTCCCCTTCCCTACAGATAGGGTCCTCTTCTTCCGTGTTCATGGGTTCTGTGAATACTCCGGTTGACCCCCGTGGGGATAGGTCCGCTTGCATCGGACAATCAAGGTTGGCGTACCCCGTCCTTCCACACATTGATTGAGTGACGATGCATAAGCCACCGTTCCTTCTGTCGTGACCTCAAACGGAAAGTCGAAGGTGAAGCTGATAAATTTGTACTGGCCTGGCTGTAATTGAAGCACGCGAGGTTCCGTCGTCCGATAGGCATCGGATGTTTCCGGATCGGACGTCCAAATTGAAGGTGTGATGCCCGGCACCTGCCACCAGCTCTGAGACACGATCGACGTGGCATCAATCGTGATGGGATAGCGCGGCGCCGGTGTTTCGCGGGATTCGGCAATCGCGATGGACCCTATCCAGGCAGTCCATGCGGCGACGGCGCACACTAGGATCAGGCGCGGGATTTGCGGAGCGAGATACGCCCTGTATTCGGAAGCAGTCATGAGTGATCACCGTCCCTTCGTCGGAATCGTGGAGATGGCGTCAGTGTCGCGAAAGATCTCCTCGACTGCACGGCTGTCCCATTCGGTATGGGTTTCGAGCCGGAACGCACGCAGCACTGTGGCCCCGGTATCCACAATGGAGACAGGCTGACGAATCGCATGTCCGGCCTTGATCCCGGCGCCGGAGGCAATCCACGGGACCTGTGATGAGCCCATGGCGCTCTGCGCCATTGCCGGCTTCGTTTCGCCAGCTCCATTCAAGGACGTAACGAACACCGTGGTGCGCGTGAGCAGCCCATGCTCCTTGAAGATCTCCAGTACTGCCCCTATGGCCTGATCCACTGATCGGAGCGCCGTGCGATAGTCCTTCGAGGTCCAGCCCTGCACGACACCAACGCGCTCTCCATCCGGCAAGTGCACGATCAGGAGATGCGGCAATGACAGAACGGCATGGCCATATCCATGGCCGCTCGACGCTTTTTGAAAGTATTGCCTGATATACGAGACGAGCCGCGCCGGACTGCACTCTGGTTTCAACGGCCCGCATATCTGGTAATCCGTATAGGGCTCAGGTTTCGCGAGTTGATACAATGATTCGTCCATGAAGAAAATAGCGCTGTCCCGCCCGCCGCCGAGGTCAAGATAATCGAATAGCGTGGGGGGCCTAGGGTATCCTCGGCTAAATTCAAAGGCGTCCCAGGTGATACCGTGCTTCTCGACCGGAAGACCTGTGAGGAGAGAGGCCATGGCTGGCAGCCGGAGAGTGGGCATGACGGTCTTGGCTGACCATGTCACGGCCCCATTTTTGACAAGACGCCCCAGGACCGGCATGGGCCCCGCCTTGAGCGCCGGTTGATCGACTCCTTCCAGTACAAACAGAATCACATGATCAGGCACAGTCTGCTCCGACGAAGTTGAACTTGCCGCGGGAACGGGTTGAGTCATTGCCGCCCAGGCAGATGCACCGGTCAGAAGCACGGTGATGATGAAGGACACAGTCTTCATAGGGCACTCTCTCCCTAGCTGTTTCCTGAAGACACTGCAAATAGAGTTCCGCGCCTCTGCGCGAGGATTTTCCATTCTGAGAAGGGAGTAACTCCGCACCGCGACTCACGAATCTGTCCGTGTGCCGTTCCTCCACTGAAAACAGTTAGAGGAGCGATCTCCTGTGCCGCCGGTGAAGCCGTGTGCCCCTGCACAGAGCATCCAGCGATCGTGCAAGGCTGCACGGCACAGCATTCCGTGTGAAGCGAATCTGACTGGACTCGCGAGTCTTGCAAGAAAAGCAGGACAAGTCTGAAGTGGTACCTGTGCGAGCACGCGCCTGTCCGAGCACGCCTCGCTTGTCTCGTTGACGATTCACAAACGGCGCGCGACGAATACAAGGTAGCGGGAACTAGCGATCACAGTGGAAGTGTTTATAGATCATGCGGGCTAGAACCGGTCGGCCGTGCGCAGGATGCGCGCTGCGGCAAAGGCAGCGCCGAAACCGTTGTCGATGTTGCAGACTGTGACCCCGGAGGCGCAGCTCGTAAGCATACAGGCCAGCGCCGCGACCCCGCCGAATGCGGCCCCATACCCGACCGACGTTGGAACCGCGATCACCGGGATCGAGACCAGCCCACCCACCGCACTGGGCAGCGCCCCTTCCATGCCCGCCACCACAATCGCCAGGGCCGTCTTGTCAAAGAGCTTGCGGCGGCTGAGGAGCCGGTGAATGCCCGCGACCCCCACGTCGTAGAGGCGTTCGATGCGAATGCCCAGCAGGCGCAACGTCTCGGCGCATTCTTCCGCCACCGGTACATCGGCCGTACCTGCGCAGACGAGCGCGATAGGGAGTTTGCCGAGCGGTGCAATTGGAGCCTGCTCCCAGGTCGCCGTGCGCGCAAGTTCGTGGTAGTTGAGCAAGGGCAGCGTCTGTGTCACCGCGACCGCCTTCTCCCGATCAAGCCGCGTGACCAGCACATTCTGGCCTGTCCGCGCGAGTTCCTCTGCGATCCCCACGATCTGCTCCACGCTCTTCCCTAACCCGAAGATAACCTCAGGAGTCCCTTGTCGCAGTGCGCGATGGTGGTCGACCATGGCATAGCCGAGATCGGCAAACGGGAGATCCTTCAACTCGCGCAACGCGTCATCGAGACTCATGCCACCGGCACGGACACGTTCAAGGAGATTCTGCAGTTGGAGTCTATCCATGTTCAATCCATGCTCAGGGATTACAGGCGTCACACTCACCCGGCGACGCCGGAGTCTGTCCGGTGGCCGGGAAGCGTTCTTGTCGGAAGCCGCAGCCCACACAACCCACGATCTCCAGCCGGACCCGGCGCGTGGGCAGCCCGCAGGCCCCACAGGGCAGCCCCTCGCGTCGTTCCACGACGTCGAAGCCCGGCCGTCCGCAGTGCGGGCAGCCGCTTAGGGCCAGGCGCACCAGATCTCTGGTGGCGCGCTCGATGGCCTGCAACCGCGTGGGATTGACGTGCGCGCGCATGTCGCTTTCCACATGCGCTGCCCCGTGCTGTTCGAGCACGATGCGGACCGCCGCCTCGAGGTCCTCGGTCGTCATCAGGCCCTTATACACTCCTTTCGAGACATCCGGTTCCCCCTTGTGTACGCCGATCACCACGACGGCATGGGAGGGGAACCCGATGTCTTGGGTGAACGCCACGGCGTCCGCCACGCTGTTGACCAGGCGGGACCCCCAGTTGGTCTCGGCGGTGAGATCTGCTCCGACGAGCTCGAATCCGCCGTCACGATCCATCAGCACGATGAGTTCGCGCCCGCCGGCGACCCACGGCAGCCATGGGTGCGGTCCGAAACTGCCTTCGCTGGCGAGCCCAAAATCGGCTTCCGGTACGGCCGCCAGCGCCGCTTGCGCCTTCAGGCGCACCGTCGCGAGCTGCGTCCCCGGTCGAGGCACTTCTCGCGTGAAGGTGCCGAAGCGGTCGGTGTCGAGACCGCGTGCCACTTCAACCCGGAGTCCGAGCATCTCCTCCAGGACGGGGGCAATCGCCTGCTCCTTGCGGTGCATCGTGGCCAACACCGCGAGGCGTCCTTTGAACGGGAATTCACCCATGGGTCTCCGAGCGCGTTTCGAGACGTGGAGGAGCGCGTTGCCTCTGTGCTAAGGCGGTTAGCAGCGGACGAAGAGCCTGCCGATCGGCGGCCCGCCGGCTGGTAGGATCTTGCGCATACGGGACCGGACCCAGAACCGTCACGCCATGCCGCTGCCAAAGCCACTCTGCATTGTCCTGCTCAGACGGATCGTTCACTGCCATGACTTTCGTCAAGAGGACCGCACGGAGCGGGATGCGGCGCTTGGCGAGTACCGCCAGCGAGAGGCCTGTATGATTCAATGTCCCGAGCCCGGCGCGCGCGACCAGAAGGACCGGGATGTTCAAGGTCTCGATCAGGTCGATCATGTCGCGCTCGGCGTCGATGGGCACGAAGAGTCCGCCTGCGCCTTCGATCAGCAGCGGGCGTCCGCCGAACGAGCGGGCGAGGGCGAGGACGCGGGTGAACGACGGCGTTTCCCTCCGCCGCGCCGCCGCCACCCCCGGCGCCACCGGTAGAGGCACACACGGTCCAGCGGGTCGTCGCACCTGGCCGCGGCTTTCAAGGCCAGCGCATCGGCAGGCTGCCGTCGGTCGAGGCAGCCGCTCTCGTAGGGTTTCATCGCCGCTGGGCGGAGCCCCGCATCCGCCAGGAGAGACAATACCGCACACGCGGCTTCAGTCTTGCCCACGCCGGTGTCGGTCCCGGTCACAAAGAGACGGAATGCCTCATGACCCATCGATACGTAGCGCTTTCCCATCGGGCTAGTCCGTCACGGCTCCCGTGCTGGCACTCGAAACATGCTTCGCGTATTTTGCGAGCACGCCCCGCGTGTATCGGGGCGCGGGCGGTTGCCACGCGGCGCGGCGGCGCGCGAGCGCTTCGTCGGGTACATTGAGCTGGAGCAGACGCGCATCAGCATCAATGGTGATGGAATCGCCTTCCTGCACCAACGCGATATTTCCTCCCACCGCAGCTTCCGGCGCAACATGTCCGACGACCATGCCGTAGGTGCCGCCGGAAAAACGGCCATCGGTGATCAGACCGACGGAGTCACCCAGGCCCTGGCCGACGAGGGCCGCAGTGGGTGAGAGCATCTCACGCATGCCGGGGCCGCCCTTGGGGCCTTCATAGCGGATCACCACCACGTCACCGTGCTGGATCCGGCGTGTGAGAATCGCCTCCATACAGGCCTCTTCCGAATCGAACACGCGAGCCGGGCCGGTGATCTTAGGGATCTGCACTCCGCTGGTCTTGGCCAGCGCGCCTTCTTCAGCCAGACTGCCTTTGAGAATGGCCAGATGGCCGTGCTGGTACATTGGCTTGCTCCACGGCCGGATAATCTCCTGATCGGCGCGCGGTTCATCAGGCACATCCTTCAGCGCCTCGGCGATGGTGCGACCGGTCACGGTCAGCGCATCGCCGTGCAACAGGCCGTGGGTCAGCAACAGTTTCATGACCTGTGGAATGCCGCCCGCGCGGTGCAAATCCGTCGCTACATAACGTCCGGACGGTTTCAGATCGCACAGCACAGGCACGCGCCTACTGAATGCCTCGAAATCATCGACTGTCAGCCTCACCTGCGCTGCGTGCGCGATGGCAGGCAGATGCAGGACGGCGTTCGTGGAACCGCCCAGCGCCATCAAGACCGCGATGGCATTCTCGAATGCCTGGCGGGTGAGGATGTCGCGCGGAAGAATTTGTCTGCGGATGGCCTGCACCAGCACCTCGGCGGAGGCAGCCGCGCTGTCGGCCTTTTCCGCGTCTTCCGCCGCCATTGTTGAGGAATATGGCAGACTCATGCCCATAGCCTCAAAAATTGCAGCCATGGTGTTTGCAGTATACATGCCGCCGCAGGAGCCCACGCCCGGGCAGGCGCGGCGCTCAATCTCCAGCAACTCCTGTTCATCGATGGTCTGCGCGCTGTACTGACCAACCGCTTCAAAGGCGCTCACGATAGTGAGATCGCGGTCTTGATAGTGGCCCGGTTTGATCGTGCCGCCATACACAAAAATGGACGGGATGTTGATGCGTGCCATGGCGATCATCGCGCCCGGCATATTCTTGTCGCAGCCGCCCAGGGCCAACACGCCGTCCATACTCTGTCCATTGCAGACAGTTTCAATGGAATCGGCAATCACCTCCCGGGAGACCAGCGAATACTTCATGCCTTCCGTTCCCATGGCGATGCCGTCGGAGATTGTGATGACGCCGAAGACCTGCGGCATGGCTCCGGCCGACTTGAGCCCCTGTTCCGCGCGGTCAGCTAACGGTCCCAGCCCCGCGTTACACGGGGTAATACTGCTTCGGCTATCAGCGACTCCCACGATCGGCTTTCCGAAGTCTCCATCGGCGAAGCCGACGGCCCTCAACAAGGCACGGTTGGGAGAGCGGTGGAACCCCTGGGTAACGGCTCGACTCCTGCGATTGTCAGGCATATCACTCTGGTCCTTTCCTTAAGGGGCTGATATACGATGGCGCCACAGTGCATTCGTCGTAGCGTCTAACAACCTGCACTTCTCGCCACGCTTCGTCACCGGCCCCTCTCTCCGTCGCTATTGGCTTGTGTTGGCATCAGGACGGTTGTTATTCCAATAGCCGGTGTCTGGCAGTCCCTTCGCTTCGATCGTAAACTGGCCGACCTCAATGGTCAGCCACTGCTTCTGCATGCAGCAGGTCCCGTCCGGCAGAACATCCCACGATCCTCTCCGGACCACCAGTGGTCCGGTTGAGAGGTCATCGAAGAACGCCCCGCGCCGCCCGATCCCGTACAAATTGCGATGGGGCACCTTCACAACAATCTCCGTATCCGTCCAGGATTGCACCAGAGCCGCCGCGCCGTTGACCAGCACTTCCGTTCGCGACACGTTGGAGATGACCGTGCGGTCGGATTCCGGCTCGTTGATCTCCACATCCGGCCGCCGCTTATAGGCTTTCTGACTCAATTCCAGTCCGGTATGCTCCGCCGTCTTCAGGAATGTGCCGAACCCTTTGCCCTTGATCGTCACGAGATCGTCTAACCCAGCTGCCTTCGGTTCATAGGATTCAACGACCGGCGTCACCAGCGTAAAAGTACCGGCTTCGGTGACCAGCTCCCCGCGCTCCTGACAGCAGGACCCCTCTGCCTTCGGCTTCGTTGCGCTGCGATAGATGCGCACGGGACCGCTCTTCACACTGAACGGTACCCACACGTCGATGCGGTCGTTGTGCCACCGATAGATCACCGCCGGGACTCCGCCGATTTCGACACGATTCTCGCCCTTATTGAAATCCATGAAACTGTAAGGAGTGGAGCCGCTTTCGGAGTAGAACCCGAAATGCTCACCATTGATCCGAAGCAAGGTCCCGATCGGGGCACTCGCCGGCGTGACAGCCATGGCCCTGGGCACATGCACCGTAAATGTGCCGAGCGGCCGTTCACGCCCCTGCCGTTTCAGCACCAATGGTCCGGTCTCCGCTCCAAGCGGCACATGCGCGACAATGACATCGTCCTTCCATTGGGCGATCGTTGCAAGGTTGCTCCCAATCAAGACGGCATCATCCGCCTCCTTGGTCCCAAACCCCTGACTGAACAACACGACCTTCGTTCCGACCGGCCCGGTCATCGGATCGACCCGCACGCTCGGAACCAGCGTCAGCGGTATTGCATTACTCGTCACATATTCGACCGGCGCGCAGCAGGAGCCATCCGGTAGCGGATCGGAGGACGCCAGTCGTACGACCACGTTGCCGGAGACCGCATTTGTCGGAATCTCTACTTCGATTTTGTCGTTTTTCCACCGCCGGGGCTGCACGACCACTCCACCGATCACTACATCGTTTACCCCGAACATGGTGTTCGGATCGCGCGCGCCGGCGGTGGCGCCGAAATGCTCGCCGGTGATCGTGACCATCGTGCCGCGCCCGGCCTCCATCGGCGTTATAGACTCGATACGCGGTGTCACCACTGTGAACATACCGGCTGACAGCTTCTTCTTCCCGATCAGCATCTCGACGGGGCCGGTCGTGGCCTTAAATGGCACCTTGACCTCGACCAGGTCGGGCTCCCACAGCTGAATCAGCGCCGGCACCCCGGCGAAGGTCACCTTATTGAACTGGACGGATTTGAATTGCCCCAACCCCTTGCCGCTCACCACCACCGTCGCTCCGGGCGTTGCATGATCCGGTTGGAGGTTGACTTGTTGAGCGGAAGCTCCAGTTTCCAGAGAGGATCCGAAAAACCAGAGGGCAGTGCTTATCAGCGTCAATCCCCATAGTCTTCGGAACGGTCTCATCAACCGACTTACAGAGGTTCCTTCATAGTGTTGCGTGCAGTAATTCATCTTTCCCCCATTTCCAGCCAGCACCCGTTCTCCCTCTGGTGGTCAACTATCTGCAAACCCTGACGGCGGTGCCAGCACACCCAGTAGAGCAGACAGAATCTGTGGCGTAACCGGTTTGGTCAGACATTCCATGACCCCGCGGCTGCGCCAGTCACAGCGCAAATTCTCCGTCATCACTGCGCCTATCCCGATAATCGTCAGCTCTCGCGCTTGAGGCCGGATGGCAGCGAGTAGAGCGGGACACTTCACTCCCTGCGAGCCCACATCCAGGAGCACAAGGTCAATCGCGTGGCGATCAGGGATGTCCAGGGCTTCCCGGCGAGATGAGGCTTCGAAGACATCCCACTGCCAGTCCGTAAACAGGCGTTGAGGCTCCCTCGATAGGTTGTATCGTCATCGACAAGGAGTACTCGCTGCGTGCGCTTCCACGTCTGACCTGGGACCACCTGCCGCTGGGGCGTCATGCAAACTTCCCCGGAGCCGCCCCGTTGTGGTCGATCATGTCGTGGCGCACACGGGCCAGTGGCCGAAGCACGCCTGCCAAGTGGATCGAGCCGGTTACAATCACCACGCCCTCTCCTCCCGCGATTTTCACCGCTCGCGCAAAGGCCTCATCCGGTTCCTCAATCACCTCTGCCGGTGCCGCGCTCCGCTGCTGCCAGAGTGGCGCCAATTCCTCCGGCGGGGTCGCGCGTATTCCTGGATAGCGTGTAAAGATCGCGCGTTGGGCGCCGGCCTCGGCAAAGTGGGCGATCAGTTTCCCCACTTCTTTATCTCGCGGAATCCCCACGACGAGCACCCGATCGCGGCTCTCGAACAGGGTGCGGATGATGGTCGCTAGACTGGCCGCCGCCATGGCATTGTGCGATCCGTCGATGACAACGGTCGGCCGACCGGGGAACACCTCGCAACAGGCGGGAAAGTTGACGGATTCCAGCGTCCGGTGGACTTGGTCTTCCGTCAGCCCAGGAATAAGTTTCCGTTGCCACAATGTCTGAAAGGCAGCCAGCGCATAGGCGGCGTTTGTTGCCATAAAGGCAGCCGGGCAGTTCAACGTGATCTTCTGCCAAATGGTCCGGTCTACGCGAAGCGAGCAAATCCCTCGATAGTCCATACGCGCGAACGCATATGCCTCGTAATCCTGTCCAAGCAGGAAGACCGGCGCATCAAGTTCAGCGGCGCGCGAGCAAATCATCGCCCGGGGTCCCTCTCCCATCGCGCCGACTACCACCGGCACGTTCGGCTTGACGATGCCGGCCTTTTCGAAGGCAATCTGTTCCAAGGTATCCCCAAGCAGGTCCATATGATCATAGTCTACGGTGGTGATGACGCAGACCTCCGGCAGGATCACGTTGGTCGCGTCGAGACGTCCCCCGATACCGACTTCAATCACGGCCCAGTCAACCCGTTCAATCCGAAACGCGCAGAAGGCGGCGGCAGTGAGCAACTCAAAATGGGTCAGTTCTTTCCCTGTTTCTTCAAGGTGTGGCCGAAGCTCGTTGAAGGCTGCCACGAATGTCCGCTCACTGACCGGCATCCCGTCCACCGAGACCCGTTCAAGCAGATGTTCAACATGCGGGCTCGTGTAGAGGCCAACACGGGCACCGGTCGCTCGCAGCAACGCAGCCAGGACTCGGCTCACACTACCCTTGCCCTTGGTTCCCGTCACATGGATTGTGCGGAACGCCCGATCCGGCCGTCCGAGCCCCTCGACGCAACGGACCATCCGGTCGAGCACAAAGACTCGTTCTGTCGAGACCTTCCGGTTGCTCTCATAGTTGATCCGGCTGTCCAGCAGGCTCTGGACGTCCGCGAGCGATTGGAACGGTCTGGTCAACGATTCGGCGTGTCGGTCACTCCCGGACATTTCCATACACATACCGGCTGCTGTCGGCCAGCCGTCGCAATAAAAATCAGAATATGGTTTCTGCTTTTTATCTCTGCAACAGTGGAGGCAGGTTAATCGGTCGATTGACGTGGACGGACTACAAGAATGGATGCTTCGACCGTAGGGACCAACTGTTCAGCGTTGGCCGTTCCCACCACCACGAGATCGGTGTCCCATTCATTCGCGGCGGCGGCAATATCCCGTCCGGCATATTGTGCCTGGAATGCGGCTGATCCGGATGCGACAACCGGTCCCATATCTGCTGCCTCCGCGTTCCGTACGGCTTCACATTCGCGTCCGTGTGTCGATGTTGTTCTTTCGGTTTCATGAGATGTCATCGGTGGTACCCCAGCATGAGACGAACCGTAGGATCAACAGCTTCAAGATTGCGATTGGCCGGCAACGGGAGTCCGCGTCTCCACATTGCCTTGTCACAGCCATTTGCTTTCATAGATCTCCACTCGCCGCTACAGCAAGAAAAGGACCTGGGCAGAGTATTCCTTCTACGACGAATCGTAAGCGCCTTGTGAATAAGGACAAATCCGGCATTCGTATAGCCAAGCCGCCAGTCTGAGTCATTCCATGCGGGGAGGAGTCAGTGCGGCGACGCACGCGATGTGCGCGCCTACACGTGGCTGTAGCGCCCACACCCTGTTGTGTGGAGGAGGGACATGTGCCGGATAGCGGGAAAGGAGGGAATAGGCAGAGCAAAATGCCCGCAGGTTACATATGTCCAAGTTTGCGGAGGGTTTCCATCCCGCGGCCTTCATCCTGCGCGCGGCCGGATCGTTCGGCGATGGTTGTCGTGCGGAGTTCGGTGATGATTTGCGGAATGGTGATGGCGCAGGAATTCACAGTGCCGGTGCAAGGCACGCATCCCAAACTGCGATACCGCATGCCCTTGCCTTGATCGAAATACAGTTTCGGAAGGGGAATTTGTTCGAGTGCGAGATACTCCCAGATATTCAACTCCGTCCAATCCAGGAGAGGATGGACGCGGATATGAGAACCAGCCGGGAACGTGGTATTAAATTGGTCCCATAGTTCGGGTGGCTGGTCTCGGAAATTCCACTCCCCATGTTTATCGCGCAATGAGAAATAGCGTTCTTTTGCGCGTGTCCCTTCCTCATCGGCGCGAATCCCCAGAATCACGGCCGTCCACTTGTGCTTCGCAATTGTCTGTTTGAGTGCCTCGATCTTCATCGCCGTGCAACAGGTAACGCGACCCTGATCAGGGCCCATACCGCCGGCCAGTGCCTCGTAATTCTGACCGACGACGAGATCGAGGTGCCACTCCTTGGCGAGACGATCACGATAGTCGATCAACTCCGGCATTTCGTAGCCGGTATCGATATGCACGAGCGGAAACGGCACATGACCAAAGAAGGCCTTTCTAGCCAGCCACAACAGTACTGTCGAGTCCTTGCCCATCGACCAAAGCATGGCGAGGTCGTCGAAATGCTTGTATGCTTCGCGCAGGATGTAGACGCTTTGATCTTCAAGGGCGCGTAAATGCTTCATTGTTTTCCCTCAGAGCTCATTCAGTAGGCAGCCGGTTTGGAGAATGTCCGATTTGAAACGAGATCCAGTATATGGAGGCTGTCGAACTGCGCATCCGACGAGCCCAGTGCGATCAGTCCCACCTGGCCTTCCCGCGGGAGGACGGCGTCGTCGACGGCCGCAACCTGGGCGCCGTCGATATAGACGGCGAGCCGGCCCTTGTCGAGATGGAGGAAATTGATTCGTTGGACACGAATGGTGTGCCAGGGCTTGGCGGCAAGTTTGGTGGTCACTTGCCCCAACACGGTTGCCACGCCATCCGTGATGCGGCGTGTTGTGACAAGACCGGACGTAGTCTGCAGCGTGATCGCGTAATAGTTGTTGCCGTTCGTCACGGCAATGGCGATGCCGCCTTCACTCTGGTCCTTCATGCTGGGCGAGCGCACATGTACGGTCATGTCGGGATAGGTGGTCCTGATCCCATCTGCGACAAGGAGCCGAACGCAGTCTGGTGTCGGGCAGGCAGAAGAGTGAACCAGCCCTTGCATCCCGCTTGGCGCCTCGTGATCGACTTGGACTTGCCAGGTGGCTGGGTTCTCATTGCCTTGGCCTAGCCGGACGAAGCCAGTGGGGACCTGTCCTGGTTCGTCTTGATCGAAATCCCATTTCCAAAGGATGTCCTGCTTGGGCGGATTGGCGTGCACCGCCACGTCGAGCACTTCGAGTGATCGCGGAGGACTCGGCAGGACGATGGCGGCAGAATCCGGCGTCAGCGACTTGACGAGATCGTTCGCAACCAGATGCCCCTGCAGTCCCTTTACCCCAGTAATCAGATCCAAATCCTGCTTGATTCGCTGCATCCGTTGCTGAAACCGATCTGGATTACGCGGCACCAGGAGCGATTCGACCGCGACCTGCGCATAGTGCGCATGGATTGTGTCGTAGGGCTGAGTCATCAACCCGACCGCCTGTTCTGTTTCGGCATTGGCCTGTTGCAGCCAGGGATGATCGTAGCGCCGTTCCCACGACACCAACTGGATGCGATCCCAGGCGATCTCAGTCAAGATCCTTCCGTACTCGGCTGTGCCTGCGGCGGTGTCGCGCAGCAACGCCTCATGGATACCGAGGGCGCCGGTCGGATCGTTGTTCCATCGGGACAACGTGCCAAGGCGGCGGCGCTGCTCCGGCGTCGCGCGATTCTGTTGGGCGACTGACTCGTAGGAAGCGATAGCGCGATACAGCGCGTCGGCGGCTGGCTCATACCCTTCCGATACGGCGGTCAATTCCTGGCGCCAGGTTTGCGCTTGGATGGTCCAGTAGAGCTCGGTGATCCTCTGCAGCGCCGGCTCGTCGCGAGCCGCCAATCCCCCCTTCACCACGCCCCGATTCAGAAAGTCCTGGTAGCTGTCGTCACCACGTAGTATGTGGGTGCCTGCATGGTCCGGATCGATTAACAGTAGCCGGGTCAGCAATCCTGCACGTTCTGCAGCCGTGAGATGGATCGCCCGATCCAAGGCAGCCTGCATGACAGGTTCCGCGTCTCCGCGCTCCCACCAGCGCGCTGATCCTGCGATGAGCCCGCCCTTCAAGAGAGCCTCGGTAGGGTTGGCCTGGTCGAACTTCCGGCCGTTGTCCGGCCGCAAGCCGTAGTGGGTCGTTGGAATCAGCGGCACGCCCGGAAGTACTTCGTTCATGACGGCGCGATCTGCGCTGAAGCCGAATTTGCGCAGGCCGGTCACCACGACAAACCGAGCTACGACCTCGCGAACGGGTCCAAAGTGGCGTTGCGCTCCGTTCACCCACCAGATTTCTTCGGGCCTAAGGGCAAGCGGTGCGGTGAGAGGATCAGGGTAGACGATCTTGATATCCACGGCCTGACCGCCGACCGAGACCAGATCGGCGCCTTTGATCTGCGACAGGGCGAGTGGTTGCAACGGGCTCGTCCGCACGGCCGTCATCTGAGGAATCGGTGCGTGGTCTTTCAGAATGATGGGTGGGGAAAGAAAGACCGCAGGCGGATATTCCCTCCAATTCTCCGTGGCTCGGTGCCGGTCATGTAAAAGGCCGAGACCAATCCCACGCCCTGTAGCACTGAATACGCCGGATTCGGCCTGTTGCGCCACCATATCGGCATGGCCTCGCAATGTGTCGTCCCAGCAACGACGGGCAACATCCTGCGTTAACTTCGGAGATCCGCTTCCGGAGGTTGTTCGGGCGCGGCTGAGGCAGCCCAGGTCCGCCATGGCCCATCTGTCGGTCTGTGAATGGGCCAATGCCTCGACGTACTCCAGTACGAAGCGGGCAGCATCGTCGCCGGATTTCGTCCGAGAGGACGCGGCGTGGACAACGAGCGGGCAGGAAATCCAGACCAGTCCTACCATGAAAACTGCCAGTTTGAGAGTTTGCAATGACATGGTGCCTGTTCCCAACAGGTGAGTGAGCAAGGAGCAGTTTCCGGATCGAGGCTCCACGGTCCACCTGGAATATATGCGACACCCACACCGATGCAATCGGCAGTCCTGAATCGCGTCTCGGGAAAAGCCTGGAGACTGATCGGATCTCGAAGAAAATCGAGATCATCAAAATACGGGCCGGGACTTTCGACATGGAAGACATCGCTGAGTGTGTGTCGGTGCACGGCAGGCGGTGCGGAGGTGCGTCGGTGCTCAGTTACAGTTTGGATTTGCGCCGGCGATCGAGCATCCAGCGGGTAATGCCGAGGTGCTTGGCTGCAAGGGATTTGTTTCCATCGGCGTGCTTCAAGACTTCGTTGATGATGCGGTCCTCTAGATCAGCCAAGGATTCGCCGAGGTGAAACGGCAAGTGGATTTGAGAGGGGGCCAATGTGCCTGAGGTAGTAGATGTAGGATGGGCCGTCTCTGCAAGCGGTCGTGAAGGATTGCCTTGCACATCTGACGGGAAATGCACCGATTCAAGAGTGTCTCCTGGACAGAAGAGTACCGCACGTTCCATGAGATTGCTCAGCTCCCGCACGTTGCCGGGAAAATGGTATTGGCACAGAATGGCGCGCGCGCTGTCCCCCAAACGACGGGCCGGTTTTCTGAGTGAAAGGGCCGAGCGGGTCAGGAATCGTTCGGCTAGGGGGATGATGTCTTCCTGACGTTCACGCAGCGGAGGAACGGTCAAGGTCACGACGTTCAGCCGGAAATACAGATCCTCGCGAAACTCGCTTTTGGCTACCGCGTCTTTCAGATTACGATTTGTTGCGGCCATGAAGCGAACATCGACGGGGATCGTGGTTGCCCCCCCGACACGGCGCAAGGTCCGTTCCTCAAGCACCCGGAGTAGTTTGGCCTGGAGCGCCAGCGGGAGATCAGCGATCTCGTCGAACAGCACCGTCCCACCGTCCGCCATCTCGATCAAGCCCGTCTTTCTGCCTGCTGCGCCGGTAAAGGAACCCTTTTCGTGCCCGAATAGCTCGCTTTCGAACAATTCACGGGGGATCGACGGGCAGTCGACCTCGATGCAGGGTTTATCGCCCCGTGCTCCGTTAAAATGAATCACACGGCCGGTGTATTGCTTTCCCGTTCCGGTTTCGCCTTGCAACAGCACCGTGACACGGTCGTTCTTCGCTAACTCGCGGACTTGTGCGAGGAACGCTTGAGTGACAGGGCTTTTGGCGATGACATGATCGAGGGCATACCGTTCCACTTCCTGCCCGCTTTGCAAGCGGACTTGACGTTGTAGCGTGAGCAATTCCGTTGCGCGGTGCAGCGCATGCAGCAGGTCTTCCATGTCGATGGACTTGGCTACGAAGTCGAAAGCCCCGAGTTTGGTAGCCTCCACGGCATCTTTGACGGTCCCGCGCGCTGTTAAGAGAATGGCGAGGAGATTGGGAGATGTCTGCTTTACTCTGGCGAGCACCTCAAGGCCGGACAAATTCGGCATGACGAGATCAAGGACAAGAATGTCCGGTTCGAACGAACGGAGCAACGACAGTGCTTCTTCTCCTGAGCCTGCGGTTTGGACGAGGTAGCCTTGGTCGCTGAGCCGTAATGCAAAGGCCTCGCGAACGGATTCTTCGTCTTCAACGAGTAACAGTTGCCAGGTCATTTCAGCCTTCTCGTTTTACCGGCAGCCACACTTCTACGATGGCACCCCTGCCGGCAGGACTGTGGATTATGAGTTGCCCGCCGTGCCGTTCGATGATGTCGTGCGTGATCGTCAAGCCAAGCCCCACGCCCTTTGCTTTGCCGTTGGTGAAAAACGGCTCAAAGATGCGCTGCAGGTCGTCGGGTGGAATGCCCTTCCCGCTATCGGAAAATGTCATCAGCACTCCGGGGGCTCGTCGAGTTTCGGGTCGTAGACCGACCGTCAGGTCCCCTCCGCCGGCCATGGCGTCGATCGCGTTCATCGTGATGTTGAGGCAGACTTGTTGAAGATGCGCACGTGAGGCCTCAACCATGGGCAGGTCCGTCGCGATGGTCTTCGTCACATGGACCCGCTGTTTGGTCAAATTGGGTCTCAGCAGGATCAGGGTGTCGTCGATGAGCGAGGGGAGGTCGCAGGGCTGGAGATCGAATGGCCGCGGGCGGAGCTGACCGAGGTGGGACTCCAGCAAGTCGTCGATGCGCGCCGCCTCTCGCGCGATGAGGCGGCAGCGGTCCCGGGCCGCCTGCGGCAATTCTTCCTGGGCGGCCAGATGCGTGGCAAGGCTGCCAAGCCCGATCAAGGGATTTCGGACTTCGTGGAGAATTCCACCCGCGAGTTGCCCGACCAATTTGACTTGTTCCGCATGCCGCAAGGCTTCCAACATCTGTTCCCGTTCGCTCAAATCCGTGAGGATCGCCATATAGTATTGCGTTGTTCCGTCGCGGTCCTTTACCGGATTCACGCTTTCCCACACAAGAACTTCTGATCCGTCCTTTCTCCGGTTCACAAACCGATCGACGAACGGCTGGCCCGATCGGATGGCCTGCCACAATCGCCCGTAGAATTCAGGACCGTGCTTTCCCGACTTCAAGATGGCGGGACGTTGCCCCAAGGCTTCGTCGCGGGTCCACCCGGTCATTCGTTCGAGCGCAGGATTCCATTCCAGGATCCGGCCGTCGGTATCGGTCAGCATGATGCCGTCTTGGGCCGACATGAAAAGCCGATGGTAGAAGTCCCGTTGTGTATCGGCGCGTCTGCGCCGCTCCAGAACCGTCGCGATCGTGTTCGCAACCGTGCAGAGAAATTCCTGTTCCTTTTCCGTAAAGTCGCGGACCTGTTTGGAATGGGCCGTCATGACGCCGTAGACCCGGTCTTCGACGAGCATCGGGACGCACATGCCGGCAATGCCGCCATGTTCGGTCAGGAGTTTCGACGGGGTAAAGCGCGTTTCTTCCCGCAAGTCACGCACGGCCACCGGCACTCGTTCACGAATGGCGAAACCGGCTTGAGAATGCGTGCCTCCTTCGATCGTCAGCTTGCCGATCAAATCTTCCTCGATTCCAATGCCTGCGACAACGACGAGATGATCGTCATCATCCCGCGCGATCAGAATCTTGCACAGGTCCACTTCCAGCGCTCGGGCCGTATGGCGGACCGCTTCGTTCATCAATTCCTGTGCCGGCGCATCACTCACGGCCAAGGTGCCGATGCGGGCGAGAACAGATTGGAACCTGGCGACCTGGGAGGCTTCCTGTGCGAGAAGCATGCGATCGGTGACATCCTGCAGAACAAGCAGAACCCCGGTGGCGCCGTGATAGGGCACGACGTTGAAGCGGCACTCGTAGATCAGCGGGTGCCCCTGTCGATCGGCGAGCTTGTAGGTTTGCGTCTTATGGGCGCCCAGTGGTTGGGCCTCCCAGGCCGTGGCATCGGCGAACAATCTGGTGCGGAGCGAGGACTCTCTGCCTTGGATGGTATGGGCCGGGGCCTCAGTGCCGGCGTCTGAGGCAGCTTCGTTCAGTTCTCCGAATTGGGCATTTTCGAAAATCAGAATGCCTTTGGACGCAAAGCATAAGCCGCCTTCGATACAGTCGCTCAGCCAGGCGAGGACTTCCGCTGCGGCCACCTCAGGTCGTGCCGTGACGGGAGGCTTGGAACGGGTGCGTCTGAGGGAGGGCATAGCGAAATTCGCCGGTGATAAGATTCGAGCGGGATCCGGAGACCCAGTGCTCCAAGAAAGCAGTATAGCGGCTTTCTCTGAAGGTCGTCGAGATCCTGTTGCGTCATTGAGAAACGATACTTTCCAAGGACAGGTGAAGCCGGTCTCGACGCTCCGGATCAGGATTCGCTGCTGATCTTCCTCAGATTCGAAAAATAGTCACCGACAATGGCTTTCACCGGCCGTTTGTTGGCCTGGGTATCTACCAGGTAGTGCACAGCGCCGTGTATAGCCATCGCCACAAGCAGACCTTCGAATATTCCCACCTTGTACACGAGGGCTCCGGTCAGAAAGGCGAGGACCAGGGCATAGGGGCCGTGGTGGGTCACGTGCATCAGTCCGGCAATCATTTTCCAGCCTGTGAATATCATGACGATGGCCACAGCAAACTTGGGCAGCAGTTCCAGATAGTGGGGATTGATGACAAAGAAGGTTACCACGCAGCCGATGATCAAGACGGAGAATTTGGTGTAGGCGCCTGCCAGCCGGTTGGTCGTGCTCTTAGCCAGGCCGTCCAGATTGGTCATGCCGCCAAAGAAACTCGATCCCATGTTGGCGATCCAGATCGCCAACAAACTGTTATTGCTATTGCACGTTCTCTTGAGAGGATCGATTTTCTGGATGGCCGCGTTGCTCATGACTTGTTCGATCACGTCGATCACCGCGAGCATGGCCGCAAATCCGAACACATACGCCCATGTGAGTGCATTGTCGAATTGGGGGATGGGAAGCGCCAGTGATAGCGGCACATCTTCCACATGTAACATGGGTACATGAACGAACTGGGCCAGGGTTACGCCAGCTGCTATGATGACGAAGTATGGAACGGCCGGCTGTATGTGCCGGAATTTTGTAAAGAGATAGACAAACAGCCCAAGTCCGGTCAGGGAAATGAGTAACAATTGAATGCGGGCCTCGTTAAAGAACGTATCTGCGGCTACCAATTCGACCGGGAGTTCGTACGTAAAGTCCAAGAATTTCAGCGCAATCTTTAAACCGATTCCCGCCAGCAACCCCTCAACCAGGTACGCCGGGACGACGAGCAAAATGTATCGTTGCCAGTCGAACCTCCAAATGATGGCCTGCATGACGGCCGTGAGGAAAATTACGAAGGCCATGTTTTCCATGCCGAAGCTGGCAACCCCTATCGCCAGGACAGGCGCTAATCCTGCGGCAATCCCGGGGCATCCGATAAAGTTGCCCGGCCTGATCCATGCGTTAATCCAGCCAATCATGCAGGCAAATGCCACGGTGGCGAGCCCCACTTTAATGGGATAATCGGACATCATGGCGATCCCCACCGACAGCGGGATGGCCATCACTCCGGTAATCAATCCGGCTGCGATATCGCGGCCCACATACTGAGCTTGAAAAGCCGCAGGCTCGAAGGCCGCCATTTTGAGCAGCCCTTCGCCATAGGCAGTATCGCGGTTTGCTGAAAGCGATCCGGATGAAGTCACAACTGGCGCGCCGTCCATGGCACTAACCTCCAAGGATTTCACCGTTCATTTGAGGATGAGAATCTCATCCGGGTTGTGAGCATCAGCAAGAAACAGACCCAGGCTCTGCGCGTGCTAAGTGTTTACAAAATCGAGCAAACATTTATGATCTCTCTTGATATGTAGACGTGTGATCGTTGATCACACCGGTTGCCTGTGTGCTGGCGCACGGCATGTGCGGATACACACATGCCGTTTCTGATAGTGGGTAGGGGGGAGACTTGCTACCGGCCAAGTCCTGTTGACTGCAAATAAAGTGCGGACGTCAATCGTTCCGTCCACCGACAAGGTAATTCGTCGGTTCTCAGCCGCAGCTGCTCCAGTCCTTCCTCGGCAAGAGCGACGGCAAGCCGCTGGGGGACTATCTGGGCGGTGTGCGCAAACGCTTCGGTCAGTGGATTCTCGATACTGCCCGCGCCGAGTACGACCAGAAGTTGCTCGACTATCAGCATGAGATCGGGCTGCGCCACCACCGCACGAAGAAGAACAAGACCGATGGCGTAGATGCGAGCGCGATTGTGCCGTTTCGTGACTTGTTCGCGCTCATTTTCCCGGTGACCTTCACCTTGAATCCGTTCCTCGCCAAGAAGGGGCACAAGGCCGAGGATGTCGACAAGATGTACAATGCCTGGGTGAAGTCCTGTCTCCTCCAGCTCACGCTCTGGAGCCATCCGTACGTGAAAACCGGCGACTTCTAATCTGCCATCTGTGGGCTTCGGCTATGCCGAAGCCCACAGATGCTTCTTCGTTCCGACTACACGACGAACTGCTTGAGTATCTCCAGCGCCTGGGCTTTCCCATATCTCTTGTTCAGCTGTCGATAACCCGGCGCTAAAAGCTCCCCAAGGTTGGGCGCACTCGGATCGATCGCCTTGCGCACCCGGTCCAAATCCTCCTGCGAAATGGTGACGCCTTTCGATCGGGCAAAGAGGATGATGGCCAACCTGACCGATTCATTCCCCAGGAGCGTGTGAACGGTGGCGGAAATTTGCCGGGCGGTGGCCTGTGCATAGATCGCGCGCATGGTATGGGTCATTACAGCGGGCTGAGACGTAATCGTTCCATCGCGCCGAAGATCCTGTATGACCGCATCAATCGCCGATGGAATCTGACCGAGATCTCGTGCGATGGCCGGGACTAATTGTATTGAGACATGAGGCATCGTGCGAACATCGTCAGCGATAGCGAGAGGCAAGCCGGGAACAGTATGGGCGACCACGGCAAAGGCCTCGGCCAGGTCGCCCACGAATTGGCCGGATAGGAGCAGTTGGGTGGCGCGTTTAGCAGTCTCGACTTCCGGAGGATTGTGGGCGGACAGGTGGCTGAGGGCATCGGTAATATGCTCGTGAGAGAGCGGAAATGTCTGTGTCTGTGAGTCGTGGTCGGTTGTCCGGGCACCCAGCGCGAGCAGGGTGATCATGCCGGGGAAGTGCAGATTAGAGCAGCGCGACAAGATGTCTTGAACGTCAGTTGAAGCAAGACGCCCTTCCTGCGCTTCCTGCAGCAGGTCATGCTGAAAATTCTCCAGATCGTTCTTGAGTAATGCTGCGAAAGCAGTGGTCATAGGCCGCCCTCATAATCTTGAGGTGACTTAATCAGGTGCGGGGTCATGCCTGCGATGGGTGCGTGGCGCGAGCGCGCATTCGAACAGTGAGGCCGCACTGGTTTGTTTCTCGGCATTGGGGCGCGGCGAGAAGCGGGAAGCGGGAAGCAGTCCGAGCGAGTTGTTGTGGCGGACGGCCCCCGGTTATGAATCATGCCGGCTACTGCACCACCAGGGCTTCCTTGCCGATGGGGTGCGTCAATGACACGGTGCATTTCTTCCCCTTCGCCTTCAGGATGGCCGTCCCGCTGCTCGCTTGTTCAAGCTGCACCGGGAGAGCCGGAATCTCTCCACGCTCGGACGCCTTGCCGGAAGTCGAGGTGGAGTGACCCTTGTGCCGGCTTGTCGTCTCCACGTCCTCTCCGGGCTTGAATCCCTTGAGTGAAAAGACGACGAGGAGCCCACTATCGGTGTCGATCTCTGCGGAAACGGAGCAGCCGCCCTTTCCCCGTGCATAGACGGGAAACGGGACCGTCTTTGCGTGGGCCCGCTTGTCGGCGCCCGGCGCAGCAATGGCGAGATCCAGCGCTTGCCCTGGAACATAATCGTCGATCCAGAATTCCTCGAGGCCGAGTGTCCGGATACGGCCATTGGCGTCCACTGTCGCTGGCAGTTCATCATACACGGCACCTTGCTTTCTCCATAACGAAACGGGTTCGTCAGCTGAAAACCCTGTCGCCTTCAGCTGGTAGAGGATTGTGGTGCTCACGGCGCCGGTTCGTTTGGTGGATCGAATCCGCTTCCGCTCTACGATGGTCAGTGACGTGCCGGGCATGGTAAACGTGGCGTCCCATACAAACGGAGGCGCGACCGGCTCCGGAGGAGTCTGGATAGTTGCACAGGCATTGAGCCACCCGAACAGCAGGGCAGTAGGTAACCGGTGAAGGATTCGATTTCTGTTTCTGCAGGCAGGCAGCATGTGGCCGCTCCTCTGTGGTTCTCGCGTGGAAGATCCCACTTGTCGTGCAATACGTGACAACCTTGCACGATAGTTTGCCAGGAGTGGGACCTGCGTCCAAGCGATTGCGATTTTCCCGTGTCGAACGAAAGCGTCCCGTCCAATCCGTGCTCAACGGTTGCATGCAGCGGCTATCGAAGGCAGTCAGTTGTAATGTAGGGTCATTCGCCCGCGCCCGTATACATGGCGATGTACTCTGAAGGCATTTCTATTTCAGTTAGCCTGAAATCATACTCCAAGCCCCACACTCTGTTCGATCATCTCCGCGGCACGCGGCGCCCCGCCGCCATCCCGGATAGAGGTCCTCACTCGCTCCGCAGCCGCACGGTAGGATGGGTCTGACCGCACACGAATCACCGCTGAACGCAGCGCCTGGAGCGTCACGTTTTTGTTTGGAATAGCTTCGCCGGCCCCGATCCAGGCGATGCGGGCAGCGATCCCCGGCTGCTCGTTTGTGATCGGGATAGCCACTATCGGTATCCCGATCGCCAGCGCGTCGAGGACGGTGTTGAGCCCAGCATGGGTCACCGCAAGAGTAGCCCGACGGAGCAGGTCCAGCTGAGGGGCATAGGAGACCACGATCGGATCCCCGGGGAGGTTGCCCAGCGCCTCTGGAGCCACCCCATTCCCGGTTGAGATGACCAATTGGGAGGCAAGCCCATTACACGCCTCCGCGATCATCCGGAACGTCCCTGCGACACGGTTTTGCAGTGTTCCCAGCGAGGCATAGATCAGTGCTCGTCCATCGAGGCGTTCCCAAGGGAATGGGATCGGTTGGTATCCGCCTGGTAGCCGGAGAGGGCCGACGAACCGGATGTGTTTCGGCAACTCACGCCGAGGGAATTCGAAGAGTTCAGGTTGTTGGCTGATTTGTAGTGTGTTGGACCAGACCTGTGAGATGCCGGTTGGGACCGGGAGACCCAGCCTCCGGCGGTGGTCTTGAATGCGTGTCATGATGGGCGCATATAGTCGATTCAGTCCCATCCAAGCGATCCGGTTACGAATCCGCGCCCACCACATGTCTTGAGGTTGCCAGTGGGTAAAGAACGGCGGGACTATGGGATCGGGGTTCAGGAGGAGCGCGTTACAGACCGTGGCGAAGGGGAGCCCTAACTGATCGGCGACCGTCCCACCGGGAAACGAGGCTTGATCGATCACCAGCGCCGCTACACCAGCGTCGCGTACGACGGTCGGCCCGACTTCCAAAACGGCATCAGCGGCACGTGCTCCGATCGCAAGCGTGTGCTTGAGCGCTGCCCGGTCCTGTAGCGAGCCGAGCTTCTGAAACTCGGTTTGGTACTCATCAGCCGGGAAGACGGTCCCACCCAGAGGGACGGTCTCGAACCCGGCTTTTGCTACCGATGCAGGCGGCTTGCCCAACAGGAAAAAGGTGATCCGGTGCCCACGGGTGCGGATCGCGTCGGCCAGCGCGATCATTGGGTTCAGATGTCCTGGTGTATTGGGACAGATAACGCCGATGTGACTCATCAAATTTGTATCGTTACTGGGCGTTTCGCGGCCGAACGTTCACAATGAGCCATGAATGCGCGGCAACGTGGGTGAATGAAGGTCATGATATGCGCATGTTCAGCTTTTTGCTGTATCCAGCACCGGCATGCACAGAACAAGATGTGACACCGAACTTTTATGAGGCTATGAACATTTTCCCAGGGGCGCTATTTTCCCTGAAACATCTTCATCAGTTGATCAAGTCCCCCTGCTTCAATCTTTCCATTCGGCGTGAGCTTATCAATCAGATTGGGGAGAAGCCCCGCCAATTGCGAGCTGGCCGCATCCGGTGAGAGGCCGGCTTTGGATGCCACCTGGTTCAGCAGGTCGCCGCCAAGCCCCTGCTTGATCTGCTGGGCCGAAACCGGAAGATTCTGACCCGTGCTGACCCATGAATTCACGATGTCAGCCAATCCATTTTTCTGAAACGCTTGAACCAGCCCTGCCAGACCACCGACCGAACTGTTCTGCCCCAGTAGACTGGTCACGGCCTGAAGCAAGGGGTTTTGATTTCCGCCTCCGCCCAGCATCCCACCGGCTGCCTGGCCTAGTTGATCAAAGAGACTCATGAGGTTCTCCTTCGTGTTGATTGTTTGACCGAACGCGTTGTGCCCCGTTTGGGGCTCGGTGTCTTTCGCTCGAGAGACGGGAGTTCCGCAAGCCTCCAATGTTTCCGCTTTGACTTGTTCTGCTCAGAGACAACAAAAAACACATGGAACGGCGCGCGCCGTTCATCAGCCGTCTGTCCCTTGCTCCAGGCCTCACCCGCGTCGTTGAGGATCTCCAGCAGGGTTTCGTACTCCTCGTCATCGTCGGGAATGACTGACTGTGCCTCGGTAATGAGTACGACGTAGCCCTTGGCGGGAAGCCATCCCAAATCGGCCAGGCATTCTTCCAGCGCGTCCCAGTTGTGTCCAAAGTAGTCCGGAAATTCGAGGGCGCGGGCGAACTCCTTGAAGACGCCCGCCGGAGTGTTGCATTTCTTTCCTTGCACGATCCGGAGCGCATATCCCGCCGGCGGTTTGACCAGGGAGGTGACGGCTGTCCCTGGAGGTGCGACAAGGAGGGATGCCCAGGGAGCTGTGGCGTTCTGCAGATGGGTCTGTACGGTCTGTGTTGTGGCCATGGGAGGGCTCAATTCGAGTGTATAAATCAGTTGAGGGGAAGAAACGTCCGGTAATGATTCCCCGTGTAATAGGCTTTCCCGGTCCGCCGCTCAATCACGATTCGTTCGGCATCGCGTGCGCGGCCCCGTATCTTGGGATTCACATCATACTCCCGATAGCGGCCTCGCGGTAAGCGCCGTTCCCGGTTCTGAAAGTCGCGCCCTCCGACGTAGCCTGGAAGGGGCCTGCCTCCACGTTCCTGCAGTAGCGTGAGGAGGTCTCGGGCTTTCTGCGGAGGTGTGATGGCCGGCGTTGTATCGTCTGTCTCTGCCAGGGGGCTGAGCGTGGTTCCGAGAGAGGGGCTCTCGCCGAGGTGTCCTGCGATGGCAGAAGGCACCCATGCCATGCCGGTTGCGCAGCACAAGAAGAGCAAAAATATAAACGAAGCGACAGGGGCTCGAAGTCGTCGATGGGTATGCAACGGCGCTCTTGCCTCAGTCACGCGTCCAGGAGAGAGCAGGACCGTAGCATGGTCTCCGAAATCAGGTCAAACAGCCGCGGAGAAGAAGAAAAATGGTCGAAGGGTCGAGAGTCTTAATCTCCCTTGAGTCGCCGAGAAACGACTCCCGACCCCTTTGATCTCCCAGCTGTCTCGGCCAGCCAGTGCGGCGGCTGCACCACGGTCACGCGCGATTCTTTGACGAGTTGGAGAATCTGAAGGGCCTGGAGAGAGTGTAGCTCGTCGGATCGGTCGGCGAAGATCCACTTCACGATCACGCTGGCATCGAGAACGATCGTTGTCATACTCGTCCGCGTGTTCTCGCCACTCGAACGGCTTTATTCGTGACTCGTCGCGTGCGTTTTCGCAATGCCAGCAATTTCTCGACGACCATGGCTCTTCGGCGGCGACGCTGCCGTTCCTCGACAGCCTGCCGCATCAATTCCGTCAGTACCGCACTTTTGTTTTGCCGGCTGAAAGCCTTGTCGAATGCTTCTTTGACGTCGGAGGGCACGCTGAAGTTCACGGTGGCCATAACGGGACTCCCTTTGTTGAATATTTCAACAACAGGATGACAGCGGATTGCCGCACAGTCAAGATTTCAGGAAGCCGGTGCCGAGGGAATCGCTCCGATTATTTCACCTTCGCAAATCCTTCACTCGCCAGCAGCTCCGCCACGTTTTGCCCGTCCACGAACACGTCGGCGATCAGGCGGTCGTAGACATCGCGACCGCGCGGGACGATGCGCATGTACGGGAATGGGGACGTTCTGAATTGTTGCGAGCAGACGCTTGAATCACGCGTCAAGAAAATCAGAATGTCCCTATTTCTGACCTCCCACTATTTCCCAGACGAAGGTTTGAATGAGTGATTGACCTCCAAGTAATGATGAACGATGTCGGTGATGTAATCCAGCAAGTTCCGGTCTGTCGCCCCGACAGACCAGGCTCCACCCCACGCATCGGCATTTCTGCGTACGCGGGGGTTTGCGATAGTCTGTCCCGTTGCAGAGTCCGTAAGTTTTACATCGATATCGATGTAAGAGTCTCCCATCATTGCACCCAGGAAAAATCGAGCGCCACCACTGATGACCCGCAGCTCTTGGACCTTTGGTTCAATGATCAAGACAGATCCGTTACCAGTCTGCCCCTTCCCAATACGCCAGCTTTCAAGGAGCGGGGTTACGCGAGCCGTGATCTTAGCTTCGAGTTCCTTTGACACCTCGACCTTTGCTTCGTCCGTTAGCACACCGGTGCTCATCGCTATCGGTTTGAGGTCATAGTCGCGAAACTCCGCAAGTGGTTTGAGCGGTGGGGCGAGGCGGGCAACTTCGACCTCTGCGACAGCTGCTCGTCTGGCCGGATCCGATGCACAGCCCGCAACGGTAAGAGCTAAGAGCGCGATGGCGTAAAATCTCATGATCGAGACTCCTTTGAAAATTGGATGAATTGAAGGGGCTGTCCCTTCTGTTTCTTGCCACAGTTCAGCTATGTGCCAGCGTTGCTTGTCGGCGGGGCCGTCTTGCTGCGCGCGATTCTTCTGCGAAGAGCGGGAACCTCTCAGGATGTCTGATGGATTCAGTAGCGAGGTCCACATTGTGATCAAGCCAATACGGGTAGTTGGAGTGTGGCCAAGCGCTTCGGATTTTATCTGTGATAGTTTGCCAGGATTAGGGCAGAAGTCCAAGGGGTTCCTTGTGGGTTCTGGAGTCAACTGCATGCTCGATCTACAGATCCCATCCCCTCATGAGGGGCAGATGGACTGCGAATCCCGCAGTCTATCCGGCGATCAGCCCGTAGCATGTTTTACCCGCGTTCTATCTTGTCTGCGCTTGACGACGAGGGTGTTTTGCTGTGCGAGATTTTCTTGAGATGAGAGGAAATTTCTCTGGGGCTTTGATGGATTCCGTATCGAGGTCCACGTCGAGATCAGGCCAATACAGGTGGTTAGGGCTTGGCCATTCAACATGCATGATCTCCGATACCGAGGCATCTTGGAACCAAGGGAACTCTTTAAACGGAACAAAGAGCTCTTTGTCGGCCAAGAGCAGCCAGAATCCATGTCTGGAGATGTTTGTAACCTCAATCTCCGAAATGTTTTTGCCAAGCGCTGCGGATTTCATTCTCATGCTCCTCGACCAGAGTTTTCGCCTGTCGGATTTGTCGTTCGGTCATACCGAAATTATGGGCTAACTCAAGCGTCGGTTCCAGCCAGAATTTTGCTTCACCACGATCGCAAAACACGTGAACATGCATTCGCGTTTCTTCACGAGAGAAGAAGTAAAAACGGAATCCTGCAGCTCGAAAGATTGTCGGACTCAGAGGTGCTGTTCCTTGTTTAGCAAGTGGCCCATAGTCTGCCAGGATTAGGGCAGAAGTCCAAGGGGTTTCTTCAGGATCTTGGTGGATTGGGGGTCAGAGTGTAATTTCTGAACAGTGGAATTGTTCTCTGACCTCTATCCTTTGCCGCGACGGATTATCAGCCGGTTTTCGCTTGTTTGTTCCTCCGCTCCGGAATCGGCGCGATGACGGAGCGATTCGGTTTGGCCTTCGCATAGTCGAAGCGGTAGTCACCTCGGATCTCTTTCCCTGCCTTTCGAGGTCGTTTACGAACTCCCATATCACGCAGCCAACTTCACAGTCACCGAGACGCCGGCTTTTGCGCAGAGGCCCACCAGGTAGTCAAGGGATAGCTTGTCCACTTTGTTTCGTACGATCTCGGAGATGCGCGGCTGCACGACACCGAGGCGTTTGGCTGCCTGCGCCTGAGTCAATTCTTCACGGGTCATCCACGTTCGTAATGCCTCGGCAATCTCGCAGCGGAGCAGCATGACGGCGGCTTCGTGCGGGGGAAAGCCCAAATCAAGAAACACGTTCCCGCTACCTCGTGTGATACGTGTGCGTGTTTTCTTCATGGTGTCTCTCAATGCTCCGTGAGAAAATATACTAATATTCGTATCGTGAGGCAAGGCTCTGACGAGCCAAACGGGCAATCATCCGATAAGATCGGGGTCGGAGTGCAATCGAGAGAACTGCGGAACTGTTTCTGAGAATACAGATTCCCTAGGTTTGTGACCACCCACCAGAGGTTCTTGTTTGTGACGACATCCCAGATCTCGTATGTGTCGCCTAGGACGAATTTCTTCTTTGCCTTTTCGACGTGTTGCGCTGTCTCATCGCGCGCCGACGGGTGGCGGCACCGTTCGCGATTCTGGTAACAGGAGTGGAAAGCGTTGGATGGATTCGATGGCAAGTTCCATCCCGAGATCAGGCCAATACAGATAGTTGGGGTCAGGCCATCTCACATGCATGATTTCCGATACGGACGCATCTTGGAACCCTGGAAAGTCTTGGAACGGAATGAAAAACCATTTATCTATGGTGCGCAACCACAACCCGTGCTTGGAGATGCTCGTGAATTGAACCGTAGAAACGTCTGTGCCTCGAGTAATGGATTCCATCCTGGCACTCCTGGTTAAGAGGCTCGGCGGTATTACATCCGAGCCTCGTGGTGAACAGCAGTGATATGGAACTATCCTGCTTTTGCGAAGCCTTCCCTCCTCATAATCTCCGCCACGTTCTGCCCGTCCACGAACACGTCGGCGATGAGCCGGTCGTAGACATCGCGGCCTCGCGGGACGATGCGTACGATGCCGTTGCGGAGCAGTTCGGCCAGCCGTTGCTTGGCTGCCTCGCCTTCAGGCTCGCTCAACTCCGGTGTGTCGATGCCGCGAAGCCTGATACGGTCGGGCCCGGCACGAATGGTGTCTCCATCGACGGCGGAGATTTGCAGGGTGCTCAACAGTCTGGAGTTTCGGAGAGACCGTGCACGAAGCGTCGAAACTCGGGATTGTTTCTGCTTGGGTCCCAGCTTGTACCGGCCTTTCGGGAACCGTTGGGGGCGGCTGTCCGGCGGATGCCTGGGGCGCTGCTGTTTGTAGGTCGGCAGGCGATTTGAACCCGGTTCATTCGGGGTCGGGTACCAGCAGAGATCACATTGGGGTTGCAGGGTCGAGTCAAGATCGGATTTCGACAGGCGCTCGGCGTTTGCCCAAGGCTCCCATGGACCAGACCCAAGGAAAATGACGAGCGCCAGAGGGATGATGGTTATTCGTGAGGTGTGCATGGTCACCTGTGTCAGCATAGGCCGTGCCACAATCAGTTTGGTTGACAATGAGGAAAATGGCGTGCTGCAATGGACCTCGTATCTCGTTGCTCGTGAAGCGGATCTCGTTCACGAGGAACTCAGGTAGTTCTTATTAGCGAGATACGAACGCCGCTTCACGCTTCACGGAGGATGACGACATGGATATGATGGGACGGGTAGGGCTGGTTGAGATTCCTGTATTGATCGCCCCTGATCAGAAAGCCTGGATGGATCGCATGATTAAGGAGGGGAGAATCGCCATTCCCCCCGGTGGAACCTTGGAAAAAGGGTCGCTCTATTCGATGTTTATCCGCATGCTGCTCCATAATGCGATGGAAGAACAGAAGCGGCAGGAGGCGATGGATGCGGATGACGAGGACGACGAATAACGAATGGTCAATCGTCACCCGTCATTCGTCAATCGGGAAGAGACTCAAAAAGTATCCACCCTGTATCTAACTAGGTTCGTTTCGTATCTGGAGCGATACAGCGGTGAAGAAAAGAGCTGAGCGCTATTCGCCATAGGCTCTCAGGCCTCCGGCCATAAGCCATTTGCTATACGCTATAAGCTCTTGAATGCAACGTGCGCGGCGCGGATCGTCTTCTCGATATCCTGCGTGCTGTGGGCGGTGGAGAGGAAGGCTGCTTCAAACTGGGACGGGGCGAGATAGACGCCTTGTTCCAGCATGTGATGAAAGAACTGACCGTACCGCTTCGTGTCGGATTGTTTGGCTGTATTCCAATCCACAACAGGCCCCGGCGTGAAGAACGACGTCAGCATCGACCCCACTCTGGTTTGCGTGAGCGGGATTCCCGCTTTCTTGGCCGCGTCGCCGATACCTTTTGCCAAAGCTGCTGAAGAGGCTTCCAGCTTCTTGTAGAGTCCTTTTGCCCGCAACTGCTTGAGGGTCGCCAGTCCCGCAGTCACAGCCAGCGGATTTCCCGATAATGTGCCGGCTTGATAGACCGGTCCGACCGGTGCGATGAGATCCATGATCTCTTGCCGTCCGCCGTAGGCGCCGACGGGTAATCCCCCTCCGATGATTTTGCCCAGCACGGTGAGGTCCGGCTTGATGTCATAGAGCGCTTGCGCACCGCCGTAGCTCACGCGAAATCCTGAGATGACTTCGTCGAAAATCAACAGGATATCATTCTCGGCCGTCAGTCGGCGGAGTGCGGCGAGGAAGTCCGGCGCCGGAGGCACCACGCCCATGTTGCCGGCGATTGGTTCAAGGATGACGCAGGCGAGCTGGTTCCGGTGTTCTTTGATCAGCTGTTGAACCGTGCGAATGTCGTTATACGGGGCGGTCAGTGTATGTTTCACAAAATCAGCGGGGACGCCGGGTGAATCCGGAATCCCCAGCGTGGCCAAGCCCGACCCGGCCTTGGCCAGCAGATAGTCGCTGTGGCCATGGTAGCAGCCCTCGAATTTGAGAATGCCGTCGCGCTTAGTGAAGCCTCGCGCCACGCGAATCGCGCTCATGACCGCTTCGGTTCCGGAGCTGACCAGGCGGATCTTTTCCATGGAGGGGTAGGCCGCGTGAATCTCTTTCGCCAGCGCGACTTCCAATTCCGTCGGGGCGCCGTAGCTGGTGCCGTTGCCCGCCGCCTTCTTGATGGCGCTGACGACCGAAGGCGCGGCATGCCCGAGGATCATGGGGCCCCAGGACAGCACGTAGTCGATATAGACGTTTCGGTCCACGTCGTAGAGGCGAGGCCCCTTGGCCCGTTGAATGAACCGCGGTTGACCTCCGACCGATCGGAAGGCGCGCACCGGGCTGTTCACCCCGCCGGGAATGAGCTGTTGGGCTTCGCTGAAGAGTTTGACGGACCGAGTTGTTTTCATAACAGGGGGCGCACCCTATCATGCAGGACGAGAACCGGTCAAGAAATCCCGCTCTGAACAGATGCTGCTCACATCTGCTCAACCTGATGCCAAAAAACTGTCATGAGATGTCTCTCTGTACTCACTGTCTGGACGGTGTCTCAGAACCCGCAGTTTCCAAAGGCGTTCTCTGTCGCCACGCGATTTTCACTTGGGCGCGATTTTTGCTTTTTCAGATCAGATAAGCTCCAAAGGAGATACGAGTCAGCCATGAGAATCATCTGTTCCTGGTGCCGTCGAGAAGGGGACATCGGATTGATCGGGGAAAAGGCGCCGCTGGAAGACTTTCGTGAGACGCACAGTATCTGCAAGGCTCACCAGATCACGGTACAAGCCCGATGGAGGGACGGCGTGTATGTGCTGGAGCAGAAAAGAGAACGGCGGAAGGTGTCTCCTAGCCTGAAGAAGAAGATCCTACGGAAGAAGGCCATGTAGGCTGACGGCATCGTCGGCTACTCCGCTGCAGACTTCCCTCTAACCTGGTTTATTCACAAAGACTGCTCCTGCCTCCGCCGACCCCACCAGCCCGCATTATTCATGAGCGCTTCTGCTCCAATCGCCGATCCGCTGCTGCGACAAGCCTTCGGGCGGCGGCGGGCTCGCCCCTCGGGCCTTCGACGTACTGCCCGAGTACGCCTCGGGACCTCAGGCCTCCGCGCGCCGCTCTCGCGACGCGGCTCTGTGATTTCGCGACGAACCATCACGAATAAAGCGGGCTAGGCACTCGTCGCTGCTTGTGCAGTCATCTCAGCCTTCCATTCAGCTCAAAACGCTCAGCCAGGCGAACCCTACTTGCGAGAAAGATGATACAGATGTGTGCCCATCCTGTGTGTCCCGGTGGCAGATACACAGCGATCTGTACGGATGGCAAGCTTGCCTGGATGTCTCGGTGGCTGTTTGCTAGAATACGTCTCGACTCGGCTGACACTCGCCGTCGACCGTGCGACACATTTCATATCATACGGCCATTCCGAGATTCCCGTATTGAACGAGAGAACGAAGGGTGTCTATCGTGCGGAGTTCACGCCTCGCCCCTGTGATTGATCCGGTCCGCCGGAATGTGCCCGATTCAGTCGTCAGGTATGTGGGTTATGCCGTTGTGGTGTGTGTCGTCCTCGGCCTGATTGCGACTGCCGGTATTGGACAAGCCCAGACCGGGTTCACCCAGAGCGGCTCGCTGAAACGGTCTCCCGCCGAGATCGTTAAGCGGTACGTGCGTTTGGATCAGAAAGGCGCCCGCCTGGAGGCTATGGGATTCGATGTGCTCGCTCCGTATGTCGATTGGAAAGAAGAGCCGTCGTGGGACCATGTCGTGGTGATTCAGGAGGCCACGGTGCCGGAGGATTACCGGCAGTGGACCATCATCGACAATATGGACATTATCATACCCGTCACCTTTCGGGTTCGGGGGGCTGTCAATTTCAAGTCTGCGGTCTTTGTGCCTGAGGATAAGACGGAAGAAGTGCGGTTCCATGTGAAGGCCGTGCGAAACAGCTGGCGTATCGTCGAGCCGGTGATTCCTCCTCATATCGGAGTGCCGCGGATGGTGAACTTTGCGCGCGAAGCTGCGCTGCATGAGCAGGATGCGGCACAGCGCGGTGTCCTGGCGGCGCTTGAAGGTTCCTTACGAAAGGCGAGATAAATGGGGAAGACGTCCGTACAGTTGCTCATCTTCGATCTTGACGGCACACTGATCGAGTCCAAGTGGGATATCGCAAAGTCCGTGAATTTGACCTTGGCCGAGTTGGGTTTGCCGGAACGCCCGTTGGAAGAGATTTTCGGATTCGTCGGCGATGGCGTGAAGAAGTTGCTGCGTCTCGCAGTAGGGGAGGAGGGCCGAACCAGCTTCGAAGATGCCCTCAAGGTGTTCCGCGGCCATTACCTCGCCCATTGCCTGGATCGGACGACTTTTTTTCCTGGTATTGAGCCGATGTTGCGCCACTTTGCGTATAAACAGAAGGCCGTCGCCACCAACAAGTCGATCGAATATACGCGTGTCATCTTGAACGGGTTAGGCGCACAGCATTTCACATATCTCGTCGGCGGCGACAACGGGTTCGGGCTCAAGCCGGAACCGGGTATGTTGCTGCATGTCATGGAGCAGTTGAATGTCTCGAAAGATCAGGCCGTCCTGGTGGGAGACAGCACCAACGACATCAACGGCGGCCATAATGCCGGCATCCGTGTCTGTGCAGTCGGCTACGGGATGGGGAATCGGGACAAGATGGCGGCCTGTCAGCCCGATTGGTTCATTGAACGGCCGGAGGAACTGATGGAGATCTTTATATGACAAACAGGATAAGGCTGAGGGTGAGCGAAGATCTTGTCCGCAGGTGGGGGAAGATTCCGGTTGTTTGTTTGAGTCTTGTTCTGAGTTTTTGTCTCAACCTTGACCTCCTCTTCGCAGCATCGCCCAGCCTGGCGGAACGTGTGATTGAACACAAACTGGCCAATGGTTTGACGGTACTGATGGTCGAGCGTCATCAGACGCCGGTGGTGTCGATCAACATCACCTTCGCTGTCGGCGGGATCAATGAGCAGGTTGGACAGACAGGGCTCGCCCACTTGTATGAACACATGGCGTTCAAGGGCACCAGGATCGTCGGCACCAAGGATTACGAAAAGGAGAAGCCGATCCTCGATGAACTCGCTCGCGTCGGCACTGAATTGGAGCAGCGTCAGCGCGAGATCGCCAACAGGACTGGCGGGGCGACGGTCGAGGAGCAGGCTACCGTCGATGCGCTACAGAAGCGGTTTACGGATCTACAAGCGAAGGCGTCCCAATACGTCGTCGGCAATGAAGTGGCGCTGCTCTATCAACGGCACGGAGGGGTGGGATTCAATGCGTCCACCGGCAAAGACCTCACCCGCTACACGATCAGCTTGCCGGCCAATCGTCTCCCATTGTGGGCCGCAGTCGAAGCCGACCGCATGGCCAGTCCTGTGTTGCGGGAATTCTATAAAGAACGCGGCGTCGTCATGGAAGAACGGCGTTTGCGCAACGAGGACAGCCCGAGCGGACTGTTGTTTGAAACATTCACCTCGGCGGCATTTCGCGCGCATGGCTATGGGGTGCCGACCATCGGTTGGGGTTCGGATATCTTGTCGTTGACACCGGACGAAACCGAAGCCTTTTTCAAAACCCACTATGGGCCGAATCGTGCCACGATTGCGCTGGTCGGCGATCTCAATCCCGAAGAAACGATTGCCTTGATCGAACGCACGTTTGGGAAGATCCCTGCGGCGCCCCAGTCGTCGGCGCGGGTGGCTGTGGAGCCGGATCAGCGAGGCGAGCGGCGGGTGGAGGTGGAGTTCGACGCGGAGCCGTCCATGGTCATCGGATATCATAAGCCGGGGTTGGGGCATCCGGATGATGATGTGTTCGATGTCATCGATGCGGTGCTCTCCGATGGGCTCACCTCCCGTCTTCATCGGAGACTGGTGCGGGAACAGAGGCTGGCGGCCTCGGTCCGTTCAGATGCGAGCCATCCGGGTGTGCGCGCACCGAATTTATTCATCATTATGGCGACGCCGCTGGCGCCCCATACGACGGCCGAACTGGAAGCGGCGATCTATGAGGAGTTGGAACGGCTGAAGCGAGAGCCGGTTTCACCCAAGGAGCTTGAGCGGGTGATCAATAATCTGGACGCCGATATGGTGCGTGCGCTGCGGTCCAACAGCGGTCTGGCGTCCCAGTTGGCGATGTATCAAGCGGTGGCCGGTGATTGGCGCGACATCCTGAGGTCTCGTGACAGGGTTGCCGCGGTGACCCCCGCCGATGTACAGCGTGTCGCAGCCCAGTATTTTACGAAGTCGAATCGGACGGTCGGCGTGTTGGTTAAAAAGAGCAACGGCAAAACCGTGGCCGCAACGCAGAACAATGGGGTGGCACAGTGAGGATGGTAAGGGGTGAGGGGTTAGGGGTAAGGGGTTTCGGAACACTGAGTTTCTTTGGCATTGCAATTGTTCTTTTGGCATCTGTCGTGGCGGGCTGCGCGGGGGAGTTAGCGCTCGGCGATCCTCGGACGATGACCTTCAAGCCAGTTGAGTTCTCGCCGCCTGACCCGGAACGGATCGTGCTCGACAATGGCATGGTCGTGTATCTGTTGGAAGACCACGAACTCCCGTTGATCACCATGACGGCCACAATGCGAACAGGAAGTTGGCTTGATCCAGCCGATAAGATCGGCCTCGCGGCGTTGACCGGGTCGGTGATGCGCACCGGAGGGGGCGGGGGCTTCTCAGCGGAAGAAGTCGATGAAGCACTGGAACAGTTTGCGGGCGATGTCAGTGTCGGTATCGGCAGACAATCGGGGTCTGCCTCGCTCGACGTGTTAAGCAAAGATCTGAAGCGGGGATTGCAGATCTTTACGGCGCTCGTACGAAATCCGGCGTTCGAGCCGGCGCGCCTCGAATTGGCCAAATTGCAGGCGATCGAAGGAATTCGCCGCCGCCAGGATAATCCCGGTTCCATCGTGGGCCGGGAATTCATCAAGCTGCTCTACGGCGCGGAACATCCGACCGCGCGGGAGAGTACGATCGATTCAGTGCGGCGCATTACCAGAGACGATCTGGTCGCGTTTCACCGCAACACGATTCATCCGAACGGCATCATTCTGGGTGTGACCGGCGACTTTAAGAAAGAGGCGATGCTTGCGGCGTTGCGTGACGCGTTCGGCGATTGGAAGAAAGGCGCGGTTCCGGAGTTGAAGATCGCCGACGTGCCGGAGAGCGATGCGGGGAAGCCGGAGGTCTGGTTCATCGACAAAGACACGACGCAGACTCATCTGCGCGCGGGCCATTTGTCGATCAAAGAGCACGATCCCGATTATGTCTCATTGGCGATTGCAAACGACATCTTGGGCGGCAGTTCCTTCCGCAGCCGGATTTTCAACGATGTCCGGACAAAACGCGGCCTGGCGTATTCCGTCGGCAGCCGGCTCAATACCGGGGTGCATGATCAGGGGATCTGGCTGGTGCGGGCCGAGACCAAGTCGGTCTCCACGCAGGAAGTCATCGAGCGGTTTCTGGCGAATATCGAGCGCATGCGCACGGAACTCGTGAGCGATACGGAGCTGGCGGAGGCGAAAGACGCGTACGTGAATTCGTTCATCTTTTCGTTCTCCAGCCCCTCGGCGATTGTGAACCGCCTGATCGAGCTGGAGTACGACGGGCTGCCGAAAGACTTTCTGCAACAGCTGCGCGACAAGGTCGTGAAGCTGAACAAAGAGGAGATCCTGGCGGCTGCCAAGAAGCATCTCTCTCCGGATCGTCTGAAAATCGTCGCCGTCGGATCGGGCAAGACTCTGCCGGCCGCGCTCTCGACTTTTGGCGAGGTGAAAGAGATCAAGCTGGTTCCGGAAGGATGAAGAGGTTTCCCGGCTGACGAAGCGAGGCCAGCTCCGGCGTCGCCATAATGCGATGGCGATCGCATGGCGACTGAAGCGATTTCTTATTTGACCGCGCACTCCTCTGAGGCTGCGACGCAGCGTCGCAATGCCGTCGTGCGCTATCGATTGCAGCTGTTGGACCGCCTCGACGCTACGGCGAACGCCTCCGTGCCCTTCGCTTCCAGCTTGTAGAGGATTCTCATGGGCGATGTCGAATCGGACCGAGAATCTCTAGGCCAAATTGAAGCGTTGTTTTCTGAGAAATGGTCAACTCCTTTTGACGATGGTTACGACTCGACCATCAAATCGCTTTCCTTTACCGAATCTCACCTTGATGATGCTGATTCGTCAGACATAAGAAGAGCGTGGACTCAGTTTCTGAAGGGCATCTTTGGAGTACATAGCTCTTGGGAATGGCCCTGCAATGTGGGAATGGCTGAGTGGTATGCCGAACATGACAAGCCTCTTCATGCGCTCGCAGTTTATGAACATCTGCTAAGGGAAGTGCAAAAGCAAGGACTGGATGACTCCAGAGTTGAATATTGTGATGCTCTACAGGAGTGGCTTCTACGGCTGTTTGACCTCTGTGAGCATCAAGGATTTACAGAAAGGGCGATCTATATTGCCGGACTCATCGGGGACTTCCAAGAAGAGGGTGTAATTGGTTTAGTCGAATACGCGGGGGTTTTGGCGAGACTTCCAGGCCTACGCCGTCATGAGTTGAGGGAGACCATAGAGAGAGAACGCGTAGAAGCCGAAAGACGTTATCGAGAGGTTTTTGGCGAGCTAGTTGCCAACCTGCACGACGATACGAAACAGATTCTGATCCGGGCAGAAATAGTTGGCACTGAAATCGTCAGGAAGATTGACCCATCAGCGGCTCCGCTCTGCTGGACTCTTGCTCTGGAAGCAGAGTTTTATCACAAAGTCTACGAGCGGAATAAGGATCGACTCGACGTAATTCTCGGTAGTGAGGCGCCAGGTCGAAGGCAGACATGCGGAATCGGAAAGATTTTGTTGTTAGTTGACAAGACCATCAGCGATCCGCTGAGGAGGCCACTCATTGAGAAACAAATAGCCGTATGGTCAAGACTCTTGTCGGTTCCTCATATTCACAAGATGCTGGCGCTAATCACTGAACACCGTAATCAGATAGCCCATGTGGATGTTGCTAAACGAGGAATCTACACTTTGGGACACTCGAACGAGTTTGTGAGGAAGGTTCGCGAATCTGGTTGGATTGTTGAATTCTTGTCCTCTCTTCAGCCCCTATCTTGATAGTCCGTAGAATATTGAAAACATCTTACACCGCGATTTCGAACTGAATCCGCTCGTACGGAACGGTCGGGGTGACGGAGTCTCGCACATGGGCTCCCGGCTCCAGTTGCACCAGGCCAAGGTCTGCGAGGAGCTTCAAGTCGCCATGCACGTTCTTGAAATCTCTGCCGATCAGCTTGGCGAGCGCAGCGATAGAGCGAGGACGACGAGTCCGGATGAGATGCAGGAGGGTCAGGCGTGCCGGTGTGAGCACCTGCCGCATGGCTTCCACGCTGACGAAGTAGACTCCCGTTCGTTTGGGCAGGGCTTTGCCGGCCTGGACTGCCTTCAGCGTGGCACTGAATTCTTGCAGACCTTCATCCAATGAGCGTACTCCTACTTTCAGCCGTTTGACCTTCATTGTCCAAGCTCCTTCTTCGTAGCCGCGACATCGCGACGAAAGTCCTCAATCAAGTGTTCAATGGTCGTGAATACGTACGGAGTTGTCGTGTCATGAAAATGACGATGATCGCCTTGATGCTCATGGTTGTCGTAGCCGATCAATCGGTGCCCCTTGTAGACATAGACCAGCGAGTACTTAAATCCGTAAGGCGTGGCCGGTGTCCTTGGGACGTCGTAGACCTTCATTTCCACCAGACCGCCCTGTTCATCCACGTATTTCGCGTGGAGGACCAGTTTCGCTTTCGGCATATGGCAGTAGACACCATAACAGTGTAGAGTGTCAATGAAGGATTGTGTGGGAAGCCTATGGCATCGCCATTCGTGACCGTAATCGCCGGCCGCATGGCGCGGTGCTGTGAAGTGTCTGGACTGTGTAAGGCGGATGTTTCACTGAAGGGATAGAGTCATGATAATCTCTCCAGAGGCTCTCAACGAGGCTGATCAAAGAATCGGAAATGCAGTGTTCACCAAACCGGGCCGTTGTTGAAGATGGATGTATGCCGCTTGAAGACGACTGTTGTGACATTCTGAAAAAAGCCCGTACCGGTCTGGGGCTTTCGGCCGGCGATGCCTCGCGCAGGGCCGGGTTGTCCGATGGAGTGATCGCGGCGCTGGAGCGGGGAGAGCAGGCGCGTGATCGAGCGGAGCTCCTCGCGCTTGCTAATGCGCTGGGTTTGCGGGGTGAGCCGCTTGCGCAGATTGCGATCGACAAATGGGAGCCGCTCGCGCAACGCCAACCGGACTGGATCGAGACGGTGCACGGCTCGATCGGCGGCTATGATGTGCAGGGCTACATCGTTCATGACGAGGGTGAGGCCCTGCTGATCGATACGGCCTACAATGCGCCTGTCATGGTCGAGGTGCTCAATAAACGCAACCTGCGCCTTGTGGGGATTTGTCTGACGCACGGGCATGCCGATCATGCCGAGGGGATTGATCGCATTCTCACATATCGGGAAGTACCGGTCTATTTGGGGCCGGACGATATTGACCTGTTGAATTGGAAACCACGAGCGGAGCTGCTGATTGTGCCTGCGGACGGGTGCGCCATCACGGTCGGCCGCCGGAGGGTTCACTGCCTCACAACTCCAGGCCATACGCCAGGCGGAATCTGTTATCGGATAGATGACCCCAAGCAGCCGGTCTGCTTTGTCGGCGATACACTCTTTGCCGGATCGATCGGTCGATCTAATCCAAGCCATCTGTACGCCACGCACCTTGATTCGGTGCGCAAACGTTTGTTCGCACTTCCGTTGAACTATCGCCTTTTGCCAGGCCACGGTCCTGCCACGACTGTGGCCGAGGAACTGGAGCATAACTCGTTCGTGACCGTCGAATAACGAACCCGACACATAATCAGGGACTTCATGGATGGATTAGGGGAGGACGGTCAGCCACGCATCCGGAGTGAGGCAGGAAGTGTGGAAGAACCGGATGCCGTCGCGCCGACCATTGATAGCGAAGCCGATGAAGAAGCGCCGTCTGTTTTTTCAGCATGGGCGCTGCCCGTCGGCCTGTTTCTGCTGACCTGCTTCACGACTTTATGGGCAGGCGCCTATCAATCGTACAGCGGGACGGCCCGTGGGCCGCTGAATTTTCTGCTGGAACATCCGGAGGCATTGTGGCGAGGGCTTCCTTTTGCCGCGGCGCTTTTATTCATTCTGGCGACGCACGAATTCGGCCACTATCTGTTATCCAGGATTCACGGAGTGCCAGCTTCGCTGCCGTTATTCATTCCTGGGCCACCCCATTTCATCGGAACGTTCGGCGCCATCATCCGTATGCGCGGACCCATCATGGATCGCCGCGCCCTGTTCGATATCGGGGTTGCCGGCCCGCTGGCCGGGTTTATTGTTGCCGTTGCTGTGCTGATTGTAGGACTGAATCTTTCGACCGTTGTGGAGCGGACTGCCACCTTCGGGTTGCACCTGGGGGAACCGTTGCTGTTACAGTTTTTGGCATGGCTGGTGATCGGGCCGATCTCACCGGAATCGGATATCGTGCTGCATCCGATTGCCTTTGCGGCCTGGTTCGGTTTCTTCGTCACCTCACTCAATCTCCTTCCGATCGGCCAGCTTGACGGCGGACATGTCGCCTATGCGCTTTGGGGAGGCAGACAGCGGACGATGGCGTTCATCGCGGTTCCAATCCTCATCGTCCTGGGATTTGCCGGCTGGCCGGGATGGTTTTTATGGGCGGTCATGGCGGGGCTCTGGGGGCTCGGTCATCCGCCCGTCAGCGATCCCCATGCTCCGTTAGGACGTAACCGTAAGATCGTCGGCTGGATTGCGCTGGCTGTGTTCGTCTCGACCTTTGCGCCGGTTCCGTTCTCCTTCCATTCATAAGTTGTTCAACGGGCTGAGCCCGCATTATTCATGAGCGTTTCTACTGCAACCGTCGATACGCCGCTACGACAAGCTTGGCCGCGAGCTTCGCGCGGCCAGCGGGCGGGCTCGCCCCTCGCAACCTCGACATACTGTTTCAAGTATGCCTCGGTCTCTCGGGGCTCCACGCGCCCGTCTCGCCTGGCGTCTCAGCGGTTTCGTCACGAATCGTCATGAATAATGCGGGCTAGCAGAACATTCGCTGGATTTTCTTGCCCGATTCCGCACTCAGCCCTACAGTGGGATGATGATTTCAACTGAGAGAGCGACGTCCCACTGCCCGAACTGTCAGGCGGAACGACAGGATGGGGGGGAGGAGTGTCTTCGGTGTGGAATCATTTTCGCCAAGTACAGACCGTTGCCGGTACGAACGGGTGTCGTTTCGACGGCGGGGTCGTTTGCGAACTCTAAGTGGGTGGTCACGGCCAAGCACTGGTTGA
Source organism: Nitrospira sp. SG-bin2 (assembly GCA_002083405.1). Classification (GTDB taxonomy): domain Bacteria; phylum Nitrospirota; class Nitrospiria; order Nitrospirales; family Nitrospiraceae; genus Nitrospira_D. Next base: position 23,358 of record LVWT01000038.1, on the reverse strand, counting down.
TTGAATCGGATACGGCGACCGATTCACTGACGCTCATCGGTCGGGCGACGGTGTTTCTGCTCCTTGTCTGGTGGGGGCGTACGTTCATTCTCACACCGCTTGAGACCAACTACACCGGCGAATCTGTTCTGCATCTGATCAATCTCCCGTTTCACGAAGCAGGGCACCTGATCTTTATGCCGTTCGGACGTTTCATGATGTTTCTGGGCGGGAGCGCAGGGCAGGTGCTGATGCCACTCATCTGTCTCGGGACCTTTCTCATCAAAACCCGCGATCCGTTCGGTGCGTCGGTATGTTTGTGGTGGATGGCCGAGAGCATCATGGACGTCGCGCCCTACATCAACGATGCGCGGGATATGGATCTCATGTTGTTGGGCGGGGTCACGGGAAAAGAAACGGACGGGCATGATTGGAACAACATTCTCGCCATGCTTGGCTGGCTGGAGTACGACCATCGTCTGGCTCATCTGGCGTACAACGTCGGCATCGTGCTGATGCTGGCCTCCTTCGCCTGGGGCGGTTGGCTTCTGCTCCGTCACTATCGCCGGCTTGCATAGTCCCTTCCTCCTTGTGCGCGTATGAGAACTCTTCTACGATGGGCCCGCCAAGGGGCGGGTATCGCCTCGCCTAGTGAGTGTACGAGCATGATGTTGTTCTATCTGCTGCTTCTCGTGGCGCTGGGGTCTCCGACCGAATATGCTCAGGGTGTGTCGGAGTTAGATCTGTCTCCGATAACAGACAAGGCCGTACCATCTGCCGGGTGGCGCTACGGCGCGTATCTCGATGTCGGCGGCATCGTCAATTTCAATGTTCCGGAGAACGATCTCTGGCGCAGCCGCGCCACGGCTTCACGTCACAACCAGGCGGCTCCCAATATGGTGCTGGCCTATGTGCGCAAGGATGCGAGTGAGGCGTCACGCTGGGGAATGGAGCTGGGAGCGCAGGGCGGTTACGATTCCGTGGATTTTGCGTTTCTACAGGGAGAGCCGAAAGTCGGCGGGGCGGATGTGCTCAGGCATCTCCATCGTGCCAATGCCTCCTACTTGGCTCCGGTAGGCAACGGTTTGACGGTTACGGCGGGTTTGTTCAACAGTCTGATGGGCTATGAATCGCTCTATGCCAAGGACAATGCGAACTACACGCGTTCCTGGATCGCCGACTATACCCCCTATATGATGTTCGGCATCAACGCGAAGTATCCCGTGAGCGAGAAGCTGCTCGTGACGGCATTCGTCGTGAACGGGTATGTGCATCTGTCTCATCCCAACGACCAGCCTTCATATGGAACGCAGTGGTCGTACAAAGTCACCTCCCGGTTGACTGCAATGCAGACCCTGTATTGGGGGCCGGATCAGAGCAAGACTTCGCTGGAATTCTGGCGACTCTACGGCAATCATATTCTTGAGTGGAAAGGGGAGGAGGTCACGGTGGCCGCTTCCTACGATGTCGGAACCGAGAATATCGCCGACCAGCCGGGAAGCCCGCGGGCTTTCGTGATGGGCGGCAATGTGATGGTGAGGTGGCATGTGACCGGTCCCTGGTCCGTGGCATTGCGTCCGGAGTTCTACTGGGACCGGAACGGACGCTGGACCGGGGCGGAGCAATTTGTGAAAGCCATCACCTCCACGCTTGAGTATAAGCTTCCGTATCGGTGGACCAATACGATGCTGCGGGTTGAACATCGCTATGATGAATCGACCGGTGTCGGGGGCGGGTTTTTCAGAAGGGGTGAGGTCAGTTCCGGTGTATTCGGGCTCGCTCCGTCACAACATCTCTTGGTCTTCGGGCTGCTGTGTGTGTTCGATTCACCGTAAGCGATCACTCGCAGGCGCCGGGGTTCGCGATCGGCGCCATTCATCGACCGTCCGTTTCCCGAATTCAGCCAGGGCCGCCGTCTTTGCCTGAGCGAGGACCTGACCGTCCTCCAACAACACTGCTGACCCTGTCAACGTGGAACGACCCTCCGCAGTCTGTGTCGCGTAGAGTCGTTCGGTTCGTGCATCCCACAGACTGCTGTGGATCATAAACAACGCATCGCTCACGGTGCCTGGGGCGACATATGCTCCAATCAGCGTGACATACCATGCGGCGTAGCCATTGTTGTAGCGATCAACTGACCCGACTCCTTCCACGATGAGTACGGCATCCGCGTCATAGCGCGCGGCAGCCTGTCTGATCTTGCTGACATCGTATCCGTGAATGGTCGAGTCCGCGAGGAGAAAGGTGTCTGCCACAAGTCCTTCGTGCTGTAAGGGTGCCAGCCGTTTCAGCAGCGCATCTTTGTCTTTGTCCGTCCACTTGGCCAGCCGGATGTTGTGCTGGATCGGCAGATCCCTCTCGACGAAATACAGGGCAAGTCGAAGCGGGGGAGCTGGATTCGGCATGTCCGCCTGGGCAATAGCCGATGCATGCTGAGCAACCGGAATCTCTGCGATGCCCAATGTGGCGCGCATGGCGGTGCGATCGAATTCTGCGCTGCCGGCGCAACCACCGGCCAGCAGTATCAGCAGCGCTGTCCAGTAGAGCGTCATTGCGGGGGACCTTGGGGAGCGAGTCGTGTCTGCGAGAGTGTTTCCAGCGCTAAGAATAATGCGTGCGTTCCGCTCCGGCCGTGTCCCAGTGCGATGACCGTACGGTATAACTCGTGCGCCAGTGCAAGGCCCGGCAAGGTGAGCCCCATCCGTTGTGCGTCGTCGAGGGCAATCCCCATGTCCTTGACGAAATGTTCGACAAAGAAGCCTGGATCGAAGTTTCTCTGGAGGATCTTGGGCGCCAAGTTATCCAGCGTCCAGCAAGCGGCGGCTCCGCTCCCGATCGATGTCAGCACATGGTTCAGATCGAGCCCGGCAGTGTGGCCGTAGAGCAGGCTTTCACAGACGCCGATCATCGTGCCGGCGATGACGATTTGGTTGCAGAGTTTTGCCTGTTGTCCGGCGCCTGCTCCTCCCTGGTGCACAATGGTCTTTCCCAGCCGTTCAAACAAGGGGCGTGCCTGATCAACAGCGGCCGCTTCGCCGCCGATCATGATCGACAGCACGGCTTTTCTAGCCCCAAGATCCCCGCCGGACACCGGCGCATCGAGGGTTTGGAGCCCTCTGGCTGACGCAGCATGGGCAATATCCCGGCTCAATGACGGGTCTGTCGATGTCATATCGATGAGAATCGAACCTGGTTTTGCACAGGCGATCAGTCCATGCGGGCCGAAGTAGACGTCGCGGACATCTGCAGGAAATCCCACCATGGTGAGTGTGGCGTCTGACAGGGCGCAGACTGCGCTCGGACTGTCTGCCCAGACGGCTCCACGATCGAGCAGCGGCTGGGCTTTTGATTTCGTGCGCGTATAGAGCGTGACGGGATAGCCGGCATCGAGGAGGTGTCCGCACATCGATGCGCCCATGATGCCGGTCCCGATCCATCCGATGCGGCTATGAGCAGGAGAGAGCTGCTTCATGGGTGAGGGCATATCGATCTGCTAGAATCCCCTTCCACCGCCGCCGCCGAACCCTCCGCCGGAAAATCCTCCCGACGAGCCGCCGCCGCTGAATCCTGATCCGCCGCTGCTCCGAGGCGCGGAGGTCATGACGGCGCCTGCGGCGGTGGACAGCTGTGAGAGGTTTCCGGTCAGATTCCGGGGGCGAAAGTCTGTCATGTTGGTTCCGTGATACCAGGCGGGCGGCTGCGTGTAAATACCGTCGAACGCGCGGGTCCAATTCTGTTCCACGCCCAGCGCCATTGCGAACGGCAAGAACTTTTCAAACATCTCAGGTGTCTTGACGACGCGTTGAAAACGGTCGGACTCCACACGGGTAAGAAATTCCTCAAACCCGAGTACTTTCTCCAAGGTTCGTGTACCGCGCACCGTCCTGGCCGGCATCACCCATCCGAAACCGACGATGATGATCCCTGAGAGGATGCTTGCGGCCATGCCGGCTTGCAGTGCGACGCCGTAGTGCTCGCTGAGCCACGTCGCCGCAACGATCGATGCGAACATGACGAAAATGCCGATGACCATGTAGACCTGTTTCACCCGATCCGGCCGTCGCGCGTAGTAGCCTCGGCCCAGAAGTTGTTCGAAGAGATCGGACTTGATTCCATCCAGACGAGTGTAGAAACGATTCTCCAAGTCGGAGAGGGCGACGGTCGGTGTGTCCTCATCCGTGAAGATTCCCTTGAGAACCGCACACTCGTGGAGTTTCAGTCCGGTCCATTCCGAAGCAGGTTTGAGCCGATGCAGATAAAAGGCCGAGCGTGACCAGAGTCCAAGGAGCTGGGGCTGTTGCCGTTCCTCGATCCGCAGAAACCCGCGTACGGCAAGATCGACCAGTGTGGCGGTGATATCGCGAAGATCTGGAGAATTGTCGACGAGCGTGCCGAGTTCGGCCGGCGTCAGCTGATCGGGTGGCTCATAGGCCACGGTGATGGGGCGCAGACGGGGGTCGCGTCCACGGGTGTGCCAGAGATACCACATGGTTACGAAGACGATGATCGGCAGGGCCAGCGCCCAGTTTGAGCGAAGAAACAGCTGAGCACCCTGCACCGAACTGGGCTCGGCGACGAGCCCCTTGTTCCATCCGATAACCGCCGTGAGCCCCTCGCGAAATCCGAGCGGGCGGGACATGGTGTAGAGAATTTCAGGACCTGTGGTCCGCACGTCGGCCTGTTGTTCGCGCGCTCCATAGGCTCCGCTGAACGCGAGCGCGTTCACGCCGGTCGCTCCAGCCGGCAAGAGCACTCTGGCCGACACGGATTCGATCGGCATATCCCATTCGTCGCCGGTCACGTTCCAGTAGAGTTCGTCGTGATCCTCGAAGTACTTGAGCCCGTTAGAAACCTTGTACGTCAGGATGAGCGTCTTGGTCGTATCCTGCGCGCCGGGTACCCAGATTTTGAATGTTTGGTAATGTCGGTTTCGAGAGCGGTCGTATGTGAGGGGCGCCAGGTGTTCGTCGGTGACGCTCACCATATCCAGGAACAATGTGTAATTGAACCCCTGTGGCGTGCGGTATTCGACTGGGATATCGCGCATCAGCCCGTTCCACGATCCGGAGAAGCGAGGCCGGATCGTTTCGGTGACGAGGAGTTCGCCGTTTGGGAGCACTTGGAGTTCAGCGTGAAATTGTTCGATGACCATCGAACGGGCATGGGCAATGGGACTTCCGATTGCCAAAGTCCAGCCCAAGAGAAACATGACAAGGCGGATGGTGCGAGGTGCATGCATAGGGAAGGGATGCCGCTGCCGGCTGATCAGGTGAGATCAGCGAGAGACCTGCTCGAAGCTGACTTTCGGTACGGCCCGCTCCGCCGCTTCGGCGATCTCGAAAAACTCTCGCGTTTTGAAGCTGAAGAAGTTCGCGATAAAATTTGACGGAAATTCTTGGATCTTGGTGTTCAGGTCGCGGACCACCGCGTTGTAATAGCGGCGGGCGTTCTGAATAGCCTCTTCGATCTGGTTGAGCGAGCCTTGCAGCTGAGTGAAGCTTTCGACGGCTCGCAGTTGCGGGTAGGCTTCCGCTAGCGCGAACAGCGATTTCAACGATTGAGCAAGAATGCCTTCGGCTTCCGCCTTGCTGCTCGGAGTAGTCGCCGACATGGCGCGATTGCGAGCCGTGATGACATCTTCGAGCGTCTGTTTCTCGTGGCTGGCATAGCCTTTGACTGTTTCGATCAAATTCGGAATGAGATCATGCCGGCGTTTGAGTTGCACATCGACGTCGGCCCAGGCGCTTTCCGACTGGACCTTCAGCCGAACCAGGCTGTTGTATATGCCGACGACCAGTAGCACCAGTACGGCCACCGTGCCCAACAGAATCCAGCCCATAGGCGCTCCTCCGTGTATCACTCACAATCAGTGCGACGGCCTCTCCGCGTGTATCCTTCGCGGACTATACCCCCGAGGGTACGAACTGTAAAGCGACAGGACGGAAATTGCTGAAAGGGCGCGCAGGCATTCGATACTACTCTACGATCGGGAGAATACGATCGGCGACCGCCTGGACAATCCCTTCTTCCTGCTCCGCGACCGCTTGGGGGCCGCGGAAGCTCAGATAATGGCCTCCATGGCTGGGTGCTTGGATGGTGGCGCTCACTTCGACGTGATCACCGTCTTCCACTTCGGGGTCGCGCACCACCGGGCTTCCGCAAATGCCCAGCACTGCAACGGGAATGGTGGCATCGCCGTTTTCCAGCCGAAAGAGATAGGCGCCGTAACAGACCGTTTCATTCGGCAGCTTGTATGGGGCGAGCGAGTGCACGTCACGTACGGTGCCATGCAGAGTCACGTGCCGAAGGTGATAGACCCGAGGATCGTCGAGAATTTGCCGGATGTCGGCCGGTTCTGCAGCCCACAGCGGGTTCGGCAAGGCTATTCCAAGGAGGATCAGAGGGAGGCCGATTTGAAGACTGAGCCGATGAAGCATGAAGCGAGCCGGTTCCGATAGATGATGCGGCCATTCTATCATCTTTCATCGCAGGACCGTCTCCGCAGCTTTCTCTTCCCGTGGGCGGTCGTTATAATCCGCTTCCATTGGCCAGGAGGGCAACACATATCATGATGAATGATCGGCAACGTCAGACGTTTATCAACGGGGCACGGCCGCGGTTTGAAGATCTATTGGGGCAGATGGTGCAAGTGCCGTCGATCAGCATGGATCCGGATCATGCCGGTGATATGCGGCGCATGGCGGCTCTTGCCGCGCAGTATCTGACGGACATGGGAGCCGATGCGCAGATCGTGGAAACCGGCGGGTGTCCTCTCGTCTCGGGGGGATGGACGACCGGCGCCAAGCATCCAACCGTCACGATCTATAACCATATGGATGTGCAGCCGGCGCAAGAGCCGGAGTGGAAACAGGACCCGTTTGTGTTTCGGAACGAGGGGGGGATCTATCGTGGGCGTGGAGCGACAGACGACAAGGGTCCGGCACTCGCGGCCTTGTTCGGGGCCCGGTTTGCGATTGAGCAGGGGGTGCCGATCAACATCCGATTCTTATGGGAATTGGAAGAGGAGATTGGAAGCCCGCACTTTGAGGCTGGACTCAGAAACCGTACGGCGATTCCGCGACCGGATTCCGTCGTCGTGTCGGATACGATCTGGATTGCAAGTGGGCGTCCTGCAATGCCCTATGGTCTGCGTGGTTTGCTGGGTGTGCGGCTGACATTGCAGACAGGGGCCAAGGATGCCCATTCTGGGCTCACCGGCGGAGCTGCCCGTAATCCATTAGCAGAGCTGATGGAGGTGGCAAATGCCTGCCTCGATGCCAAGACCGGCAGAGTCAAGATCCCAGGGTTTTACGACGAGGTGATTGAGCCGACGAAGGCGGAGATTAAGAGTTTCCTCAAATCCGGTTTCCAAGTGAATCGATTTAAGAGCGCCTACGGATTGCAGGCCCTTCGAACTGAGGATCCTGCCGATGTGATGCGGCGTATCTGGGCTTCGCCGACCTTTGAAATTCATGGTCTTACCGGCGGGTATCACGGTCCTGGGGTAAAGACCGTGGTGCCAAGCAAGGGCGAGCTCAAAGTTAGCATGCGCCTGGTGCCGAACCAGAAGCCGGAACGGGTTTTTGCCCTTCTCAAAAAGTATATTGCCAAGGTGAACCCGAAGGTAAAGGTAGAGCGGGAAGGGATGCTGCAGCCGTTCAGGGGGTTGTTCGATGGACCTTATGTGGAGGCAGTGTCGCGAGCGGTGAAAGAGGGATTCGGCAAAGAGCCTGCTTTTGTCCGGGAAGGTGGTTCGATCGGGGCGGTGGTAACGATGCAGAAGGCCTGGAAGGTTCCGATTCTCTTCATGGGGCTGAGTTTGCCGGAGCACGGCTATCATGCCCCGAATGAGTATTTCGATTGGGGCCAGGCGTCCGGGGGTATGACAGCCTTTGCCCATTATTTCTCAGAGTTAGCGAAAATGGGGAAACAAGGGGACTTGAGCGGAGTAAGATTGCATAAGAAGCGTGGCTAGAGCCAGGAGTGCCGATTTTTGCACATTTTTGTGACAAACCGCAGCCTCTGTAGCCTTTCGGAGACAGAATTTGAGTAATGCACGAATGAGCAGGAAACATGATCACCTAACCATTTGAAAACAATGGGCATGTCAATTTATTGGCAAGCCCTATAGGGCACAGATGTTGCTGCTCCTCCTTGTGAGGTCGTAATTCATGTGACTACGGAGTTGTCTATTGAGTGATATCTCAGGTATCGTTTCCCGCTATTATGGGAACTAACTCGCAGGATGTTTGGGTCGTTATGGTCACGGTGCCTAATCAGGAAGAAGCCGATAAAATTGTGGATCAGACGGTAGGCTCTCACCAGGCTGCTTGTGCGACAACGATTCCTCTGGTGCATTCAACCTACTGGTGGGAAGGAAAGTTAGTGAAAGACCAGGAAACTATGGTTCTTCTCAAGACCACGGTTGAGAAATTTCAAGCTCTGCAGGAAACTATCAAAAAGATGCATTCGTATAAAGTTCCTGAGATTATTGCGCTACCGGTGATGGCCGGGCTTCCTCAATATCTTGAGTGGGTACGGGACGAGACCCACTAGGAAATGCGTTATGTGCGTAATTTCAATTGGTTGCGATTTTGCCTGTTCAATGGGATACCGTGAAAGTAGGGTTGACCATAGTGGGCTGGATGGGTAAACTCACCAGCATCTCTTGGGGAGTCCCTAGCATGAGGGGGCAAATGTTATGGGTCAGATGAACAGTCAAGAAGCCGGTGATGCCTACACCATCGTTGTATTTCGAGGATCAACCGCAAAGCCTCTCCGGTTCAGCTTTTCAAGGAAACTCGTTCGCAACTTTGTCATTGGGGCTTGCGTGCTTGTGCTTGCTGATTTTCTCGTGATTTCCCACTATGTCATTCGGACACAGGAAGTTTGGGAATTGACGGCGTTCCGCACGGAAGCGATGAGTGCACGGCAGCAGACCGCCGCATTTTCTTCGGCAGTCGATGACTTGAAGAAACGGCTTGTGTCAATGAAAGAGGTGAATCAGCGTCTCCGGGTCATGCTCGGCATCGAGGTTCCCAAACCGGGCGATATGGTCAATGGCCGTGGCGGTGAAGATGTGCCGCTTCCAGAAGCCACTGAGATGTCTAGCAGAAGCTCGAATAAGACCGCTGATACGGAATCTGGTAATGCCGTGCAAGGTGCTGAAGGCAATCAAGAACATTCATCCTTGGCCGACCAGGACGCATCTCGCAATGAGGTCCAGGAGGTTGCTTCGATAAAAGAGGGATTGGAGTGGCTATCGAAGGAAGCGACGGTTCAGGAGCGAATCTTGAACGAATTGGCTCAGGCAGCGGAACAACGGTCGACTCGCTGGGCTGCGACTCCATCGATCTGGCCGGTGAGGGGCTGGGTAACGTCTGGATTTGGCCCTCGTGTGTCTCCCTTCACGGAAAAACCGGCCTGGCATGACGGATTGGATATTGGCGCTGCGCCAAATGCTCCGATCCAAGCCCCGGCGCAAGGCAGAGTAACAGCCACGGGATTTGATCCCAAGCTCGGTAACATAGTCCGATTAGACCATGGGTTCGGAATCGAAACACTTTATGGGCACCTGGCCAAGGCGTTGGTCAAAGAAGGGCAGAGGGTCAATCGCGGCGATGTCATCGCGCTTGTCGGGAGTTCGGGCCTTTCGACCGGCCCCCATTTGCACTATATGGTCAAGGTCAACGGTCAAGCGCTCGATCCCACCAAATACATCCTTGAGTAAGCGAAAAACTGCGCTAAGGTATTCAGGTTTTTCTCGGCGGTACGCTAAAAAAACGGTCATATCGCTCTCGCCTCAGTCTGATCCCATCCTGATCGCGTTCCGCACGCAGTGGTTCCGCTCCCATCAAGGCTCTGTGCTATACTCCGCGCCCGCATAGCCCATTTACGTCAGGAGGACAGAGCTTGACCGATCTGGAACTTGCGCATTCTGTCACGCCCCGCCCAATCCTTGATATCGGCAGTGAACTCGGGATCGACCCTGACGAGCTCATTCCGTACGGGAGGCATAAGGCCAAGGTATCGCTCGGTTTACTGGATCGCCTCAAAGACCGGCCGATGGGCCGCTATGTACTTGTGACCGCCATCAATCCGACGCCACTTGGGGAGGGGAAGACCACCACCTCGATAGGGCTTGCCATGGGGCTCACGAAATTAGGTCATCGGACCGCGGTGACATTGCGACAACCGTCGCTCGGCCCGGTGTTTGGCATCAAAGGTGGCGGCACTGGTGGCGGGCATGCCCAAGTGATTCCGATGGAGGATATCAATCTTCATCTGACCGGGGATGCGCATGCCGTCGCAGCAAGCCATAATCTCCTCTCAGCGTTTCTCGATAATCATCTGTTTCAAGGAAATGCACTTTCTCTCGATCCGTCGAGCATCGTATGGCCGAGGGCCTTGGGCGTTAGTGATCGAGCACTTCGTCAAGTCCGGCTCGGAGATGAAACCGGGAACCGGATAGGCCAATTTGTCATTACCGAAGCGTCCGAGGTCATGGCATCGCTGGCGCTGGCGCTCAATCAGCAAGATCTTAGGGACCGGCTTGGCCGGATGTTGGTGGGGTTTACGAAATCAGGCCGGCCGGTGACGGCACAAGAGCTTGGGTGCGCAGGGTCGATGGCCGTTCTTTTGCGAGACGCGTTACTGCCCAATTTAGTTCAAACGCTGGAAGGAACACCCGCATTCGTCCATACGGGGCCGTTCGGAAACATTGCCCATGGTAATTGCTCCGTGCTATCCGATGCGATTGCGCTTCGATGCGCCGACTTTGTGGTGACTGAGGCGGGCTTCGGCAGCGACTTGGGGGCTGAGAAGTTCTTCAATATCAAATGCCGAACGTCGGGATTCAAACCGGCCGCTGCGGTGGTGGTCGCAACGTTGCGGGCGCTGAAGCTTCACGGGGGAGGAGGCCTTGCCAAGGTCGGTTCTCCGCTCCCTGTAGGCTTGACGGGGCCCAACCATGATGCCTTATCGAAGGGATTCGTTAATTTGGAACAGCACATCGCCAATGCGAAGGCGCACGGAGTGCCGGTCGTTGTGGCAGTGAACGCGTTCAAGGACGATTCGCGGGCGGAATTGGACTGGGTACGCGATCGATCGATGAAGGCGGGGGCGATCGATGCCGCGGTCTCGACCCACTGGACCGATGGCGGGAAGGGCGCCGAACAGCTGGCCGCCGCCGTGGTTAAGGCCTGTGAGCAGCCGTCCCGGTTCACGCATCTCTATGAGCTATCGTGGCCGATCAGAACAAAGATCGAGACGATCGCCACCAGGATGTACGGGGCAGGGAGTGTGACATTCGAGCCGGAGGCAGAGCGTCAGATGGAGCGGGCGGAAGCTCTGGGATTCGGCCGGCTGCCTGTCTGTATGGCCAAGACGCCGCTCTCGCTGTCTCACGATCCGGCGCTCAAGGGGAGGCCTACCGGGTTCACAGTTCCAATCAAGGAGTTACGAATTCTGGCCGGGGCAGGTTTTGTGACGGCGGTCTGTTCGGGGATCCAATTGATGCCAGGATTGCCCAAGAAGCCGGCTGGTGAACGGATTGGTCTGGATCCGGTGAACGGACAAATCGTCGGGTTGTCGTAAGATGGCGAGGCGGGCGGGCGTTACCTGTTTTGCAGGGGCGACTTAGCGTTGCTTCAGGTATCGAAGGAACTCTGAATCAGGGCTCAGAATGAGCATTGTCTTATTGTTATCTTTAAACGTGGCCCTGTAAGCTTCCATTGAGCGGGTGAATTCGAAGAACTTCTGATCCTGCCGGTACGCATCGGCGTAGATGCGAAACGCCTTCGCATCGCCGCTTCCACGAAGCTCTTCCGACTCTTTGTAGGCCTGGGCCAAGATGATTTCTCGATCCTTCTCGGCTTCGGACCGGATCTTTTGCGCTTCTTCAGCTCCCTCGGCACGGTACTGCTTGGCCTGCCGTTCACGCTCGGCCTGCATGCGGGCGAATACGGCTTTTTCGTTTTGCTCAGGGAGGTCAGCGCGTTTGATCCGAACGTCCAGAATCTCGATGCCGTACACAGATGCTTTCTCATTCGCACGCTTGGAGACCACCCGCATGATGTCGGCTCTCGAACTCGACACGATTTCCAGGAGTTCATGGCGTCCCAGTTCGACGCGCAGCTCGGAATAGATAATGTCGTGCAGCCGCTGCAGGGCGCCCCGCTGGCTTTGGAAGTTCTGATAAACTTTTAGAGGGTCGATAATCTTCCACTTTGCGAAGTTATCCAGCAGCAGCGTCTTCTTGTCCTGCGTGATCACGTCCTGGGCGCTTGAGTCGTAATCCAGGAGCCGTTTGTCGAAGTAGGTGACTTCCTGAACGAACGGCACTTTTGCATACAACCCGGGCTCCGTGATATTTCGCACCGGTTTGCCGAGTTGCACGACGATGGCATTCTGCGTCACATCGACGATAAAGAGGGGGGAGGCTCCCAGTACGAACAACCCCACAACCACGGCAGTCAGCGCAATCGCAAGACCTTGCTTGGTCATGGTGTGGGCTCCTCGTGCGCCGGTTTCGGAGCCGGTTTTCCGAGACGGTCTAAAGGAAGATAGGGCAAGAGACGCTCGCCGCCCTTTCCGTCAATGATCACCTTCTCCACATTCGGGAGGATTTCCTCCATTGTTTCAATGTAAATGCGCTTACTGATGATCTCTTTGGCCTGGCTATATTCCTTCAGCGTGGCCAGGAACCGATTGGCCTCGCCTTGGGAACGGTTGAGCCGCGCCTGCGCGAAACCCTTGGCTCGATTGACCAATTCCGCAGCCTCGCCTTTTGCCCTGGGAATAATGTCGTTCCGATACCCTTGGGCTTGATTGATCAGCTTTTCGCGATCTTCTTTCGCGTTGGTCACGTCTTTAAAGGCGGCGGCAACGGCTTCGGGTGGATCGACGTCCTGGAGCTGTACCGCAGCCACCTGCACGCCGGCATGGTAGTCATCGAGGATGCTTTGAAGTAAGACCATCATGCTTTGCTGGAGGTCGGCTTTGCCGGTCGTCAACGCCTCATCGATCTTGCTCTTGCCGACCACTTCACGCATCGAAGCCTCGGCGGCTTTTCCAATGGTTTCATGAATGTCCGCCACATTGAAGAGATATTCGCTCGATTCTTTGATCTTGTACTGAACAATGAACTCGATCGCGAGAATGTTCATATCGCCGGTCAGCATGAGGGCTTCCTGAGGCACCATCTGCTGGCGACCCTGCTGACTGGTCCGGAATCCAACCTCCACGCGGTGGAGCTTGGCGACTTTGGGTTGAAGCACGCTTTCGATGACCGGGACTTTGAAATGGGGACCGGGCTCGACTGTCCGGACCGGAGTTCCGAACCGCTTCACGACACCTTCTTCATCGGGTGAGACGATAAAGACGCTTTGCCAGGCAATAAATATCAATAGAGCGGCCAGGATCAAGTTCCTGGCCCCGCCGGAAGGGAGCAGGTTGTTCAATCCACCGGGAGGAAAGAGATTCTTGAATTGAGACTGGGCCTGCTTGAGGGCATCCTCAAGGGGATCACTGCGTTTGCTCCAAGGATCTTTAGGGTCCCAGACCATAGGGTTGTGTGATGTCTTCCTAATATGTGGAGATCAGATACCGCTCACCTTAGCAGAGTGGAGGAAGAAGGGGCAAGGTCTAAAAAACCAGAGAGAGTATCCAGTACAAAAGGCCTGCCAGGGCTGCTGTTGCTGGAATAGTGACGATCCAGGCGAGGACCATGCTCTGAACGGTAGGCCAGCGGACTGCTTGCATGCCGTTCCGCAGGCCGATGCCGATAATAGTCGAACTGCTGACATGCGTGGTCGAGACCGGCAATCCCAATATGCCGGAAAGTAGGACTAGCGAGGATGTTGCCAGATTGGCGGATAACCCTTCTGTATGATTCATCGTTGTGACATTCTCGGCGAGTACCTGGGTCACGCGCAGTCCTCCGACGTAGCTTCCCACCCCCATCGCCAGGGTGACTCCTCCAAAAACAGCGAGCTGGATTGAAACGCTTGGCCAAGCTGCGGTTGCACTGCTGAGCAGCAGCATGGCCACGATTTTTGGCGCATCGTTGGTTCCGCGGGCGAATGAGGCCAGCCCGCTGGACAGCCAATGCACGGTATCGAGTCCCACCGACAACCCCTGCAATCCGGAGCGGTCGCATTGCGACGGGACGGCCAGCACCGGCTGGCCGAGTGTGGAAGTTTGAAACAGTGTTCTTGTGCTGCCTTGCGCATCAAGAGCGACCAGTGCGCGGGAGGCCGGTATCACACAGAGGCAGGCTCCTTCCCATCGCGCGGCGAGCAGTCGCAGGCATGGATAAAGAAGATAGGAAAGTCCAAGGGCCAGGAACGGGCTGAGGAGTAACGGCAGAGCGATCTTCTTGATGACTGCGGGCCAGAGCAGTGATTCTCCCGCGAAGGCAGCCAAGCCGGTACCGACGATGGCTCCGGTGAGCGCATGCGTGGTCGAGACCGGGAACCCGGTGCGCGAGGCCAAGAGCACCCATGCCATGGTTCCGGCCAACACAGCCATTGTGACGGTGGGCGGGATCACCGTGCCGGTTTGAACCAGACCCTGGCTGAATGTCTTCACCATCGCGCCGGCCAGGAACGCGGCTGCGCCCGCCCCAATCATCGTCCAGCATGTTCCCCACAGAATGGCGGCTCGATAGTTGGTGATTCCGCTTCCCACAAGCGTGGCGATCGCTTTCGACACGTCATTGGTGCCGTTGGCGTAGGCCAGAGCGAGAACCAGGATGAAGGCCAGGAATTCCATGATCGAGTCGAGGTTGAGACTCAGACTTCAGACTAAGGTCAAGGTGTAGGTCGGACTCAGTCTTAGCCTCGACCTACCCCGTTCTTTTTATGTAACTGCGCCTCCGCACGATGATCCAGATCCGGCCGTACAGCCGTAGCAATGGTTTCTAGTTACGATCCGGCGCCGATGCAGCCGCGCCGGATCGAAATCGCGGATATGCGACGGCGCGCCATGGTCGACCGGGAGATCGAGCATCTGGTTGAAGTCGCAATCATAGAGTGTGCCGTCCCATCCGACCGAAAGGGTCGAGCGGCACATGACACCGGCTGCAGCCACCGGGTTGAAGGCATTGGCCAGACGTTCCATGTATCCGTCATAGTTCCCGCTTTCGACGAGAAATTCCAGAAACCGGCTGATCGGCATATTGGTGATCGTGTAGAGACGGTTGAACATGATGCCGAACCGGGTGGAGAGTTCCCGTTTGAACAGGGCTTCTGTCGGCTCCTGTTTCGGCGGCAAGAATGCGCCGACCGGATTGTAGACAAGGTTCAGGGTAAGCCCGCTTCCGTCCTGTCCGTACCCCAGACGGTTCAGGATGCGGATGGCTTCAATCGATTTGTCGAAGACGCCGTCTCCCCGCTGAGCGTCGGTTTGCGATGCGCGATAATAGGGCAGGGAAGCGACAATTTCGACCTGATGGGCCGCAAGAAACCCGGCAAGATCCTGCTGAGAGGGCACGAGCAGCACAGTCAGATTGCAGCGATCCAGTACTTGCCGGTTCAGTTGCCGGGCCTGTTCGACCAGCCAACGGAAATTCGGATTCAGCTCCGGCGCCCCTCCCGTGAGA
Organism: Nitrospira sp. SG-bin2; assembly: GCA_002083405.1. GTDB lineage: Bacteria > Nitrospirota > Nitrospiria > Nitrospirales > Nitrospiraceae > Nitrospira_D. The sequence goes on along the minus strand of LVWT01000038.1, from coordinate 7,778 downwards.
TCGACCGTGGGAATATCCGTGGCGGCTAACGCGGCCATACATTGTTCGGCAGTCTCACGCGACATGCTTTCAATGCGGTCCGGCCCCGCATCCACGTGACAGTGGTGGCAGGTCTGGTTGCAGAGCTTGCCGACGTTGACTTGCAGGACCGAGATCCCGGTTGCATGGAGCGGGAATAATCCGGCCTGATCCAGCCGAAAGTCAAATGGTGGAGCAGAGGCCGGTTGTCCGAGAATCCGAAGCTGTTCAGTCGATGAGGCCAGAGGGTTGCTTCGGCCAAGCAACGTGAGAGCCATTTAACAGCAGCCTCCATCCGGGGCGCAGGAGACAGCCGTTCCCCCTGCCGGTTGCCCGGCCCGATTGAGAATCGCGAAGTGCGGCACATACCCCTTGGATTCCAGCACTGCCAGAGTCTTCGAGCAAATTTCTAACGGCTCTCCCCGCCGATAGATATGCTGGTCGTCGTCCGCTGCTTCAAGGAAGGGGCCGGCCAGCAAGGCATAATGGCCTTGCCAGGTGCAGGGGGTTTCCATTGGGAATACGGCGGTCCAGCGCGGGTCGGTTTGATCGAGCCACACCGGATGGGGTGTGAGGACAAAGTGGCCGGCCAGTGGGGGACAACTCAACAAGATGACGTCGTCCGGGGTGATCGGCTGGGGGATGCCGCGCTGATAGGCCGTCCCTCGTTCATCGACGACCCGGTTGAATGGCCCACGGAGTGTCGCGTACCGAATCGGCGAGGGCATGATGGTCGGCGGCACCTTGTAGCCGGTCAAGGTGATGGAAAAGAAGTGGATGCCGTCGATCACCTGCCAGGGTGAAGACTTCGCGAGATGAATGCCGAGAAATCCCGCTTCGGCCATTCCCGCGATGTATGCAGTCAAGGTAAGTGCGCCGGACAAACAGTCTCCCCATTTATCTGCATCATGGGCCAGATATTGAGGCACGGTCTGGTCTGCGACGATATCGGATATAGTAAACCGGCCGCCGGGCTTGGCAACCCGGAACATTTCACGAAAGACCTTCCGCTTGTCCGGGGCAAGATTGATGACGCAATTGGAGATAATCAGATCGATCGTTCCATCCTCGACCGGCATCGCATCGGCCAGGCCCTTTCGAAACTCCACATTGGAAGACGGGTATCCCAGATTTGCCGCGACGACCGACGCGTTCTTCCGGGCAATCTCCAGCATTGTGTCGGTCATATCGATGCCGATCACACGTCCGGCAGGTCCGACGAGCCGCGAGGCTTCGAAGCAATCGATTCCGCCGCCTGAGCCGATATCCAAGACCGTTTCGCCGGCGCGCACCGTCTTCAGCCCGGCCGGGGTGCCGCAGCCGTACGAGATCTTGAGTACTTCTTCGGGAATAAACGACTTGAGCTGCGCCATGTCGTAATTGGTTGGGCAGCACATCTGTTCGCCGGTTGCGGCGGCCTTCGCGTAACGATCGCTGACTTTCCGGGTGATTTCATCAATGGACATGTCGGCCTCGTGGTGGTTCGACAGGGGCGTGAACTGACTGTTATCTATCAACCCTCCACATGCCAGGTCAATCCGGGTTCACTGAAGATGTCGGCTATCAGACCGAAACCTTACACCAGGGTGGGATATGTCAATGACGCGATGGGAGAAAATATCGGGACGAAAATGAACGTCCAGGCTCTGGTCCGGGGATTAACGGTTAAGACGGCGGTTTTTATTCGAGGTTGGCGAGCATCGATACAAAGAGTGTTTCAAGGCGCGGATTGGTCTTTGTGCGGCGAGGCATGGGGTAGGGAATCTCGATGGCATACTCGTCATGCCGGTCATGCTCATGGCCTGCGACATCATGTTCTTGGCTGCTGAGATCACGCTGCAGCCGACGCAGCTTGGCCTGCAACTCTTCGAACGACTTTCCTTGCTCCACCTGGTCGGGATGGTCTTTCAAATAGCCGCGCCACAGGCCTTGTTCTTCCCGTAGAATGTATTTTGTCTGATGCATATCGGAATTACTAGCGGGACTCTTCCCTTGCCCAAGCTCCACAGACCCTCATCCACCCTTCTCCGCAGCGCGGCCCATTGCAGGGGCCGGCTGTGGCTTCCTGCGCAGACAGGACACACAGCGGGTTAGGCTGCTCGCGGTGGAGCTTTGGGCGGCGGCAGCTCTTGGCGGCGCGATTGGCCGGAGAGGTCGCGCTGTAGATGGCGAAGTTTCAATTGCAGATCATCGAACGACTTTCCTTGCACCACCTGGTCGGGATGATCCTTCAGATAACCGCGCCACCCGTTCGGCTCTTCCCACATTGTGTAGTGTATCGGTTGCATGATGAGTGAACTGTAGCAGGGCTTTGTCGGGCGTCAAGCGAAAGCAGAAAATGGAGAAGATTGTGTGGCGATTCAGGGATTGGGGAACATCAAGAGAAAAATCTTCTCAAAGCGCGCGCGGATCTTGATCTGGCGGGTGGTGAACACTCGTGGAGGCGCGGTCACCGTAGTGGTATGCGGAGACCGGTCGTCTTCTTGGTCTGCGAGATCGCGCTGCAGATCGCGAAGTTTGAACTGCAAGTCTTCGAACGATTTTCCATGCGCGATGTTGTCCGGATAGCCCTCCAGGTAGCCGCACCACCGGCCCTGTTCTTCCCATAGTATATATTTTTTCGCGTGCATGATGGGGATAAGTATAGCTGGAGTTTGTAGGACGGCAAGTGGAGAGGAAACCAGACAGTCCGGCACCGGCAAGCCCGTCGCGATCAATGTCGATGACCATCGCAATAAGATGTTCCCACGATCATTCGGTGATCTCAGCATTTCTGAATGATGCTGAAAAGAATTTGTAAGTCAATGGGTTAGGTCGGAGCGGCAGTATTGATCAAAGGTCTAACGGTGGCGGGCCTTCACGTGCGGCATTCCCATCCGGCCAATCGTTCCGGTCGCTGTATGTTCCAGGAAACAAGATCATTTTGTGACGGGAGAGGGAAGAATTAATGCAGATTGTACCCGGGCCGTTGTGCAAGTCGCCTCTCCCGGACATGGCAATGACAGAACCAATGTCGAGCGTTGTGAATGTCTCTTCGCCATTTCCCGGTCCCGGGGTGTTCCACCGCATCTCGTCACGACAGAATGAATTACGAGGGTGAGGGTATGCGTAGGTCAGTCTTCTTCGCGCTTCGGGCCTCCCCATAGGGATAGCCCAAGCGCAATCACGAAATATGATCCGAGTCCGATGGCCCACGTCATGTTGAAATCGGACCATGCGGAGAAAAACAAGGCCTCATTGATTGCGAGGCCGAGCACCATCATCACAATTCCAACCCAGTTGAACCAACGCATACGGGTCGGTTCCTTTCATCAGTTACCGCTACGGTGCACTACTCGATTCTTGCCCGGGAACGACAGAATCTGCTGCTCTCTCTGGCTGCGATGGCCGATCGTGGCGTTCGGGAGACTAGAGCCTCTGGATAATACTTGTCAACGAGGTGTTTGCCCTAGCCACCCTGGATCACCGGGTTCACAATTGGTACAGATCATATCGAGAATTAGGGAAGGTCTGATTAATTCCCGTTTTCGATCAGCC
>LVWT01000038.1:0-4180 GCA_002083405.1 Nitrospira sp. SG-bin2 | reverse complement strand
TCTGAAATTTTGAATTAATCAGACCTTCCTTAGGCTAGTGCCGCATGGCGAGTGAAGAGTCGCCACCGCTCAGCGAGGGTGAGGGTGTGGTCAGTCGGGAGGAAACTTTTCAGGATCGATTTCGAGCAACTGCAGTCGGCCGTTGGCGATGTGTTCGGTCTTGTACAGACGATCGCTCAGATGCAAGGTTCCGACAAGGACATTGCCGTTGATGGCAAAGGTAAAGTCTCCCTTCGAAGGCGGTTTGAACGTGCCGCGGACGATCGCACTATCGTTGTGACGGGAGACCGTCGACGTGATATCCAATTCGTGTCTGTCGCGATCAAAGAGCTCTATGACAATTCTGGGATGGGGTCTGGCTCCGGCATCCTTCAAGATCTTGAGCAATGCGAGATCAAGGGTGATGTCTCGATCGCGGAGCACCCAGGACTTTCTTGTCGTTGACGGATGATCGATCGCCGGGGATGGCGGGGAGGTTTGCCATAAAAGTTGCGCTGTCGGCGGCTCTTCGGCCCACGTCATCTGGCCGAGGATGTCGCCCAGGCAAATGACCAAGAGGATTGAGGCGGATAGGCGAGCCATAGAGGTATTCCTGTCACCACAAGTTGAATGTGTTCGAACGAGCCATTGATTCCGTCGAGAGGTGAGGCCTGTTGTTACCGTTCTGCTGCCTGCGAAGCCCACACGGTGAGGTGCTCTGAATGTTCCAAGATCTCAAGGGGAACTTCGTAATAGTTTTTGAGTGTTTGTTTCGCATTCGGGCGGAACGGTTTCATGCCCTGTGTCTTGTATTGTTCCACCGTCGTTTTGGTCACCTTGAAGTACAGCCGGCCTTTATGAATGATGCCGAAGAATGTAGCTCGACGATAGAGCCCGTAGCCGCCGAACATGGCGCGGCACGTCAAGCCGCGAAGATCGGTCAGTTGGTCCAATACGAAGTCTTTGAAGCCGTCGTGCTTGGCCGGCATCTGACGCTCAAAGCGGCTTGCGCGCGGCAACCATACGCACAGCCAGAGGAAAGGTAATCCGTTCACCGCGCCGGAACTGCGACGCGGATTCGAGCAAGCGTTGTTTGACGTCTTGCCGTTGCATCTCAGTCAGCGTGGCCATCAGATTTTGGACCGGTGCGGCGATCTCCATCAGGCTGGCGTAATACGCATCGGCGGAACTGTAGGACCACTCGCCGAAAAACTCTTGATCGCTCACATCGATCAAGCCGGCCTGCTGGAGCATGCCGGCAAGGTCACCCGGTTTCGCCAGACGAAAGACCCCAGGCGCGGTCGGATCTGGGGGCGGCAGGTCGATCACCTGCTTGATGGTCGTCATTGCAAGACCGATCGACGGATTCTTCTCCGGTGCGGACCAGACTGCGGCGGCCAGCCACCCGCCGGGTTTCAGCACCCGCGCGATTTCGGCAGCGGCCTTCGGAATCTCCGGCAGAAACATCAAGCAGAAGCGGCTGGTGATTGCGTCGAAGGCGTTGGCTTCGAAGGGCAGCGTCGTCACGTCGCCTGCGCGGAAGGTGATGTTGTTGAGCCCCAGCCTCGTCGCTTTCCGACGGGCGACATCCAGCATCTGCTCAGCCAGATCGATTCCAACCACGGTGCCGTCCGGGCCGACCGTCTGAGCCGCAAGCAATGCCGGATAGCCGGTTCCCGAGCCAAGATCCAGCACGCGAAGCCCTGACCGCAGCCGGGCATCGGCGACCAGTCTGTGGTTCAGAAATGCCATCTGCTCGTCGAAGAACCGGTCCCACTTTTCCCAGCCACCGGCGACACGGTTCCAGTCCTGTCGTTGACCGTCGATGATCTGTTCAGGCGTCTGTTGTGGGGCCATGGGCGGTGCGTTCCTCGTGATGGGTTGACCGATGACGTTCAGTCGTCATTTGAGCGTCTGTAACGTCTCTCGCAGTTCCTTCACCTCGGTTGCGAACAGGTCGAGGTGCTGCTCCCGCTGCGGTTGGTCGTTCTTGAATTTCCAGACGCGTTTAAAAATCGCCCACAGCTCCTTATTATGTGTCACGGCGAGCGCATGGGCCGGTTTCTCGCGTGTTTCTTTATCCACGCAGCACAGATTGTCGTCGAAGGCATGGAATTGATTGTGGAGATCGTCCAGTGCTTGATCGACGCCCTTGCCGCTTCTCGCCGCCTTTGCGCTGGTTTCCATCATGTTCGTCAAATTGATCAGGGTCTGGACATGATTCTGGTCCTTGGCCTTTTCCGCGAAGTCTTTGGCATGCGGATAAAACAGATAGCTGCAGCCGCTGAGGCTGACCAAGAGGACCGACAGTGCAAGAAAACCGATCATACGTTTCATAGCAACCTCCCGAATCAAGGGAATGAGTTTTCGTCGGTCGAGACGGCGATCCTCCCCGTGCAGGAAGTTCTGCAAGGGGAAGACCATCCGTGGCGCGCCGGCCATCAAACTGTGACGGAGACCGTTTTGATGGCCGCTTTGACCGCTGAGACCATTTCAGCCGGAATTGAGTCGAGCTTATGGCACTGCTTGGCGTGAGTGGCCACAAGCTGCATCAGTTCCCCTTCAGTTTCAGCCCTGACCTGGAATCCGCAGCCACCGGACGGTTGAACATCCAAGCATCCGAGTTGCTTGTACTCTTTCGTCGACATAATGGATGCCTCCTTGTTGGGAAAGTGAAAATGGATGGCCCCTAGTTCAGCACGTTGGCCCAGCCTGGTCAAGACCACCCAAGCCTGTTCAGGATTTTCCCATAACAAGACGGTACGGCCCGTGCGCTCTGGTGATGTTCGACGACCGGTATGCTTCTGCCTGATCGCTACGGTTTCCGCTGGTACGTGATCTCCATCATCTTCGTTTCCTTCTGGCCGTGGTGCGCACCATACATATCGAACGTCTGGTTGTTGTTGTCGATCAGTTTCCAGATGGCACGATGGCTCATGTGTCCACCACCTGGTTCCGGGTGAGAACCTTTGAGTGTGATGGTTTTTCCGTCCGGGCTGGCCGTTCCCTCCATAAGAAAGATGCCGGTGCCCATCGAATCCATCCAGGCGGTCACATATTTCTTGCGGATATTGTCATACCCATCGATGCCGATCCCGTTGAAGGGCCGCCCCATCATCTGACCGTTGAATTCCTGGTAGAGAAATCGGCCATCCAACAACATCTTCAGTTCCGCCGTGCCGGTGGATTCTGTCGGAGGCTTGCCCGGCTCCATCCACTCCTTGGTTGTGGTCGTCCAGCTGCCGGCGAGAGTGGCAAACAACTTGTGCGGCTCACCTGGTGTCGCAGCCTGTTTCCAGAGCTCCATCATCGCTTGTTGGTCCATCGGTTTTTCGTGTTTCTTTTCCTTGGCTATGACCGGAGACGCGAGAAGAGCCAGCGCGAGACAGGTGAACGGGACGAATGCAGAACGCATAAAAACCTCCTGTATCAAGTTAGGGTAACGTAGGAAATGCTTGCCTTGCATCGAAACAATTCTTATGGGCGCATGTCAAGCTGCAGCGCTAGAAATCGACGAAGACTTTGAACCCGCCGTAGGTCATTCGTGTGTAATCGAAGGGCATGTCTTTCGGGTCGCACATGGCATGGATACGCGGATCTTTCATCACCTTGGTGTTGACGCGGTCGCGATGGGCGCGGGACTTGAACAAAATGTATGCGAAGATCACCGTCTCGCCGGTTTTGGCTTTGGCTTGTTTCGGAAACGGCACGCCCATCTTCGTTGTGAGATCGTCGCCGACGCATTCTTTGTAGGCGAGGGCGCCGTGCTCGCGCCAGAGCCTCGCCGCTTGCTGTGCAAGACGGCGATAGGCTTTCAGGTTTTTCTTGGGAACGGGCAGAACATATCCATCGACATATCCCATGAGCGTCATCCTTTCTTGATTGTTCGCGTCATGTATTTAAAATTCCCCGGCATGTGTTTGCTTGGTTCCGGCGTCTGACCTTTGGGCGAGACGGCGGTATTTCTTTTTGGCTGCCTCCGCCCGCAATCGTTCTTCTTGCGCTTTCATCTCCGGCGTGAACTCCGCGCCGAAGTCGTCCGCCTCGAAGACCTGGCGGATTTCGATCTCGGATTCCCCCGGCATGGGATTGGGGCACCGTTTGACCCATTCAATCGCCGCTTCCTTTGATTTGCAGCTCCAGAGCCAATAGCCGGCAATGAGTTCTTTAGCAGGCTGTTGACAAACCCTCTCCTCCTCCC
>LVWT01000037.1 GCA_002083405.1 Nitrospira sp. SG-bin2 | reverse complement strand
CGGCAGCCAGTCGCTTGGCTTCCGCTTCAGCGGCTTCCTGTTCGGTGGTCGGGATCGACTCGTAGCCAAACGGGATCAAGGCGCTGGCATAGTTGCCTTCATCAGGCAGCTCGACCACACCGTCGACGATGTTGAACGTCTGTCCACCGACGCTCACATTGGGACCGGCATTTTCCGGCGCTTTCCACTTGGACATGTTCATTCTCCTCTGGTTGGAGGCGGGCGGAGCTCAGCAACTCCGCCCACCCATGATCAGCCGTTCGCGATGTTGGTGATGATGCCCATCGAGAACGGAGCGTAGTGCTGGAGCACGCCGTCGAAATAGACGCCGTAGTCATACTTGCGCTGCTGAAGCGGCCACTCGAGCTGGTAGTAGTCCTGGCGGAGGAGCATACGCGCCACCGAAGGAACACCGCTCATCGGATACGGCACATTCTGCGTGTAGAACAGAATGGTGCCGGCCGGCATGTTGGGGTGCACGACGACGGGAACGACGTCGCCGGTCACCTTGTTCATGTAGCTGCCGATCTTCGTGCCGGCCACGATCGTGGTCGGACCATCGATTTCGCGGAGCAGCTGGAGCAGCGGCGCACCCGAACCCTGGATGACCTTCTTGCTGATGTTGATCAGCTCCTGCGACGACACCATGATGACCGACGGCGACAGGCGATACCGGTTATACATGTTGACGAACAGCTGCTCGAACTCGACGATGCCGCCGGCGCCATCCGCAGTCAACGGAGTGCCGGTGCCGGCCACGCCAGTCGGCTGAGCGATGATGGTGGCGTTCGAACCGGGTTTGAACGCCTGGACGAGCAGACCATCGAAGTCGACAGCCGAGGTCGAGCGGTCAGCCGCACCACCAGGGATGGCAGAAGCCAACTGACCGGTGCCCACCAGAGAGGTGAGCGTCACCGAGTTGATCGACGTGACGGTCTGCAGACGCTCGTTGCCGGCGGTGCCGACGAACCACGCGTAGCCGACCGCACCGTTGACGCGAGTCACGGTTGCCGACAGGGTCGAGGTCGCACCAGTCGTCGCCTGCGAAGCGGCAGCCGATTGCTGAGCGTTGCCGCCACCGAAGATGGTGGTGGTGCCGCCTGCGTTGGTGCGGGTGATCTGACCAGGAACGGCCGAAGTCGCCGGGTCGAAGATCTGACCGATACCGCCGTTGTTGGCGCCGACCATGTCGAGGTAGGCCTGCAGACTGAGCGCCACACAGATGACGTTGTAGGTCGCAGCCGCGATGGTGCCGCCGGTCGTGGCGGTGGCAGTGGTCGGGGTCGGGGTCGTGCCCATGGCAAGCGAGGTGTTGCCACCGAGGATGGTCCGCTCTTCCTGGATCATCAGCGCCTGCAGCGTCGACGTGACCGCCAGTGCCTTGACGTCTTCGTAGCCCTTGGCAGCGTAGCCGGCTTCGAAGGTGACATCGTTTTCGAGGCCGAACCCACGGAACGCCGCGAGGTATTCCGACTGCTCGTGGTTGATCCGGCCGCCACGCAGACCTTCGGCCACACCAGCGCGCATGTTGGCGACGTTGATGTTGGTGATGGCCTTCCAGTTCGCCTGGATGGCGAACCCGCCGGTGTCACGCGGCATCATGTTGCGCAGCGGGGTGAGGACCGGGAATAGCTTCTTGGACGGGGCTTCCAGGTTGTAGGCCTGCAGACCAGTCGTGGCAGTGCCCGGCTGGACGAACGACTTGATGAGGTCGTCCGGGTTCGACTGAGCCGACTTGGCCAGTTCGATCGTTTCCTGAGTGATGTTGCTCATTTTTCATTCTCCTTGAAATTGGATCAGCCGATCAGACCACCGGTCTTGTGCAGCTTCTTGATTTCCCAAGCCGCCAACTGTTCCGGGGAAAGCCCGGCGGGAGAGGTATCCTCGTCCGCGTTGCTGCCCTTGTTGACGTCTTCCGCCTTACCAATGGTCTTGAGCACGCCCTTGGCGGGGGCAGGCTGTCCCTCCAAGTGCTCGAGTCGCTTGACGATGGGGTCCAGCGCCTTGTTGACGACATCGGAAAACTTGGCCAGGATGTCATCGGCCTTGGCCAGGTCGTCGCCGGTGGCGGACTTTTCCGCACCTTCATCGTCCGTCTTGGCCGCTTCCTCGACAGTATCTTCGCCGTCGTCTTCCTTCTTCGCTTCGCTCGCCGGCTCCTTGGCTTCAGCCTTGGGGTCTTCCTTGGCTTCGTCGCTCTTGGCGAGCTTGGGGTCACTGGTATCGGTCATCGTATCTGCTCCTTTGCTGGTGGTTTCGACGAGCTCTTCGCCAATCATCTCAACCAGCGTTTCGGTCAGATCGTTGACATGCTGCTTGAGTCGGACGGACACCTCGCTCGTCTCGCCCTCATACGCAGCGTCGAACGCCACGCTGCTCTGCAGGCTCTTCAGACAGCCGAGCAAATGGGCAAGCTCCGCGATGTCCCAAAAGGACTTCTCCACGGTCTTGTATCCTTTGATGAAGGCCTGGGCGAGCTCAACGAGCTTGCTCGGCGCGATGTCACCCTTGTTCACAAGTGCAGACAGCTGGTCGATAGCGGCCAGTTCTCCTTCTTCGTGCTTGGGTTTGTCTGGATCTTCCGCCTTATACATGGTGAAGACCGCATCGGGGTTCGCCGGCCGATCGACGAGACTGACCTCGACGAGCTTGATACCGGTGATGATGCTGCTGTTGTCGGGGTCGCGCGTCAGCACCTTACCACCTATGGAAAAGCCCTTGTAGACCTTTGCCTGAACCTTCTTGACCGCTTCGCTGTCCACCACGTGGGCGCCGAACCACGTCCGACCATCGTCCATGACCTTGGCTTCAATAGCTGTGCCAGCAGCTTTGGGTTGGTGCATTTCACGGACGGCGCCAAACTTGAGGTAGTCGGGGAGAGCAGACGCGATCGCATCGGGCGTGACGATTTCGCCGTCACTGTCTTCCGACGACGATGAGGCGTATCCGTAGACCTTGACAGTGCCGTCCGATTGAGGTTCAGCTTTCTCAATCTGCGCGTAGAGGACTTTTTGCATCACAACGTCTCCACTTCTTCTCTGACTTCAGGCAACAGCGTGCACTCACAGTTAGGGTGGGCCGTGGGAGCAAGCACACCAGGTGCATACTCGTAATCCAAAGCTACCACTCCGATCGCAGCGTAGCCAACGCAAACAGGGCACGGATCAGGATCCGTCAACCACGATTTACCGTCAACCACTCCAGACTGCGCCCAACCCAAAAGGGCCCCAGCGCTGTCCGCATTCGCAATCTCTGTTCTGGCAATCAAGCGAGCGCGCTCATCAGAAAAGGCATAGCTGTTACGCAACCGCCTTGCTAGCTGATCAGTGCTCTCTCCTCGTTCAATTGCCTTACGCACCTCCGCTCGAAGCATGTCGCGCGTCGCTTCGCTGATCGCGAATTTGGGATCTGGGTTGGGAACGTAGAAGTCGCCCTCACGGCGCATCCCCACCATCTCTGCTGCGCGGTTTCGAGCCCAATGCTCAGCCCTCACACGCATGCCGGCCCCAAAGTCGTCAACCAGCCGCGGATCGAGTTGCTCAAGAGCTAGTTCACCACCAGCAACGGCCACTGCAGCCAAGAAGGGTTCCACCTCTTCGGCCAATGGGCGCCAATCAATTTGCACCTTGTCCGCAGATTCACCTGCCTGCCTATCTGGGTCCTCTACCTTGGTGAGGCCCAGTTGTAAACCTATTTGTTGCGCCACGGAGACGATTTGTTGCTCAAAAAACACCCGAACGGCTTGCCTCATCAACATCCGTTGCTTCGCCAGAGCCGGGCGGTTCAGGTAGTAACCGTCCGCCCGAGTCGGTGGATAGGCTTTACTCTGCAGTGGCACGGGCCGTCTCCACTCGACCATCAGCGAACTCGGCCTTCACCACGGTGGGCGCAATGTCGACCAGAGTATCACCCAAGTGAACATCGACTTTAACAGTCGGATCCTGCTTCCGTTCCGGCTGATTTGCCTCCTGTTCGTTGTTCACCGCCTGATCGCCTTGCGACTGGAACGGATTGGCTCCATCAGGACCGGCAGTCGGCACCAACTTGGTTCGCTGCTCCTCAGTGAGCGGCTGCTTGCCCAGCTCCTCGCGGACCTCGTCGGGATCGAGCACACGGCTGGTCAGGTAGATCTGGTTGATTTGTGCCTTGACCAGCGGGTTCATTTCCTCCTGATCCGGGAAATAGAATTCCAGGTCGGTGAAGCCGAAGTATTTGTGCACGACGAAGTCGATCAGGTTCTTCGCCCACTGCTTCAACGGAGCCAGTCCCTCGTCCTGCGCCGTTTCCGCCTGCGTTTGTGCAGTCGCCCGGTTGTTTGATACAGTCAGCTGGGTGGGAGCGACATTGAAGCAGTAGCAGACGACCCGCGCCAACCACTCGTTCATGATCTGGTCGTCCTTGCCCTGCATGGCGTTGGCTTTGGTGTCAATCGGCGAAACACCATTGGGGACGAACCGGCCCTTGCGCTTGTTGGCGCCGGTCGAGATGGTATCCCACCAGTCTTGGAACTGCTTGATCTGGTCGGGACCCCACGTGTCAGGCACACTAAACAGCGTGTCGGGGATGTTGCCCTCGGTGAAATACTGCAGCTGGTAGAGTTGACGACGCAACGCAATGTTGATCGTCGTGATGATCTGCTCAACAGGCGAGAAGCCGTAAATCCGCCACGAACGCACATTGCGCGGGCGGAAGATCAACTCATCCAGGGTGTAGTCCACCGCCGCCATGCCGTGGAGGATCTGCTGGTAGGCAGGATCCGGCGGGAACGGCGTGCGGCCGGTGCCGTCGATGACCTTCTTGATGGTCGCTCCGTCCATCGGATCCAAGCTGTAGAGCTGTCCGCCGCGAGTGAGACGCGGGTAAAGGGCGGGTGCGTCGATGACCAGCAGGTCCTCAACCAAGATGCGCAGCCAGGTTTGCCAGTCATTGAGCTTGTCCGGATATTTGAAGAAGTCCATCAACTGATCGATGCGAGCGTCATCGCTCGTATCAGAGACACACTTCGCCTTGTCGACGTTGCGGAAGCCCCAGGTAAGCGACGACAGCTGGTCCTTGCGCGTTTCAATGGCGAGACGCACCAGGTCGTAGTTGTCAGCAAGCGCTCGCAGGTCGTCATAGGTGACAGCGGACTGCTGCTCCGACCGAGGCTTCTGGTAGAGGTTGACGGCGACGGGGTAGTCGAACTGACGCCCCTTCGTTTGGTCCGAAGGAGCGTCAGCCGTAGGAGTCATCGGCTGGTTCGGGCCCATCCAGGCTTCCGACGCACCGGAGATTACGTAACGAGCAGCGGCCGCAACGCGACCAACCAGCGATGTCTTTGTAGGCTCAACCATTAAATCTGACCTTACTAGGATAGTTCAAGACTCAAACCAAAATTCAAAGCGAAGGAAGAGGACCGGGGAATTGGATTGGTAGACTCACCCCCAGCCGTCTGTGCACCTGCTGCCAGCGAAGGCATCTTGAGATAGCTGAACATCTGCTGACGGAACGCGCTTTGTGTGTTGAGACCGTCATCCTGCACGCCTGGATATTCCCACAGCCCGTCCGCATTGGTCTGAAACGGCCCGTTGAGCCTGTCGGTCGGACGATCAGGCGCAACTGTGCCTGATCCGAACTTGACAATTACATTGCCTTCATCGGCAAGATTGTTCGATTGTGACGATGGAGCAAGCGCTAACACATTGTTGCGCGCCCGGATGCGGGTCGAGCCGCCGTAACCCAGCCCGGTCTCATAGCCCCTGATCCACGCATCGTTGCGCATACCAAGACCGCCAGACAGCGGATTCTGTGCGGCACCGGCAAAAGTGCAGAACTCGACATTGGCAACCGAACCGGCGGCAGACTGCGCCACGCTCACACCATAGGCCGCGCGACTGGCGCAGATCACGTTCATTGTTGTCAGGGTCAGCTTCTGAGGCACCGAGGCCGAGCTGTCCAAAATACAGTCAATCTGCGTCGTGTAGCGATAGCCGCCGCTGTCGTTATAGGTCACACCGTCCGACAGGATGACCGCATTGACAAAAACGACGCTTAGTTCAAAGCCTTGGAAATTATAGGCTTCGTGGAAACTGAATATGGCAGTGCCATCGACAATGCCTGTCCCTGTGCCGGTTGGGCCGGAACCGCTACCAGCCGATGTCCCGCCTGTTGTGCAGAGATAGATATTATTGTTGAACGAATTATAACAGTAATCGCCGGCAGTGAATGACCTTCCATAGCTGTATCCCTTGACGATCCCGAGCGACCCCAGCAGCGTGCGAAACTGAAAATAGTCGCGGTGCGGCCCCTGCCCGACCAGCGTATTGTAATAATCCACCGCATTGCGCTGCGTTGCCTTATCAGAGACGACGCGCATCTTGTTCGCGGGCATGGCGGCGGTCGGTGCGTTGTTGTATTGCGCCACGCTGACCGCATTGGTGTCGTCCAGAACGTTCTGATAGTCATTGCCGATATCGACAAACAGGCCCGTCGAAAACACATTGTTGCACGTGACCAGGCCGTTGTAGATATTGTCGCGGCTGATGAACTGACTTGCACTGGCGCACAGCGCGAACGATTTGAAATTGCCTGACTCTGCCGGCGCTGGGCCTGCGCCGGTCTTGAACATGCCGCCGATCCGGTTTCCCGTCACTCGAACGCGATTGAACACGCCGTCGAGTACCACCGCCATCGTCAGGATATAGCTGGTTGCCGTCACCCCTGTCAGCTTCAGCCCGCGAATGTGCAGGCTGTTCATGTGCAGCGTGAAGCCGCCGGATATTTCAGGGTCATGACCGCTGTCGGGTTCGATCAGCAAGCCTCCGGTGCCAAAGTCCTTGTTGGCAAGCACTGTGTTCCCGGTGGAATAGGTGCCGTTCTGGAGCCGGATGCGATACCAGCCAGTGCCGTTGGGGGTAATGGCGGAAATCGCTGACGCCAACGACGCCGAACTATTGACAGTGACATCGCTGACAAATGGCTGATTGGTATAGCCCGGCCACTCATTGGCCGTCAGATAGTCAAACTCGGTCTTGTAATGCAGCCAGGCCTCGGTCGAGCACAGCCCAAGCAGCGACGTGTTAACGTCACGTCCCTGCGACGATACAAGTGTCAGATTAGGTGTGCCGCCGCTGGTCGTGAAAGTGGTCGAATAGGGGCTGCCCGGTGCGCTGGCGTCAGTCTGGATCACAATGAGTGAGCCGCCTCCGGCAACCACGCTGTCAGGCATGCGCGCCGCAGCGACGATCCAGTATTGAGACCCGAATTGCTGAATGGCGTAGTAGCTGGCCAGTGTGCCGCCGAGTGTGAAGGCATTGGCCCCGGACGCCACGGCGATACGGGCTATTTTCTTGCCAATCGGCTGATTGCAATATAGCTCAGTGAGGGGATCGTTGACGTCGTTGGTCAACGTCGCCGCCGCGAGCGGAGTAATTTGCAGCTCATAGGCGACGTGTCGCAAGTTGGACGTCAGGCTGGGCCTGCGGACGATCGTGAAGAAGCCTTTAGTGATGTTGACGGTCGGCTCGGTTGTGCCAGTGGGCCATGCCGTTCCTGCAACGGTTTCACCATTTGCGCTATAGATGCTGTTGGCTGCGACGTTGGTTACGCTGTCAACAACAAGGATTGGTGTTGACACATAATCCCAGCGCGTCGCTCCATCGACGATGCCTGTGCCTGTGCCGGTCGGACCACCTGATGCAGCCGATGCGCCCGTCTGCCTGCAGATGTAGATGTTGCCATTGACAAAAACCCGGCTGACGTCGGCGGTGTAGGTTGTGCTGGCCGCCCAGATTGTAAACGTGCCGGGATCGTCGCCGTCGAAAACGAAACACGCCTGCCTGGCTGCGGCGGACGAGCCGAACGCAAGACGCAACTTGTAACTGCCTGGCTGCGGAACATCGACCTTCAGCCGGTTATTGCCGCTTGAAAAGGTGTGCCAGCCGGCAATCCGCGGATCAAAAGTCGTGTTGTTGTTGTCATTGGCCGTCGGCAGGGTGGAGGTATAGCCTGCCGGAGGCGCGTAGGCGGCGGGCGCTAGAAAGCTGCTACCGGCTGGATCGGTGACGAACCCCAGCGTAGAGCGGTTGTTAAAGCCAACGAATGCCATTATCCAACAGCCACAATATCAGTTGCTGTGGTGCCACTTGCGTTCACAAAGACTGCCCTCAAAGGTAGAAAAGTACCACTTGGAACGTTCTTATAAACAGAAAACGAGTTGGGATTATCTATAAGCGCCACTGAGATGTTGCCACCTGTGCCTATGAACAGAGCTTTTGGTAGGAAGGGAATTTCTCTTTTTTCATCTGAAGGCACTACATCAAATTGCTTTGTTGCTGGTGAAGAAACATTTTTGGCGCCTGAAAAGCTATCTACTATAGGCATCTGTTCAAACTCCTGAATTAAGTTAATTCAACTACTCTTGGCTAAGCTTGTTTGAAGCTCTAAGCACTCAACCTCCCCCCTGTAGAAATCGAGCAGGCCCGTCTTGCCCCCGTTCAGGTGCATGTAATTCAGTGCCTGGGTCGTCGCGTCGACGTCATCGTCGTGCTGCGCGTTCGGGAACGTCGCCAGCTGGTTAACATACGCCTCGATCCACGGTGCGCCCATCGGGAGGAACACCTTGCCGCCTTCGACGAGCGGCGTGACGGCGAACGCCCGCGTGACCTTGTCCGTATCGACCTTGATCGGCACGATGGGGAGCGTCGTCTGCTTGAGCTCTTGGATCAGCGACTGACCCGACGCCTTGTCCTCGACGAGGATCGCGTGGGCCTTCCACCGCTCGTTGACCGAGTGGATCTTCCGCTTGAGATCGGGGAACTCCATCCGCTCGTTCACGCGGTCGAGCAGGTAGTAGCCGTTGTCGCACTCCGCCCAGACGAGACCCGAGCTCGGGTCGTTGTGGTCCTTGGTCTTGAACGCCGTGTCCCACGAATGGATGATGCGTCGGATCTTCGGCACCTGACCGGGTTGGTAGTATTGCCACCAGCCGGTCTTGAATATACCGCCACCGAGCGGCGCAGGACGCTGCATATACTGGCCAGCGAACACGTAGCTGTTGCTGTCCTCCATCTCCTGCAGGGCTTCGCGCGTGTGCTTTGCCGGCCAAAGCGCTTGGTCCGCCTCATTGACAGCCGGGATGCACAGGTGTTCCCACTGCTCGCCCGACCCGCCGCTGAGCAGCCAACCGGCGAGGTCGACTTCGTGGAGGCGCTGCATGACGACGATGATCGGCGTCCGCTGCGGATCGTTGACGCGAGACTTCATCGTGTTGGCATACCAGTCGAGGACGTTCTGCCGCATCGTGTCGGAGTTCGCCTCGTCCGCCTTGTGCGGATCGTCGACGATGATCGCACCGCTGAACCGATACTCGTCATCCTCGTGGCGCAGCTTGCCTGCACCAAAACCCGTGATCGTGCCCCCAGCGCCAGCTGCGTAAACCACTCCTGATGCTGTCGTCTTCCAATGGTCTTTACCACCAGTGCTAGGATCGAGCTGGACGCCGGGGAACACCTCTTGATACCACGACGAGGAGACGATGTCTCGGACTCGAGCCGTGTTGTTCCCAGCCAGACGGGCTGAGTAGGAAGCGTGGATGAATTCACAGTCAGGCGCTTTCGCCAAACACCAGGCCATGAAGCAGACGACGACGATTTCGGTCTTGGAATATCGCGGAGGGATATTCACAATTAGGCGTTTACAATCCCCGTCGTATACCGCCTGCAATTTCTGGCACATCAATTCGTGGTGCCAATTCCTGGACCACTTCATGCCAGTCATCTGCTTGAAAGTATACCGGCAGAAGAAGTAGAAGTCGCCTTCCAGCTTCGTGCGAAGAGCGAGGCGCTCGGGATCAAACATCGTCGTCCAGCTTCCGGCCGGCTTCCACGATTTCGCGGAACTGCTCCGGCGTCAGGTTGATTGCAGCGATCGGATCCTGGTCGAGGTCGCCGAAGATGCTCACGCCTTGGGTGGGCCGGCCGAAACCGCGGTCGAGGAGCTCACGACAGATGGCCAAGCGCGTTTCCGGCTTGGTGGTCGGATCGCGGAGCATGTCTTCGAACTGCTTGAACACCACATCGGTGTAGTCGGCGCTGAGCTTGGCGAGCTCAGCCACTCGGGCCTTGGCCTTGCTGGACCAACCACCTGGATTGCCGGACTGGCCGGGTTTCCACATGTGCGCAGGACGTTCGCCTTTGCGGTTATATGGCCGCTTGCTGCGCTCATCGGTTGGACGTGACATACCTGAAACCCTCCGTTTACACCTCGAGTCATGAAGACTCATATTCTGCTAATAGCATGTCCCCAGGCACCCAGGTTCCTAAAGTTTCACACCTGGGTAACTTTGTTACACTCACCTAGGTGCACGGATCTTGGCGCCTTGTTGACAGTCACTCTCACCTTCGCACCCAGGTGCTCCGTCCCAAGTGCTGAGAACCACACTCATTATCACTTCGCACCTAGGTGGGAGCTGCTCGGCTCCATGCGCTTAGGTGCTGCACTGCTGTATGGCAGGTGTTTGTGATGGGTGGGACGTTGGTGCTCGGGTGCTTAGGTGGTTCCTGCTTTGTAGAATATGGGTGAGGACTCTGCTACGCTTTTTAGCGTTTGTAAACAGCTTTTTTGAGCCGCACAAAAAGAAAAACGAGCGCCCGGTTAAGAGCGCTCGCTTATTCATTCAGCGGATGGGTGGGAGGCGGATGCGTGGATGCACAATGACGTGACGTACGCTCCGCTTAGTTTGCGTATGTCGCGATCATGTGTTCACGTCCGCGTTTGCGATATTCGTTGTAGAGCGCACGTGGGTCGAGGTTCTTCTTGATGACCGTGTCACGGATCGCTTTGGGGAGCGCGATGAAATACATGTTGTATTTCGGATCGGCATTCGTCATCAGCGCCTTGACCTTCTTCACCTTCGCCGGCTTGGAAGCGTCTTTGAGAATCTGCTCGAGTTCGGCGACTTTCACCTTCGAAACATTCTTGACTTGAACACCCTTGTCGTTCAAGGCGGCGATGAGTTCCTTCTTCGTCATGATCATTCTCCATTCTCGCGAGTCGTTCCAATGCGCTCGTGATGGATCCTTTATAGCTCCATCCAAAAGCGTTGTAAACGACTATTTTCAATTTAGGTGAAAATAATTTGGGTGGATCCGTTCGCTTTATATCTCGCGTGCGCGAGTGCGCATACCCCGAATCGGTTGGTTTGTAAACAATTATTTTCAGATTTGGTGCATATTTATTTTCATCGAGCACCATCTTTTTTGTTTACATTTTAGTAAAACCATGCTATAGTCATCATCGACCGGGCTAGACCGTTCAGCCGCCGTGGGACGAACACCTGCTGGCGCGGGAACATCCAACCGAGCCACCAACTGGCACGGGAGAACATCCGACTCACCGAACGCCACTGGCACGAGAGCTCACTTGCGCGGGGGAGACTCGACTGGATCGAGAGTTCGCCTTTCGATGGGGAGAGCATGACCGCAAATTGGTGAAATGTGCCAAGTGGGTGGGCAAACAGGTGTTTTTACAGATTACAGAATAAAGGCTGTTTCTAAACTCTATGTCTTTTCTAAAGATAGATAGATATTATTATTATTAGTAGATAATAACTCCCTTAAGATAGAAAGATATATATGTCCGGACTGATCTGTAAGGAATATTCTGTAAGACACCTGATTATGTCGTTTTAATTCTATATAAACCACGCTACACTCTGGGCCCTCAGTCCTAAGCTCAAGGAGCCACATATGCGTTACCACCTCTACGATTATCAGAACAACCTCATCTTGGAAACAGATGACCTAGAGGATGTCGCGTCCGAAACCGGGCGCAAAGCTTCCACACTTTATGTGAAGATGTCGGCTGGCAAAGGCACTTTTTCTTTCGGTAAGGCTCGAGTGGCTTTTCGACTCCAAGATATGAACCGATCCGGACCTGAGCGCCAAAAGCCAGGACCCAAGGTCAAAGCGTATCGTTATGCGGCCACTTATCCAGACGAGTATCCCGACACGTTCACCGAACCTACGCACGAGGTGACATTGGAGGAAATCGCTCGCGTCGTCAAAACTACGCCAGAAGCGATCACGCAGAAGTTCGCTCTCCACCAGAAGGTCTTCGCCTTGATCCCTGAGCAGAACTCCTACCGGACCAAGCCGGTCGTGTTCAAACGATTGGCACCCAACCCTGAGCTGGATACCCTCCCATCTGAGACACGACCGGTTCTTACCGAGCGGTTGACTACCGCCTAACGAGCCGCTCTCAATCCTCGTCCTCAGGCGGGTAAAGCTCCTCCATCCGCATCGCCCAAGCGACCATCGCGGGCTGCGAGTGGTCGGTCAAAGAAGTGAACCGATCGACGAGGTCCATGGGAGAAGCCTCGAAATACATCGCCGCGAGCTGCAGGTGATGCAGCGCCAAGCGGTAGGCTTCTTCCTCGTCCTCGACGGGGACCATGTCAACATTGATGCTCATCTCAATTCTCCTTATTACAGTTGCACTTGGTCGCGAAGGAACCAGACACTCACGTCCGGATCGTCCAGTCGATACCCATGGATCTGAGCGCTTGGATCCGAGTCCACAGCAATCACGCGCACTTCTACGAGCTCCTGACCGAGCAAGACCATGACCACTTGATCGACCACGAGGCGCACAGGTACTTCGTGCGCAATCGGTTCGTCGGCGAGGCCGAGGATCATGTCCTTGACGCGCATCCAGCAGAGCTTGTCGCCCTCGTCCATATCGTCCTCGTGCCCTTCGATGAAGTGCACCGAGTTGGCGATGTTCTCGTCGCTCAGAGCCATGAGCCGCAACTCAGCCATGTCAACGCACCTCCGTCCAGAGGAATTCGAAGATGAGCTCTTCGTTGGGGCAGAACCATGCTCCGCCCTTGTCGTTGCGCACATCGTTCTCCTCGACCCAAGCGCGAAGCGCAGGGAGCCGAGCAGCGTAGCTCTCGCGAATGTCGTTGCGTTCGTCATCGTCCTCAGCGGTCATGAGGTCAAAGTGGCATTCGCCTTCCCAGCCGCGCCCAAGCGCTTCGAGCATGGAGTCCACGCTCTTATACGCCGAACCACCGAGGTAGCAGTCATCGCCACGCTCCGTCGGATCGATGACCGTAAGAATGAGTACTTTGTCCACGTTGACCTCCGTCGTTAGTGTTGATGCTGCTACTCTACTACGTCCATCATCGTTGTAAATAGCTATTTTCCACACGGGTGAACAAAAACATTCACCCGCGCCAAAAATAGTTGTTTACATCGACGTCTGACCGACGTAGACTTCGTCTATCAACCTGCTGAGGGGACATCACTTATGGACCGGGAGTTCTTGCGACTGTGTCGCGAGGCATCATATTACGTCGCGCAATACGCTGAGCGAAATCGCTCAGGGCACGCTCCCGTGTTCCTGCGTGAGTTCCTCGAGGGTATCAACAAGGCTGAACACCGACTGGGTCAGGAGTCAGCACCGCAACCCAAGGAGAACGCCCAATGATCGCTCGTCTTCTGCTCCACGCCGACACACCGCTCCACCAGGTGGCACGGGAAGCAGCCAATTTGCGGTTTGATCTGCTATTGGTCGCTTCTCATCCACGCGCTAGGGTCGACATTGGTGTCAAGCTCCGCGGCAACGCGCTGGAGCTGATTGGCACCTGCTACCTTGAGCCGGAGGCAGCATGAACGTCTTCGCCACGTCCACCGATCCTTTCGCTGCAGCCGCTGCGCTCGACGACAAACGCGTTATCAAGATGCTTGTCGAGTCTGCTCAGCTGCTGTGCACTGAACTCCATCGGCAAGGACTCGATACGCCCAACGCACGCGGGACACCCGTGTAGCGTCTGGCTCCGCGACCACCCACGTGCTCAGCAGTGGTTGTTGGCCCATGCCTATGGGCTGAGCGCTGTCTACACCGCTGCTTACGGCAAGGTCCACGCCAGTCTCGCCGTGCTCGACTGGGCGGCTGATCACATCGGTCGCTATTCCCGTCCGCCGATGTGGTGGGTGAACTGCGCCCGTCGATCCGACCTCGGTATTTCGTTCGTCCACCTCGACGACGTGCAACTCGCCTACCGCCACTACCTGGTCGAGCGGTGGGCAACTGACTCCCGCGTGCCTACCTGGCACGGGAGGAACTTGCCGGATTGGCTGCTGACACTGGATAAGGAGAACATCTGATGAAGTTGAGTGAACTTGAGAACCGTATTCGAACTCAGCTGGCGTTTGAATACCACGATGTCGAAAGACAAGAGGAGGAGTTCCAAGCCTTGACAGTTCCGAGGCTTTTGGAAATGCTTTCCTATATGGATTTAGAGGAGGACGCAGTATGACTGACGAACAACACCCAATGAAGCGCGTCGGCGAACTTGTCGACCTCGCCTATATCTACCAACAGGACGGCGCGTTCTTCACCTCAGCTGCCAAGCTCAGGGAAGCTTCCGATCTGATGGAGCAGCACATTCGCACATGCACGATGAAGTTGCACGGTCTCGTTCAACAGGAGGTCGATGCGCTGCGGATCCTGAACGGGGAAGACCTCGGTCAGACCGGCGGAGCGTGGCTCAACGCTTGCTGTGAGACGCTCAAGGAGATGGGCTACGCCAAAGGCAGCTATACCATCAGCGAGAAGGGGCTCAACTTCCTTCGTGAAATGAATTACGCACCAGCAAAGGAGAACACACAATGACCAATGTCCGCCTGATCGGCGTCACCCGCCCCGTCATCGACGACCTGCAAACGTCCGAGCAGCTGCTCGCGTTCTGCGCCCGTGTGTCGAGCACAGCGAACCAACTCAACCACGAGACGGGTCCGCGCCTCATCGCCAGCTTGATCCGCCGGCAGGAGTGGTCGCCGCTTGAGATGGTCTCGGCCACGCTCGAAATCGTCACGACCCGCGACATTGCCCGTCAGATCCTCAGGCACAGGAGCTTCAGTTTCCAGGAGTTCAGCCAACGCTACACCAAGGTCGAGGACGAATATGTGCACAGAGAAGCACGCATGCAGGACCACAAGGACCGGCAGAACAGCACGCCCGCCGATGACGCTGACCTCGCCGCCTGGTGGGACGAAGCGCAAGGCATTCACGCCGTCAACACGCAGGAGTTATATGACGAAGCGCTCGCCCGCGGACTGGCCAAGGAGGTCGCTCGGTCGGTCTTGCCTGAGGGCATGACGCCGAGCAAGCTCTACATGGCCGGCACGTTGCGCAGCTGGATCCATTACATCGGCCTGCGCTGCGACCGCAAGACGCAGAAGGAGCACCGTGACGTCGCGTTCCAAGTCGCGTGGGAGCTCTGTCGTGAGTTCCCGATCGTCAACGACATCCTTGATCAGGTAGGTAGCGCCCAAACCTAGGCGCGCCCTCTACTTCACAACCACCATCAAACGGGCTATTTACAAAGCCAGGCGATCGTGCGTATAAAGCGCCGTTCCACCGCTCGCTTGCTCCACTCCGTGGCGCTCGTCCTCGTCAACCCTCAGCAAGTTGCGGCTGAGCGGTGGAACACCCAACGCCAGCTGCTGACTGGCTAACAGGTTCGCTGGGGGACCTTATTGAATTGACAGGACGGAGCGTATGCGGAAGCGGGGGAAGACAGGAACACCACACGACGACAAATATCTGAACAAGCTGGCATCATCGGGACTCGACCTCGACGACGCTGCTGTCCTTGGTATGTCGTATCTGAGCGGCAATGAAACCGCTCTCCTGCACTCATCATTCAAACCACTGGCAGCGCTGCGCATCGATTACTTCGGCATCGACGGTCTGACCATGAGCAACCGACCAAAGCACCCGCCGTTCTATCGGCTGCGCTACATTGAGACGGACAAGAACTTCTCAGGTCAGACCGAAGCGAAACAGCCACGATACGTTCAGGAACCTGAGTCCGGCGTCGGTGCCTACTTCCCCAAGTTGATCAACTGGCTTGAGGTCGCTGCTAGTGATCAAGCCATCCTCATCACAGAAGGGGAGTTGAAGGCGGCGAAGGCGACGAAGGAAGGCTTCCCCACCATCGGCCTCGGTGGCGTGTGGAACTTCAAGTCGGCTAAGTCCGGTGTGCCGTTCCTCCCCGAGCTTGAGAAGATCAACTGGGTCGGCCGGAACGTCTACATTGTCTATGACTCAGACTTCCGCGAAAAGGAAGGCGTTGTCCTCGCCATCAATGCACTGGCAGAGGAGTTAGTCGATCGTGGGGCTATCCCGTTCGTCGTCGCACTGCCCGAGCTGTCAGAGGATGTTGACACCAAGACCGGTCTTGACGACTTCCTCATCCACCCATCAGGTGGTCGTAATCAACTGATCCAACTGCTTCACACCGGTCAGCCTCTTATGTTGGCTAAGCCGCTGTGGGCGTTGAACGACCAGGTCGTCTACGTCCGTTCACCAGGCTTGATTGTCGAGCAACGCGACGACAACAAGCTGTCGCCGTCCGCGTTCAAAGAGCACGCCTACTCCGCTGCCAAATACATGGAGCAGGAGTTCAAGGCAGACGGATCAGTCAGTCTGAAGAAGGTGCCTGCTGCTGGGGCGTGGCTCAAGTGGCCCCATCGCCGTGAGGTCAATAAGTTGACCTACGCACCTGGACAGGAGAAATTCTGTGATGACCCTGAGACGAAGTTGTCCGCCTACAATACTTGGAGTGGCTGGGGCTGCGAGCCGAGAAAGGGCGATACCCGTCCTTGGCACCAACTCATCAAGCACTTGTTCAGTGACGCTGAGAAGGGTGCTATTGATTGGTTTCTTGATTGGTGCGCTTACCCGCTGCAATACCCTGGGACCAAACTGTTCTCAGCCGTTGTTGTGCACGGTATCCACGAAGGCACAGGCAAGTCTCTGATCGGCTATACGCTGGGCAAGATCTACGGTGAGAACTTCGTCGAGATCCGCCAAGAAGACCTGCACAACGGCCGCAACGACTGGGCAGAGAACAAGCAGTTCGTCCTTGGTGACGAGGTGACCGGTTCAGACCGGCGCCAAGACGCTGACACGCTCAAGAAGCTGATCACACAGAAGAAGATCCGGATCGACATCAAGTATGTCCCCGCCTACTCGCTGCCTGACTGCATCAACTACTATTTCACGTCGAACCAACCTGATTCTTTCTTCATGGGCGACAAGGACCGACGCTACATGGTGGTCGAAGTCGTTCTCCCGCCACTGGGTGAGGAGTTTTATGCGGAATATGACCTGTGGATGCACGGCGACGGGCCGAGTCATCTGTTCCACGAGCTGCTCCAACGTGACCTGTCGAACTTCAACCCAGCGGCTCCGGCGTTCATGACGAAGGCCAAGCAGCGCATGGTCGCCGACACGCGGTCCGACCTCGCTTCGTGGGTGCGTCAGCTGCTCGCTGATCCTGATCGGATCCTGCGGATCGGTCAACTCAAGATCGAGCGCGACCTTGTCACCAACAAGGATCTGCTCCGTCTCTACGACGTGGATGGCACGAAGAAGCTCACGGCAAACGGTTTGGGACGTGAGCTTCGACGGGCTGGTGTGCCGCTGGCTAACAACGGTGACCCCGTCAGCACCAGCCTCGGACTGGAGCGGCTTTATATTGTGCGCAACGTCAACCAGTGGGCTGGTGCAACGACCAAACAAATTCAGGCGCATGTTGACAAAGCCGAAGGACAGCTGGTGAAAAAGGGTGTCAGACGGTGATTTTAGTCGTTTACAGCGACTGATGGTTGTGCTACGCTCGTGATTGCTGAGGGACGGGCGGCGCACATTCTCCAATCAACCCTCAGCTTCACTCAACCCATAGGGGAACCACATGTCCAATCTGAAGAAGCTGCTCAAGACCACCAACGGTCTGCAGGATGAAGTCGATGCCGTCGTCAAGAAGGCTGTCACTGCTGCGCTGAAGGAGAGCAACAAGGAAATCAAGACCGCGATCAAGAACGCCAAAGCGACCGTCAAGGAAGCCGGCCTCGACAAGGCTGCGAAGGCGACTGCGCTGCTCGCCATCGACGGCGTGGCCGAAGAGCTCGCGTCGTGAGCCGGCGGGCTGCACCCGTTGCGGCACCTGCTGTCGACATGGTGAATTCACCTCCGCACTATAACCAAGGAGCGGTGGAGTGCATCGATGCCATTCAGGCTCAGCTGACGACTGAGGAGTTCGTCGGCTATCTGCGCGGCACGATCGCCAAATACAATTGGCGGCTGATGCTCAAGTCGGATCCGCATGAAGACGCCCAGAAGATGGCCTGGTATCAAGCCAAGTTGATCGAGGTGCTTAGTGCGGAATAGGCAGAAAGCTGAACTGGCTGCCGAGGTGATGGGGGTGAGTCTTGACGGGCTCACCTCCACCATCCTGGGAGCGGCCTACAAAGAGCTGATCAAGATCCACCACCCCGACGCTGGCGGTGAGCACGAGGACTTCATCCGGCTCCAACACGCCAAGAAGGAGCTCATCACATGGTTGGATGGATCATCGGTATCTGGCTCGGGAGCAACGTCCTCTTCGTCGGCCTCCTCTGGTTGCGTGCGGTGCGGGGGGAAAGGCTACGTGCGAGTCACGAGGGGCTTCACCACGACGACCATTCGCTGCCTGAGCTGCGAACCGAAGGAGTAGAACAATGACATTCAAACCGCTGTTGGCCGCTACGGTCGACGACATCGCAGAGACGCTCGAGCGCCACGGTTCGCTGCTCGCGTCTCCCAAACTCGACGGCGTGCGCTGCCTGATCCGCGATGGTCAGGCCGTCAGCCGCAACCTGAAGCTCATTCCCAACGGCTACGTGCAGGAGCTGCTGAGCGGCATTGAGTACGGCCTCGACGGTGAGCTGATCGTTGGTGATCCGCGCCACTCGCAGTGCTTCCAACTGTCGCAGTCTGGTGTCATGACCCGTGACGGTCGGCCGCACTTCACCTTCTGGGTGTTCGACCGTTGGGATCTAGAAGCGTCGTTCAATGAGCGTCTCAACTCCGCTCGGCTCGCTGTCAAGAACATCGACTATGCAGCCAAACCGCGCAAGACGGCGTTCGTCAAGCATGTTGCCCACAAGCTGATCGCCACACCGGCTGAGCTGCTCGAGTATGAAGGCCAACAGCTCGCCTATGGGTTCGAAGGTGTCATGCTGCGCCGACCTGATGGCGCCTATAAGCAGGGCCGATCGACACTCCGCGAAGGCGTGCTGCTCAAGCTCAAGCGGTTCGCCGACTCTGAGGCCGTCGTCATCGGCTACACTGAACTGGAGACTAACCAAAATGCTGCCACCACCGACAAGCTCGGACACACAGTCCGCTCTAGCCACAAGGCTAACAAAATTGGGGCTGGTAAACTTGGCAGCCTTATGGTGCGCGACGTCATTAGCGGCGTTGAGTTTGAAATCGGCACAGGTTTCGATGAGGCTGCACGCGTGGGTCTTTGGGCGAGTCGCGACTCCCTCGACGGACGAGTCCTCACCTACAAATACCAGCCAACCGGCGTCAAGGACAAGCCCCGCTTCCCCGTCTTCAAAGGCTGGCGGCATTCAGCTGACACCTGACCGCTACCCGGCCTTTGTCATCTCAGCTGCTCCGCCGATCGGATACGACGAGTCGGTTGGTCTGGTCCTCCACATGGAGATGGGTCTCTACGAGTCGCCAGAGCGGGCACAGGAAGCCGCCCAAGCGTTGGCTCTGTTGGTCAACCTGACACTTGAAAAAGAAGCAGCCGGACCCCTAAATTAGTTGTTTACATCGATGTTTGGCCGTGCTACAGTCAATCATCAACTGCTGAGGAGATGACACATGGCTGCTGCCAAACCGATCAAGTTACCGAAGACCATGGGGGCGTGCGCCGACCTCCTCTACGAGACCCGCGAGAAGCGACTGGCTGCTCAGAAGATCGTCGATGAGCTGGCCAAGCAAGAAGCCGCGGTTCGCGAACACATCATCAACAACCTGCCCAAGTCGGACACTGGAGCCAGCGGCAAACGCGCTCGTGTCTCGGTCGTGACGAAGCAGGTTCCGCAGGTCAAGGACTGGGACAAGTTCTACGCCCACGTCAAGAAGACCGGTCAGTTCGAGCTCATGCAGCGTCGACTGGCTGACACCGCCATCCGTGAGCGGTGGGACAACGGGAAGCAGGTCCCCGGTGTCGAGGCGTTCGGCGTCGTCAGCGTCAGCCTGAACAAGATCTGATCAACAAGGAGAACGAGCATGACTACCAAAGTCACGGTCGATGCCCGTGCCGGTTGGCCGGTGGAGGTCAAGACCATCGTCGGCGAACCCAATCAGGACAAGGCCGAACAGACCCACATCGTCGAACTGAACACGGTCCGCGACTTCTACATTCACAGCGGTATGTCGATCATCGGCATCCGCGAACTGGATCGTCCTGCGGCTCCCGCCGCGCAGAAGTTGAAGGACGATGGTCTGGCTTTCCATGACTATCTGACTTCGCTCGGCAACAGCCGTGAACTGTCGATCGCCAAGATGAAGATCGAAGAAGCGGTCATGTGGGCTGTGAAACACATCACGGCCTGATAGTTCCCTGACCGGCGTCATTCTCGCCGTCGGTCCGGGTCGCCAGTGCCACCTACTGCGAGTGGTGGGGACGTGAGTGCCGTGGCTACAATCGACACGATGACACCTATGCCTTGTGGTGTGACAGCTCGGAGAGACGGCAACTTGAAGATGGACGCGACTTCAGGCAGTGGGTTACCATGGCGTGACAGCCGGAGAGACGGCATCCAACTAAGTCCTCAGTAGGAGATACTAAATGGCACGTGCAACAACGAAGAAGCCCGGAACCGCCGTGGCGAATTGGGACGAAGAACTCGCCAAACAGGCGGAGGTCGCTGCGGCGGTCGAAGCCAACACTGGTGGCGGTCAGTTCTTCTCCGTCAAGGGCGGCATCCTCCAATTTGACGGCGCGCCTCTGCCCGGCAATCAGGTGGCTGTCGTGATCGTCGACTCGATCATCGAATACACCTACTATGAAGGTGACTACGACCCCGACAATCCTCAGATCCCGGCGGCTTACGCTTTCGGTCGCGATGAGGAGACCATCCGCTGGCATGAGAACTCCATCCCGGAGTATGCTGGTGAGCTCTGCAAGGACAGCGACATCAACCAGTGGGGTTCCGCTGAGACGGGACGTGGCAAGGCGTGCAAGAACAGCCGTCGCCTCGCGCTCATCCCGGCCGGCTCCTACAACGCCAAGGGCGATCTGGAGATGTTCGATGATGACGAAGAGCACTTCCGCAAGACGCCGATCGCTTTCATGAAGCTGCCGGTGACGAGCGTCAAGGGTTATTCGACGTTCGTCAAGCAGGTCAGCGGCGCGCTGCGTCGTCCGCCGCACGGCGTCTTCACCCGCATCTCTGTGGTGCCGGATCCGAAGACGCAATTCAAGGTGCTGTTCGAGGTGCTTGACAAGATCCCCAACGAGCTGATGGGCGCTGTCATGCAGCGTCACACTGAAGCCGAGGCGATCATCGAGTTCCCCTACACGCCGATGGAAGAAGCACCGGCCAAGCCGGCACGCGGTGGTCGCGCTGCCCCGGCCAAGCCGGCACGCGGTGGTCGCGCTGCCCCGGCCAAGAAGACAAAGAAGTATTGATCATGGCGTCCGCCGTCAGCAAGGAATGGAAAGCACTGAATGACCAACTGCGCGAGGCGGACGAACCAGTCTGTCGGCAGCTGCTTGAGAAGGAACTCACAGGCAGCTGCCGACAACGGTATCTCCTCCGTATTCACTCACGTCTCAACTACGTGCGGGCGCACGCTGAGCGTGACGCTTTGACCAGAGGAGAAGCGATCTAATGCCAGCTCCACGTAAAACTGTAGCTGATTACGAGCGGGAGGCGACGGTCTATGATGGTTGCCTTCTCCACCCGTCTCATCAAGCTGCGAGAAAAATCTACAAGCTCAGGCACGGCCCGTTGACAACGTTCCAATACGTTTGTCACTCATGCGATCGCCATGAATGCATTCTTGACGAGCACCATTTCATAGGTAGTCCGAAAGATAACACTCAAGACGCTGTGAAAAAGGGGCGTCATTCAGGGTTTCGCAAAGGTGGAATTCGATTTGGTGGGCCACATACAAATGAGTCAAAGAAGAAAATAGGCGTAGCTGCTACAAAGATGTGGGAGAAGCGCCGTGCATCTTGATCGCCCAACAACTGTTGATTGGGAAACATTTCCAATTGAAGGTCGACCAGACTACCCACCAGTTCCTGTCGGAGTGTCTATCAAAGAGTGGGGCAAGAAGCCGAAGTATTTCGGCTGGGGACACGTCAACGGAGGCAACAACTGCACGCGTCAAGACGCGATCAACGCGCTGCAATCCGTGTGGAAGGGGCCGCTGTTGTTCCACCACGCTAAGTTCGACCTGTCAGTCGCTACCGAGAAGCTCGGTCTACCCATGCCGTCATGGGACCACGTGCATGACACCATGTTCATGCTCTATCTCGATGACCCGCGCGCTTGCTCGTTCGCGTTGAAGCCGGCTGGTGAACGTCTGCTTGGAATGACGCCCGAAGAACGTGACGCGGTGGCCGACTGGCTGTGCACGCATCAGCCGGTTCCCGGTCGGCGTCTCACCCCATCGAAGGCCGGCATGTTCATTGCGTTGGCTCCCGGCGACATTGTTGGCCCCTACGCCAACGGTGACGTCATTCGGACAGAAGGCATCTTCAAGTATGGACTTGAGATGCTGAAGAAGCGCAACATGCTCACCGCCTACGATCGTGAGCGTCGACTGCTCCCCATCCTGCTCGAGAACGAACGCGGTGGCGTGCCGGTTGACCTGGATCGTCTCCGCAAAGACGTGCGTGCCTACAATCAGCTGCGTGTCAAGATCGATGAGTGGATCAAGAAGCAGCTCAAGGCTGGCGACATCAACCTCAACTCCGCGGATGAGTTGGGTGAAGCGCTCATCCGGTCGGGCAAGGCCGATCCGTCGAAGCTGGGTCGGACAGCTAAGGGCAAGGTCGCCACGAACCAGGACGCGTTGCGCAACGGCGTCAAGGACCCGCAGCTGTTCGCTATGTTGGTCTACCGTGCTCAGCTGAATACCTGTCTCGGCACGTTCATGGAGCCGTGGCTCGCTGTGGCTGAGCGCACCGGCGGTATGATCCACACCAGTTGGAACCAAATCCGCAACGGTGACGGTGGCACCACGACAGGCCGGTTCAGCTCGACACCCAACTTCCAAAATATCCCCAACGAGTTCGATCAACTGTTCTGGTCGAAGGCTCATCACAAGCTGCCCAAGGAACCGTTCCCTCTGCTGCCTCTGCCGTTCGTGCGCAGCTACGTCGTGCCTGGCAAGGGACGTGTGCTCCTCGACCGTGACTACAGCCAGCAGGAAGTTCGCATCCTCGGTCACTATGAGGACGCTACGCTGAAGCAGGCCTACCTCGACGACCCGTGGATGGACGCGCATGATACGACC
The DNA here is from genome assembly GCA_002083405.1 of Nitrospira sp. SG-bin2. Lineage (GTDB taxonomy): Bacteria > Nitrospirota > Nitrospiria > Nitrospirales > Nitrospiraceae > Nitrospira_D. The sequence continues at coordinate 21,483 of LVWT01000037.1, read as the reverse complement.
CAAGCCAAGTTGCTTGAGTTCGGCCTCGAGTATGATCGCAAACCCGTGAAGAACACCAACTTCGGCATCATCTATGGGCAAGGCGCTCCGTCGCTTGCAGTCAAGAACGACCTGTCGATCGAAGACAGCCGCCGCCTGATGATGGCAATCAAGAATAACGTCTTCCCCGGCCTGAAGGATCTGTTCGATGACTTGAAGGCTCGTGCCAAGAACGACCTGCCGGTCCGCACGTGGGGCGGACGGGAATACTTCTGCGAGGAGCCGATGTATTCTGAGAAGTATGGTCGGTGGATGACGTTCGACTATAAGCTGCTCAACCTGATCATTCAGGGTTCGGCAGCCGACTGCACCAAGGAAGCACTTATTCGCTGGAACGAGATCAAGCACGAGGACGATCGTTTCCTCCTGTCAGTCCATGACCAGCAGACCATCGATGCCCCAACCAAGCGCCGTGATGACGCGATGAAGCGGCTGAAGGAAGCGATGGAGAGCATCGAGTTCGACGTGCCCATGTTGTCTGAGGGCAAGTGGTCGAATACCAACTGGTTTGATCTGAAGGACTATGACAAGAGAGGTAAACTGCTATGCCGGTAAGATACCAAAAACCACAGTTCACTGCGTGGAGCTTCAGTCGGCTCCACCAGTGGGAGGAGTGCCCGCTGCGGGCCAAGCTCAAGCTGCTTGATAAGCGTCAGGAACCGGAAGGTCCCGCGCTGGCACGTGGCAACGCCATCCACAAGGAAGCCGAGAAGTTCGCGTCCGGTCAGGTGCGTGCGCTGCCTCAGTCGTTGGCTCTGATGAAGGACGACTTCAAGGAGCTGAAGAAGGCCAAGCCGCTCGTCGAGCAGCAGTGGGCGTTCACTATCAACTGGGAGCCGACCGAGTGGTTCGCCAAGGACGCATGGTTGCGCGTCATCTGCGATGCCGTGACCGTCTCCCCACCGAACGCTGTGGTCATAGACCACAAGACCGGCAAGCTGCGTGAAGGCTACAACGATCAGGTCGAGCTGTTCGCGTTGGCCGCGCTCGCAAAGTTCCAAGACGTTCAGACTGTCCGGACTGAGCTGTGGTATCTCGACCACGGCGTCATCAAGGACGACGAGTTCAACCGGTCGATGGAGAAGAAGCTGCGGACCAAGTGGGAAAAGCGTGCACGGCCGCTGCTGGCCGACACGACGTTCGCTCCCCGTCCTGGCTTCCACTGTCGTTGGTGCCACTTCAGCAAGTCGAAGGGCGGACCGTGCAAATACTGAGCACTCTCTGGAATTGGTTCTGCATCCTCAACATGCTCGCGCCGTTGGCCGTCATGTTGTGGATGTGGCTCTTCCCCGAAACGCCTGAGCAGCGTGAAACTGCTCGACGTGAACATAAGCAACGAGTTCGTGAACACTTTGAAAGGATGAATAACAATGCTTGACATCATGGTAGACCTTGAAACCCTCGGCAACAAGCCTGGCTGTGCGATCCTCTCGATCGGTGCTGTGGCCTTCGACCCGGTCGAACAGAAGATCGATGACGATGGCTTCTACCGCGTCGTCAGTCGCGCGTCGTGCAAGAAGGCCAAGCTCCACGAGGATCAGGACACGATCAACTGGTGGGAGCGCCAGAGCGAGGCGGCTCGGCAGGTGCTGACTGATGCGTTGGCGAAGTCGGCCTCCCCGCTCAAGGATGCGCTCATCGACCTGAACATGTATCTGACGTCGTTCGGTCCTGCCAAGAAGATCCGGATCTGGGGCAATGGCGCAGACTTCGACAACGCCATCCTCTGCCTGTGCTACCAGGCAGCAGGCGTGCAGATGCCGTGGGACTTCTGGAACAACCGGTGCTTCCGCACGCTGAAGAACCTGGCACCTCAGATCAAGGTCGGTCGCAGTGGCACCTACCACAACGCGCTCGATGACGCGCGGACGCAGGCTGACCACGCGCTCAAGATCTTCGCACTGATGGGCAACCGCATGAACTTGTCCAATGGCGCGACGACTTGAAGGCAGCATTGAAGCTGCTGCCTGCAAGAAGATCAAAGCTGAGCTTGGGGTTGACAGCCTCAAGCTCAACTTGCGTGGGAACCGTGGTTGGCCTGACCGCCTGTTCTTCATCCCTGGTGGCAGACCGCTGCTCATCGAATTCAAGCGGCCGGGCACGGAACCCGAACCGCTTCAGGTCTACCGACACAACCAGTTGAAGGAATGGGATTATGCCATCGAGGTCCATGACACGACAGAGGGAGCTTTTCGCGCGGTCGCCCGAGCAGTGGAAGCCGCACAAGTTCCAAAAGGCCGGGGTCAAGTGGCTCCTCGAGCACGCGTGCGCCGCACTGTTCGCTGATCCAGGCGTCGGCAAGACCAGCATGACGCTTGGCGCGTTGAAGCTGCTGATTGGCGGTGGTCACGCCAGCAAGGTGTTGATCGTCGCTCCACGCCGCGTCTGTTATGAGGTGTGGCCCAAGGAAATTGAGAAGTGGAAGGACTTCAACCATCTGACGATCGAGGTTCTCCACGGCCCGGACAAGGACGAGGCTTTGGCTCGTGACGCTGACATCTACGTCATCAATCCAGAAGGTCTGGACTGGCTGCTGGGTTGCACGAAGGTCACGACTGCGTCGGGCAAGCGGTCGTCGTCCGTCAATCAGAAGCGGTGGAAGGATCTGGGGTTCGACACGCTGGTCGTCGACGAGCTGTCCAAGTTCAAGCACAGCCAGACCCAGCGGTTCAAGACCCTGAAACAGGTGCTCGGCTCGTTCCGCCGCCGCTGGGGTCTCACCGGCTCGCCCGCCGCCAACGGTCTGATGGACTTGTTCGGTCAGGCCTACGTTCTCGACATGGGCAACGCCCTTGGTCAATACGTCACGCACTATCGCACCAAGTATTTCGTGCCGGCGTGGGACGGGTTCAGCTGGACGCCCAAGGAAGGCGCAGAGGAACGGATCTACGAAGCGATGGCGCCACTTGTCATGCGCATCGGATCTGAGCACCTCGACCTACCCACGCTTGTCGATCAGACCATCGAAGTGGCACTGCCCGCCTCAGCGGTTCGCATGTATGAGGAGCTTGAGGAGCACCTCATTACTCAGATGGACGACGGGTTCATCACTGCCGCCAACGCCGCGGTCGCTTCGTCCAAGTGTCGTCAGGTCGCTAGCGGAGCGGTGTATCTCGATGAAGGAGTTGATGTCGGCAAGAACAAGAAGGTTCACCGGATCGGCAAGCGGACTTGGGCCGACATTCATGACGCCAAGTTGGATGCGCTAGAGGAGCTGGTCGACGGTCTGCAAGGCAAACCGCTCTTGGTCGGTTATGACTTCCAGCACGACCTCGCCCACATTCAACAGCGGTTTGGCGACGTCCCCTATATCGGCGGTGGTGTGACGGACAAGCGTGCCAATGAGCTCGTCGACCAGTGGAACGACGGGCAGCTACCACTCCTCCTCGGCCACCCGGCATCGATGGGGCATGGGCTCAACCTGCAGTCAGGTGCTTGCAGCCACGTGGCGTGGTTCAGCCTGACCTGGGACTTCGAGCTCTACGACCAGTTCATTAAGCGTGTCCATCGTCAAGGCAACAAGACCGACCGCGTGTTCGTTTACCACCTGACCGCTGCGGGCACGATCGATGAAGCCGTCTACTGGGCGCTCAAGTCCAAGAAGAAGGGCCAAAACGCGCTGTTCGAGGGACTGAAACTCATCAAAAACAAACGCAGAAGGTGATTTCTGCTGTTTACAACTGTGGTGGACGTGATAGAGTAGCTCTATCAACCGTGCTGAGGGATTGAGATAATGACTATTTGGCATGCAGCCATTGAGCTGTTCTTCATCGCCGCTGGCGTTTTCGCCGTGGTTTCCATTGTGCAGACCGTGCGTGGTGTTTGGTAACCATGAAGCGGATTACCACGCCTGTCGTCTGCCGTGATGTGCTCACGGACCACCCCATCCTTATCGTGTCCCACGCCGATGGCGATTTGGGCGTGCTCTACCGTGAAGACGGTCGCCGCCTGGGTCTGTCGGTCATGGGCGAGATGTGGTGGGAGACGCATGTCTTCCCGCTCAAAGAGGATCCGAAGGCTTATGCCGAGGTCCTCAAAGCCTATTCGCTCCACTGTGGAGCTGATCCCGACGCGGCCCGGGTGTTGCGCCGTTTCACCAATGTCACTGAAGAGGAGTTCCATCGTATGACACAGGTTGCAAAGCCGGCTGCCAAGACCATGGCGGACCGGAAGAAGGCGGTCGAGACGAACGCCGGCAAGAAGGGCACGGCGAAGACCGCCGAAGCCAAGGCGCCCAAGCGGGCGACGCAGACTCCCGAGGAGAAGGAGGCCAAGAAGCAGGCCAACCTCGCGAAGCTGCGTGAGCTGAACGAAGCCAAGAAGGCGAAGCGCGCGGCCGAAGGTCCCAGGGAACGGAAGCCGTCCGCGGCGAGCCGGTTCAAGGAACTGATCATGGCAGGCAAACTGACCGACGACAACATCTTCACGGAGGTCCGTAAGGAGTTCGGCCTCGACGACTCGAAGCGCAGCTACGTCGCCTGGTATCGCAACCAGCTTCGCAAGGACGGTCAGAACCCGCCAGACGCCCGCGCCAAGTGAGCTGAGGGTGGCGGGGACGTTAACAGATGAGGCCGTTGACCTTGTTTGTAGGCTGTTGAGTCTATGGACAGGTGTCAACGGCCGCTGCAACCATCCCACATCTCGGTCATTCAAAGACTACGGCGCGAAAGGCATAAACCTTTGCGGTGAATGGTCAGGTCGCCAAGGTCAAATCAGGTTTGTCAAATGGTGTTTGAGTAATGGTTACCAACCTGGTTTAGACTTAGACCGTATAGATACTTACCGAGGATATTCACCTGAAAATTGCAGGTTCGTGACTCGTAAAACGAACTGCAGAAATAAAACCAACAACGTCATGTTGACATACAACGGAGAAACCAAATGTGCCTCTGAGTGGGGAGAAGACAGCAGGTGCAACGTGCATCCAGCTCAATTTCTCCAACGCTTAAAGGCTGGTTGGACTATCCATCGTGCGTTAACACAACCACTAAGGAAGACCAATGGCACGACGAGAAAAAGCGCGGGATGACCGCGAGTATGATACCACGCAACTACACGCTACGCAACATGGTAAGTCGTTACATCGTGACTATTCCAGCCATTTTTTCAGGTGGAGTTTTGCACGACGTTTCATCACGCCCAAGGACCACGTCCTCGAAATCGGCTGTGGCGAAGACAAGCCGCTCAGCAAGATCTTGACGGGAGGCGCATCGGCGCGGGTCAATACATACGTCGGCGTGGACCTCAACAAGCTGAAGCCGTCCAACAGCCAACGCCTGACGTTCCTTGGCGAGTTCAACTTCGTCGAGCGGCAGAAGGAAGTGCTCAAGATGCAACCCGGCGGGTTCGACGTGGTCGTCCACCTCGAGGTCATCGAACACATGCGCGTCGACCTGGGCGCAAAGATGCTCAAGGCCTGCTTCGCTTCCCTCCGCCCCGGCGGCGTCATGTTGATGTCCACGCCCGTCTACGATGGGGTGCGACACGCGGCCAACCACATCCATGAATACACCGTGCCCGAGCTTCAGAAGGCGGTCGAGAAGGCTGGCTTCAAGGTCGAGCGGCGCTACGGCACGTTCATGGACATCAAGCACATCGGCAAGGTCGAGACTGACCGTGTCGATCCGTCGGCGGTGAAGCAGGTGGCGAAGGCCCTGTCGGAATACTTCGACAACGACGCCATCAGCAACATCTTCGGTCCGCTTTATCCGGACCATGCTCGCAACAACCTGTGGATCTGCCGGAGGCCTGCATGAGGAACATTCTTCGCGACGTCCGTGACTTCCACAAGAAGTTCGGACTCATCACCCAGGACACACCGATCCATTTGACGCGGCGCAGGCTGCATGAGCGGGTCGAGTGTCTGCAGGAGGAGCTCAGTGAGTTCAACGAAGCCTGTCAGCAGCAGGACCTCGAAGGTCAGGTCGACGCGTTGATCGACATCATCTACTTCGCTCTCGGGACGCTCGTCATGCTGGGCATCAAGCCCAAGCTGTTCAGCCGGCTGTGGAACGACGTGCAGCGTGCCAACATGGCGAAGGTCCGTGGCACCACGCAACGCGGACACGCGGTCGATGTCTGCAAACCCGAGGGCTGGGTGCCGCCGCAGGGTCGCAAGATCCTCGACAACGCTGGCTACATGGGCTATGCCGGAGAAGCAGGAGCGATCGATGACCCGCAGCTGTGATCTGACGATTTTCGAAGGTCCTGACGGCGGTGGCAAGTCCACCGCCGCTCAGGCTTATGCCGAGGCGACCGGCGCTCGATACGTGCATTTCCCGTCTCTGCCACGCGTGACGGCCAAAGGTCTTGGTCGAATGTATCTGGAAGCGATGCTCCCGGCTCTGCATGGTTACCAATCTGTGGTCTTTGACCGCTGTTGGCTGTCTGAGCAGCCGTATGGCTCAGTCTTCCGTCCCCACCAGCCTCTGCGTGTGGACAAGGCAACTCAGCGAATGATGGAGCGGGTCGCCATGCGGTGCAGCACTCGGTTGATCTACTGTTTGCCGGGGCTCGACGTTTGCCTGGACACGTTCCGCAGCCGTAAGGGCGAGGAGATGCTGGACCGAGAGGAACAGCTTGAAGCGGTTTACCGCCACTATGATCTTCAGGTCGACTACGTGTCGAGCCACCTGCCGTTCGTGGTCTATGATCGGACCAGAGACACACTAGACTCGTTGGTTGGTATCGACACCACCCTCGAGCACGACACTCGTCTCCCCACGGTCGGCAACCGGCAGGCGTTGGTCTGCTTGGTCGGTGAGAACTTCGCCGAGCGCAAGGACAACGACCTATGGCAGCAGTATCCGTTCGTCTCGTTCAACCGTCAGGACTGCAGCCATTGGCTGGCTGACTACCTTGAGTCGTTCAACATTCGTGAGGACGAGCTCTGCTGGGCCAACGCTGACTTCGACCTCGAGCTCCTTGACGCATCGATCGATGCCAACCACTACATTGCCCTCGGCGCCGCGGCGGCGAAGGCACTCGACGACGCAGGGCTGCAGCATACCCTCGTCTCCCACCCGCAACATCAGAAAAGGTTCAATCGCCATGACGACTACCCACTTGGAACCAAGCTCCGCTCTCTCATTGACGGAGGCATGGCAGCAGCTGTTGAAGGATCTGCTCCTCAACGGACGTGAGACCAGCCCGCGTGGCATGAAGACGCTCGAACTGCCGCAACACACGGTGGCGTTCGACATGCGATGGCCGGTGGTGACGGTGCCTCAACGCAAGCTGCATGTGCCGTTCCTCGGCGGCGAAGCCTACTGGATCCTGAGCGGCGACGATACTGTCGAAGGCATCAAGGACTACAATCGCCACATCACTCAGTTCAGTGACGATGGTGTCAAGTTCTTCGGCGCCTATGGTCCCAAGGTCTGTGGACAGATGATCTATGTGGTCGACAAGCTGCGTGAAGATCCGCAGTCTCGCCAGGCCGGCATGACCATCTGGCGTGAGAACCCGCCGAAGACAAAGGACGTGCCTTGCACCGTGGCGCTGTTCTTCAACGTGCGTGGGGGCAAGCTCCATGCTCACGTCTTCATGCGGTCGTCCGACGCGTGGCTGGGGCTGCCGTATGACGCGTTCAACTTCACGATGATCGCTGCTGCAGTCGTCAAGGAGCTGAACCGCGATCGGCTGCCTGGTGTCTACATCGAGCTGGGCACTCAATACCTGACGATGGTCAGCAGCCACATCTACGAGCAGCACTGGGACATTGCACGCGAGTGCATGATGCCGGTCGAGTTGGGTTGGTCGCTCCCCAACGAATTCATCGACCCGAACATTGAAATCCTCGAGGTGCTCGACGATCTTCGCAAGTCCAAGCGCGGTGACGCCGACCGCTGGTTCGAAGGTCATCAGCCTGAGGACTTCAACTATGGAGACGGCAATGCCGAGACTGACTAGGGACCAGTGGGCCATGCAAATGGCCCAGCTGACCGGGCAGCGTAGCACATGTCTTCGCCGTGAGGTGGGCTGTGTCCTCCTCAACGAGCGAGGGCACGTGCTCTCCACCGGCTACAACGGCGTGACGGCAGGCATGCCTCACTGCAACGAGATGGTCGGCGTGGAGCGAAAGGATTGGGACTTCGTGACCAACCCTCCGCCTGAGTTCCCGCATGCCTGCCCTGGGGCCCGAGCGCCAAGCGGCACGAACCTTGATGGTTGTCACGCGTTGCACGCTGAACAGAACGCTCTGCTCCAGTGCAAGGATCCGTGGTCGATCCACGCGGCCTACGTGACGGCCAGTCCGTGCATGACCTGCACTAAGCTGCTGCTGAACACGTCGTGCCAGCGGATAGTGTTCTTGGAGCCGTATCCTCACTCAGCTGCCCAAAACCTGTGGGAGTCGGCTGGGCGTCTGTGGGAGCACTTTATTGATCGCTGAGAACGACCCGTAGGACGCGAGGTTCCTTACGATCACTGTCGGGCTAAGGTAGCCTACATCTATTCAGTGCTCGTAAGGAACCTCGCGCAGGAATGGTTGAACCTAGATCGATAAACGAAGACCCTCGGACAACTAGCGGGAGGAGTAACCGGCTGGCCGAGGGTCAGGTTGTGCACTGGCTGTGCTGAGCGCCGGGGAAGGAGAGCGCTCGCCGTGGACTGGCCAGCTCAGCCCGCAGGTCGTGCCGGGCAGTCCTTCTCGCAGACACACACCCACTGAGAGTTGTGGGCCTCGATCGCTTTCACCGTCTCCGGCGTGTCCTTCGTGCTGTCATAGCCGATGGGCTTTGCGATCAAGCAGTAGTCACTGACTGTCGCCGGCGCGCGAGCGATCGAACCGGTTACGCAGCCGCTCAGTGCGAGCGGGATCGTCAACAACCACAGCAGCTTGAGCTTGTTCGACTTCATGGATCACCTCCTTCTGGGCTTCCGCCCGCTCAAGCGCCTTACCCGCGTTCTGCTGCTGCTGGGAGTCGTTAAGCCACTTCATGAAGCCATTGACGAAACCCAGCAGCGCCGAGATAAGCTTGAGCATCAGCTCTTGTTGTTCGGGACGTAGAGCCCGATGAACTTCGCCAGCTTCCGCAGGAAGCCGAGAAAGCCCGTCGCGCTGTCCGGGATGCTCTTGCCGATGAGCTGCGCGATCATCACCACGAGGGCGAGGATGCCAGCAACTTGCGGGTCGATAACGTCCATTCCATTTCTCCTTGTCAGCGATTGGTTACAGCTGCCCGCCCCGCTGGTAGTAGGACAGTGGATGACCCCCGGTCATCTGGAAGTGAGGCATCTCCCGGAACCGTTTCCAGTTGTAGCCCCATTCGAAGCCATGCTTGATGAAGATGGCTGCGATCTTGTGCCAGTTCGGGTGAGTCCCGCTGAAGTCGGGCTTGCCGTTGACCAGGGGGTATAGGTCGAGTGCAAGTCGATACTGGTGGAAGCTCTCGCCGGCGCGCGCGTTCGTCACAATCCGGCCCGGCTTGGTGCGACCCTGAGCATACAGCTCGTTCTGCTCCTGGTCGCTGCGATAGGTGCAGGTCACCAGCACAGGCATGCCGGCGGCCTCACATTCGGCGATCGCCGCACGAGCAGCGGCTTCGACCTGTGGGTGCAGGTGGTTCAAGTCACGATCAGCCATTATCCATTCCTTCCTTCTTTCCGAACTTCCATTCCGACCACTTGACGAAGATCGTATCGATCCCATACGGGCCGAGGTAGCCGGCGACGATCGCCACAGACACTGTGGTTTCCCACTCGAGCCCGCACCACTTGCACAGACCGAGTGCGATCCAGCCGGTACCGAGTGCGATCGGGATGTCCCAGACCATCGCCCAGGTCAGCGGCTTCTTCTTGCCAAGCTGAACTTGCTTCGCGTGATACATAAGTCTCCCTGTCATCCCAGCACCCCCAGTAAGCACCCAGGGTAGTAACTTGTTCCAGTCTATCGTATCCAAATTCATTTCCACCTCTATTAATGTCTAATCACTGTATTAAATCAGTGTTGTTTTACCGCAACCACAATGTCAGCCTCCCCACTGCCGGCGAGGCCACGCCGTTGCCGCCTTGTTGCTTGATCGTGACATAGCGATTGTCGGCGCGCGCCGACGTTCGCAGCGCAAACCAGCCGGTCGATACAAGGCCGACAGCGGCAAGAGAAACCGACATCTCCGCATCACCAAGGTCGAAATAATTGGCCAGATTGGTGCCAAAGCCGATCGCGAACACCGGCGACAGCTTCGACCCCGCGACACCCGCCGCCGTCACCCTGGCCGTCAGTCGGGCCTCGGTGTAGCTGGCCGCGTCGATCAGCTCGATGTTGCGGCTGCTGTTGGCCAGAAACTGCGCCGACGACGCCATTGCCAGGAGCGAGAGGTCCGCGCCCGCGCCGACGTTGAACGGCACGCAGAGCTGCCGCCATGGTGTCGGCGGCATCGGCGGATAGTAGATGTCGAAACTGCGCGTGACATCGTTCCAGCGGTGCGTAGCCGGGTTGTAATCCGCCGGCACTTCGCCCTGACTGGTCCATTGCGCCATGTCATAGCCAGTCGTCGTTTCGACAACGTTGACCTTGCCGGATGCGCTGCGGAGAACGATCATCGTCATGATGCGCCCCAGCTCACCTGGAAGACATCGTTCGACGTATCAAGCACGGCGGTGCCGGCGCCGACCTTGCGGTTTACGAACTGGAACTCCCAGTTGGCGGCAACGCTTGGCCCCGCCAGGGTTCGCTGAAACGCCAGTTGGCCAGGCTCGCCCGGAATTGCCATGTATCCGGATGCCTCTGTGCCAATGTCGGTCCAGCCGCCGGTGCCGGGCGTAGTACGGTATTGGACTTTACCGTTCACGGTCGCGCTGATGCTCGCGACAGTATAGCCCATGTCAACATCGAGCGTGATAGTGCCGTTGGGGCCGACCATTAGGGTCAACGGGCCGCCCTGCGTGCCCGAGTAGCTCGAAGTGTTGTTGATCGCGAGCGTATCGTCGCGCGCCGAAGTTCCGCCGGTTGATCCGTCCCGCGCCTTGGTCAGGCTGACCAGCACAGTCGCGACCGTGACGCCGCTGCGCTGGATTGTGACCGTCGCCGTCGCCGTGTCGGCCGACAGCGCCGGGATCGTCAGAACCTTGTTGTTGGTTCCGCCCAGCGTGGCGGTGCAGGCCGAAGCGACAACCGAATAGGTCGTGGCAGTATCGTCGCTGACATCCGATGCGCCGGCCAGCACCATGAAGGTGACAGTCTTGGGAAGTTGCCCGGTCTTCGGCGATCCCGACGATGTGGCGGAAATAACGAAGGCCTGACTGCCGGGTGACACGGTAATCGCATCCAGGCCGTCGGTGCCGTCAGCTCCCGCATCGTTGCGATAGAGTGCGGCGACATCGGTCAGCACGCCTGTGGGTTCGCCCGCCAGCGCGACTACTCGCACGCCGGTGTTGCCTGATGCAGCGCTGGCAAAATTCGGTTCGGTCAGGCTGGCATTGTCGGTGACGATCCCGCGCCGCGACGCAGTGCCGGTGCCGATGAGATAGCCTTCATAGGAATATGACGCAGAGGCGCGCCAGACGATGGCTGACCCGGTTGCCCCCGCATCCAAACTAGACGCGGGCTGATCATCGACGTTAAAGCCGATTGCCGGGAAAACGAGCAGATCGAGGCCGGTATTGGTGCCGTTGTTTGTTACCGTCGACTGGATCAGCCAGTAATCACCGTTGCTTCTGATCGTGCCGCTGGCGCCGCCGAGCAGACGAATCGTGCCTGCGTTGGTATTGACATAAACGTCTCGATTGACCTGCGCAGTGCCGCCCTGAAGGTTGACGCGAAGCGCCACACTGTTGGAAGCGCCAGTGGTTTTCTTGAGAAACCACGAGCAGATGTAGATGGTGCCGTCCGCCGGTATGGCGATTGATTGCTGACGGCCTTCAAATCCCGAACCGTTGGCGTCGGTAAGCCGGTCGGCGGTCGGCGATCCATCCGGCGCTGTGGCAAAATCACTGTCAACGGTTGCACTTCCCGACCAAGAACTGAATTGGTCGGAATAAGGAATGAGGTTGATCGCAGTGGGCGTGACTGGCGTCAGATAGCTCTGCGGATTGTTGATAAGCGTGCCATCGGCCTTGGTCATCACCAGAACGACCGGGCTGCTGAACCCCTGTTTCAGCACGTCGAACGCCGTCGTCTGCGTCGTTGGCGCTGGAGTGCCAGTGCCGTCATAGGTGATCTGTGAACGTGAGGCAATGACATCCAAATAGACCCCAGGCTCTGGGGTTTTAAGTTCTTTAGCCCATCCAGTGATTACGTAAGCATAAGCAACGGCTGAGGACAGATCTTGCTCGCCAGAGCCATAGGCATTAAAAGCTGTGCACTTTATATAAATCATTTTACCGATTAAAGATAGATCAAGATCAGTCAGTTTGTGGATTGCTTGATCAATTCGAGCCCATTTAGAGCCTGTGTTGTGTGTAGCGCCTGTTGTCGAGTATAATCCACGGTTTACCGGTTTCAAATCGTACTTCCCAACATCTACTAAAGTGGCTGTCTGATAAGCAACGAATTCATTATCGACAACGCAAAGTGTAGCTGCGTTTTCAGCATCTTTAGCGGATCCACTTATCAGTTGTCCCCCGCTAATAAGGTTGACTTTCATTGTATTGCTGTTGTCTGTACCAGTGGCTGCAGGGTATGGGGCGATTAGGACTCCGTAACGACTTGAGCCGTATATTGTACCAACCGTTCTGTAATTGGTTCCATCCAAACTAACCCATACCCTGCAGCCACCATAAAAGGGATCAGAAATGGATCCACCAACAGCTATGCCAATAGCCAGCCCGGTCGTTGTGGGGTCTGCTGGCAACTCAAAAATATAAGGTGCATTGACGGGGGATGGTGTTGCGTTGACAGTCATCTGCCACCTTAGCCCGCTGTCATGGGCGTAGGACGCGGCGTTGGCCACTCCGATGTTTAGGTCCTCAGCAACCACATCGTAGCCATCATCAATTTCTGTAATTTCAATAATACGCACGGCCACTCGTGTCATTCCGAGGCCAGTATCGGTGATCGTCACGATGTCCATTGGCTCAAGCATGGCGTAGCGTGCATTGAGGCCGAAATAGTAAGTATTACGCTTGTAGAGCAGGCGTTGTAGTTGAAGCTGTGCGGCCATCTTAGCAGCAGTCGGCAAGCAGAACATATGGGCGGAGATATTTTCAGCCGGCTTTAGACCGTACTTTTCAATAGCATCTTGGTCTTCAACTGCAACAACTTCGGTGTTATATTGATTGACCCGGTTACTAAACTCCAGGGTTATCCTGTTCTTGGCATCAGCAGGCGAGGAACGCTTGACTCGAACGGGGTCACCCCCAGTCGAAGCCAGAAAGTCGTCGTCCCCGAGGTCATACAGCGGCGTCATATTTGGCGTGTAGGTTTGGCCGTTGCCAGTCAGAGTGACATCGCCATACGGAATGACTTTAAGCAGACCCGCAGACCAAACGACTGCTGAGTTGGTAAGGTCAGTCAACTCCTTGAGGCAGTCAGCGGCAGACCTTTGCTCGGTATAAGCAGGCGATACAAAGAGACTATTGGCCACACAGTACTGGGTGTAGGCAGTCATTGATCCGATCATGCCGGGCGGGAATCCTGAGCCATACTGCTGAGAGGTCAACATATCGGGAATGATGTCACCGGGATTGGCGTCTGATTGTCCGGGGTAGATCAACGATCCCAGGATCTCGAACCCGTGGTTTGGCACGCTAGCATCTGTGCCCAGGTCATAGGCCGATGAAGCCAGGTACGCGGTTGAGCTGTAGTTGATCGCCTGATCAGTGAAGGGTGCTGTGAAGTTTGTGTACCAGTCTTTATATCCATACGCAGCTTCTCGGGCCCAGTTGCCCGGCACGTTATAGCTAGTGAGAAACGACCACGTTGCTTGGGTGGGCGTTCCGGTGAAAAGAGTTAGTCCAAGGTCCGATAGAGAGATTTTGTCCTTACCCTTCCAGACAGCGCCGACCCCTGTGATAGGCCCCTCAGCCAAAGCCATCATAACAGCGGCCGTATAAGTATAAGTCGTGTCCTTCTGGGTAACCTTACCGACTCCTTTGCCCCCCGAGGATGTAGTCGTAGTGTGAGGGACGGCATTGAAGTTGCCGTACCAGATTAGATTGCCGCTGACGCGTTGAGTGCCATAGATCTTTGGTAGTGTCAAGCCGTAGCTCGACGTTTGCAGCGCAATGTTGGCAATCTTTTGTTGCTCAGTCGAGATCGTATTACCGCCCATAGAGCACCTCATAAAACCTGCATTCGCGTTCAGCGTACTCAGGTTCGCTTAAAGCAGATTTAAGAACCATGCCAGCTTTTAATACAGCATGCACGAACAGTCCTCCCCCCACCAGTACCCCTCCGTGGCTAAAGCAACGCCCATATTTGAACAAGACCACACCTCCGGGCATGGGAAGCATCACTTCTTGGCCGTATCGCTCGACAAAACCAATAAACTGCTCCTCACTACGGTGCATGCCGAACTGAGGCGGATAAACACCTGGATCGACATGAGGCACTGCACCGGCTCGCTCGAAGACCTCGGCAAGTAGCATGGCACAGTCTACACCGACGCCTTTGAGACGCCCGTGATGATGATAAGGCGTACCGACCCAGGAGTTGGCTTCGTCTATAATAGCTTGCACATTCATTAGAAGGTGGTCTCCGGAGTAGGGATGTAGGGGAAGCCTCGGAAGCGTCCGAGGTTGTTGAACTTCGAGTTACAAGTTGCCTTCGTCTTGTCGCAGCCAGCAAATACCGAGAACGTATTTCCAGCAACAGACAGCACAGGTAGCGGATTAGCGAATGTAAAGCCGCCCCCTAAGAAACTTTTGACAGTGCGCTTGATCCCATTGTTGGGGCCAGACGTGAACGTTAACACACCTTGATCAAAGTATCCAGCAGGCTGAGCTAACGCCGAAGTGATGCTTGTGAAGGTGGGTGTACCCGTCACAGTGCCTGTAGTAGTAAATGATGTCTTTGAAAGTGCGCACCCGGCATCATAAACAGTGTGGAGACAGGTCGATTGATAAACGTTCCGTGGGAACGGCTGAGACAATAGTTCAAGCGCGGACTTGACCGTCATCTTTACAGTCGACCGACCCGGTTCTATGTCAGAGACCAAGCCATAGAAAGTGTGCATTACACCCACCACTGTGGGCCATATTGTGATATAGGCAGTTTCGACCAACACTGTGGCGCCATCGAACAGACCTTGACGAGCTGCATTATTATAGGTGAACCCATTAATAGTTGCTGTGGTGGTCTGGATGTCAAGCGTCATCGTATCAACTTGCACACCAATGACCAAGCGAACCTTAGTGCGTTTGATCGATGGAGCACATGAGATAAAGGTGTTGCCTCCCCATGTTAAGTTAACGTCAGCGTCGGTGGTATAGACAGTAGTACCGTCCTGAAGTGTGATTGTGTATAAGTCACACTTGTCAAAAAATTCATTGCTGTTGAACAGCGCAAGTAGCGAGCCGGAAATGGTCTTCATTTGAGTGTCCTAAACTTGAGTGACTTCAACTCAGACAGGCCCTCCATGAACATGCTAAAGTCCGCATGGTCGTCAAGGAAACGACATCTCCAATAGAAGGTGCCAGACCAATCCAGTGATTGACCTGCTCCTGGAGCCGTCGTGAATGTAATTACACCGGTAGAAGCATCGTGGGTGTAAGCACCAGTTGCGGTGCCGTTGACACGAACCTGCGTTAATGTGTTGATTGCTCGAACAGGTTCCACGTAGGTGCCGTAGGTGCGAGCTAACTGAAAAGCCGTAGTTACACCATTGCCGGTGCCAAATAACTGAAGAGAGCAAGTGTTATCATAAAGGTCATTAAACAACCAATCATCATAGGCGCCATTGCGAGCATTATAGAAACCCACAATCTGTTGAAGCTCAGTAAAAGCTCCAAGAGACCTTAGCACATCAAAAGACAACGAATATTCCCATCTTGGATAGCTCCAGAAACCTATGCGAGTTTCTTTGCCAGACACGGACTCTTGAACTCGGGTAGACCAAGTAGGTCGACGTGCTACAGGCCAGGCGAGAGTGGGTATTGATGGGAAGACCGCGTTTGACATTATCTAGCTCCGTCTCTTACTGCGGATTTAATTGCAGACACCAGCTCTGACTTATTATCCATAAGTACTCGCCGAACAGAATGTCCATCTAAAGCATTGATGTTGATATTAATGCCCCCTGCCGCTGTGACACTATCGCCCCTTTTTGCCATGTTACGAATGACATCGGCTTGCTCTGCAGGCAACACCATTTCCTTCTGGTGGAGTTGTGTGATCGGGTTCAGGCCGGACGGAACGTCGTAACCTTGCTCAGCCGCAGCCAGCGGCAAGAACGCCAATGCACCCGCGCTCGCAGCTGCCGCGGCGGCAGGAGCAAGGGCAGGACCCACGATCGGGATAGCGGCGGTCGACGCGAAGGCGGCAGCGCCAGCAACACCGGCCTGAGCTGTGATCTGACCAGCGGCCTCAGTCGTCTTCAACGTCTTGCCCAGGATGAAGGCGGCGATCTTTTGCGCGATCCACTTGGCAATCATTTGGGTCAGAGCCTGAACGATGGCGCCGACCAGACCCTGCCACAGAGCCTGAACACCTTGGCTGAATGACTTCATGCCGACGAACATCTCAGCAAGCGTCTGACCCCACGATTGGCTGAGCGAACGAATGCCGGTGAGTTGGGCCTGGCGTCCTTCGAGCACCTGTTGGTTGCGCATCTGACCGACACGGAGCTGGTGCTCCTGCTCAATGGCCAAGATCTCGTCCTTGATCCGTTGATACTCAACGGGGTTCATATCCGGATCCTGCTCCATCAAAGCCAGCCGCTCTTGAAGCGCTTGCAGGTTGATCTGGAACCGTTGGTTCTCGAACTCGATTTCACGCTCAATGACCTGCGACTGGGAAATGACGCCCAGCTGACCTGCCAAGTCGTTGGCCTGGGCCTCCAGATCGACACGGTCCAGAGCAGCAATGCGGTGAGCTTCATTGATCTGAGAATTCAGCTGGCGCGTCTGTTCGAGGCGCTGGCGCTCGATGGCCTGCACCTGCTGATAGGCTTGTAGATACTCGTTTGATGATTGTCCAAATGCCTGAAGCATCTGCTGAGCAATCTGAGTGGCGATTTCCAGTCGGCGGGCGTGGTTGTTCTGGAACTGGCCCAACTCCTCATTGAGTAGGTTGATGTTCCGATCAAACGCATCGCGACGGATCTCGCCGGCAGCAGCCAAATACCGTGCTTCAACCTGGATCCGCTCTTCGCGACTCAGGTTCTGCTGGCTCAGGATGCCATTCCAGTAGTCGGCTTCAGCCTGCTTGCTGAACGCATAGAAGGTGTTGTTCTGTTGGTTCAGTCGTGCATGGCCCTGCTGCTGAATGGTCAGCGCTTCTTCCCACTCAGACATACGGTCACGAGCAGCTGCGCCGCCACGTCCGCCTCCGCCACCCGAGCGACCACCACCGCCTCCACCGCCACGTGAGCGGGCAGCTGCTTCAGCGCGATCGCGCTCAGCGGTGGCAGCTGCGATGCTGTCGCGATATTGAGCTTCAGTGATGCGGCCAGCAGTGAGCGCTTGGGTCAACGAGTAAACACGGCGCTCATACCGGCCAGTGGCGGCGGCGGATGCATCGGTAGCTTCGAGCACCTCCTGTTGGATCTGCAGACCACGACCGGCACGGATCGACTGTTCGTTCCGAGCGATGTTCTGGTTCTGGCGCGCAATCTCAGCGTTCAACCGATTGACGTCAGCGGTAGCGGAAGCCAATTGACCGCCTGCAATTTCAGTGCCGCCCTTTGAAGGCATGCCGCTGCCCAGGTAGGCTTGAGCCGACTGGATGCGAGCGCGAGCCAGCTCCAACTCAGCCAGTGCCGCTTGGCGGGCAGCGATCGCACGATTGCGCAGCGCCTGTGCCTGACGAATGTTGGCTGCGATCGATGCTTGAGTCGTGGTGATTTCGCGTTCAGTCGCGTCACGCAGCTCACGAGTAGCTTGGGTCAGATCCTTCGTGGCGTCGGTCTGAGCGTCTTGCGCATCGGCAGCACGCTGGTGCGAACTGATCATCACGCCGAGGATGGACACGGCACCGAGGATGGCAGCACCCCAAGGTCCAGCAAGGAAGCCGATGAACCCGCCGACTGAACCGCGCATGAGCGCGATCGCCTGAACGACTTGCGAGCCCTGCTGGGCGAAAATCATCATGGGGTTCGTGCCCATGGCGAACTGCGTCGCGACGTCGTTGATCTGGTAGGACAACACTTGCAGACCAGCTCGCTGCTGTCCGGCCGACGCGCCCACCTGCTGGAGAGCGTTGTGGGCACGGACAGCAGCGACAGGGAGCTTGTTGCCCATGTCGTCGATGAGTGCAGCGGTGGCCGAAGCAGACGAGCCTTTGAGCTCGTTCAACGCGGCATTCATCTGACCAACGGCGCCCTTGACCGAGTTGGTCGCCTGGGACATCCCTTGGCTGACGCCTGCTGCGTTCGCCTCTACCCTGACATTGATACTGTCTTCGCTCACATCGCGCTCCCCGGAGTCTGCGGCGCCATCGCCATGATGTCGGCCAGGTTACCTTCCTCTTGAGGCTGTTCCTCCTTCCCCAATCCAAGATAACCTTTGACCATCATGTGCAGTGGCGGGTTCTTCGCCCAGTATTCTTTCAGCTCAATGAGACGTGGTATGTCCATGTTGTCAGCAATGTAATCCCACGTCCAACCGGTGCTTGCAATCAAATGGGCGTATATCTCGCCCCAGCTTATTGCACTGGGGCTTGGGCTTCCCCCGGCGCGGTAACCACTGGCACAAACCCGGCGACCTGGAGAACGGCCTGGAACACCTCGACCATGTTGCCAAGATCCAGAACGTCCTTGACCTCCTCCAAGGTCATGTCCGGGTAGTTGCGCAGGAGCGCGGCGTGGGTGACTTCCGCGACCAGCTTCACCGACTGCGGGTCGATGCCGCCCGTGAAGTTGATGAGCTGGTCTTGGAAGTATTCCACCTTGCCGAGCGAGAGCGGTGGCACGACGTAGATCTTGCCACCGAGTTCGATTTCCTTCCCCTTGATCATGATCAATTCTCCGTGGTAGCCCAAGTCATGACGTTGCCGGCCGCGTCAGCGAAGCCGTCGAAGTCGAAGTCCGGAACGTTGAAGTCATCCAGCTTGGTGGCGAACTGCAGCTTGCTGGAGATGCAGTTGGGCAGCGTCAACGTGAAGCTCTTGCCCTGGAAGATCGTGGTGAGGTCGGCGCGGAAAGTCGGCGCGTAGCCCATCGGCACGTTCTGCACCGTCGACCGCTTGGCAGTCGTCGACGTGGCGGTGTATTGGTAGCTGATGAACACCGTCTGACCCTGCTGAGCAGTGTTGAAGGTGTAGACACCGGCCGCGACCGAATACTGACCTGTGGCGGGAGCGGAAGCGACACGAACGAGCGGGATGCCCTGCGAGTCGCGCACACCGAGGTCAACCGCCCAGGTGCCCGACGACGGCACAGTCGGCGTGATCTGGAAGGGAGTGGACGGAACGACCGCGCCAGTCGTGTCGTAGACCGTCGAGTAGATGCCCGACGTCATGGTCTGACCGAAGAACAGGCTGTTGATAAGCGAGCCGTTGAGCTGCGCCATCTTAGCCTTGACACCGATCTTGCCCTTGCCACGACCGACAGCGACAGGGAACTGGTTCTGCCCGTAGAGCATCTTGGTGTCGAAGTCGATTTCGACACTGGCTTCCTGAAGGACGCCGAACAGAACAGGCGAAGCGACGTTTGCCGCGATCGCATTGCCGAACGCATCAGCCGTGGGGATACCCCAGAGCTGTCCGGCACCGAACGAATACTGAGCCATGGTTATTTCTCCTTAATCGGCTGTGAGGATCATGATGGGGACGATGGCGACAGCCTGTTCACCGAGTAGTCCCTCGTCTGTGGTTAGGTCTCCCTCAATGCGGGCATATGCAACAAGGCCTCCCAACGTTTGCGTCTCCACCGCCGCGTGGTTCGGCTTCATGGCGGTGGTAACCGCGTCCAACATGGCGTTGAGAACGGTTGCCGGAACATCGTTGCCTTGCGACTTGGCATTGGCATAGAGGTAGATCTTGACTTCGAGAAACCACCTGGTCGGCTGGCGTGTCTCGACCACAGCACGTTCGCCGACCTGTGTCATGAACAAGGCAGGCTGTTGGGCCGGCGAAACGTCAGACCAGTGGGTCAGCACACGCGAAGCGGTCTGCCACTGGTAGGCGGCTTTCAAGCGTTCAAACAACGCCGCATAGATGTCTTCGCGGTTCATTTCACTGCCTTCTTCACTGCTGCTTCGAGCTCGGTCTTAATAACACCTGTCTCAGCAAAGTCTCTCAACGCTGAGCGGAGAAACGACCGCTCAGGCAAATTCACTGTCCGCGTGTGTTCGCGGATCTGAACTTGACGGGGAGTGATCGACCGACCCCACGCCTTTTTGATTTCGCGCATGTGGGCTTCAACCGTCTCAGCACCGGTGAACCCGTATTCGTGTCGCTTGCCGTATCCCACATTGGTTGACACCTTACCAATGATCCGGTCGCCTTGGTCAACGACAACCTGATCGATCGATCGGCGGAGCGTGCCAGTGCGGACGTTCAACACCTGACCGGAAAGCTTGTCGGACTTGACATAGCGTTGCAGCTTGATCGCCAACCGAGTGATGGCTATCTTCAGCTGAACACGCAGCTTTCCCGGCATGCTGTCGAACCGCCGGATGACGGACTCAGTGCCAACTACATACCCGTCGATCATGACGGCACCACGTTCATCCACTGATGCAGCGACGTCTTGATGCGCGCAGGCAAATCAGCGATATTGAAAGTCACGGTCTCACCACCAAGTTGCTTGCTGACATGGCCAATGCGCTCTTTCTCGCGATACATCACGCCGACCAACTCTACGCAAGCTTGATCAAGCCCAAACGGAACTGTGGTGAACCCAGCGGTGTATGTCACCTTGACGTTGGCCAAGCCTCGAGCAAAGGTGGCGTTGGTCAGGTAAACCATGCGTTCATCGAAGGTGAAACCAGTCACGGCGACGCCATCAACGGAGACGGAGGCAACAGCCGTGATAGGATATTGGCGCAGGCACAATGCGGATCCGCCATTGCCGTGGTGGACCTCATCGGTGTAGCTCTGCGTCTTCAAGTCACGCTTGAGGAATTCGATGATGAGGCTGCTTGCCGACGTGATCAGTCGGTCAAGCAGCCCATCGTCCGTGTTGTTGGACGACAGCCCGAGCCAAGTTTTGACGTTGGCCAGGGTGGTCAAGTCGATGGCATTGGGCATGATCGTCTACCTCACTTCTTCTTGCCGGTCTTGGCAGCTTCGGCGGCAGCGGCTTCAGCGGCAGCGGCTTCTTCAGCCTCCTTGGCGGCTTCCTGCTCGGCGGCGATACGCGCCTCCTCTTCGGCAGCCAGTCGCTTGGCTTCCGCTTCAGCGGC
>LVWT01000036.1:791-10436 GCA_002083405.1 Nitrospira sp. SG-bin2 | reverse complement strand
GGGAGGAGGAGAGGGTTTGTCAACAGCCTGCTAGATGACCGGCCAGTCTTTTTCCAAGATCAGCGCAATGGTTGAGTCGCGTTCAGTGCGGATAACGGCCAGCCGCGACGCCTAAACAGCCAAAAGATCACGTCTTCGAGGGCGAAGATCTCCATGGTGGGTCGCCCTCAGGCTACTCCTTCCGCTTCTCGTGGCGCTTCTTCAGGAGATCCCTGGCGGCTTCCTCGTCATGATGGGCTGGTGTCGGCTAGAGAAAGTGATCAGCCAGGTGTTCTTCGGAAATGATGGCGATGGGGCGGCCGCTTTCCATGATGGCCAAGGCTTTCTCGATTTTCCGCCCATGTGTGGAATGCATCCAGTCGCGGCTGCCGAGAGTTCCGATCACAAGAAAGTTGGTCCCGCCAGTCACGGTGTCCTCGATCGTACCACCGCGCTCCTGAATCTCATAGGACACGTTCGCCCGCGGTCCGATGACGAACCGCCCGGTGAGCACAAAGCGATGATTGGTGAAAAAGACGGGCGGAGCGGGCACGGTCAACGGAAGTGCGGTTGAGGTCTGGGCGCCCAAGCCGTCTTTGGCCTGTCCCACGATGTCGGCGAGAAGTGTGAAGAGGTCTTCGCGTTCTTCAGCGAGAAGAATCTTGTCGTCAAGGATCTGGGCGATACGGGCGGCCAGCACATTTGCCGGCCACACATTGGTTGTGTGCTCGTTTGTCTTAAGCCAGTTGGTGAGGAAGTAGACCTCTTCTTCGCTAAGACTCTGGTCGGCGATGAGACCTTTGCAGATGCCCAGAAGCTCATCGATGGATCGCTCGGCTACCCGTGGAGCATTCCAATCAGAAATGATCGGTTGGCCCTGTGCGTCAAGTTTGCCCGGCCGTCGCAGCACGTAAATGCGTCTAGGCATAACGTCCTCCTTGGGTCTACTGGCCTGTGTAAATTCCCGTTACGGCGACGTGGTGATGCCCGTCTGTGTGCGCGTCCAGGTGCGGGACTTCATGGCGCCGTCTGTGTCGAACATAACCGTTAGTCCACGTGACTGCGCATCCACGCCTTTGCCCGATGCAGCGACGAACAGCCCGACGATCGGGATAAAGAGGGCCGGGTTGCTCTCGGCACGCGCATAGGTCCATGTCAGAACGGTGACGGTCTTGCTGTCTTGAACGGTCGTCGTGTGGACGGTGGGCAAACCAAGTTCTTTAAGCAGTTCCACCTGCGTCATGGTGAGTGGCGGCCAGTCGGCCTCGCGCGTTGCCAACGATTCATTGCCGACGCTGGCACATGCGGACAACAGGAGTACAAGCAGCGCCGGAGCAATGGGAACAACTTGGCGCATCATTGAAGTCCTCCTCTACCCAGCCGTCTCCTACTCTGCCCCTTTCTTGGGGTTTTTCTCGCGGTACTTCTTCAGGAAGTCTCTGACGGCCTCTTCGATCATCTCGTTCACATAACGGTCTTGATCGAGTGCCAGGTGCTGGACTTCAAGCATCAGCCCCCGATTGAGTCTCAACGCATAGGTTTTCTTCGCTAGTTCCTTTGCTGGTTTGGCCATGGACCGGCACTCTACAGACGCCCTACTCATCTAGTCAACGACATATGTTGACATATTGCTATATAGCTCGCTATATTTATGGCAAGAGGTGACGCTATGGCGATGGTGAAGCTGCTGATCATGGTTCCGAAATCCATCAAGGCGAAGCTGGAGGCGCTCCGGAAGGAAGGCACGACGGCCAGCGGGTTCATTCGGAGCTTGCTGGAGCGTGAATTCAAGGCGCGGAAACCTTCGCGCTGAAAGGAGGATCATCGATGCCGACACGCGATGTGTCTCGACTGCTACACGCGAGCGCGACGGGTGACGGTCCCTCGTTAGGGAGCTTGAAGACGGCCGAGCAAGTGGCGCCGGTCGTCCGCCTCCCCGCCCAGCGCATTCTGGAGCTGAGCCAGGCCCAGGTGCTCCCCCACTTTCGGATCGATGGCGGCGAGCCCCTCTTCTACGCGCCGGCGCTTAGAGCCTACGTCCGGCAGTACCTCACCATGGAATGTCCGGGCACGCCCCTGCCGCTCGATCTGCGACCGGTGGTGGTGACGCCCATCTCGCGCGAGGTGCCGGCAGTCCTCACGCTGGTGCGCGATCGGCTGTGTGAATGGCCGGGGATCGACCTGCCACCTGCCGTGTATTTCCTGATCGATGGCGAGACCGTGCTCTACGTCGGCCAGAGCCGCAACCTAGCCGCGCGACTGGCTCGGCACGGAGCCAGCGGCCGGCGATGGGAACGGACCTTGTTTCTGCCGGTTCCGGAATCTGAGTTGTTGCGAGTGGAGCGCGAATGGATCCGGACCGTGCGCCCGCCGTGGAATCGGGCCGGTCTAACCGAGGATGTGTCTGCGTAAATCTTTCACCCATGGAGGACCAATGAAACTTAAGACGATGATCACAACCAAGACAACGGAGCCACGGCTGTCGCTACGTGCCCAGGTTCTCTATCGAAATCGAAATGGCCAGATCAGCGATGTCACCCATGAGAACATATTCGGACTGAAAAAGTTTGCAGAAGATGCCGCGCTCGCAGCGCATATTCTCAACCAGTGCCAGAAACGGCTGGATCTTCTATTTATGGCTGCCGAACGCCGGCCGCACATCGATGCGGGCCTCGTGCGACTCGCAGTTGAAGATCTTCGAAGCGAGTTGGAGGCCGGTAGCCAACTGGCGGGCTTTGTTGGTCTCACGCATGAACTGTTCAGCAACGCGGAAGCGCTCGCTCCGGAACAGGCATCCGGTGCCCGAACTACTGGCCGCGCCCTGACCATCATCAGACCGGTATCGTAAAGAATGATGGGACGCCTTGGCGAATCAATGAGCCGATGTAGGGGGTGATGCAATAAACTTCCTTTCAAGAAAGGATCTGGATCATGGGGCTTATACGGATTGTGAAAATGCGGTTTGATCTGACCAACGAATACGACGCGGCGACGTATCAGCGGCTAGCTGAATCAGCCAAACGGGGATACCGCAGAGACCGGGGTATGCAGGCGCACTATCTCGCCTCTGTGATGTTGGGCGTGCGACCCTATGGCGGGCTGCGGAATGCTGGCCTGACCGAGCAACCTCAGTTCTCCCCTGAACTCGATGAACGGTTGGATGACTTCCAAGCAAGAATTCAAAAGGTCGAGGACCGTATGTCAACCAAGTTGTCTCGGAAACAGGATCGAGCACCAGTCCTTCGGCTCGTGCCGAGCAATTCCCAGGGCAGGCCGTAACAGAGCGCCTGCTCTCTAGCAGGTGTGAGTGAGCCACGAGCCTGTCTACGATGGGATGTCTAATGGAGCCAGTTCGGGGTTGATCTCCAAGGAACGACGCGCTACCGTTTCACCTTGACGGATCTGATGGCTGGCACATCGAACGGACAAGCCTTGATGAACACTGAGACTTGATGACCCAAGAATCCAGGAAGGGCTAAGCGCCGGCTGATCCCCGGCGTGATGGAGTCGTCCTCGCGGCTCCGGCCCTTCCATCTTCACGCGAGGCCTCACGAGGAGAGGGCATGCGAACAGTTCGCAAGAAGACATCTCGATCGAGGATTAAAAGGCAGGCTAATTCACCTGAGCCTGTGACCACCGAAGATTATTCCACAGTTCTTGATTTGTGGGTTAAATACCCGCCGATCGGAACCTTCCCCCTTGAAGGGCTGAAAAAGCTCCCTGCACTGTACACAACAGAGATGGATACGGAAATACCTGTCGAATCGCGGCTGCTTCTCATAATGAGAAGGTCGCAGTTTGAAAAGAGTAAGAATCCTGTCTTTGCTATCGAAGCTTTCCTCGTGGCACGGGAAGCCAAGCTGTTTCCTCCACTGTGGGTTCTTGACTGGCTGGGAGAATCGTTCAAGAAGTTTCACGCTGCCCAGGGCAAGCAATCTCTGGAGAAGATCATGGGTCTGGTACCCGGACGAGGGCAGACTCCACTTTTCAAAGCCTTATTCGATGAAGAGCGTGACGAGATGCTAGCCCTTGATGTATTTCGACTGACTACCCTCTTTAAGATCTCGATCGAAGACGCCGCGTCCATGGCAGCAAGGAGACTAGAGGCACTGCCTAACTGGAATAAAACTGCGTACCGACTTAATTCCATCTCAGAAGAGACAGTGCGGGATCGATACAAGAGAAAATGGAAAAAGGTTTTTGATACTCCAGAAGGCCGCCAGAGGCTGCTTCGCATTTGGACAAAGAAGCAAGCCGATGAGTATCTGAAAATGTTTCCCCGCGATTCCTATGAATCCCTAAACCTCTGCTCGTCATTCACTAGATAAGTCTCCGCTCACAAGACGTGCTTCGCGCCAGGGTGCGAAATGCACCTTCGCACACCCCTTTGCGGTGCGAAATTGCCTATTTCAGACCTTTGAGTTTCTTTTTGCCGTGCGGCACTCTCAAGCGCATGAATACTACAACACAGTTTCTCACCACAGCCGCAGCTGGAAGGCAGCTCAATCTTTCATCTGAACGTGTTCGTCAGCTCGAACGAGCAGGCTATTTGCGCGCCACGCGGACGACGAACGGTATTCGACTCTTCCGCGCACATGACGTCGAGGAGCTCCGCAAGCAGCGCGAGGAGCGCAAGGCGAAATAATGCCGGAAGCTGACGACCCCTACGACTACAGCATGAGTGACCAGTTCATCAGCGAGACGCGCCAGCGACCGTACCGGACAGGTTTCCGCGCGCGGTCCTGGCGCGAGGCGCGCTGCTTCGAAGATGCCATGCGGCTCGACGATCGCAATTTCAAGCTCTGGATTGCCAATCGGGCAGGCCGAGGTCGTGAACCGCAGCGCGGCTCGGCAACTACGCTCCACGCGATCCAAGCGGAAGTGAACCGTCTGCACCGTCAAGTCGACGAGCTATCGAAAGCGCTCCATCAGCGCGGGAACACCGCAACGCGAGGTCTCGATGTCGCAGCCCGCTGAGATCGTCGACCTCGGCAACGGGTACAGCGTGAGCTGGTCCGCCCAGAACATTCGGTTTTTGGTCGAGTACGTCACGCGCCAGTCAACTGGCATCTTTGCGGAGTTCACTGTGATCGACGGAGACAAAACCCTGTGTGAAGGCCAGCGTCTCAACTTGAACGGCGACAAGAGCCGGATCGCGAAGAAGGTGCATGAGTATGGCAGCCGATTGAAACTCCCTGAGTGGACGGTGCTGATCGAAACGACGGCCGTGCTTGTCCTTCGCCGGTACCGTGAAGGAGAACCGCTCCACATTCTGAACGTGGACACGCCGGTCGAGCAGCTCTCGTATCAGCTGAATCCCCTGGTCCTCGCCAAGAAACCGACGATTCTTTATGGCGACGGCGGGCTCGGCAAGAGTTCGCTCGCGCTACTGTGCGCCATGCTGATCTCCCGGGGCGAATCCGTTGCAGGACTGAGCGCCATTCGAGGGCGGGTGCTGTACATCGATTATGAAGACTCCCATGAGGTGCACGTGCGCCGGATGAAAGCCATCAGTGCGTGCCATCCGCAATTGGCGAACGCGGAGATTCGTTACCAGAGCCATACGGAACCGCTCTGGAACATCGTTCCGACCCTGCTTCGCCGTGTTCAATCAGACAGAATCGACTTTCTCGTGCTCGATAGTCTGGCGCCGGCCACTTGCGGGGATGCCTCGGCGGAGGCAGCGACGAAGGCCTTCCGGGCACTCCGAATGCTCAACGTCGGTGCGCTGGTGCTGGCCCATATTCCAAAGGTGACTGAGCAGCAGCAAGAGTCGAGCATCTACGGCTCGGTCTTCTTCAAGAACTTTGCGAGATCCACCTGGGAACTGAAGAAGGAGCAAGAGGTCGGCACGGATGAATCCGTGCTCGGGCTGTTCCACAAAAAGTCCAACCTGAGTCGGCTGCATCCGCCGATCGGCCTGCGCGTACGCCAAAACTCCGACAGCTCAGCGCTGCACTATGACGCCTGCGATCTGGCGGAGACGGTTGAGCTGGCCAAAGGGCTGCCGATCGCGAATCGCATCCGGATGTTCCTTGAAAAAGACGGCGGGCTCTACTCCGCGCGCGAAATCGCCGAAGCCTTGGAGGCTCCCGTTGCGACGGTGAAGAGCACGCTCTCACGCGACAATGGACGTAAGTGGCACACCATCGGCGATGGACGGGATGTGAAATGGACATGCCTCACACACTCATGATCCAGAGGCCAGTTGCCCGGACCAGAAAACTGTTCGGATCGTTGCAGTCACCGTTGCACCCGTTGCAGGCGCACGTAAGCTCTTGGTTTCGCATGAGAATCGCTGCAACGGTCAATCAACACCTCTGCATCGTTGCAGCGATCGTTGCAAATACCGTTGCACCCATTGCAGCTGCATCGTTGCAAGGACCGTTGCACCCGTTGCAGGCCATACATAAGTGCGCGGGCCATCTACGGAAAATGCTGCAACGGTTGATCGTTGTAATCGAAGTGTTGTTCCCCGGGATATATAAAATATATCCCGGGTTGCAACAGTGCAGTCGACAAGCGGTCCGCTACTCCTCCAGGCGGGCCGTTGGCGGGGGACTGTCGAGCGTGAGCGACACCCCCGCCGCAAGGCCATTGGAGGTAAACAGTCAAACCAATGGAGGATACATGAACAGCATAATTTCTGGGCCCGGATCTGAACGCGCCGAAGCGCTGCGGCATGGTTGTCGGCTGGTCCGGCGAACTTTCAATTCGGGCATACAGCAAGAACGGTATCGTCTGCCGCTCGGACTTGGGCCTAAGGTGAAACATTGGGACATCGTTGATGGCGATGTGGTTTCGGTCGAGGACGGTCGGTTTGTGCCGTTCTCGCCTGCCCTGGGGTTTGGCGGAATCGTCGAAGGTATTGGTGATGACTTCGGGCGGTACGTTGCATCGGTCAAGACGCGCGGCGCGGTCTCATGTCAAGTCCACGGTTCCGGGGCGCTGGTCAGGGAAGGATCTAAAGTGTTCGTGCGCCGAGATGGCGACACCACAGTTTTCACGGTTGAGGAAGCAGGCGGCGCGCTGGCTGGCGAAATCCTTGCGATCGAGGATTTGAGTCGATCATTTGCAATTGTTGGCTTTCGGCTTGTCGACGATGTTCGGCCATTCGACTTGAGAGGTCCAAGGCCGCGCTGAGGCGTGGGCATGCACTTGGATAGTTCGAGATGCGGCCTGTAACCAAAGAAAGGGGTGATCGTATGAGCGCAGGGTGTGTCACACATTCCGGGATTGGATTCGAGCGAGATGCTGCGTTGCGCGCGACGGGGCGCGGCGGGGAACGCGAGACCGTGAGGAGTTTTAACACGTGTGTAGACCGCGAATGGCGCACGTTTCCGCTTGGTCAGAATGTTTCACACCCTGACGTGCGGATTGGGGATGTGGTTTCCTTCGATGCGGGGCGCATCGTTCCGCTACGTCAAGGGTTATCTGTTGCCGGGATCGTGAGCGGAATTGGTGAAGATCGCGGGCGCTATGTGGTGGCCGTGATCGAGCGCGCGGCTCTCAGTTGCCGTGTGGCAGGGCTCACGGCAGACGCGATCGAGAAGGCAATCTATGCGTTGCCCGATGGTCAAGCCGGACAGTTCACCGTCGAACCGACGGGAATTCTTTTCGGCAAGGTGCTCGCGATCGACAATCTTGAGCGGGAAATGGCAATCGTCGCATTCAAGCGAACCGACGATCAGCGCCAGTTCAGCCTGCTTAACGGCAGGTCGAGCTGGTAGCGGCTTTCGGTTGCTGAAGGCTTGCGACATCATGGAGGAGACACCGGTAATGAAAACACAAGTGCGGCCAATTCAGTCGGGAGCGTCGGACGTTTCGCGATCGGGGTCTGTGCTCCATCGCACGTTGGACGAGATGCTTGCGTGGCAAGATCGGAACGCCGGGCCTATTCATTCCTATGCCGTCACACAGGCTCCGATGGTGGAACCTAAGCCTTGTGAACGTCGGCCAGCCGTAGCGCGGATCTCGCATGCTGCCCCTCCATCAAGGATCAACACCTCCGCGATCGACGAGGTGATTGCGAAAGTACGGCAGCTTTCGGTCATGTCTTGGACGGAGGGGCAGATCGGAAATCTGGATTGTGAAGAGACTGCGCGGTTGGCGTTCGAGGTAAGCGCGACACTAAAAAAGGAGTTTGTGAAGGTCGAGTGTTTTTTGGGTTACTGGTTGATGCTGCGAGTCAGGCAAGGGAGGGCCCGAGGGCTTCGCGGGTCCTTCCTGAATCGGAGCCTATGCGGGTAAGCGAAGCCGCAGTATCGAGCTAGATACAGGGGTGAAATCGAGGTTGACAACTGATTAGCAAACAACAGCAACGCGCGTGATGTTGTACTGGACATATTCAAAGCAGCAGATTGCAGCAATCTTCGGTGTGAATCGGTCGACGGTCTATAGCTGGGAAGGTCGCGGCCTACCAGTTCGACGGCCTGAAAGATCTGGGCGCCCCGCGAAAGTGGATTTCGAAGAAGCGCTTCGTTGGTTTCTGGATTACGAAGAAATCAGAGGTACTTCGAAAGAAGGATTGGAGATTCTCGAAAAGGCGATCAGGGAAAGGAAGGCCAAATACTATGGCTGAGAATCACGAACTAGCGAGCCAACCAAATAATTTTCGGCTGATCGTCTGTCCGCGGCCGCTGTCGGTGACGCGGGATCGAATCGATGTGCAGATTCCCGTCGGCGCGACGGTAGCCGAGCATCTGCGGGCGATCGGATGTGAGCTGGATCGACTCAGCGCCCTGGTCTACATCAATGGGCGGCTGGTGCCGCACGCCGAATGGGAATCGACAGTGCCGCAGGCTGGGCAATCTCTAGCTCTCCAGGCTGTGCCGGCGGGTGGTGACGACCACGTCGGAAAAAGTATTCTCCGCATTGTCGCCATGATCGGCCTGGTGGTGGCTACGTGGTACATCGGCGGCGGCGGGCTCGGCGCGATCCTGCCGGAGGCGCTCGGAATGGCGTTCGGCGCCGGGACCATGGCGTCCGTGGTCCTGGCTGGCGCCGTGTCAATCGGCGGGGCGCTGGCTATCAGTGCGCTGATTCCTTTTTCGCTATCCCGACGATCGTATTCACCGGCTGGATCCGGGGGAGGCGAGCTATGCTCGAACATCTAAGTCCACTCCAATTCACCAAGAAACCGGATGGGACGATGGGGCTCAAGGGACAGCCCTCAGTCACACTCGAAACCGTCGAAGGCCAAGGGCAAGTTAAGGGCCGCGACTGGCCAAGCGAGCTTGGCCTGCCGACTTTTTATGAAGATTGGGAAGCCCTGGCCCGCCCACGCGGGATGAGCTCGCGGCGCGTGAGTTTTGTGTTAATGGACGAAGCGCCGACGAATCAGACAGGCCATCCGCGCCTGCGACCAGAGATGATCGAACTGCCAACATCCTGCCAGTTTGAGCTCGGTCATACTGGCTTCGTCGTCGGAATCGTCAATTACTTCGTGCCGTTCCTGCAATCACAGAAATTGTCGTGTAGTGATGAGCCTGTGCTGTTACCAGGTAGTGGGCCCTTCTCTCTTCCATTCACCCCTGAAGGCAGCTTCGTCGTTGCCTATGCTCGGCTCTACGACTCACCACTAGCAGAGGCAGCCTGGCTTGGAATAACACGCGGGATTTTCTCGCATGCGTGCCCCGTCATCTTCAAACCGTTCGGCGCGCCGGC
>LVWT01000036.1:0-760 GCA_002083405.1 Nitrospira sp. SG-bin2 | reverse complement strand
GTGCCAGGTGATTTTCCAGGTTGCCCCAACGCCAGAATTATGAGGCAGTGGGAGGAGGTGGCCGGTGGCTGACAATCCCGAACGGATGAATCAACAACCTCATCTGCGCTTGATCGTCTGTCCGCATTCGCTCTCGCCCACGCGGGATCGGATCGATGTGCTGATTCCGCCCGGGGCTACGGTGGCTGAACATCTGCGGACGATCGGCTGCGATACCGATCGGCTCACGGCGCTGGTCTATCTCGATGAGCGGCTGGTGCCGCGCGCCGAATGGGAATCAGCGGTGCCACAGGCTGGGCAATCGCTCGCCATTCAGGCCATTCCAGCCGGTGGGGATGACAGAGGTGGCGGGAAAAGTATCCTGGCCATTGCGGCCCTGTTTGGGTTGCTGATGGCCAACCAGTTTTCACGATCAGGTCAATCATCTTTCCCTGGCCCATATTTCGGGATTCTTCCGGACATGATTAGCCGGATGGTCTCGGGCGGGAATGTGGCCAGGGCGATGTTGTCCGGTGGCTTGCTCGTCTCACCGCTCGGAGGCTTGTTGGGGGTCATGGCGCTGATTCCTACACTTGCGGGATCGGATTTACCAGCTGGATCTACGAGGGACCAAGAGAGGCAGCCTGGCTTGGAATAACACGCGGGATTTTCTCGCATGCGAGCCCCGTCATCTTCAAACCGTTCGGCGCGCCGGCAGACACCGGAATGTTGCTGCAGGTCTCTCTCGTGCCAGGTGATTTTCCAGGTTGCCCCAACGCCA
>LVWT01000035.1 GCA_002083405.1 Nitrospira sp. SG-bin2 | reverse complement strand
CATCACCAGCGGGGAATAAATCAGACCTTCCCTAAATTGATCCGATCGCGTTTCAAGCTTCCGTTCGTATGCGGATTGCTCCTGTTCGTCGTAGGTCTGGTCGCCTGTTCGCCGCCATCTGACGTCACGGTCCAGGAAACGATGGCGGCGTCCGCACAACAGGGCCCTCAACCGGCGGAAGACATGAGCGTCTCCGCACAACCGTTCGTCGCCGTAGCCAGGCAGGCGAAAGCTGCCGTCATCAATATTTCCTCCGTTAAGAAGAGCGCGCGTCGTGGCGAACAAGGTCCACTCCCCTTTTTCGATGACCCGTTCTTCCGCCGTTTCTTCGGCGAAGAATTTCAAGGCCAGGTCCCGACTCCCCGCGAACATCAAGAACAAGGCCTTGGCTCCGGGGTCATTATCACAACTGATGGCTATATTGTCACGAATAACCATGTAGTCGAAGGCGCCGATGAATTGACAGTCTCCCTGCCCGACAAGCGCACGTTTAAAGCCAAGGTTATCGGCACAGATCCCAAGACCGATGTGGCCGTGATCAAGATCAACGCGTCGAACCTCTCCGTACTGCCCTGGGGAGATGCGAGACGATTAGAGGTCGGAGAAATGGTCCTCGCTATAGGCAACCCGTTCGGGTTGAGCCAGACAGTGACAATGGGCATCATCAGCGCGGTCGGCCGGGCGAATCGAATATGGGGATCGTGGACTACGAAGACTTTATCCAGACTGATGCGGCCATCAACCCGGGCAACTCCGGCGGCGCGCTCGTCAATCTCAGAGGTGAGCTGATCGGCATCAATACGGCAATTTTTACGCAAAGCGGCGGCTACATGGGCATCGGATTCGCCATTCCGAGCAACATGGCTAAGAGCGTCATGGAAAGCCTGATCAAGCACGGTAAGGTCGTGAGGGGATGGATCGGAGTCTCTATCCAAGAGATCACCCAAGATCTCGCCAAAGAGTTCGGAGTCACAGATACCACAGGCGCGTTGATCGCCGACGTGACGGAAAACAGCCCGGCCGCCAACGCCAACCTCGAGCGCGGAGACATTATTACGAACTATCACGGGACGACCATCCGCGATCCCGGTCAGTTGCGGGCGTTGGTGGCCGAGACTGCGCCCGGCACGACGGTTACGTTATCGCTTCTCCGAGACAAGAAGCCCCATGACGTCACCATAACCATCGGCGAGCTGCCCATTGAGCGCACGAAAATCAGTCGACGGGACGATGGGCGAGGCAAAGGCGAGCATGTCCTCACGGGGATCACGGTCGAGAATGTGACCGATCAATCGCAACGATTTGGACGGTCGACCGTACGATCAGGCGTGGTCGTCACAGAGATTGAAGCGGACAGTCACGCAGAGCGGGCGGGATTACGAGCAGGCGACGTCATTCGCGAAATCAACCGCAAACCGGTGAAAGATGTCCGTGATTTTGAGCGGATCACGAACCAGCTGAGTCCAAGTTCTCCTGTTCTGCTCTTACTCAGCCGCGGCAATGCCACCATCTTTCTCTCGGTCAATGCAGCGCATTAACAACGTGCCCTGCAGCACACGGAAACTCTGCATGCCACGGCCCGGACGGATACATGGACTTCCCAACACGGCCAATCACAACTTCAGCCGGAGAAGATCATTTCTGCTTCGCTACGTTTCCTCATCGGAGCGTTGCTCGCATTTCCTTCATTCCATCACCAAGGGAAGAGCCTACTGCCTTGAAGCAGCGGAGCGGTTACGAATCCGGCGGCTCACAGTCACCACGCCCTACGTGACCTTGGAGCCCTGTGCCATGTGTGCCGGCGCCATCGTACAATCCCGCATCGCGCGGCTCGTCTTCGGCGCCTGGGATCCGAAGGCCGGCGCCTGCGGATCGATCTTCGACATTCCCGCCGAGCGCCGGCTTAATCACCATGTGAAGGTAGCGGGCGGCGTCTTGGAAAAAGAAAGTCAGGCGCTGTTCCAGAATTTCTTCCGGCCGAAACGGCAGGGGACGGCGTCGAAGCACGACCATCGCCCATAGCTTTTTCAGCGTTCGGCAAATCTGCCGCTTGTCCGGCGCTCAGGAAGGCAGCCTTGCTGTTGAAAGATGCAAGTGCTATATCATCTACAACGTCGTTCCCAGGAGAGTTGATTCGACCGGCAGGAGGTTGAGTACCCATCCGGAAACTCCCTACACCCGCGGCTTTCCTTTTCGCCGTTGCTTTGTCGGCAATGGTGTCTCCTCCTGGCGCGTCGGCCATCGAGGCGGTTCCGGTTTTTTTCCCCCTTCGCCCGTTCAGTTTCGACGTGTCGTTCAATCAGCGCTCATTCGGCCCGCAGTTGAGGGTGATTGCCGCCCAAGCCGGCTTCACTGCCCTTCGCTACGGACCTCTGGAGGTGAGAACCGTCTACCAATACTATAGCAACCACACTCCAATCTCCAAGACCGACCAGAATTCGCTGTACCTGAACCCCCGTTGGAATAATTTCATTGATGTGTTGGATTTCCCCAGACACAAACCCATTAATCGAATTATTCGGCATCTCCTTTTTGGGCCGCTGGAAGACAGGGCGGTTCCGTATGTGGGCGCGTTGATTGGGGGAACGCTACCAGGCCGGGATGCCCTTTCTCCGGGATATCTGTATGGAGGCCAGGTCGGGGTCCGGTTCCCCGTTGCGCAGGGAGTGTCAGTGGATATGGGATTCCAGTATTCGCGGTTTGAAATTGACTTCAAAAGCAAGTCGGATTTAACGGACCAATGGCTCTTTACCATTGGCATTCGACTCTGAACAGGATGACCATCGAGGGATCCTCCAGCGGCATGCGAGACATTCGTGGTCATATACCCCTGGGCCGGGAGAGATTTGGCGTCCGCGGCGCCATCCTGTTTCTCTTGATACTTGGCGTTCTGCTGCCGGGATGCGGGCTGATCTTCGACGCAGTCGAATTGATCCACCCCTTGACCCGCGATGAACTATCGGCCATTTGCGCCCACGGGCAGATTCGTGTCGGCATTTCCGTCGAACCGTTCCGTCCCTTTGTATTTCCGGCCGTCTATACCGACGAAGGCGTTCGGGTGACCGGCCTCGATGTCGAGCTGATCCGCGAAGTGGCCGACGCGCTGACCGTCCATTGCGGCGGACAGCAACCCATCGTACCCACGTTGCATGTGACCAGATTCCGTGATCTCTTCATCGAACTGAATGAAGGGCATTTCGATCTTTTCGTCTCATCGTTCAGCGGGAACGTTCCCGGCGGAACCCCCTCAGGCCTGTGGTCATCCATTCCGTATTTTCATGGCGGAGGGGTGAGCGCCATGAGCCGGAGTCCGGAGATCGCCGAGAAAATTCGAACCCAGTTTCGCAAACAGGCCGGACGCGCCGATACGCTGGCGGCGATTCGAGAGAGCCTGTCCGGCTTGACAGTCGCCGTGCAAAACCGGAGAACCGCTCATCTCTATGCAGAAGCCAATCTCCGGGATATCCGGTTGTTGGTTTGTGATTCACTCCCCGCCGCGGTGGAGACGAAGGCCCCGCACATCGACGTGATCTTGACCGACTACCCTATCCTCCAGTATGTGACCAAGCAGGTCTGGCCTGACTGGCACCTGCTTGAACGGCCTGACGGATCACCCTTGATTCTCTCCCAAGAATCATTTTCCATCGTCACCGGCGAAGAGAAACGGCGGCTGCAGTGGTTCCTCAACAATTTCTTGTATCGCTTGGAAGAATCAGGACGGCTGGCGCAGATGCGGCGGCGCTGGCTCGACGAGACTTATGCGCCGACCAGGCGGGCGGCCGCAGAAGGCCTGCCCCTCGAAGTCTCGAAAGTGCCCGACCATTACGACCAAGGCCAGTGCCGGATGGCGGGCGGAAAATGATCGCAATGGAGCGCCCATGAAACCTCACACCGGCCTGCGCATCGTCCTCATCCTGGCGTCCATGCTGCTGTGGTGGAATCTCAGCTGGGCACAAACGCACCGCGCGGAGCGGGAGTACACCGCTCAGAATCTGGCCACCCTTCTCAATGTGGGTCGTCTTGTCATCGAGCGCAATCAAACACTGATCAATGATCCCCAGAAGGGCGACAAGGGGTTTACGCCGGAGGTCTTTGAACACCAGGTTGTCGAGGAGTTTCTCCGCCAAACAACGATCGATCTGAACCGCCTCCCCTCTGATCTTCCCTCTCTGGCGAAAACCCAATTGCCGCTGTTGCTCCAATCGAGCAAGGAAGTCGTCGCCGATGCGCAATTCGTGATCAATCAACGCGGCATTGGATATAAGAACTTCATCCCCGCCACGTTCGGCAGCCAGGCTGCACGAAAATTCTCCAATCGCT
This sequence comes from Nitrospira sp. SG-bin2, assembly GCA_002083405.1. Lineage (GTDB taxonomy): Bacteria > Nitrospirota > Nitrospiria > Nitrospirales > Nitrospiraceae > Nitrospira_D. The sequence continues at coordinate 7,294 of LVWT01000035.1, read as the reverse complement.
CTCACGTGAAAATCAAGCAAACCGCGCTCAATCCAAGAAATTTGAAGAACGCGCCTGACGGCTATGAAGAACAGGTCCTGAACCGGCTGGCTGCGCAACCGGTCTCGCACGCTCCCGTCACCGAATGGATCGACGACGGAAAGCTTTTGAGAACTATGACGCCGATCTATTACTCGCAGGATTGCCTGGTCTGTCACGGCGCCCCCAAAGGAATGCTGGATATCTCCGGCTATCTTCGAGAGGGCGCCCGAGAGGGCGATCTTGCCGGCGCAATTAGCATCCAGATTCCACTGAACAACCCGTAGCCACTCGGTCCGTCGAAGCGATTCAACCTCACCGATCGGAGTGACGCCTCGAGTGCTGCTGCACGCGGCCTGCCACTGCGTCGTTGACAGGGAGGCCTACGCATGGTACGTTGCACCCAGTCATTCATCCCACTCGGTTGCTCCTCCAGTTTTTTTCACGTACTCACTCAGTCAACATTCTCTCCGGTTTTGATCGAGTTCCGATCAAGGAGTCTGTCTGCGAGTTTTCCTCATCCACGTCCGCGATCCACAGTTCTACGCGCTTCCGGCTAAAACACGCGCCACCAACGGCAATATTCGCGTGATGGGGTTCCCGCCCATCGGCATCATGTCGCTGTCGTCCGTCATCAAGCAGGCGGGGCACGAATGTGTGCTGTTCGATCAGGCGAACCCCGACACCCCGAACCCTGTCATCATCGACCGGATCAACCGGGAACAACCGGCGCTCGTCGGTCTCAGCTTTCTCAGCACCACCAGCTATCCCTACGCCAAGATCCTCGCGCGGGAGATCCGTGCGACCAATCAGAACGTGAAGCTCGCATTCGGCGGTGTGTTCGCCAGCCTGAATGCCTCCCTGGTGAAACTGCAATGTCCCGAAGTCGATTTTGTGTGTCGCGGCGACGGGGAGCAGTTATTGCTCGATCTCCTTGCGAATTTCGAGAACCCGCAAGCGGTCGCAAGTCTGACGTGGATGAAGAACGGGCAGGTCGTCCAAAATCCCAACCGCGCAATGGAGCGGCAATTGGATCAGTGGCCCTTCCCGGATCGCGAGAGCCTGAAACTCGACTATGTCGAGTCCATGCCGTTGGACGTGCCGGTGGTGCTCTCAATGGACCGATTCACAACGATGCAGACTTCCCGGGGCTGTCCCTGGCCCTGCATCTTCTGTGACATCCCGATCTTCAACGAAGGGAAGTGGCGAGCCAGGAGCCCGCAGCATGTGGTCGCGGAGATGAAGCATCTCGAAGCGCTCGGCTATAAATCCGTCGGATTTGTTGACGATCATTTCCTGCTGCAGCCCAAGCGGATCGAGGCGATTTGCAACGGCATCATGGAAGAAAAACTGACGATCCGATGGGGCATCGAGGGGCGCGTCGATTCGGTCGCCCAGCATCTCTTCCCCGCCATGGCGAAGGCCAATTGCCGCGCCATGATGTTCGGCATCGAGAGCGGCAGCCAGAAGATTCTCGATCGACTGAAGAAGGAACAGACGCTGGACCAGGTCACGACCGCCGTCAAGAACGCGAAGAAAGCCGGCATTGAAATCGTCCACGGATTCTTTACGGTAGGAAATCCCGACGAAACGGTCGAGGACATGGAGGCAACCTTCGACTTCGCGTCGGCGCTCCCGCTCGACACCTTCGGGTTCAATCGGCTCTGTGTCTATCGGGGCACACCCTTGTGGCAGGAATATGTGAAACGCGGGCTGGTGAACGAATCCAGGGATTGGTACAAATATTTTAAGTGTTCGGAAGTCGATCCGACCTGTCTCTCAGGCGAAACGATCAATCGCGTGCGCCAAGCAGGCATTAAGAAGCTCTTTCTCTATAAGATCCTCCATTATCCCCTCCAGACCTTTCAGCTCCTCCGCCGTTTCTTGCGGCATATGCCGATCCGAGACGTGGCCTATCTCCTCCTCAAACCGTTCATGGGCCAGAAGAAGGGCGCCACCAAGGCCGAAGTGCTCTCGCGTGCGGTCGAGCACGCGGACATGAAGGATGCGGCGGCGCAGCTGACCCAAGTGGCGGACGACATGCTCCACAATGTGTTCGAAGCCTCGCGCCTCGAACGCTTGCGGATTCAGCACGCCGCCGAGGAGTCACGCGAACTACCAATGATCCAAAACAGGTAAGGCATAAGCGATCCAGCATCAGAAAAGACTCGCGGTCGATCCCGCTCCATCACCGACGCCTCCCTGCTGAAAATATCCGCATATCTGTCTCTTGTCTGCCTTTGCCACGAAACCACTTGTCGAATGCCTCTCGTCAGAGTAGCCTTCGTCCAAAAGTTGGTCCCATATGAAAGACAAGAAACGCCTTCCCATCGACGGTGGGCCGGTCAAGTGGGCCAGTCCATTCGCCGCGCTGAAGCAGGCGCCCCGACCAGCAGCTTCCCCCAGGGAACCTGGCGACGAGAATGCGTCCCTATCCGCCGCGCCCAAGAAGGGTCGCGGGCGCGTGGATATACTTCGCCAGACAGCGCACCGCGGCGGAAAGACCGTCACGGTGGTCACAGGGTTTGTCGGAATTGGCCAGGCGGAGAAAGAACTCCTCGCCAAACAGATGCAGAAGGTCTGTGGCGCAGGAGGAACGGTCAAAGAAGGCCGGATCGAGATCCAAGGAGATCAGCGTGACGCGGTTGCCCGTATTCTCACCGAGGCGGGGTTTCGCCCGGTCTTCGCCGGAGGATAACGCTCCCAGTTCAACAAGCGTTTAGCCTATAGGAATCCACTCCCCCTACTGACTCCCTCATCATCTTCTTGACTTTGCCACTGCAAAACCGTACATTCTCGCCTAAGGGGAAACTAGGGTTCCGGCTTCTTTTACGGGAAGTGTCTGGTCCAAGAGTTTCCGGTCTCGCATGACGAGGCTCCACGGAGGGATAAAAGCCCGGGAGATCATGTACGCAGGTACATGGCCCTTTCGGAACTTAACCCGCTCGGCAAGGAGGCTTCGTTATGCATCTCCAATCCGCATCTCAATTCCATAGTTCTATCCGTACCGGACAGTCAGATCTGCTGCCAAGTCAGGGAGGTCTGCCATGCGAATGACGGATGGTCCGGATACGCTTGCCTCCGTTGCCGCGACGGGTGCTCCCGGAACACTCCACCGCAGCCTCAGTCTCTGGAACAGCCTCACCATCGGCTTTGCGACCGTTTCACCGGTGGCCGGGCTGTACGCCATCATCGGCGTGCAGACGGTCGTGACAGGCGGCGGCTGGTTTCCCGCGCTGGCGCTCTGCCTGGTGATGCAAATGCTGGTGGCGACCGTGTATGCGGAGCTGTCCTCGCAGATTCCGATCGCGGGAGGCGCGTACAAATGGGCGAGGCAGCTGGGAGGCGCCACCGCCGGGACCTATGCCGGGGCCATCTACGTCAGCTCCACGATCGCGATGCTCACCACGACCGCCTACACCGGCGGGGTCTGGCTGGCGATTTTCTTCGGATCCGGAGGTGGAACCGGAGTCAGTCTCGTGATCTGGGGCGCGGTATTCATGCTGGTCTGCACCGTTCTCAACCTGGTCCATGTCTCCGTATTTAAGTTCCTGATCTCCCTGGGTGTCTACGCGGAAATCATCGGCTCATTCGGTGTCGCGCTGCTGCTGTTCTTCTTTTTCCGGCAGCATGGATTCACCGAACTGTTTGCGCACCTCGGAACGGGCACCGCCCCCGGCCAGACCGCGGCCTTTCTGGCGGCGCTGGCGATTTCCGGTTGGGCGTTCATCGGCTTCGATGCCTGCTCGACCATCGCCGAAGAAACCTGTGAGCCCAAGCGGATGGTGCCTCGCGCGATCTTTTTATCCCTCTGTATGGTGGGAAGCGTGGTGCTGTTCAACTCTGCCGCGCTCACCCTGAGCTTCAACCCTGACACCTTGCGCCACACGAGCGCGGCCTCCGATCCCGTCACACCCGTGATCGTCGACAACTTTGGCGCCTGGGCGGAGACTCCCTTTCTGGCGATCGTCATGATCGCGTTCCTGGCCTGCGGGTCGTCGATGGTGCAGTACACCTCCCGCATCGTGTTTTCCATGGCACGTGAAGGCAGCATGCCCGCCGTCCTCAGCCGGGTCACCGCGGCCGGAGCTCCGCACAATGCCGTGCTGTTCACGGTGCTGTTGGCCACGCTTGGATTGCTCTTCGGGCTCAACGATGAAGCGGTCGCCACGGTCCTGGCCTTCGGGACAGGCGGGTTGTACGCCATGTTTGCGATGACCACCGGAGTGGGACTCTACACCCGCCTCACAGGGCGCTGGGATCCCTCATTGGGTGAATTGAAGCTGGGCGCCTGGGGATTACTGATCAATACGGCAGCGTTTCTCTGGTCCGTATTTGAATTCGTCAACATCGCCTGGCCGCGCCCCTATGCGATATCGCCCGACGCCCCCTGGTGGCAGTTGTGGGCCGTCCCGCTGGTCCTCGGCAGTATCATGGGGATGACCACCCTGTATGTGCTCTTCGGCAAACCGACAAGGAACAACCTATTGCTACATCCGGGGGAGTCAGAACCGAGTCAAAAATGAACCGTCAGTTTCGCGTCGCAACAGAGAGTGTTACACAGAGTCAGCATCCATTCATCATGTAGAAAGGAGCACCGATGGCGAAGAAGAGGACATATCAAGGCAAGGTTCCCCTGCACGACAAGTACGGGCCGGAGGCGAAGTTCGCAGTCGAAGCGGAGGCGCTCTTGCCCACCACGAAGTATGAAGAAGAAATCGCCCGGGGCCTGGAACTGGGCCTGCAGGGCGCCGATTCCATCAAAGACCGCCGCATTCCCACGTTCAGCCGCGGAGAACTGCCGCATTTCGCCGGCATCAACACCTTTATCAAGGCTCCGTATGTGGAAGATGTTCACAAGTGCGGCCAGTACGATGTCGCGATTCTTGGCGCGCCGTTCGATGGCGGGACGACCTATCGCGCCGGCACCAGGTTCGGGCCTCAGGGCATTCGCAAGATTTCGGCGTTATACGGAACGTACAGCTTTGAGCTGGGCGTAGATCTGCGGGAATCCATCTCCATCTGCGATCTCGGCGACGTCTTTACGATTCCCGGCAACATCGAAAAGACCTTCGATCAGGTCACAAAGGGCGTCGGACATGTCTATGCCAGCGGCGCGTTTCCCGTCGTGCTCGGCGGAGACCATTCCCTGGGCTTCGCGACCGTACGGGGCGTGGCGCAGAATATGGGCGGTAAGAAGCTCGGCATCCTGCACTTCGACCGGCATGTAGACACACAGGAGACCGATCTCGATGAACGCATGCACACCACGCCCTGGTTTCACGCGACGAACATTCCCAATGTGCCGGCCAAGAATCTGGTGCAGATCGGCATCGGCGGGTGGCAAGCGCCCAGGCCCGGTGTGAAGTCGGGCCGTGAACGCCAGACCAGCATCATGACCGTGACCGACTGCGTGGAAATGGGCATTGAGAATGCCGCGAAGCAGGCGCTCGAAGTGGCGTTTGATGGTGTGGATGCAGTCTGGTTGAGCTTCGACGTGGATTGCCTGGATGCCGCGTTCGTGCCGGGCACCGGCTGGCCGGAGCCGGGCGGGTTCTTACCGCGTGAAGTGCTGAAGTTCCTCCAGATCATCGCCGACACAAAACCGCTGGCAGGCATGGAGATCGTGGAATGTTCGCCGCCCTACGACGCGGCGGAGATTACCAGTCTCATGGCCACCAGGGTGATCTGCGACGTGCTCGCGTGCCAGGTACGATCCGGCAACCTGCTCAACCGAAAGAAACAGTGAGACCTAGCGGGGATCTCCTGAGTCACAAACACGAAGGCCTTCGGTCAAGAAACCGAAGGCCTTCGTGCAGGCCCTCGGCAACCCCGTCACCTATTCCCGACGCTCGTCTTGGCCTCATTTCGGGCCTCTGGCGCCTCATAACGATGTGATAATAAACCGCCATCTGATCAGTTCTTGTGATGGATTCCGCCCCCTCTTGACTTCAAGGTCGCTGTAATTATCTTTCTGACCGTTGCTGATACTTAACAGCTGGATTGGTGAAGGGCCAACACTGTTGGAGTAACGGCGGCAGAGATGCCCCGACCCCTGTTTGGCCTGCCCCGATCCACTATTTTAACCCTTAACCCATAACAAGACCTCTCGTAGAGAGGAGGAGGGACCGTTATGAACAGCTATGTACCGAGTGTCATGTCGTCTATTCGAACCGATGGTTTTGATCACCAAATTGACCGGCTTCTCGACGAAGCCTTGCGTGCCTTCGGCACATCCAACAACTGGGCTCCGGCCTGCAATGTCTGGGAAAACGAGAACGGCTTTTACCTCCAGATGGCGTTGCCCGGTTGGGAGCCCAAAGATATCACCTTAGAAGTGACCAACCAGGTGCTCACCGTGAAAGGCGAGCGAACCGGAGACACTTCAGAATCACAGAAATACCACCTGCGTGAGATTGCCGAAGGGCAGTTCACGAGGCTCTTCCGGCTACCGACCTTCGTCGATCAGAACAAGGCCTCTGCCACACACAAGCATGGCCTGCTGACCATTTCGTTCCCCAAGCGAGAAGAGGCGAAGCCCCGGCAAATTATGATTGAAGGGTCGTAATCGCTGTCCTGCCGTCCTCTGCCTGCCTTGGTGAGAGGGCCTTACCCCCACCACCAGCTGGTGAGGCCCTCTCATCGCCGGTGTATCAAAGGTGAGCGCGAGAAACTAGACGTTCACAGGAGCAGGCCACCGATACGCGTGTGGAGACTTACGACGGATGGAATTCGATCATGAAATGGCACCATACGGCTCGACAACATGCCGAAGCACAAGAATCGAGTTCCTGGAGCCGGCTTTGTGCTCAACCACAATCTCGGCGCACATCTGAAGGCGATGAGTTCCGGCATCCTGCGGTACGACGTAATGTTCCGCCCCCTACCATCACTTTTGCCGGGCCGCTCCGATGGTACTCGTTGACTCGTGCGACGCGTCGGGCCATGACCCTACGCCTCCGCGATCGCTTCCAGGAAGCGATTCTGCGAGTACCGCGCCAGCCCACCAAAGGAGCTGAACCCACGCGAGAGAACTAGGTCATGTCCGCATGCTAGTATCAGTCGCATCGGTAAGGAGATGCGAGACATGGCTGAGGCCATCGCGACGCTGACTATGTTAGGGATCGTCGTGGCAGTGGCTACCGGTCTGGCTTGCCTGGCAATCTATGTGAATCGGAAATGAGAAAGGCCCTTGGCCGGAAAGCCAAAGGCCTTTTCAATGAACGCTGAACAATCCGTTAGCCGCCGAGCGTATCGAGGGTTTCCTTGAGGCTCT
>LVWT01000034.1 GCA_002083405.1 Nitrospira sp. SG-bin2 | reverse complement strand
GCCGGGAGCTGGCGCAGATCGGGAAGGAGTTGGCCGGTGAATCCATTCGCCAAGCATAACATCCGGCACCTGTCGCCGTCATCGCTGATCACTTACCAGAGCAACCCCGCTATGTGGTGCGGGAAATATCTGTTCGGCTGGCGGGATGCTGCGGGGCCAAGGGCCTGGCTCGGCAAGGCGGTTGAAGCTGGATTGCATTCCGCCCTGCACGGCGCCGCCGACTACAAGGAACGCGCCAGAAATGCCTTCTTGATTGAGGCGCAGGGCGAACTGTCGGACGAAATCGAGGAAGCCAAGCAGCATATCGAACCGATGCTGGCGCAAGCCTGCGAGGCATACAAGCAACGTATTGGTCCGCTCAAGCCGCTGTTCCAAGTCAAGTGCGAGTGGTGGATCGACGGCATCGAGGTTCCTGTCATCGGGTATCTGGATTTTGAATGGCCCGAGCAGATCGACGACCTCAAGACAACTCTCGCTATCCCCTCGAAGCCAAGGCCGGATCACGTTGCCCAGCTGGGCATGTATATGAAGGCCCGGAACAAGGACGCCGGTTCCCTGCTCTACGTCTCGCCCAAGAGGTTCGTTCAATACCCCGTGACGATGGAGGAAGCGGAGACGGAGCTTGCGTCGCTGGTCCGTTCGGCTAAGGCCGTGCGCCACTTGCTGAGCAGGGTTCGTGACAAGCACGATGCCGTGCGGCTCTTCGCTCCGGACTTTTCGGATTATCGATGGAATGACGCCACTAAGAAATGGCATTGGAGGCCCTGAATGCCTAAACCAGTCGCCAAGCACATTGCCGACATTCTCAAGACCTACGAGCTGGACCCAAAAGAGGCCCTGTGGGATTGCCACGGCACGTTCGTGATGTATCACCGCTACTGCGAGATCATCGCGGCCAAGGCTGGTATCCGGTTTGACGCCCCGCAGATCGTGGAGGCCAAGACCGCCGACAAGATCGCCGTGATCTGCGTTACCGGCCACATGGGGGTCGAGCGGTCGGAGTGGTCCTTCGGTGAAGCCGCGCCCAGCAACAACAAGAACGCCTATCCATATGCCATGGCCGAGAAGCGGGCCAAGGACCGCGTGATCCTCAAGCTCGTTGGCTTGGCAGGGTTTGTCTACTCCGAAGAGGAAGCGGACGACTTCAAGGAAGCGAAGCCGCAGACAGAGCCGGCCCCGAAGTCCGCTGGTGTCATCAACCTCATCTATCCAGATGGCGAGGCGCACCCGGTGGAGACGGTCACGGCGTGGTTGGACATGTTCCAGAACGCCGCAGATCACTACGGCTACGAGAAGATGTGGAACGAGAACGAGCTTGCCATGGCGAGCATTCAGGCGAAGGCGGTCAAACAGGGCCGGCAGGATATCGTTGACCGCATTGCGATGATTTACAGCCGAGCAAAGGAAGCAGCATGAAGGAAGAACGCGACAACTCCGGCGTCCTGTTCGTGAACGACAGGAAGGAGAAGGACACCCACGCCGATTGGAACGGCAAGGGCATGGTCAACGGCAAGCCCGTCTGGATCAAGGCTTGGAAGAAGGAGGGGCAGAATGGCAAATTTCTCTCCCTGTCATTCCAGGAACGAGAGGGCAAGGGCAAGACGACCAATCGAGAGCGTCCGCGGCAGGACGAAGACGACATTCCCTGGTGAGCCATGACCGACAGCAGGCCAATCAAGGAACGGTTTGAGTCTTTTATCATGCCAGTGACCGAATGCGGCTGCTGGCTATGGACCGGAGGGAGCAGCACAAGGGGATACGGCCAGTTTCGGATGCTCGGTCGTGGGTGGAGAGCACATCGCGCGGCATGGACAATCTACCGAGGGCCAATCCCGGATGGATTGCATGTCCTGCACAAATGCGATGTGACATCTTGCGTCAATCCCGATCATCTATTTCTCGGTACGCCGCTTGACAATGCTCGCGACAAGGAGAGCAAGGGTCGCGGGAACCAACCGCGCGGGCTGCGCAACGGCCGTTACACCAAGCCGTGGGCTACCTGCCGCGGGGACCGCCATCCTGCGCGCATCAATCCAGAGATACGCCAGGGCGAGAAGAATGGTCGCGCGAAACTTACGGCGTCGGACATCATTGCCATACGCACCTCCCCTCTGGGCAATCGGCCTCTTGGTCGGATTTACGGGGTAAGCCACACGAATATTCGTCGCATCAAAATCGGAAAACTATGGGGTCATTTGTCATGAGCGACTTAGCTGCGATCAAGGCGGTTTGGTCCACCTACAAACCAGTCCCCACGAGGAACTGTCTGCAATTGGTACTCGAAGTGCCCCTGGAGCAGCAAGAGGAGGTGTTTCGCCGGCTCGGGTATCCAGTCCCCGGACGGGAGACCTGGGTCGGCGTGGCCCTCATGAATGTGCAGAAGGATCCCGAGAAGCCGCACAAACCTTGGAGCCAGTACACGCGGGCTCAGCGCGCTGGGATTCTCTGCACCGACAGACGGTTCCGCGATTGGATCAGCGAGGGTCGCAGCGAATGCGATGAAGAGGACGCCGCGCACTTGGTGCGCCGGATGTGTGGGGTCCAGTCACGCTCTCTGCTCGATACATCTCAGAAGGCGGCTGATAAATGGGACTCACTAGAGAGCAACTATAGGGCCGCCACTGGCCAGATGGCAGAGGTGCGCTCTTGATCCCGAAACGCAGGAAGCCACAGAAGCTAGGCGTGCGCGAGGCGCCGCAGATACGGTGTCCGCAGCATTGTCAGTGGATCAGGGGCCATTGGTGCGCGATAGACCACGCCACCTTATGCAGCGGCGGGATTGAATGCGCTCACGTCCGCACAGGAACGGATGGCGGGGCCTCCCTCAAGCCGGGGGATAACTGGACCCTGCCACTCTGCAGGGTACACCATGCCGAGCAGCACCAGATCGGAGAATCTGCATTCGAGCGCAAGTACAAGATCAACATGAAGGCCATTGCATCAGAGCTTTGGCAGAAGTCCCCGCACCGCCGCAAGTATGAGGAATCCCACCGATGACCGGGAGAGAAGAACTGTTGAGGCTTGCTGAGGCGTGGGTGAAGGCAACCGACGACTGGCACTACTGCGAGCATGATCTAGCGGGCGCCACGCGGCGCTGCGCAGAGGCAGAGAGCGCCTTCCGCACCGCGCTCGCTACCTACGTGCCCGACGTGGCGGGGGATGCTGGCGCACAAGAGAGAGCTGGCGCTTTGGTTCGTGATTTTGAACGCAGCTTAGCCAACAGCGGATGGTCTGTAGCTTGCAACGATCTGGTGCGCGCCATATCCGAATCTTTCGCAAGCGCGGTTGCCGCTGCGGGGGCGCTGGAGCAAGAACCATGAAGATGTCCGAGCTGATCTTGGCGGTGGGTGACGAGCATGTTCGTTTCCAGAACCTGATGCACGGCGACCTGAATGCCGACCTGACCAAGCACGGAACGAAGTTGACGTTCTACACCGATGCCATCACGCCCGCCGACATCATGAACCCTGACGGCTGCAAGACCATCGCCCTGGTCCTGTGGCTGCCGAAAGACCGCGTGGACGCAGCCCTCCGCACCGCCGCCCAGCAGCCAGCCACGAGGGAGTGAGATGAAACCGCCCATCTGGTTCGTAGCCCTTCTCATCTGTATCGGGGTGATACTGACACTGGTGGCTGAGTGTGTGGGATTGAGGCCGTAGGAGGAGTGGGATGATCTGTGGAGTCTTTCCGTGCTGCGAGGCCACGCTCATGCTGGAGGTCAGCGCCGACGACCAATACGGTAAGTTCATGAAGGACGTTTGTGAGGAGTGCGGCGCAACCGTCTATCACTATCTGTCACATTGGATGCCATATTCGATCACCGAGGCGCAGTTCAATGAGACCTATGAAATTGACGAGGAAACCAAGTCTCTGAAGGTCCGAGAGGGCCATACGGCGCATGAGCATGTGGATGCTCCCACCCCACCACAAGAGCAGAGGTGAAGATGGAACTGCGGCGCCTACTTGATCGCGAGAAGGCCGCAGCCTATGTCGGGCTGTCACCGAACGCCTTTGACCGGGAGGTCCGCGCCGGCACGTTTCCCGCTCCGTTCCCCTTGACGAGAATCCGCAGGCGGCTATGGGATGTGAAAGCCCTGGACGACGCACTGGACCGGGAGCGGGGGATCAAGGTCAAGGTCAATGACAGAGAAGCCAGAAAAGCAGCTTGGCGAGCGCGTAAAGACCGTGCGCAAGCGGCTGGCTGACGGCACGGTGAAAGAATACACCTACGACCGGACCCGCGCCCGGAAAGTCAAGATGAAGCAGCACGGGGCCATTCGGCAGATTGCCGAGCTTTACGTCAGATCCCCAGAGTTCTCCAAGTTGTCGGCCCGGTGGCAGGCCAACCGCAAATACTACCTGGGCATCCTTGAGGACGAGCTGGACTGGCTGACCATTGACGACCTTAACGACCGGGAGTGCCGCGGCGACTTCTATGAGCTGCGGGACCAGTTCGCGGAGACCCCGGACAAGGCCGACAAGCTGATAGACAGCCTGAAGGGCCTCTTAGGCTGGGCATACGAACGCAACCGCATTTCCTACAATCACGCGATGGGCATCCCGCACCTAGCCAAGTCCGGGAAGCGCCGAAACGACATTGTGTGGACCGAGGACCACGAGGCGATCGTCTATGCCACCTTCCCGCCGGTCATAATCGAAGCGTTCCGGTTCGCCTTGTTCTCGGCCATGCGCCTGTCTGATTTGGTGGCCCTGAGATCGTCGGCCTACAAGGACGGCTGGATCACCTATCAGCAAGGCAAGACCGGAGCCTGGGTATACCTCCCGGTCTACGCCCTGCCCCCGTTCCATGAGCTTGTAGAGGGCCTGGACAGGTCTGGCGCCCTGATGCTTCCCGATGTCGGTTGCCTGCGCTCCCGGTGGCGCACAGCCCTGTCCAGAAGCCCGCTGCGGGACGAGGACCTGCACTGGCACGATCTGCGCGGGACGGCTACCACGAGGCTCCTAGAGGCCCGCTGCACCGACGCTGAGGTTGCGGCCATCACAGGGCACTCAATAGGCCCAGGAACGAAGCTAGGTGACTATGCGGCCCGGTCCAAGCAGCTCGCCCTGCACGCCTACCAAAAGTGGGCAGAATACATTGCCCAGCGGCCCCAGGTCATCGCCTTTGGAAACCGGACTGGAAACCGCTGAGTTGCCAGCCCTAAGTCTTTGATTCTATACGTGCCCGCCCTGCAAGCGCTGGACTGCAGGGGTTTTTGGATCAAATGGTTAGTTGGCGTCGGTTTCCAGGAAACTTCACAAATCCCCACCCGTCACCACGTCTCCGGGTCCAGAATCCCCTCCTTCGCCGCAGCTAGTAGGGCCATCACCGCCACTATGCTGAGCAGGATAAGGAGGGCTAGGCGCATGACTGAACTACTAGATCGGTAGTCACTAGTAGTTAACGCCATCACTCCACCCCCGGCCCGCCGCCGATATACCCGTTCTTCTCCAGCCACCAGAACACCCCAGACAGGGCGATGGCGCCGAGAGCTATCAGAAAGAGGATGGCCAGGCAGATCATCGGACCAACGCCAGCACAGCATTATCTATGACCGGGTATTTGCTGTAGGCCCCTTCGTAGGGGTTGGGTTCTACAGAGTTTATCTTTTTCTCGATAATCTCCTTAGAACTGGCGCAATCCTCCGGATCAGCAATCACCGCCCCGCACACCGGGCATTGGCTGCTCATTGCGGGCAATCCTTGTTGCAGGCGCACTCATAGGCGCCGTTGTTGGCGTCGATCTGTTTCTGCACATCAACCGGGGTGGCTGATACGCTGTAATAGATCGGTTGGTAGGCTTGGCAGAACGAATCAGTCGCGCTGGTACTTGCGGCGCACCCGCTCAGCCCACTCAGCGCTATCGCCGTCGCCAGCCTGCATCGCATCCCGGCCCTTGCGCGCATCTTCCAGCCTCTTCAGGGTTTCCGCATTGCCTGCCACAATTGCCTGCGCCTCGCCGGCGTCCATCAGCTTCTTCTCCCGCAGGTAGTCAGCCAGCGCGGAGACAAGCTTGATGACGCCGGTTATGAGGGCCAGCCAGTTCACGCGGGCTTCTTCCAGTTTAACGCAAGAAAGTTCACGACCTTGGCAACCCAAGCGACGGCCTTGTTATCGGCATCGGTGGGCGTCAGGTTCGCGATGGCAGAGGCCGCAGCAACGGTCGCGGTCGCCGCCAGAATGAGGTCGCCGGCATGGCCGACAACCCAGGCAACAACGTCATTCATGACAATTTTCTCCAGTTGTTAAGATACTCTTCGACGGTCCCGGCCCCTTTCGGGGTGTTGTAGAACCGCTTCCAGTAGGCAGCCTGCGCCGGGATGTCACCGGCTGCCGGAAGCGGGTCTTTCACACGGTAGTAATGGATGCGGCACATCGCTGCAGCGAACCGCAAATTCCAGATCATCTGCTCCGGTGCGGGGTGTGCGTCGGTTGATCCCCAATACGCCATCGCTCCCGCCTTCTGGCCAAGCTCCCTGCCCACCAGAAAATGCGACCAGTGATCGTGGTATGTGCGCGGCTCCATCTGGAAGATGCCCAGCGCCGGGCCCTTGCCGAGCTGCTTCAGGAACGTCCCGCACTTGGACTCCTGACAGGCCGTGCCGAGCAACAATTCTTCTGCCGCAAGCGAATACAGCCCGATAGCTTCGCAGGCCGGCTTGATAACGAGGTCTCGGAGGTGCTTAGGGTCAATGGCCATTCGCTCTCGCCTTCACTTGCATGTTCCCCAGCACAAACCCCATCAGTTGGAAGGACAGAAACAGGGCTTGCATATCGCTGATCGGTAGAGGCTCATCGTTCCCGGTGCGGAGGTAGATTTGCTCTCCGGGGAAGGTCTGGATGGCGTAGGGGATGGGCTTACTCATTGACGGCACGCGGCCCCTTGCCAAGCAGGAAGGCCTCCATCTTCTTCGCGAGGTCTACAGTCTTGTCGGGGAGGGGTCCGCACATTCTCGCCAGGTCAAGGCAGACGTAGCGGCGCAGCTCCGGCAGATCGATCTTGTCCACGAAGTATTCACGCTCTGGTTCGGCATCTTCTTCGACCGCCTCAATCTCAAGCTCATCATTCATCCACTCGCGCGACTTCCTTCGAACGTGGTCCTTGTTCTTTTGGTAGTGCTGCTTCTTGTATTCGGCTTCGCACGGCAGGCAGTACGGCATCAACCGCACCTTGCTATCGCGGCGCTTTCTGACACTCCGAAATTCGGCGTGAGGCTTGGACTGCTTGCAGATGTAGCAAGCCTTGAATAGGCTGGCATCAGCCATGGGAACCGCTCCTGTCGGTTTCCTGGTTAGGGCTGGCGCGCCGTTGGCGCGGTGCGTCAGTCCGCTAAACATGCCAGATTTTCCCACGAAATTCAACGATTCCGCGCTCTTCGTCCCGCACGTGCACCAACTCGGGCCAGAGCAATTCGCCTTCGTGGAATGTCAGCACTGCAAAGCCCGACCGCCACGAGCGAAAACCATCCTCCATGTAGGAATTGAACTGCGGGCCGTAGACTTGAGCCAGTGTGCCAGTATCAACTCCCCATCTAGATCCCGTGTAATCAGTCCAAGGTGTGACCTTGAGGCTGTGCAGGTGGCCGGTCACGATGCTGAGTCCGGCGTTGACTGTATTGTTATGTGGGGCATGAATCCCGCCCCGGCCCCGGTGCTTTACAACGACCGACTCGTTCAACCACACCGACCAGCACGGCTCCCACTCTGGGAAGTGATCGCGGAGCTTCGTGCCATTGACTCTCGCGTACTCGGGGGCCTGCATGGCAAGCCTCTGCGAGAAGCGTCCATCATGGTTTCCGAGGGGCCAAATGTGATCGGCGCCCTCCGAAGCGCGGCGGATTTCCTCCAACCGCTCCTGACAGGTTTCGATTTCTTGAATGAGGCTTGGCCTGCTCTCCCATCCGATTGGCGGGTGCCGGCTGATTGACGCGCCGTCTAGCACGTCGCCGTTCATCACAACAATCCTTGGCTTGAACTCCTTACAGGCCCTTACGAAAGCTCTATGCGCCGTCGAGATGATGCCAGGCCAGTAGTGGGCGTCAGATCCAATAAGGATCACGCCATCCTTCACGGTTCGATGAATACGGCCCTCATGTTCAGGGGCATGGAATGACGGAGCGGTCAGGGTACGGCCCAGCTTCTTCTCGATCCCGCGTCTCCGGGCATAGACAGCCCTCTCGGGACTCTTGAGATGTTCGGCGGTCTTTGTTGCTCCGAGGGTCTGAAACAAGCGCATGAACTCTTCGTCAGAACACTTGGGGGCAGTCATGGCATCAGGGATGCTGCGACGGTGGCAAGCCGCCGAAGAGTGCCGCAATCTTCCCGCCGATCGCTCCCCCGGTGAGGGTGAGGCCGGCGATCAATCCCCTGGTGGTCCAGGATGTCTTCCGCAATCCCTCCACATGCTCCGTCAGGGCTTCCACGGTACGGGCAAGGTTCCGGACATCCGCCCGGAGCTGCCCTATTGCTTCGGACACGCCGTTGAGGTCGCTCACAACCCCTCCTCCGCCGCAGGCGCCGGATCATGCCGCTCCTGCCAGTCGGTACCAGCCGCCGCAAAGCAGGCCAGCCCGTCAGGTCTGACCATCGCAGCCGTCCACGTCTCCCCGTTCGGGGATGCGAAGATCACCAGCATGAACTTCCCATCCTGTCCGATGCCCTGCCCTACGCTTATCTCCCGGAACTCTGCGGCTAGTTTTGCCGCGAGCTGGTCTACAGGTAGGCAGGGGGGATCCTCTGCTAGGGCAGGCAGGGACAGGGTTGACAGAAGGGCCGATGCCAGAATTAATTTACGCATGGCAAACATTTCCCTTCGTCCGGTTGTAGAGAGCGACCGAGACCAGCTCCGGGAGTGGCGGAATCTGCCGCACGTCCGGAAGTTCATGTTCACTGACCACGTTATCGGCCCAGAGGAACACGCGGCTTGGTTCGCCAAGGCGCTGACGCGCGATGACGCCAAGTACTGGATCATCGAAGTTGACGGCCAAGGTGTCGGAATGGCGTCCGTTATCCGGATCGATCGCGCCAACCAACATTGCTCTTGGGGCTTCTACATTGCTGAGCAGTCCGCGACCGGTAAGGGCGTCGGGACGTTCGTTGATCAGTGGATCATTCGATACGTCTTCGACACTCTCGGATTGAACAAGCTCCACGGCGAGGTGATCGGTGACAACCCCATCATGCGCATTCACGAAAAGCTTGGGATGCGCCGGGACGGATGTCTGCGCCAGCACATATTCAGGGACGGGAAGTTCCTCGATCTCCACATGGTTTCCATCCTCAGGGATGATTGGGAGAACTGGCTTGCCGAGACTGAGATGTCTCAGCAGTTCTGGGAGCAGTATGATCGAGAGATCGCAGAGATAAGGGCCAAGATGGGACCGCGCTCCACCTCTGGTTTTGATACAGCCGACTTGGACGGGCAATGACATCACAGGTACTCTTCAATCGTCATAGTGATGCCGGCGACCCCGCCATACAGACGGCCGGTCGATAGACCGTTGCTGTAGAACGTGCCGCTGTCCGGTCCAACGCGCAGGCTGTAAGTCCGCGCCGCGGTAGAGCCCGAGGCTTCGGTGTATTCAAAGCTGTACGCGAGCGTTACCGCTGTGCCCGCAGCACCCTGGGAACAAGCAGCAATTGCATTGGCCGCGCCATCTTTGAAGATGGCGGCAGCAGCCTTCACGTTGGACGCGCTGCCACCGCCGAACACCGAGACTCTGATCCTGATGGTGCTGCTTGCGGATAACGGCGTGAACGACCTCGATATGACCTCCGTCCCTTCGGTCACCTGGGGGATGGAGTTGTCATCCGGAATGGCTGTCGTGTGGCTGGCGTACGTCGTGTAGCGATCGGTGATAGTCTGGATAACGCCGGTATGAGTCAGGGTGGTCCCGGAGAAACCCAAGCCACCGGCTACAGACAGTTCCTCAACATCGCCAGCCCCCGAACTGGCACGGCCCAACAGCCTGGCTGTCGCGGACACATTCTGCATCCGCGCATAGGTGACTGAGTCATTCGGGATTTGAGACGCGGTAATGGTGATGGGCGTTCCCGCCTGCCTCGTGTAGCTGGTGCACTTCCACCCCAACGATCCGCCCTTGGACCGGAAGGTAGCCACGTCGCC
>LVWT01000033.1:64564-94259 GCA_002083405.1 Nitrospira sp. SG-bin2 | reverse complement strand
GTTTCAAAAGGCTCGTTTGTCAACAGCCTGCTAGAGATAAATCACAGCCCCAAGTTACTACCGAATTAACCGTTACAGTCCACTAGTTGCCCACAAGTCTTTGGTGTTCGTCTCCCTTTGAACATTTCGCCTCACCTGCTATAGTAACCATTTTTCTCTGGATACCTGCTTCGGTTCTAGACCATGCCGAACATTGCCTTCCTGACTCTTATCTATCTGATGTTGGCCGTGCCTGGTTTCCTCTATCGATCTTTTTACAATTCCGGAAAGTTTACGCGAGATCTGCTTCCCAGGAGCTGGATGGATGAGATAGGGAAGGCCACTCTCTACGCCGTTCCATTTCATGCGTTATGGATCCTGCTTTTTCATTTGGCACAGAACTTCGGCCTGACCCATTACACCATGACTTTGGAAACCGTTGTGCGATTGATGGCAGCCGAGTACGGTGACCAGGAATATAGCTTTCACGGCATCATCGCTCGAATCTATGACGATATTGGATATGTCACCAGTTACTCCTTGGCGGTTGTAGTGACAGCTGTTTTCGCGGGGCGGCAAGCAAGGTGGATCGTCTGGGAAAATGAACTAGACGTGCGATTTGCTTGGTTGCGTTACCGGAGTAATTGGCTCTATGAAATTATGGGGCGTGGAGCATTGAAAGACGTGCCCTTCAGTGATACAGAGGCATGGATAGACATTCTGTCGGAACAGGATGCTCCAACACCTGGCAGGGCAATCCTTTATCAAGGACTAGCAGCCGGGTACACGACCGAGGAAAATGGCGCGCTGAGAGATATTATTTTGACGGATGTGAAGAGAACTGACGGTGGCAAGAACGATGATGGCAGTGTGCGCTGGGTGAGAGTTCGTGGGAAATTCTTCGTGATGAGCTACAGCAAGATACGAAACATGAACATTACCTACGAGCAGCACTCCAAGAAAATCCTGCAACAGATTGAATCGCTTTCTTCAGGGATTCGAGATGCTCCAAAGCCTCCTTGACTCGGTCTCCAGCGGCATCCTCTATAGCGCCCGCTCGGTTCGATTGATTAGCCAACGCAGCAATTCGTTTTTCAAAGCCGTTCAAGACCTCAATCACCTGTTTAACTTCATCAGGTGTCGCCGTGCATGTTTCCAGTTTGCGCAGAACATCGGAGATCTGATCGAGGGTCTCATAGTCTTTGCCATGCTTGGCAGCCTCATCCATGAGCGCAAAGTATGTTCCCATTATTCTGCCTCCTGGATCTTACTGAAAGTAAGCTTTCTAGACCGAGTCTATAGTACTACTGATGTAGCGGTTTATTGCAGCAAAAAGGTATTAGATAATACCACCAGTCCTTGTGAAGAAACATCAGCATGCATCATTAGGTATTTTCTACCGTGGCAATGAAAGCGGGGAATTGGCCCGCCCGTGCGCGAAACAAGACTTGACCACCAGTTCTGAAGATTCTCCAGTTGGGTGCCTCCATCTAGGGGGGAGTTTACGATTCCCTTTGTTTGTCGAGCACGGCCCTGACAGTACCCAACAACGCCTCGGAGGCAAACGGCTTTTGAATGAAGGGATCCCTGTTTCGTGCCACACCGGTACGGGTGAGAGTTTCGTCAGGATAGCCTGACACGAAGAGAACCTTCATCGTCGGTCGCATCAGGAGGATCTGACGAGCCAACTCTCGTCCGTTCATATGAGGCATGATCAGGTCGGTCACAAGAAGATGAATCGGCCCAGCGTGTTCCTGGCAAATACGTACAGCTTCTTTCCCATGCTCGGCCGTCAGCACGTGATAGCCTCTGGCTTGCAGGATTCCACACTCGAGTGTTCGTACCGATCCTTCATCTTCTACCAACAGAACGGTCTCCGAACCACAAGCAGTCGGCGGCATTGCATGAGCCGACATGACCGCTTCCGTCTCAGGCTCCGCACATGGCAGGTAGATGGTAAATGTTGTCCCGAGTCCCGGCTCGCTGGAAACTAGAATGTGCCCGCCGCTTTGTTTTACAACCCCATGGACGATTGAAAGCCCAAGTCCAGTGCCTTTCCCTGGCTCTTTCGTCGTAAAGAACGGCTCAAACAGCTTTGCAAGCGTCTCCTGATCCATGCCGCATCCGGTATCCGTCACAGACAATCTGGCATACTTTCCCGGAGTGATTTCCGGATGATTGCGGACGAACGCGTCATCCAATTCCGTCACGGCAGTTTCGATCGTCAGGGTTCCGCCCTGAGGCATTGCGTCCCGCGCATTCACGGCGAGATTGATCAAAACCTGGTCCAGTTGGGTCGGATCGGATTTGACCCATGCCAGATCGGTCTGCAAGTGCGTAATGACTTGGATATCCTCGCCGATTAATCGCCGTAACAGCGAGCCCGATTTCGAGATGATGTCGTCTAGCTTGACGAGACGACATTCGAGCACTTGTTTGCGGCTAAATGCCAATAGTTGTGCTGTCAGGCTGGACGCACGATCGGCGGCTTTGAGCACTTCCTCAATCTGTGTTCGAACGGGCTCGTTCTGGGCAACAGCGTCTGCGATAAATCCGCTGTAACACCGAATCACCGTGAGCAGATTATTAAAGTCGTGGGCCACCCCTCCGGCCAGCCGTCCGATGGCCTCCATTTTTTGGGCCTGTTGAAGTTGGACGTCCTTCATCCGCAGGGCTTCGAACGCCTTCGATTGCTCGATGGCAGCTGCGGCAATGGCACTAATCACCACCAACATATCGAGATCCTCACGGTTGACCGGCCCCGTCGATTTATTGATCACCTCAATGACGCCAATGGGAGTCCCTCCATGCCGCTTCAGCGGCACCACGATCATATCGTGTGAGTGGAATCCTGTGCTTATGTCGGTGAGCTGAAAGTGGCGGGCGTCCTGCGCAACGGTAGAAATGACTTCCGGATTGCCGGATGAGAAGACAGCCCCGGCAATCCCTCTATCCCAAGGAATGCCGGTCCCTTGTAATCTCTCAGCCACTTCGCCGATGACATGATGGAAAATCAACTGCTTGGATTTAGCATCCGCAAGCAAGACAGAACCCGCGTCCGCACCGATCACTTCAAGTGCTGCGCGCAGCGTGTGACGAATCATATCGTCAACATGCGTGTATTGGAAAAATGCTTCGCTCACCTGTCGGATCGATTTTAGCGCTGATGACATGTGCTCTCTCCGTTGTATGGCGCGATGATTTCGTATGTTCGTGGAGACGATGCTGATTGTGAATGGTACCCAGGCACCGTTGATATAGTTTATAAGAACGGCTTCAAACGCAGAAGAATTATCGAGTATCAAGAGATATGGGGTTTGGCGTCACTATTGACTTGTGATCCGTGGATTTCCTTTTATCGGCCATCGCAGAGCCCCCTCTTCCGACCGCGTGATTTCTCATAGGGGAAAGAGGTAAGCTGCGGCGCACAAGCTGTGCGCCGTTTTTGGTCTGGGCATGGTCTCCATAACGTACAGTGAATAAGGTTCTGACGGAGTATTTGCTGTGCCTGGCATTTGCGATCCCTTACTCGCCCTTTCGTCGATGCTGCTTGGCGGCGCGGCTGCCTACGTCATTCTCAGCATTGCCGAACGGATGCGTGCGACTGATCAAGAGCACCTTAAGTGGCGGTGGCTGTCTATCGGCGGGGTCGCCGCCGGTCTTGAAATATGGGCAATCCATTTCATCGGCAACCTGGCGTTCTGTCCGCCGGCTCCGGGCGCCGAGGACTATGCGCTCACTATCCTGTCCATTGTTTTCGCAGGGGCGGCAGGCACCGTGGCCGTGTATCTGATCGGGAGCCATGGCCAGAGCCAAACACAACTGGTCTTGGGCGGTCTGGCGATGGGTGTCTGCCTCAGCCTGACCCATTTCGCCAGCGTCACGTCGATACACCAGTCGCTCAGTCTCCAAACTCGCGTCCTTCCATTCGTGCTCTCGATCGGGGTAATTCTGGGGTTGGGGATTGTTGTCATCTTGCTCGGAGCGTGGAACATCTCGTACGGAGGCTGGAGGGTAACTGAAAAGGCCAGCGCGATGGGGTTGGCCCTTGCCGGTGCCCACTTCGCCGGGATGATCCCGGCGTACGGCTCTATGGGCGTCACGATCAGTACGCCGCCGCCGGGGATCGAGGTTGACCTGCTTGCGATTGTCGCGGTGTCGCTCTCAACCCTCCTGGCTATTATCGACCGGCACGTGACGACGGCATCAGGTCTGGCCCGCGACGCACATGCGCTCATGGTCGAGGCCATCGAAAGCGTCCCGCAATGGTTTTCGCTTTTCGATGCGGACGACCGTCTGGTGATCTGTAATCGCAAGTATCGCGAAGTGGTATCCGGACCCGGTGCCCACGTGCGCACCGGCGACTCGTTCGAATCGATTATTCGCCGTATTGCGGAGCGAGGCGAGATCCCCGCAGCCATTGGGAACGTCGATTCCTGGGTGCATATGCGCCTCGATATGCACCGGAATCCCCAAGGGCCGTACATACAACACCAATCCAGTGGAGAGTGGATCCAGATTAATGAGCGGAGGACGAAAGACGGCGGGATCGTCGCCATTGCCACGGACATTACGGCCCTGAAGAATGCCGAACAGGCGGCCGAGGATGCCAAGGCGCGGTTGGCTGATTCATTGGCGCTGGTTGAGGCCGCGAAAGCCCGCATGCAGGAGGAACTGAATGTCGGCCGGGATATTCAGCGGAGTATGCTGCCGAGCGTGTTTCCGGCCTTTCCGGATCGGAAGGAGATAGAACTCTATGCTGTGCTCGAACCGGCCATGGAGGTCGGGGGTGATCTCTATGATTTCTTTCTGGTCGACGACTATCGGTTGTGTTTTGTGATCGGCGATGTGTCGGGCAACGGGGTTCCTGCCGCCCTGTTCATGGCGATGACCAAAATCATGGTGAAGACCAGAGCGGCCTCGGATCCCTCGCCCGCCAGTATCGTCACCCATGTCAACGATGCGCTGAGTGCGGACAATGAGAGTTGCATGTTTGTCACGCTGTATCTGGGTATCTTGAATCTCCGCGACGGCACGCTTGTCACGACGAACGCGGGTCACAATCATCCCCTGTTGAAGCGACGGGATGGACGGTTTGAGTGGCTGACGGCCCAGGACGGACCCCTTGTCGGTCCCATGCCGGGCATTGCTTTCAAGGAAAGCACGATCCGATTGGCTCCGGGGGATGAGCTCTTCTTCTACACCGATGGAGTCACCGAAGCTGATAATGTCCGGCGCGAATTGTTCGGCAACGACCGGTTGAAGGCGGTCCTTGACCAATCCCTGGCTGGCTCGGTGGCTGATCGCATCAGTGTGGTCATGAACGCGGTCAAGACCTTTGCCGCCGACGCCTCGCAGGCGGACGATATCACCATGTTGGGGCTCCGGTATTACGGGGTCGCCCTGTCCGATGCCGCGGCGGCAGTCTTTCGTCAAACGATACCCAATCAATTGACGGCCATTCCTGTCCTGCAGGCGGCGTTTGAGTTGTATGTGGCGCAATGGGCAGGGGCCAAGCCGCTGATTCCCACGCTTAACATGGCGCTGGATGATCTGCTCAACAATGTTGTGCAGTATGCCTTCCCCAATGATTCGACAGAACATCACATCGAAGTGCAAGGCGACGTGCGCGATGGGTGCGTGATCCTGACCATTACGGACGACGGCATTCCCTTCAACCCGTTGACGGTGGCGGCGCCGGATTTATCGCTGCTGCTGCATGAGCGTGAGATCGGCGGCTTGGGGATTCACTTGGTGCGTTCCATGTTTGACGAAGTGTCGTACCATCGCGCCGTAGGCCACAATGTTCTGACGGTGAAAAAGAGGCTGGTGAGCCCGCATGCTTCATGAGCACTTCTGCTGCAATCGCCGATCCGCTGTTCCGACAAGCCTGTGGCCGGCGGGCTCGCCCCTCGGACCCTCGACGTACTGCACGAGTATGCCTCAGGTCCTCCGGGCTCCGCGCGCCGGTCTCACGACGCGGCTTGGTGATTTCTCGACGAACTGTCATGAATATGCGGGCGAGCTGATGCGCCCGCTCCTATCAGACGAACCGATATGGTCAGGGTCAGAGCGTGCGAAGCCGGGCGGCCTCGGCAATGATTACGCCAAGATCGGAGGAGAGCGGAGATGACTGTCGTATCGCGTCAGAGCGGGTCTGTCATGATTGTCATTCCACAGGGCCGGTTCGACACGAACGGCGGGCCTGAAGTCGAGCGTGTCCTGGCAGACCATATCGAGCGTGGGGCAAGGCAGATTGTGCTTGATCTCTCTCAAATCGAGTATATTTCCTCGATCGGGCTGCGGGTGATCTTGAAAACGGCGATGGCCATGATCAAAAAGGGCGGGCGGGTGGTGCTCTGCGGGGGAAACGACCACGTCCGTACGGTGTTCCAATTGAGCGGGGTGATGATTATGAGCCTCCATGCCGCTACGCTTGAAGAGGCCATCTTGAAGGCACAAGAGGCGCACTAATGCGCGATGCAACGCTGCGGAGAGCGGGTATCTACTTTTTAAGATTTGGGTTACTGTACGTCAGAAGACACGAGTGGGAGTGCGACGTTGATATTGTCGGATGATCTGTGTCATAGCTGCGACGAGGCGGCTGTTTCTGTCTTCTCGTTGATCCGTCGCGCAACTCAGACAGAATGGCAATCCTCAACAAGGAAAGGAGCGTAATGATGGAGCAAGGAACCCGACACACGTTGACCGTGACCTCTCGGGAGAACGCAGGGGTCACCGTCGTCAAGATGCAGGGGAGTCTCTCCGCCACCACTGCCGAACAGGGCAACCAGGAAATGAAAAAGATCTTGGACCAGGGGGTGAAAAAGGTCGTCATCAATCTTGCGGATATCGACTATATCAGCAGCGGGGGCATACGGGTGCTCATTCTCACGTGCAAGCAGCTCAATACTGTTCAAGGGGGAATGAAAATTGCCGCCGCGAAGGGGATGGTCAAAGAAGCTCTTGAGGCGAGCGGCTTTCATCTTCTGACCCGCGTGTATGGAGATAACATTCAGCTGTGCAATACAGAAGAAGAGGCCGTAGCCGCCTTTAAAACCTAGAACGTGTGTCTCAGTGCCGCACGAATAAGATTCTGACCTAAGTTTGGTGTCAGATATATAAGAGTCGAGAGTCTTTTTGTCGCAGGTAATCGCGTCCTCTCCGGCCATCGCTCGGGCCAGTCCGCCTCATCGAGCGGGTCCTTGTTGAGCGATATTCTGGTTCGCTGGATTCGCGTTGGACACATCCCAAGAGAGCATCATTGTGAAACAGGGTTATCGGTTGATCGTGGTCGATAAGGCTGGTGTACTGGTCTCTGAGTTCCAACTCACAGAGCAGGCGTTGGCTCAACCGGATGCATTTGTCGCAGCGCTCAAGCAGTCGATCGAAGACATTGAAGAACAAGAGCCCTAACCCGCATGGTTGAGGTGTACCATGCGGGGCATGGCGCTGCGCGGAAAATTGTTGGCTGCTCTTGGGGCGCTACTCATTGCGCTGGCTCTGTTCGTTGAGTGGGCGCCGCCGAGTGAGCCCAGTCTTCCCGAGACCAAGTCGTTTCTCCTCTTTCTGGGCGCGACCGTCGTCATGGCAGGAGTGATTGTCGGATTGTTGCGCGAGCCATAAGACAAGGTCATCAGTAAGCGGAGTCAGTAGCCGACTTGAGCGTGAGTGACCGTCTCGCGCCGGGGTGTTCCGGGTCGTGAGCTATGTCGCACAATGATCGCCACAATGCCGAATCGGCCCGTGACGGGGCTCGGCGGATTATCGAGAATGCGCCAAAAGTATTGGCTGGTTTGGCTGGAATCGGCGGGTTAGCGTATCTCGCAGGAGCGATCTATACGAGATCGTATTTTTCGGAATTCGGGGCCTCATGGATCTTGGACGAAGTCCCGATGGCGACCTATTTCGGTCAGAGCTGGATTCCGCTGCTCCTGATTCTCTTTTTCGTCTACCTCTCCACGACGAACCTCGCTGTGATCGAGGACTCAGGCGACCTGACCGCGAGCACCCGGTTCAAGGTGTCGGTAGCCGTGGTCCATTATGGTCCGTGGCTCTTCATCCTGCTGTTGGCGGTCACCACATTGCTCAGCACATTCGATTCTGTTGCTGCCGCCATTGTTCTGTCGGTCGTGTCCGTTGTCTTGTTGCTGCTGTTGTTTAGCGCAGCTCTGGAACTTGTTGTCGTGCGGCTGAGCAAGGCGGATTGTCGCATCGATCTGTCGATGGCGTACCTCTCGTTCGCTGTGATTGCCGCCGGCCTGTATGTTGTCCCTGTACAGCTTGGTGTGAACTGGGCACGGGTCGATAAGCAAGCAGAGTCCGCTTTGCTGAGGGTGCATCTGCGCGATGATGAGGTGACGGAGTACAAGCTATTGTTTTCAGTCGGGGAGCGGCTCTATGTCTTTCCGACCAGGTACGAGGGGAACCATCCACCGGTCCGAACCGCTGCGGTAGCCGACGTCAGCTTCGTACAGCCGGCGGCGGTAACGCCGTGATTCTTGCCGGATGTATTGTATGAGTGCGGCTGATTCTGATCGAGGAGTTATTGAAATGGCGCCACGACGGAGTTTCAAAAACCGGCGGCTGCTCTTCCGGCCAGCCGTCCTGCCGCCCAGGCCCATTGGAAGTTGAAACCCCCGATGCGACCGTCGCAGTCCAGAATTTCGCCAACGAGATACAGACCCGGCGCAATCTTTGATTCCATCGTCCGAAAGTTGATCTCTTCAAGCGGCACACCGCCGGCGGTCACTTCCGCATAGTTCCATCCGCGATCGCGCGCAACGGGAAACGGAAACTTCGTGAGCAGAGTGAGGAGATGGTCTCGGTCTTTCCGCGGCAGTTGCGCAACGGCCGCCTGGCTGTCGCATTTCGCGTACTGAACGAGAGATTCGGCAAAGCGAAGAGGTAGCTTCTGTGCAAGGGTGTTGACCAATAAGCGCCGGGGATGGTCTTTCATTTCCTCCATGAACCACTGCCGTATCTGTTCTCGGGTCTGACCAGGCAGAAAGTTGCCGTAGATTTCGGCTGGCTCTCCTCGTTCCTTTGCCAGGCACCAGAACCGGCTTGCGTCCATGACCACCGGCCCGCTGATGCCGAAATGGGTCCAGAGCAGGCTGCCGGTTCGAGTGTCGACGGTTTTCCCGTTCACGATCGTAGCGAGATCGGCCTCGTGGGAAAGTCCGGAGAGCCTGTTGTGAAACATACGGTCATCCAGCACCAGCGGGACGAGTGCCGGGACGGTCGGTGTCACATGGTGACCCATTTGTCTCGCCAGCTCATAGCCGAATCCATCGCTGCCTGATTTAGGGAGAGATCGGCCGCCGGTGGCCAGGATGACGTGTTTCGCCAGGACGGTTCCATGCGCATGATGAATCCGGAACCCCGCATTGGGTCCGGTCGCTCGCTCAATGCCGTGGACGCGATGACGGGGACACATGGTCACCCCAAGCTCGCGGCAGCGATCGACGAGCGCGTTGAGAATGGTTCGAGCTTTGTCGGTTACGGGAAACAGTTTGCCGGTTTCTTCGCGTTTGAGATCAACCCCTAGAGAGGCAAACCAGGCGATTGTCTGCTCAACGGAAAACGAAGCCAGCACATTCTTGATGATCCGGCGATTACCGAAGAAGTCGGTCGGGGTTACGACCTCGTGCGTGACATTGCAGCGCCCGCCGCCCGATACGAGAATTTTGGCGCCGATGCTGTTGGCTCCATCGAGAATGACAATCCGCAGCGGCTCAGCCCCGCTGACCGTCTCACCGGCAAAGATCCCGGCGGCCAGCCCGGCAGCCCCGGCTCCAATGATCGCAATATCTACTGTGTCGATCACTTCTTTCTGCATCAAGTGTGAGGTGTGATACGCAGCCGCAGGTCGCAGGGTATCCGCTCAGCCCCAGGCTTTCTTGCCTCGTTTCAACAAGGTCTTCAGCAACCCGTTCACGTTCTTTTGTAGGGTGTCGCGGCGCTGCCGCTGGCGTTCGATCATTCTCCCCGCCGCGAATCCGGCGCGGACGCCGGTCGACTGTTTGAGAAACGCGCGGATATAGGTGTCTGCAGTGAAGGAGTCCTGATAATTTCCCAGGAGATCCTGGACCGCCCGCGCCTGTTTCATAAAGCGAGCGGCGGGTTTGCCGACCGACCACAGCGCCAGTTCTGCGGCATAGCGGGCGCGTTTCGTCTTGATGCGGATGGCATGGAGTACGGCGTGATTCGGCGACGGGCCCATGCGGCGGATCGCCTTGCGGAGCTTTCTGAACTCCCGCTCGGCGAGTTCGTGCAACGTTACAGCGGTGTCCACGATGGAGGGATCCTGAGCGGTCTGTCGGAGCCGCCGGATGAGTTCGAAATACCGAGCGCTCTTCAATTCGCTCAAGGCCACCTGTTGTAGACGCTCCCGCTGAGTCTGCAGATGAGCAACGAACTGCGCCAGCAGCTTGCGGTCTCGCGCATCCAAGCGGGCGGACTCTCCGTTGAAGTAGGCGATTTGGACGTCGAGATCGCGGGCCTGGCCCAGGAACTCGCTGAGCCAGGCCAATTCGTTCTCCAGCGAAGCGGCCCATTCGGGCACGAACATCGGCTGAGCGGCGCGAAGCACCGCGCGCAAGCGTCTTGTGGCCACGCGCATTTGATGCAGGCTCTCGCTCTGTGAGCCCAACCTCGTGCCGGGGTCATGGGCCAGGAGCCAGCGAACGTGCTGTGTCAGCGCCCATTTCACATGGTCGGCCGGCGGCGCTTTCGGGGCCGGCGGCGCCTCCGGCGCAGGAGCCGGCAGCGACAGCGCGCGAAACAATTTGGGACGCCCGTCATGGTCATGAGCGCCGGCCCGCCGCAGCTGCCGTTCCACGTCCCGCAGCAGCTCCTCATCAGAACCGGCCTGCTCGATTTTGAGCTCGCGAAAACGCTGGATGACACAGTCGTTCTTCACCACCGACACGCTGTCGAGTGCGATCTCGGCGGCCGGAGTCCGATGGCGCCGTACCAGCACGACAGTTCGCCAGACCCGTAAGGTCGCGACTGGGGTCAGTTTCCGTTCTCCCAGGTGCAGGACGAGCAGGTCGCGAAAGGCCGCCGGTGGAAGCTGATGCTGATCGACGGTTTTCACTTCCTGCCGGTCGTCGCCCAACGGAAGTTTCAGTTGCCACGCCTTCTTGCCCTGTTCGACTCGATACCGGAGCGTCATGCCTGCGTGGGCCAGATCGTGCGAGGCGGTGTCGTAGTAGGTGGAGGTCACAATTTTCCGGGGCAGCGGCGTGCCGGGCAGGCGGGGCAGGCGAAAGTCGGGATCGACGGACAGTTTGATCTCGCGCTCGAGTGTCGACGAAACAGGGCGAGGGCGGACAGCGGCACGGCGGTCGGATCGAGTCATTGCGGGATCTCTCATGATGGGAACGGGCCAGCCGACGGATGATACCCCATCGGTCAAGAATTGTCTTGCGTGTGAGGACGGAGCCAGATCCGAGAATGTGTAGTAATCGGGAAGGAGGAACTGTGGTGGGCTGAGCAGCTTAAAATTGGTAGGACACCCCGGCGACCATATGCACTGCACGGTAGCTCCCACTCAAACCGAAGATCGGATCAAAGTTGCTGACGTAGGCAAAATTGTAGCGCCCTTCGACGAACAGACCCCATTGCTCCGTCGCCAAGAGTTTGAGCCCGCCCATCACATTGACTCCGGGGGCATATTGCCGGCCTTCAAATTGACCGGAACCCGTGAAATAGAAGAGGCCTCCGCCGATGCCGACATAGGGCTGGAACCATTTGCCCGGGTACCGCGCGATGACGTTCGCCGTAAGCGTAGCCACGCGCAACGACGACTCTCGCACGTTCAAGGTCCCGTTGTTGACACCCACCTGAGGGCATCGCGTCCCCACGGCGAGGCACTCGGTGGTTGTGCCCGGAGTAAACGTGAACTCTTGCCTGGTCGACAGGTTGGCCTGCTTGATGTCGGGCTTCGACGTAAAGGCATCGAGTTCGAGGCCAAGCCAGGAGTACCCTTCCCGGGTGAAGAAGTAACCGGCCTTGGCGCCGTAGACGGCGGTGTTGGCAAGTGAGAGGTTGGAGGTCTTGAAACTCTGGCTCACCGCGTCGCCGGTCACCGGATTAAGCACCGATGGGAATTGCGCGTGAGCGGCATTCTGGCCGAAATCGGGCATGGTCACATCGTAGAGCTTGCCGCCGAACGAAAGGCCCCCGTATCCGGCCACGTACCACTCTGCCGAGACAGGGCGTATTGTGAACAGGCAACAGAGCGCCACACAAGCGGCGACAAGCCGGGCGGGACGAAGGCGATAAAGTTTCAAAGACAGCTCCACGATTAAGATGAACCCTTCAGTTAAGGACGGCGGGACAATAACCTTTGCGCCATCACGGACTCGTTACCGACACATTAACTTCCGGTTAATTCACCCGCCTGCGCAGGCAGCTACAGCTGTACGGCTGTGGAGGAATGTGTAGCGGGTGTCCTCCGAAGCCTTCGCGAAGGAAGACACGCTTCGGCGGGTTCTGCCGAAGACACAATAGGAACCAGGGTTGCTCGATCTCCGCAGTCGTCTGTTAGGGAGTATGGATAAAGCCGTGGGGCTTCACCCTTAGACGGGAGCGTATGGAGCGGTGAGCCATTAACGAATTTCGTAAGAGAACGTCTGTCGCTCGCTTCCACGGATCAGATCGACTTTGACGAGACGCTCATGTTGGATCTCCTGGAGCAGTCGCAGCATGGTGCCGGGATCGACGACGGGAGTGCCGTTGATCCGGAGCATGACATCCCGCTGCTGAATGCCCAGTTGATCGAGAATGCTTTTCGGTTTGATCTCGATGAGCTGCCACCCTTCCAGTTTGCCGTTGTTCGTCAAGTCGTAGTAGGGCATCGCGCGGGCTTCTGTCAGAAGTTTGGAGACGTCCGACAGATTCTGCTTCAGTTGCCTCCGGTCGATGACCGTGGGAGCGGCAGGTTGTTTGGGCGAGGGAGGCGCAGCAATCGAAATCGGCACCGGCTTCGCCGACTCATCGGCCAGCGGCAGATAGCCCTGTCGATTGCCCTGTTTGATCGTGATTCCGTCGCGGGTGATGACCGCCAGTTGGCCGAATCCTTCGATCGTCTCCTGGAGAAAGTAGAGGGTCTGCTTATGATCCTGAAGATTTTCGATCGCAGCGGATGAGCGACCGACGTCTCTGATTGCGGTTCCGAGCAGCTTCAGCTTGCCTGTCAATTCTATCGGTGGCGGCGGAGGGGGAGCGGATGGCCGTTCTTCGTCAGGATCGAGCGCCGAAAGATCGGCGGGAACGACGAATAGCCCGGACGAGAGAATGGCCTTGGCCATCTGCGTGGCGTCGGACGGCGGCGTTTGCGAAACGGAAGCAGCAGAGATCGAGTCAGCGGCCAGCTCCAGGGGCGGCATCTCCAACAGCGCATGCGAGACGTAGACGTTCACACTGTCTGCGATCAACCAGCACGACAACGTCAGTGCAAACGCATACGAAACATGACGCCGAGATACAGGCATGGACCATCCCTCTCCTTTGATAACTGCCGCGCAATCTAACGGCTGTGCGGTGAGTCCGCAAGAGGCGAATCGTCTGTTTTCGGAGAACTAACAGAAGCCAAATATTTCGGTAACGCGACCGTAACAGCCCACCGATACACCATTGGCAGAGACACACTACCGAAGGACCCGGTCTTCATTCGATGGCCGGTGAGGGCATCCCGCACAGGGGCAGAGGGGTCTCTTTTTCGAGTCAGGCAAGGGTCTGCTCCGGCGGATTCGAAGACCACCCTCGAAGAGAACGCTGCCTCGCACGATCCGAGTCGGGACTGTTCTGACGGTCGGTCGATGGACGAGCAAAGAAATGGAATGGTCGGCGTGAAGCGTGACAGCCGCCGGTCGAGGGCGCTGAAGAGGCATGAACTGCCAACTTGTTCGGCTTAACGTTATGGCATGCGTGGTCATGGGATTGATGACGCAAGGGATCGAGACCGGTTGGGCGGAGAAGCCGTACCGGCGGTCGACCGATACCGGTCTGCTCGTCGCCCAAGCGGGAGCGGTTCAACCGGATCAAGCCAAGGCTGCCGAGGCGAAACCGGGTCCTCCGGCTGCCGCGCAGAACGAGATGTCCGGATTCGAGGTCAAGACCTTTATCGTCGAAGGCAGCAGCCTGCTTTCGCAGGAGAAGATCGACGAGGCGTTGGAAAAGTACAAGGGCCAGGGCAGGCAAATGGCCGATATGGAGCGGGCTCGAGGCACATTGGAAAAAGCGTATCAGGCGCTGGGATTTCCGACGATTGTCGTCACGATTCCGGAACAGACGATCGACGATGGCACGGTGCGCATGCAGGTGATCGAAGGGCGATTGGGCCAAATCAGGGTCACCGGCAATCAGTATTATCCGCGCTTCCAGATCCTTCAAAAATTGCCGTCGCTCAGGCTCGGCAATCTGATCGAAGAAAAAAAGCTGGTCAAGGAGTTGGATGCCGTCAATGTCAATCCGGATCTCAAAGTGACGCCGGTGCTCAAACCGGGCGGTGAATTGGGCAACGTCAACCTGGAGTTGAAAGTCAAAGACCGCTTGCCGCTCCACGCCAAGTTGACCGGGGATAACAAGGGCCCCTTCACGACGCCGGCGAACCGGCTGACGGCTGAAGTATCGTACACGAATCTCTGGAATGCGGACCATATCGTGTCGTTCCAGACGATTCAGACTCCCACAGATTGGGGCGCCGTTCAGGGCTATTCGGCCACCTATGTCGCGCCGATCAAGGGTCCTCAGAATGCGGTGGCTCTATATGTGTCGAAGGTCATCAGCAACTCGATTCTGGGAGGCAGTACGTTGGCGATCAGCCCGGGGAATGTGTCGGTGGCGGGGAACGCGACTGTAGCGGGTGTCCGTTACTTCTTTCCGATCTTCGAAGGGGGAGCCACGACCCATTCACTGACGTTCGGCGCCGACTACAAGCGATTGGAAAAAACGGAAGCGACTTTTCCGGGCAACCTCGGGACCGCGGTGGTGCTGAGCCCCATTCAGTATCTGCCGCTCTCGCTGGGCTATTCCATGGTGCGTCCTGATCCCCTCGGTGTGACGCTCTTTTCAGTGACGGCCAAGGGCTATTGGCCCATTCTTCCCGGAGGGAAGAAGGAGGATTTTACCGGGGACCCGAACGATCCGTTCAACAAGCCGGGGCAACGCCGTGGGGCGACCGGAAAATTCGCCGTGGTGCAGGCCTCGCTGGATCGGCCCCAGGCGCTTCCCTTGGGTTTCAATCTGTTGCTCCATGCGGATGGACAATGGGCGAGCGAGCCGCTCGTGCCGGCGGAATCGTACTTTGCCGGAGGCGCCGATTCGGTGCGCGGGTATGTGCAAAGTGAGGCGATTTCCGACCATGCGCTGCGCGGCAGGGCTGAATTGACCACCCCCAACCTCATCGACGTTCCGATCGACATGATCTGGCAGCGGCGTCGATCGTCCGAGGTGAAGATCGAGTGGAAAGTCGCGGCGTTCTATGATGTCGCCCAATTGTGGATCGCCAAGGCGCCGATCGGGCAGAAGGATCAGTTCCGGTTGGAAGGCGTCGGGGCGGGAATCAGGGCGCAGCTTGTGCCGTACAACCTGGCCTTGAAGATAGATCAGGGCTGGGCGTTGCGCGACGCGACGACGACAAGACGCGGCGATACCTTCGTCCATTTCATGGTGACGGTCGCCTACTGAACGGCGTGGAGCGGAATATGAAACACATCTCTTACGCAGTAACCGGATATCTCAAAGTTGACGGTGTCGTCTTGGCTCGTGCGCTCCGACAGTGGCGGAGGGGTCGGCGGCTGCTCGTCACGGCGTTGGCGATCGGGAGCGTTTTGTTGAGCGTCTCGGTTTCGGAAAGCCCGGCCAATCCGGTGGATCCTACCGTGGTGTCGGGCCAGGCGTCCGTGTCGGGACTCGGCACCGATGTGGTCACGATTCAACAGGCGTCACAGCACGCCATCATCCATTGGGGACAGTTCAACATTGCGCCCAACCAGGTGACCAGCTTCCTGCAGCCGGTCGGCGGCGTCGCGCTCAATCGCATTTTCGATGCGCAGCCGAGTCTCATCAACGGCATGCTGAATGCGACCGGCACAGTCTTTCTGCTTAACCCGAACGGAGTCCTGTTCGGCGCCAATGCGCAGGTCAACGTCGGAGGACTGATTGCATCGACGCTGCACATGAACGACGCGGATTTCCTCGCCGGCAATTACCGGTTCGGAGGAGCCTCCACCCATCTCGGATTGGGAGAGACGGCTTTGAACGGCATGGTGCGCAATGAAGGGCAGATTACGGCCGGTCCGTTCGGGGCGTATCTGTTCGCGCACAATGTGGAGAATGCCGGCATTATCAGGAGCGACGGCGGACATATCGCCCTGGCGGCGGGGGCCAGCGCCTATCTGAGCAACCGTTCCGACGGCCGCGGATTATTCGTTGAGGTGACGGCTCCGACAGGCCAGGCCACGAATCTGAACGATCTGGTTGCGGACGGCGGGCAAGTAAGTCTGTTCGGGCGGGTCGTCAATCAATCGGGGCTGATCCAGGCGAACAGCGTGGTGCGCCGAAACGGACGAGTCGAATTGGTGGCGACAGAAAGCGTCACGCTGGGAGCCACCAGCCGGACTCATGCGGACGGCGGGTCCGTCAACGTCTCAGCGCCGGCCATTGCTCACGCAGGGACGATTCAGGCCAACACGGTAGGTAGCCGCACCGGAGTCGTCAATCTGATGGCGAGGGATTCGGTAACGTTAGGAGCCGGCAGCCGGATCGAAGCAAGAGGGTCGGGAACCGCGTCGCCCGACGGCGGCCTCGTTCGGGGCGAAGCGAGTTTGGCTAATGGAACAGCGGTCGTCGAAACAGGGGCCGTCGTCGATGTCTCACGCGGTCATGCAGGAGGAACCGACGGATTCGCCGACGTCGGCGCGGCCCAATTGATCGTGGGCGACATCATGCACGGACGGGCGGCCGCCGTCTTTCAGCCCGGGATGGGCCTTCCCACTATTGTTCCGATCAGAACCGGCAACCTGGTTACGGCGAATATGCTGCAGGACATCGATGTGACGACTTCTCCGTTGGTGTGGTTCGAGTCTGTTTCGAGCGGAGGAAATCTTACGGTGTCTGGACAGTTTGACACGGCCTCGTCCTGGGTGCTGCCCTCCGGTCAGGTCGGACGCCTCCGGTTCAGCTCGGGACAAGACCTGATTTTCAGCGGTGGGACCAAAATCGAAAACGGCGCCAGGGGACAGGAAGCGGCGGGCAACCGCTGGCACTACGATTTATTTGCCCAACAGCATATTGAGGTCCGCGGTTCCACGGTCTCCACCGGATCGGGCGGGTCGATCACAATGGAGGCGGGGCTCAGCCCGACATTGTTCGGAGACATCCGCTTGATCCAGACCGGCATCAATCTGAACGCACAGCCGGTTATTGAAACTTCTGCAGGCGGGGATATCTCTATCACGACCGATCGGGATTTGATCGCTCCCAGCGGAACGTTCCGGTTCGAGCCAAATGCAGTAAGCGGGATCCGGCTCAACCGGCTGGGGAATTTGACCATGAATGTGGGTCGGAATCTCCTGGGTGGTTTGGCAGGCAATTCCCAGGTTGGTCCTGGCTTTCTGCTCGGCAGCGGCACCGCTATCGTCAATGTGGGCACGAATGTTGGTCCCGGAATAGGGCAGCATCCGACAGGCGGCCATGTCGGATGGGATGGTACCGCGAATGCACCGCTGTACAGCAACATTACCGTCGGCGGCGGGAGGATCAACGAGTCGGGACAGTTGACGGAGTCCTATAAGGTTGATGTTCACGTGAATGCCCCCGGCAATATCTACTGGGGTCTGGTGCAGGATCGTGGATTAGTTGAAGATCTATTCGATACAGGGGCCTTCTACATCACGTCTCATCCTGGCAGCAGCGTCTCGCTGCTCTCAACGAAGGGCGATATCTTTTTGAGGCCGGAACTTGCCAATTCGGCGGGAGGCATTAACTTTGCCAGAAGATTCTATCCCGCTTCTCTTGATGCGCAGGCGCTTCAGGGCAGGATTGTAGTTGAGCGGGATCTGTACTTTTTCCCTTCAATCTCAGGAAGGTTGAACTTCTTCGCCAGGCAGGACTTGGCGGGCGCGGTGAGACAAGTCGGGACCAGTAGAGATCCTCGGTATAAGCTGGTGTTCGTCGGCGACGATGAAAGGACCGGCAGTTGGCAGTTGTTGTTCCTCCCCACGGCTTCGCAAAATCCCTCGCTGGGCCGATTCATTGCCAGGGATGAAAGTCAGTTGTCATTAGCGACGCTCGGTAGGAAGCCGAACGTGTCGGAATTCACCGAGGCGCAGTGGCCTTCGATTCCACAGTTCTCAGGTGCGCCGGTGATCACTCAATCCGGAGGGATATTAAGGGAGGTGCCTCAATATGACGCCGCCGGGAACGCTCTGCAGTTACAGGGGGCCTACCCTGAGTCGCGATTTACAGCCGAACGAAGGAGGATTCCGGAAGGAATCGATCCCGCGCATCAAGTTCAGCCGGTGAACTTCAAGAGTGAGGAAGGTGGGATCCACTCACTGGTCCTGGACCTCTTATCGCCGGTCTTCAAGAAACAAGTGACGGTCGAAGCTGGGAGGGATATCGGCATAATCGTGGATCCGGTTACCGGGGCCAGAACGGGCGGAGAGTTTACATTGATGACGTCCGTCCACGAGGGAGTCACCGCCACGGTGAGCGCCGGCGGGAACATGGGATTCAGCCGGAACTGCTCCGGTTGCACGGAGACCGGACTCGATTTTTTTGGCAGAGGTATCGCCAGGGTGCGGGTCGGGTCATTGGACGCAGCGGGTAATCCGGTTCAGGGAACCGGCACTCTCGATTTAGGAGACGGTCGCGGTATTCAGCATCGCAGCCTGGATTTCGGTGAAGTCAATGCGCCCGGATTGATTGACATCGGTGTGGGGCGAGATATTGCGATGACCCAGACGCGCATCGTGAGCCACAACGGCGCCAGTATTTGGATTCATGGGTTGGGAACCAAGCCGGCGTTGAATCCTGACGGCAGTGCGACCAATCAGCTGGTGCAGGGTGTGGTCGTTTCGAATATTCTCACGGTCGATGGCAGGCCGGTCAGGATCGATGGGGTGCCGCTTGTTCTCGATGGCACCCAGCCGGTGATCTCACAGGGCACAGTAGTTTTGGACCGGCCTGGCCAACTCATCAACGGGAGGCCCTTTACGCCGGTACTGGCCAAGGGGAAGCCGATCATTGTCGATGGCATGATCGTCCTGCTGGTGGATGGGCAGATCCAGCTTGTAGAAGCCTCGCTGGTCTCGATCGAGCAGGGGACCGGCGGCAGACTGACCGTCGGCACCTTCGGGTCGAATCCGAACTCGGGAATTCTCTCGATCCGGGGCGGCAACATCGATATCAAGACGACCGGCGATGTGGATGTGTTCCAGTCCCGGATTGCCACCCTTACCGGCGGCAATATCTCCATATATTCCACGGACGGCGATATCAATGCCGGGAGCGGGGGAAGAAACGAGTCGATTCGGTTCGTGATCCAGCAGGGAAGAGACGAGAACGGCAACAGGCGTCCGGACCTGGTGTTTCTGGTTCCCGGCAGCGGCATTTTCACCCACCACGGCAGCGATCCAAAATTCCCGTTGAATTTCCCGAAATTCGACACGCCGGCGATTGACGCGTTGAAGGGCGAAATCGTCAAGCAGAATTTTCTCGGCCGGAACACCAGTGCACTTGAAGACCGTCTGGCCGATATGGTGGCGGCGCGCGAGCCTGTGTACCGGCAAATCTTCGAGCGATTCATCACGCAGAACCCCGACAAGGGAGGGCTTCCGCTGGAGCTCGGCGATATCAACCTGAGAGCTGGGCGGGATCTCGTCGTGCCCTCAGCCGGCATTAGAGGGCGGCGCATCCGTATCTTTGCGGGCCGCAACCTCGATCTCCAGGGAGGCACGATCGAGGGTGATGTGCAGTTTGATGTGCAGGGAGCCATCAGAGGCAGTTTGACGTCCTTCGTGGGCGCCTTCTCGGGCACGGCTGCCATCGGTGGAAGTGTCAGCGGCGGGTCCAGCGCCGGGGGGTCATCGTTGGGCGGGGGGTTGAGCGGCGTGACGGGCACTGTCTCGGCCACGGCTTCGGCGACATCGAGCACCTCCGTGACTGCGTCCAAGACGGTGGAAACGGTTCAGGAGAAAACGACCGAGTCGTCTACGCAGCAGGCGCGCGCCGCGGCCGACAAGCAAATGGTGGCCAGCGGCGACGGCAAGGATAGCAAGTCCAAGAGTCTCAATCTTGCGAAAATGAAGCGTGGGGTCTTGATTCAAGTCGACGTGAAACCACAGGCTCAGCCGGGCAATTGACGAGAAAGGATACGGCAGCATGGATATGAGTTCAGGCGGTGTGGCGTTCGCGCTGAGTCATGCGACGCTCGAAGGGAAAATCACGATCTCGGTGTTGCTCCTGTTTTCACTCGTCAGCTGGACGGTCATCATCAATAAGTTCCGTCAATTGGGGAAAGCCAAAAAACGAAACGCCGCGTTCTTGGCCCTCT
This sequence comes from Nitrospira sp. SG-bin2, assembly GCA_002083405.1. Lineage (GTDB taxonomy): Bacteria > Nitrospirota > Nitrospiria > Nitrospirales > Nitrospiraceae > Nitrospira_D. The sequence goes on along the minus strand of LVWT01000033.1, from coordinate 73,711 downwards.
ATTCGAAAGCCAAAGGCCCGCTGGCACTGTTCGGGAAGGGGCAGGACAAACAACTCCAGGGTTCCCCCATGTATGACCTCTACTATGGCGGGTGCGAAGAACTGAAGGCGCAGCAGGAAAAGTACGAGACCGAGAAAATTCCCCATCACGGGATGAGCGCCGTGCGGATCGCGTTGGAGCGGGTCCTGGGCGAAGCCGCGGTCGGGCTGGAATCCGGCATGATCGTGCTGGCCACCGCCATCAGCGGCGGGCCTTTTATTGGATTGCTCGGGACGGTGTGGGGCGTGATGGATACCTTTTCCGGGATCGGGCGGGCCCAGCAAGCGACATTGACGACGATGGCCCCAGGCGTGGCCTCGGCCTTGATTGCCACGGTAGCCGGTCTGATGGTCGCGATCCCCTCCCTCTTTTGCTACAACTTCCTCGTGACGAAGACCAAAACCATTACGATGGAATTGGATAACTTCGCAGCCCATCTCGAAACCGTGTTCATGACCGAGTATCTCCGGGACAAAAACGGATCTGTCTCTGCGCAGGAAGATCTCGAAGACTATCGCCCCGGCGGGCACCACCAGGAAGCCGAGCCGTCCGGCGCCGCGACGGGACACTGAGGACGTGATGGGTAAGGGGTGAGGCGACTCGTTTGTCTGGTTTGTCTTGTTTGTTTTGTTGATCGGATCGGCAAACCAAATGGACCAAACAAACCAGATGAACCAAAGAGACGAGACAAGGTGAAGACATGAGACGTTTTTCGAAAAAATCACACGGCGCGGTGTCGGACATCAATATCACGCCGCTGCTCGACCTGGCCTGGGTTTTGTTGGTCATCTTCATCATCACGACGACGGCCATGGTGCAGGGTATCGAGCTGAAGCTGCCGGAATCCACTCCGCACGAAACCGAGATGGAAAGCAGCACCCCGACGCTGTCGGTGAAAAAGAACGGCGATGTCTATATGGATGAAGAGCGGGTCAAGCTCAACGAACTGGAAAAGCTGATTCGGGATTTGAAAGCGGCGAAAGGCGGCAAGTTGCCGCTGGTGCTCCGGGGCGACGCAGGCGTCGAATACAAGCATGTCGTCGCCGTGCTGGACATTCTGCAGCGCATCCCCGTCGAAGAACTCGCCATCGCGACGAAGCCGTTTAATGAACCGTAGAGACTCGCAAGTGGTGAGTCGTAAGTAGTGAGTAGCAATGTGAAACAGGTTCACTGGGTATGGTCCTGTTCTGGTTCCTTGGATTCACCAAGTTATACGGTCCTCTTGCCATATGGGTTCTTCACTCACCACTTACCACTCACCCCTCACATTTGACGCGTTGAAGCGATGAGCGGCTACCGCGGATTTGAAAAAAAGAAGAGTAAGCTCGGCACGACGCTGCTCATTGTCGGGCTGGTCCACATCGGCATCGGGGCAGGACTCTATTGGGTCTCGCAGACCGAGTGGGGCCAGAATATGATCAAGGTGTACAAACTGACGGCGTTCAAGAAGGAAGAGCCGCCGCCCCCGCCTGAGAAGGAGCCGGAGCCCGAACCGGAACCGGAGCCGGAACCGCCCAAGCCGGAGCCGAAGCCCCAAGAAGCGCCGCCCCCTCCTCCGCAGGAGGCTGAAGCGCCTCCCCCTCCCAAAGCATCGGATGCGCCTGCTCCGCCGCCGGTCAGCGCCGATCCCTTTGCCATCGGCAAGAACCGCAACCGGTTCGCCGGGTATTCGGATATTCTGACGGCGATGATTCAAGCGCAGTATCACCAGCCGCCGTCGCTGCCGGACGATCTCGAATATGCCGTGATGTGCGAGCTGATCGTCGACGAACAGGGACGGGTTCTGCAATATCGCCTGCTGAATTCGTCCGGCAGTCTGCTCTTCGATCAGTCCGCCCTCGATGCCCTCTCCAAAGTGACCCAGGTCCGTCCGCCTCCGGAGGGCATGGATCGCACGGTCATTGTGAAGTTCTTTCCGCCTGTATAGACAAGGATTTCGAAGGCCCATCGGAAAGATTGGTCTGGAGTCGAGGTGACCCGCCACCTGCCATTCCGAAGATTTAACACGTCCCCAATCAAACTCCCCCCTCATTTGTAACGGCGCTCCGTCACAGTCGCACGCTGGGTGTAGGGGGAGTCGCCCTGTGTGTAGCTCTCTTCGGCAATGGAGTAGGGACGGGGATCTTAACACAACATTTACGTCCTTCCAATCAAGTCCATATCCGGAAGTAACACCGGACTTTTAGAAAGAAGTCGTGACACACAGCGAGCAGGATTTCTTGGAAGCAAGATCCATGGAGCATCAACTATCAAATGTCTGAAGGGAGGTGGGCAACAGTCGGTCGGCCAGGTGTGCCGGAGCGAAGAAGTGAAAAGCCAGGCAAAGATAGCGCTGTCAGGAAGTTAGTTAACTGTTAAGGAGGATACGTGATGAAGTCAATGAATCGAGTGAAAAAGGCTGTCCTGGCTCTTGCGGGAGCCGTGGTCATGGTAACGGGCGCGCTGAGTCAATCGGCTCAAGCCTTCACCTTCTCGGAAGGTGATCTGGTTCTGGTGATGTATGGAAACCGGACACCCGGCGAAGGGGCGGAAGCCTTGATCAACCTCTCGAGCCTGACCGGCCTGGACATGCATCAGCTCACGACGGGTACGGGGACGACCACCGTAGACGTATCCGCCTACCTGAATGCCGCGGGCGTCAGGGATCTCAACCCGGCGAGCCCGGACTATCCGGTCCGCTACACAGTGCTGGGAGTCCAGGCGGATGATAATACCGGTGGGTATGCCGTGAAGGCTGGTTCTTCGACCAATGTGGCCGGGGGCAATGGTGGTCTTGTTGGGAATACCCTTACCGCTGCGCTCGGTTGGGAAGGAAACGTGAACGATGCCAATGCGCCGAATCTGATCTCCGGGCAGAATGGTGCTGTCGTGGGTTTTGGCAACTCCAATTCCTATACCTCCCGCTTCGGAACGGCCGAGAGAATGGCTGGAGGGTTCTTGGTGAATATGGCGGCGAACCTCGATCAGTTGCTCTACATCGTCAAGGGCGACAGTGAAACAGGTGATCCGTTGATGGGCATGGGGCAAGCGATGCTCTTAGCCAACGGACAGTTCCAGATCACCGGCGGCCAGCTTGCGGCAATTCCAGTGCCTGCAGCGGTGGTGCTGTTCGGCAGCGGCCTGATCGGCCTCGCCGGCATGGCCCGCCGGAACCTCTTTCGCAAGGCAGCCTAAGAGGATCGAGAACGATAGAGTACCGGTACAACAGTTAATTACCTTCAAACAGGAGTCTCGATAATGAAAACCAATCAACTAGCCGCCATCGCGGTCGCCGTCCTTGGCCTCGCCGGGGTGGCATCCACTGCAGAGGCGATCGACGTGTATGCCGGAGGATCCTCCGCCGGTCGCCAGTTCATCAACGAAGTGCCGCTCTCGGTCTGCGACCATACGGCCGGACCGATTACGCACTATCGATCCGCGAACAACAACGTCCACCTCTGGCAGTGCACATTTGCCGGCCAGCCCTTCAACTTCAATTATTCAGCCCGTGGCTCCTCCGACGGCGTCTATCCGGTCGACGACACGACGGCAGGCGATCGCTCCAGAGGCAGATACAACGGCAAGGGTTACATGGGCTATATCGATGCCACGAACCCTGCCACCAGCGGCTGCGGCACGACGGCACCTGTCAACAAGACGTTCTATGATGTGGACACGGCGTCCACCGTCACGATCAGCATTAATGAGAACACCACCTGCACCAACCCACCGAGCGCAGTGACGACCGATTATCCCACCCCCACTTTCGTGCGTCAGCCGATGCATTTCGGTTATTCTGACGTCCAGTTCACGTCCTTCGGCCAGACCTCTCCGGCAGGCACAGAACCGGCCGATCCGGCCCCGAACGTCACGGAAAACAGGCTCATGGTGTTGCCCTTCAGCATCGTGGTGCAGAACAGCGTGCGCCGGGTGGATTCGGCAGGCAACAACATCGGACCGGTGCAGAACCTGACCCAGACAGAAATCGAGCAGATCTTCTCGCGCCAGGTTCGTGACTGGCGGGAGCTGGGCTATGCAGTGACGAACGACATCGCGGGAACGCAAGCGGTTCCATCAGGCCCGCACAACGTCCGGTTGTGCATGCGGGAATTCGGTTCAGGTTCCAAGGCGACCTTCGATCAGGTGCTGATGAAGGAAGAAGCAGCCGAGTGGGCAGCCACCACGAACAATATTGCCTTCTATAGCGCGTCAAGTTCAGGTGTGAAGACCTGCTTGGACAACACCGGCGCAGGCATTGGCCTGTTCGGCAAGATCGGCTATATCGATTCGTTCGAAGCCACGGCTTCGCCGGCTTACATCACACCGGCGACCGCCGCGATTGCTAATTCGCACGTCGTGAACATCAATGGATTCCGTGGCGTGGATGCGACAGTGGCGGATGCGGTCAAGGCGACGGCTCGCCCGGCCGTGTTGAAAGCTTTGCGTTGCGGCAAGTCCGAATTCTGGGTCAACCTGGAGGCCTACACCAAGACCGCCGGGACCGGCGATGCGACGCGGGATGCCTTCATCGCCCGTATGGTCAGCGACGCGCAGAATACGACCGTGATCGAGAACCTTCCGGCCAACTGGGCATTCGAGGCGCCTGCCTACATGCTTGCGATCAAGGCCGAGGACAGGTCCGCGCCGGATCATGAGAACTATGCCGGCCGGGCTGCCGAGTACGACAGCCAGTGCCGTGGTTTCTATGCCAGCCCGAATCCCTGAGCGGATCGGGTAATGGTGGGCAGGCTGGTTGTGAGCTCGGCCTGCCCACCAGCTATCGCCGTGCAATCTGTTTCTTTCGGGTATCATAATTGAAAGTATGCAGAGGTTTTATCGTGGTGCACGGGAAGAGGGGTTCGTCCAAGTTCTAGATCAGGAGCAACCTCGATAATGATAAGAACGCTGAATAGCACGAAAATCAGGAAGGGCGTGATGGCTCTTCTGATGGCGTCTGTGCTGTGGGTCTACACAGCGCCAGCTCAGGCTGCGGAAGTGACGCAGCTGGACATCACCGGCGGGTCGATCAGTCTGAACTTCGGTGTGCTGGGGACTGTTTCCGGCACGTTCAATGCCGATGGGCAAATCCTCATGGACCAATTTCAGCCGCCGCCGAACATCTTCGATCCGATTACGATTTCCCACCTGACGTTCTCGATCTTCAGCAGCAGCGGCGGGGCGCTGAATCTCCCGGCTCCGACTGCGCAGACGACCGACTCGACGATGACAGCCGATCTTCGGTCGCTTTTTGCCGGTGTGACCAGCAGCGGCTGGTCCTGGATGAATACTAACTCGGCGATGTCTTCTTTGAATATCGGAGGGACCGCCACCGGGTCATTCAACCAAACGTCGAACGCATTCGATATTGCATGGACCAATCCGTTTAACCTCACTCTGACCACGCTGCCGGTGTTAGGCCCAATTGTCCTGACCAGTGGAAACTTTTCGCTGCAGGGGACGGCGCAAGTGGCGCCGGTCCCGGTGCCGGCGGCGGTGTGGCTGTTCGGGTCCGGCTTGGCGAGTCTCATTCCTATGATTCGACGGCGATTGATGAACTGATACGATCCAAGGAAGCGCGGCTCCCAAAAGAGACTGCGCGAAATCACTTCACAGATGACCCGCTCCCAGCTTCCTAAAGCCGGGAGCGGGTTTTTTTGTCCGAAATCAGCCTGCCGTTCACCCTCTCCAGCCCGTAACAAGTAACAATCATTTAACGCAGTCTTAATGTTTCCCTCTCCCGTTTTTGTGTCATCCGCGAGTAGAGTTATGTTCCTATTCTTAAGACAAACATAAAATAATCCTGATCGGACCGTAACGCATCTGTGAAACAGCCTACACAGTATGGCCTGGAACCGACGGTGTTTCATTTTTCACTGTAACATTCAACCCAAGGAGGTTCTCATGCGTCTCAACGGTTCAACTCTGCTTCCGTTGCCCGTTCTGTTGATCACTCTCTGGTCGCCTCATTCGGAGGCGTCGATCATCGATCCGTCTGATGTTCTGGTCACACAACTGGAGCTGACCGGCGGCAGCATTGATTATGACGGCCGGTTTTCCAAGAAACTGGAGCGCTTGTTTGATCAGCCCGGGCAACTCGTCATAAATGACTATCAACCGATCGGCGACCTTGTCCCTTCGATTTTGAGGGGGGACCGGACGTACTCGCTGTTTACGTCGGGGTTCAATGGCGGGCCGGCTCCCTCCGCTGTCATCGATGGCTCGTCGATCACGGTCGATCTGTCCTCATTGTTCTTCGGGGTATCCCGTGGAGACCATTTCAAAGTCTGGAACATCGGCGGCATGGCGACGGGGACGTTCAATCCCGATACGCTGGAGTTCTCTCTGACCTGGGAACGCTTGTTCGGCGACCGACACAAGGATGATCCGGCCACGTTCTCGTTCCAGGGGAAAGTCATCACAGAGGGGAGTCCGGCACCTGTCCCGCTCGCTCAGGCGTTCGTGTTTTTCGTGACCGGTCTGGTCATTCTGATGGGTATTCGGTGGCAAGGGGGACGCGCCAGAAACGAGCGGCCGGTCGTCATTGCACCGGTCGTCATTGCATAGGAGGGCTCAAACGATCTGTCTGAGATAGGCAAGAGAACCGGGGCTGGCCGGCAAACCGGCCCCGGTTGCTCGGTGCTGCCTCAACCTTCGATGTCTGTAGCGGCTCCATAAGTCAAAATGGGTTTTCCCATGGCCTACCAGCCTGGGTTGGATGGTGAAGGGAGTCCGCATTGTTCTTTCCCGGTTGAGCGGTACCGGGAAAATTGAGTCACATGTTACCTCTGAATGTGGTACTCTGGAATTCCTGACAGATTAGAGAGGATAACGCTATGTCTACCCGTACGCACGTGAACTCGAAAGAGAAACAAAGCCGCTATCGCCGGCGTTTGCGTCGAAAGGGGTTGCGGCCGGTGCAGATATGGGTTCCAGATACGCGCGCCGAGGGGTTTGCCGGCGAATGCCGTCGACAGGCGCGGCTAGCCGCTCGCTCGGCCCAGGAAAAACAGGCTCTTGACTTCATTTCGGAGATCGCCGCGTGGGACAACGTGTAAGACGGGGCGACCGCTGCCAAAGGTCACTACAGCGGCAAGCCCCGCCCCGCCCTCGTCCTGCAATCCGATCTCTTCTCCGCCCTTGGCAGCGTGACGATATGCTTGTTGACCACTGAAATTCTTGACGCTCCGCTCTTCCGGTTAACCATTGAACCATCCCCATCCAACGGCCTCCAGCAAGTCTCACAGATCATGATTGACAAGATCGTCACGGTTCCGCAGAAAACCATTGGCTCTCGCATCGGGGCGCTGGACCGCGAACTCATGGTGCGCGTTGACCGCTCGCTTGCGGTGTTCATAGGGATCGTCTGAGAACGTCTTTCCAATAGTCCTCTATGTCGGCGGGCTGTCTGGATCGGGATCGTGGAGATGGGTCACGAGGAGACGGGTCGGCGTCGCGTGAACGGAAGCAGGCCCAGCGTGCCTGTGGCAAACAGCCAGGCGGCGGCGGGGACTGGGACGGGAGCGGGCGCCGCGTCCATGCGCCAGGCCAGCGCATAGTCCCAGGAGAAGTTCGTGGACTCGTTCGTGGTCACCCGCATTTCATAGCGGTTGCCCAACAGCAAATTGAAATAGAGATTCTCCGTGTTGTCCAAGAGGCTGGTTGAAGAAGCGACCAGCTGGTTGTTTGTGACGTCGAACAAGGCCAGGTCGAGGTTATAGAACTGCGTGGTCAACAGGGCATCGTTTGATACATCGAGATTCCAGACCAGGGAGGCAAATAGCGTGACATCGCCGGTTGCGTTGAAGAAGTAGGAGGCGGTGTGTCCGGTCCCGTTAAGACCACCGATTGTCCCGTGGTCGAACCCGAAAGCGGCAATGTCGCCTCCTCCGTTCTGCAGGCTTCGTTGTTCGCCGCCGGCCAGAATGCGATAGCTGTTATAAATATTGATTTGTCCTGCCCCGTAGCGGCTGTCTAATCCGTTCGTTGTCTCATGGCCTGCGCTGCGATAGTCTGTGATGTCGGCCGTGGTGCTGGAACTGGCGGTCTCTCGATCCGCCCCTGCCATGAGGACGGCTTTGATCGTCTCTGATCGCTCTGCGTTATAGACGGTGCCGACTCCGGCGATGGTGGTGGAGCCTTCGGACAAAGTCAGCTCGCCCTGATGGCCGGTCTGTACGAGCAGCGCCGCGGCGGCGGATACGATCGGCGTGGCCGCACTGGTGGTACCCATGGGCGCTACGAGTGTGGGGACAGTGCGTCCGGGCCTGTAGACCGTATCAACAGCAACCGAATTTTGTTGATGAAAGCCATCGGTGCGTCCGACGGCGATCACGTTATATCCGCTGCCACCCAGTAATGGCGATGTGTCGGGTCCATTGGTCAGGCCGACCACTTGGATGGACTCGTTCAACGCGGCTTGCCGGTCTACGAGGCGAAGGATCGTGCTGTCTGTGGCGGCGGTCTGGCCGCCGCCGACCCAGCTATGGTTGAGGATGCGATCCGGACTGGTGGTCGCTTGTCCATTCGTATTCGGGTTGGGGCTGGACAGGTAAAGACCGCTGAGCCAATGGTTGGCTTCGTAACTGTTGATTTGTGTGATGCCGGGTGCGATTGAACCGGTCGCCCCGTAGAAGAGGGTGCCGACCGTCGTGGCATGGCCTGAAAAACTACCGGACAGATTGGGAGTGATGGCGGTGATGGTCTTGCCGCTGAATTCCCCATGGCTCGGATCCGGCATGAAGATGGGCGAGGCGCCGCCGCTCACGTCGTTGATCGGCGCTTCTACGTGACCGACCCGGACCGCGGCGCCGGTGGGGGTCGAAGCGGCCAGCTCATTCCGGAGGGCGGCGTAGCCGATGTCGACCATGTAGGCGTGGACATCGGGCGCAAGTGAAAGGAAGAGCGCCCCAGCAATCAGTCTCGCAATTGTTCGAGTCAACATTATGTAAAGCCCTCGTCGTGGTGTGCCGCCATTCCAGACCGTACCTATCCTCTCCAGATGTTACAGAAGCCTCAGCGTTTGGTTTTTATTCATGAAAAATAAGCGATTACACATCCTGCGCTGCTTGAAGGAATGAGCGTCAATGATCCATGTGGTTAGGGAAGGTCTGATTAATTCCCGTTTTCGAT
>LVWT01000033.1:0-64516 GCA_002083405.1 Nitrospira sp. SG-bin2 | reverse complement strand
CTGAAATTTTGAATTAATCAGACCTTCCTTAGATGTGTCGAATGGTGTTGAGGTCGGTCGGGCTCCTGTCCGGGCAGGGACTGCTAACGCAAGCTTGAGACTTTGTTAATCGCTCGGTAATAGAACTTGGCTATGAAGTGAACATTCCCGTGCCGTGAGTCTTTCATGGCGTATGACTCTGTGAGATGAATGTGGAGCGCATGATGAGAACCCCATTCGCTATAGCGGCAGTACTATTGACGCTTGCGGGGTGCCTGGCAAAAACAGAACCGATTACACCCATGGCCAAACCGGAACCTGCTCTCTCTTTGGTTGCGCTCTCGCTCGAGGTGTCTCCCTGTAGCTCCGGAGCGAATGATGAGCAGACACCCTGCCTGGTCAAAGCAACGCTGACCGAGCCCACGACTCATACGGACGGAACGCAGATAGCGGATCTCCGCGGTGTGAGGTTCTCATGGGGACGGGAGACTGGGGCACGACCCATTATGAAGGGGACAGCATGTTGCTGGATTCGCCTTCACCGAATGGCGGCCACACACACAAGGTCACGTTCTACATCAGCGTACCCAAATGCGGAACCGAAGCCGTGCAGTCCAGGGCGCATGCGATCACCCGGTCGGGGCGGCGCAGTCAAGACGCCACATTCAAATTGTCGGTTGATCACCGTGGTGAACCTGGTTGCCCAGCCCGACCGTAAGGCCACCTGTGCGGTTCAGTCTGTCTGCTTCCGAAGCCCCGCCGGTCGTGAGGTGAACAATCTTGTCGCTCAGAAATGACTCGCGGGGAATGCTGTCAGGCCGCGCGCGACCTCGCGGCGTCGATGTTGTCGCAACAACTTAATCAAATGGAGAGGAGAAAGTAACAGACAGACGAGAAGCTGTGCAGATGAAGCGGATTCTGGTCATCGATGATGAAAAGTCCATTCGGGTCCTGCTTCGGACGGTGCTCGAAGAGGCCGGATACGAAGTGGCGGAAGCGGCTACCGCTGACGAGGCCGTGTCCTCGTACGAAGCGCGCCCGGCAGACCTGGTGATCACCGACATCTTTTTTCCGGAAGCGGACGCACCGGCAAAAATCTTAGAGTTGGTTTTCCGGCATCCCACCATGAAGGTGATTGCCGTGTCAGGAGCGGTAAACCAGGAACCCGCACGCAGTATTGCCAAACTGCTGGGAGCCAGGCAGGTGTTGCAAAAACCGTTCATGATTAAAGGCTTGCTTGACGCGGTGCAATCACAGTTGGCCGGTCAGTCGGCCGCTTAGGCGCTGACCGCCTTTTCGTAAGCGATGCTCAACCATAGCGTTTTTACAGGAGAACCCAATCCCATGGTGCCTATGGCGCACGGCCGAAACGTGTCCCGCGTCACCGTCACAGCGGACGTTATCCTCTTCTCTATCTTGACCAGGGAATCGGCAGAGGGAACCCTCGTGGACATTTCCCGCAAAGGAGTACGCCTGACCACCGATCAAAGTTTTCGACGAGACCAGAAACTGGCCTTGAACTTGACGCTTCCATGGGACAAACCGCCGATCGATGTCCTGCTCGCTGCCGTGAAGTGGGCTCGAGGGAATCAGATCGGCGTAGAATTTATTGACCTGGAAGAAGACAACCAAGTTTTGCTGAATACCTTCCTCCAGTCGTGCGGCAAGCTCTAAGATCAGCTGTGGCTTGAGCATTTAACGTTTCGTTAACAGAACTTTAATTCCGATTTGGCCATGGCTCAAGGCGGTTTGCGGTAGAGTCCAGGTGGTGAATCGGTCGCCGTCAGCGACCACCGGACAGAGGTGGAAAACTGACATGCTTGGCTATGTTGGAGTGCCACAATGAAGAAGGCATTGATCACCGGAGTGACGGGGCAAGACGGATCGTATCTCGCCGAATTTCTCCTGGGCAAGGGTTACGAGGTCTACGGGGTCATCCGTCGTTCCAGCTCCTTCAATACGGGCCGCATCGATCAGATCTATGAAGATCCCCATGTGCCTCAGGCCAGACTGCGATTGATGTATGGCGATCTCAACGATGCCAGTTCGCTGAATAAGCTCCTTCGCAAGATCCAGCCGGATGAAATCTACAATCTCGGCGCGCAGAGCCACGTGCGCGTGAGTTTCGACATTCCCGAATACACAGGGGAAGTGACCGGCCTCGGAACGTTGCGGTTGCTTGAAGCCATTCGCGAGAGCGGGCAGCGCCCGAAGTTTTATCAGGCTTCGTCGAGCGAGATGTTCGGCAAGGTTCAGGAGATGCCGCAACGAGAAACGACCCCGTTCTATCCTCGGAGCCCCTACGGCGTGGCCAAGGTGTATGCGCATTGGATGACGGTGAATTATCGGGAGGCGTACAACCTCTTCGCCTGCAACGGGATTTTGTTCAATCATGAGTCGCCCCGCCGTGGAGAGACGTTCGTGAGCCGTAAGATCACCAAGGCGGCGGCCCGGATCAAGCTGGGGCTGCAGCAGGAACTCTACCTCGGTAATTTGGATGCGAAGCGGGACTGGGGATTTGCCGGCGACTATGTGCAGGCCATGTGGATGATGCTCCAGACCGAACAGCCGGACGACTATGTGATCGCCACGGGAGAAACCCATTCTGTGCGGGAGCTGCTCGATCTGGCGTTCGGCGCTCTCGATCTGGACTGGAAGCCCTGCGTGAAGATCGATCCCCGCTATTACCGGCTCACGGAGGTCGATGTGCTGATCGGAGATGCGAGCAAGGCCGCGAAGACACTGGGCTGGCGGCCGACGGTGTCGTTTCCCGACTTGGTCCGGATGATGGTGCAGGCCGATCTGGATGCGGAACGTCAGCGGATCGAGGGAGTCCAACCGAAAGCGGAGTTATGCGCGTCTGGCGAGATCAGAGGGTTGTTGTAACAGGCGGCGGCGGGTTTCTGGGTTCCTGTGTCGTCGAGAAACTGATGCAGCGTGGCTGCGACCGGGTCGTCGTCCCCCGAAGCCACGACTACGACCTCGTGACCATGGAGGCGGTTCGACGGCTGTACGACGACGCCCGGCCTGACATCGTCATTCACCTGGCAGGCAGAGTGGGCGGGATCGGAGCCAACCAAGCCAACGCGGGAAAGTTTTTCTACGATAACCTGATGATGGGCGCGCAGCTCATGGAGATCGGCCGCCAACGAGGCGTGAGGAAATTCGTCGCGCTCGGCACGATCTGCGCGTATCCCAAGCAGACTCCGGTGCCGTTTCGAGAAGAGGCGCTATGGGACGGCTACCCTGAGGGGACGAATGCGCCCTATGGGCTGGCGAAGAAGATGCTGCTGGTGCAGTCCCAGGCCTACCGGACTCAGTACGGTTTCAATTCTATCGTCCTTTTTCCCGTCAATCTGTACGGACCACGCGATAACTTCCATCCCGAAACGTCGCACGTCATTCCTGCACTGATCCGGAAGGGTGTCGAGGCCAAAGAACAGGCAGCCCGGACCGTGACGCTCTGGGGAGACGGGTCGCCGACGAGGGAGTTCCTGTACGTCGAGGATGCGGCCGAAGGCATCCTTCAGGCAGCCGAGCTATACGATCGAAGCGATCCGGTGAATCTGGGGAGTGGACACGAAATATCCATCAGAGATCTGGCCGCTCTGATCATGCAGAAAGTCGGCTACAAGGGCGAGCTGGTGTGGGACAGGACCAGACCGAACGGCCAGCCCCGCCGCTGCCTCGATGTTGCCAAAGCCGCCGACTACTTTAACTTCCACGCCGAACAGTCTCTCCAGGAGGGAATCCGCAAAACCGTCGCATGGTTTCTGGCTAACCGCGCCTCTGTTCGGGAGGTCGTCTTCTAACACTCCTTCGTATGTTGTTGGATCTTTGATAGAAGTTGTGTGCCGCACATCCTCGCCGTATTACGCGCATTCTATGGCGCGAGACGATTTTAACGAATTGTTAACACAAACTTGAATCGCAGGGTCCATACGGTCCCTCCCGTCAAAGTAAACTGAACGTTCTAGAAATAGAAATCTGCGAGGGGTTGTAATCGCCATGTGCGGGATTGCCGGCATTATTTCCGCAACACCTATCACCAGATGGAACCAGGAGCAGCTTTTCCGTATGAACGGGGCGCTGACTCATCGTGGGCCTGATGGGGCAGGGTTGTACCAGGGGGCTCATGTTGCTTTGGCGATGCGGCGGCTCAGCATTATCGATCTTTCAACCGGGTGGCAGCCGCTCTATAACGAAGATAAGACACTCTCTCTAATCGCCAACGGCGAGATCTACAACTTCAGAGAACTCCGACCGGAGTTGGAATCACGCGGCCACATCTTTCGCACCGGAAGCGATTGCGAAGTTATCTTACATCTGTATGAGGAGTATGGGTTGGACTGTGTGCAGTACCTACGAGGCATGTTTGCCTTTGCGCTCTGGGACTCGCGGCAGCAGCGTCTCCTGTTGGCGCGAGATCGCATGGGGGAAAAACCCCTGTATCTCCATGTGCGGAATGGGAGCCTGGTATTCGCTTCTGAACTGAAAGCTTTGCTCCAGGCAGGTGTGGTGCCGTTCGAACTGGATCCCGGCGCAATATTGCACTATTTCCACTATCAGTATGTGCCGGAGCCAATGACGCCCGTACAAGGCGTTCGAAAGTTGCCGTCAGCGCATATTCTGACTGTTAGCGTCGATCCCTGGCGCATCGACGAGCATCAGTACTGGAACATGGAAGATGCGCCGCCTATCGAAGGAAACCCGGCGGAGATTCTGCGCGCGGAACTAGAAACGGTGTCCGAATTAATCGTGCGCTCCGATGTCCCCATCGGAGTGGCGTTGAGCGGGGGGCTTGATTCCAGCGCCATCGCGGCATTAGTTGCCAAACGGTACCCCGGAACACTGTCGGCCTTTAGTATTGGTTATGAGGGACGGCCTCGAACCGATGAACGCGCAGCTGCCAAGGCCTTCGCTGATGAGCTCAAGTTGCCGTTTCATGAGATCGAATTGCACACCAGTGATCTCGTGAAGACCTTTCCAGACATTGTGGGGCTGGTCGATGATCCCATCGCCGATATCTCGAGCTACAGCTATTATCGGGTTATGCAGGCGGCTCGGGTTGCGGGTGTCCCCGTGATGTTGCAAGGGCAGGGAGGCGACGAACTGTTTTGGGGCTATCCCTGGGTGCGGGATGCGGTGAGTCAGTCGTTGCGAAAGCAGGAGATCGGAGCGACCGGGCTATCCAGCCTGCTTCACTATATTCGTCTCCATCCGCCGCTGAGTCGATCGCCCCGCGGACTCTATAATTGGGCCACATCTTTCGCAGGGCTACGCTCTTCCTGGCAGGCGTGGCAGCGTGATCTGAGCAGTCCACGAGACCGGTTGGTCTTTGGCGACGATGGACCTCTTTTTCGTGCTGTAAAGGCATCCAGCGAGATGCTCTTTACTCCCGAGTTTCGAGAGAAGACCGTTTCGACGGATGTCTGTGGTCTATTTACCATGAAACAGCCTTGGGCCCAGCTCGACGTGTCGATCACTCGATTGATCTGCCAGACCTATCTATCCGAGGTCGGCATCGCGCAAGGGGACCGACTGAGTATGGCTTCATCAGTCGAGTTGCGGCTTCCGCTGGTCGACTATCGGTTGGTAGAAACCGTCATTGGATTGCGCAAGGCTCAGCCTGATCACGCTCTTTCTCCGAAAATCTGGTTCAGGACCGCTCTCAAGGGCTTGGTGCCGGACTGGGTCATGAACCGACCCAAGCGACCCTTCCAGCCTCCACGGGCCTGGGCTGCGGCGCTGCACACGACCTACGGTGGCTTGATCGAGAACGGGTTTCTGGTTCAGGCAGGTGTAATCGAAAAAAGCGCGGCATCCAAGTTGGCGCAGGCAAAACTCAGGTTGGGAGCGATGCATGATGTGGCATTTGAGACTTTGGTTCTTGAGCTCTGGTGCAGACAACAACGCGATCGCTTGCGCGATGTTCCGTCGACGAATCAGGAATTGTCGATGCAGGAAGTGAAGGTTGGTCCATGCTGATACCTTCAGCCCTCCGCCCGTGGTTTGGAAGTTGGAAGGTTCAGGCCGAAGACCGTGGTTTGTTCAAGGCTATTCCCGTCTATGCGCTGCTGATCGGCGTAGGATTGATACTCGGATTCTTGAGGGAACTTACCGTAGCCTCGACGTTCGGCTTGAGTTCAGAACTCGATGTCTTCGTTGTGGTCATGGGTTTTCAATTGTTTCTCGGCGTGCAGGTAGGCAATGCGCTAGAGACGGTGTTTATCTCAAAAGTGGCTTCATTGGGAATAGGCGAACAACGATTGTTCTTCAAGACAGCCGTTCGGGGGCTGGTCGTATGGAATCTGATGATGACCACGGTGCTGATCGCCGTGACAGGTGGGCTGCTGAATGTCATTTTCCCGGCGTTTAGCCAGGAACAACTTCAGCTGGGAGTACGACTGGTCCAAATATTGTTGCTTCCCATCGTCTTTGCCAACATGGCTGGGTTGGTTCGTGGGGCGTTGGCGGTGACCGGAACCTTTGCCCCCGGGTTCTTGGCTGGTTCGATCGTGTCACTGTGTACGATTGGCTCCGTTTTGCTGTTTGCCGATGCTGTAGGGATCGACTCCCTTGCTTGGGGAGTCATTGCCGGAAATTTGTTGGTCTTAGCGCTGTATATGGTCCAGCTATGGCAGACTAGACTTCTCGAAAGGCCGCAGGGACAAGTCGAGTCGCGGCTGTCTCAAGTTCATCTCTGGAAGGCGGTCGCGACCGTGTTGGTTGTGGAAGTGGTGTTTCAGGGGCTCGTCCTGACCGAGCGTAGCTTCGCAACGGATCTTGGGACTGGAAGAGTTGCCGCGTTCTTTTACGCCGGGACCATTGTGGCAGTCCCGGTTGCCCTTGTGGCATTTCCCGTGACCACTACATTTTTCCCCCGTATGACGCGACTGTTCGCGTCGAGTCGGGCCGAAGGAGCAGCCATGCTGAAAAAATACGGGTCCATTCAGCTGGTGGCAAGCAGCCTTATTGCGATAGCGATCGCGTTTTTTGCGCAGCCCATTGTCGAGATCCTGTTTATGCGCGGTCGGTTTTCGGCGGCAGATGCCGAGATCACCGGGCATATTCTGTCGACACTGATTTTCGCGCTTCCATTTATGTGTCTGTATGGACTAATCCGAAATGGGTTCTACTCGCTATCCGATTACAGAACGCCCGTCTTGGGAATGATGGTTCAGTGGGGTGCGGTTGCCCTAGGGGCTGGTGCGTTGGTGCCACGGTATGGTGTCCAGGGACTGGCTGTGGCTTCCGTTCTGGCGCAAGCGATTCATACCTCCCTGCTAGGATGGCTCTTGATGAGAAGGTGCTCATAGTGAAGGGGAGCGATTCGCGTGAGCGTTTCTGAATCATCCGGATATCTAGAGAGTAGGGAACAGCCCGATAAGAGGTCGTGGGCCGGGCTTGTGCTCGGAATCTGGCTGAGCAGCGTGTTTGCGGTATCTCTGTTCGGGCGAGTTGACGCTGCGACACACCGTTCATTTGGAATGGCGTTGCTCGGTGCGGCCATTGTCTGGCCGCTCGTCTATTTTATGATGGGCCGCGGAGCGTTCATTCCGAGAACTCCGAACCCTGGGCTGCTGCTGGCTTTGGGAGTGTTCTTGTTGTTCTGTGCGCTTTCTTCTTTTGGCAGCCCGATCGGGTTGGAATCGATCGGGTATACGATGATGACGCTGGTGGCTTGTTGGATCGCGCTGCAGTTCAACACCAACTTGGACGAGAATCAGACGCTCAAGGGGCTCAAGATCTATGCCGTACTCATGGTGGTCCTGCTGGCCTGGTTTGTCTATTACGATTATGTCCCTGGAGAAAGGCTGGGAAACGGCAAGCGGATTCTCAACCCCAACACGGTGGGCCTTGTGGGTATGTCTGCGTTTCTCGCCACGTTCGCAATAGAGGCAATTCTTGCGCGCGGGCTGCTGTTAGGTGTGCTGGGAACGGTGATCGTCTTAACCGGTTCACGTGCGGCACTCATTGCATCGGTGGTGGGATGGCTCCTTATTTTCTGGGTGCGAGGACGGACTGCAAAGATTAAAACGACGCTGATCGCGTTGGGATTCATCGGAGTCCTGTTGTTCGTTGCGCTCCTCTACACTGAAACTGTGATCAGGGGTCTTGAACAGTTGCTCTCGCTTCGTGACCGGGATCGAGGAATCAATTCGGGGGCAACCGGACGATTCGAGGCATGGGCCGCCACCTGGAACTTGTTTCTCTCTCATCCGGTCCTAGGCGTGGGCTTTCGGGCACATGAACAATTCAAAGCGGTCGAAGCGTCTTCACACAACGGATATCTCTCGTTGCTTTCTGAAATCGGTGTCGTCGGGTTTTTAGGCGCGCTATGGCTCGAGATTGCCGGGCTATTACAAGTCTGGAAAACGACGAAGGATCCCGCACGTCTGAATAGTTACAGTATTCTGCTCGGGTTCGGCTGTGCCTATATGTTCCTCGGCATATTTGAACGATACCTGATCAACGTGGGGAATCCCACCTCGCTCCTGTTTCTCCTGTGTATTCTGAGACCGCAGGGGGTGCGCACTCAAGAACCGAGGGTTGAGCCGGCATCTCTTGCCGACTACGCTAGGGATGAGCATCGGGAGGGTATTGTATCGGAACAGAGCGGGCGGAAACGTACCTATGAAATTCTGCAATTGGGTCGGGAGATGACTCGTTCATGACCGGCATGGGCAGTGACACCCACATGAGTTGTCCGACGGAGGAGAGGGAGAGTGCCCTCCCCTCTGAGCGAGTCAGCGCATCGCCTTCGTACGGGCTCTCCATGATGAGCCCATCAAGTATGCGAAACAAAAAACGCCCGTATGTGATGGTGCAACAAAATTGTATTCCCCATTATAGGCTTTTACTTTTCGAGCTGTTGTCGACAGACAAGCAGATCCGGTTCCGAGTCATCGCGGATGAAAATTCGGATGTGCCGTTCCTTGCAGTTATCCGCCCTGAAGAAACGGTGATTGACCTCAAAGTGGCAAGAGTCCGCACCCTGTTCTTGTCCATGCCGTTCAACTTAACCTGGCAGCCGTCCGCTGTCGCTGAAGTATTACGCGAGCGCCCGGATCTTGTCATCGTCCAGGGAAGTCCCTATTCGTTGACGGCGTGGGTGCTGGTTCTTCTTGGGCGAACATGCAGAATTCCTGTCCTCTTATGGACTCATGGGCTCCTTGGACAGGAAAGGGGAGTTCGATGGCGGATCAGAGAGACTCTATACAGATTGAGCAGTGGACTATTGCTCTATGGTGACCGCGCCCAATCGTTGTTGGTGGAGAAGGGATTCCCGTGTGAACGGCTTCATGTCGTGTACAACTCTGTAGGCGCGTCGAGGTCTGATCGTGTTGTCCCATCACCTGAGGCTTGCCTTGAGTTCAGAACGAACCTCGGCATCAAGACCGGGGAGAGATTGGTCATTTTCTCCGGCCGTTTGCAACGGGAAAAGCAGATTCCTCTTTTGTTTCAGGCTATTGCGGGCATGAAAGGGAATCAGCGAACGGTCCACGTCTGTTTGGTGGGTGATGGGACAGAACAAGATAGATTGTATCGATTGGCGGATGAGCTGGGAATCCGCGACCTGGTGCATTTTCTCGGCCCTATCTATGAAGAATCCAAATTGGGACTGGTCTTTAGCGCAAGCGACCTCTCCGTCATTCCCGCGGCGGCGGGTCTGTCGATCATTCACGCCATGACGTATGGAACGCCCGTATTATTGCACGGGAATGTCGAAGAGCACGGCCCCGAGTGGGAGGCCGTCATGGAAGGCGTAACGGGTTTCTTCTTCAAGCACGGGAATGCCGACGATCTGGCGCAGAAGGCGATGATGGCCCTTTTCCCTGAGCCTCTGAAGGAGAAGATGGCGCAGGCTTGTCGAGAGGTCGTTGAACATCGGTACACCACGAGCCGTCATGCTCAGGCGATCAAGGATGCCGTCCGGGCGACGCTGATGTCGAGAAAGGCCTGAGGCGTGAAGATCGGCCTCCTTAGCGCGTCGTTGTCTCACAGAGCTGGTGGAATCTTTGAAGCGGTTCGACGCAGCGCGATTGAGTTGCACAGGCACAATACGCAGCAGGTTGAAGTCTTCGGGCTTGAAGACGAACGATCTCTTGAAGACTTGCCGCAGTGGGGTGATGTCAAGGTCCATCTCTTTCAGGGGGCTGGGCCGAAGAGTTTGTTTTATGCGCCTGGTTTGTTTTCGGGAGTGCGTCATGCACAGTTGGATCTGCTCCACGTTCATGGCATCTGGACGTATACGTCTATTGTCGGTCGGAGATGGACTGCGATGACCAGAAAACCATCCTTGATCAGCACGCACGGTATGTTGGACCCCTGGCCGCTCAGTCATCGCCGCTGGAGGAAGGCATTGGCCGGATTGCTGTACGAGCGGTCGCATCTTCGTCATGCAGCCTGCCTGCTGGCGCTGTCTCCGAACGAACTGAAGTCGATTCGTGCCTATGGCTTGGCCAATCCAGTAGCGGTCATTCCAATCGGGATTGATGTGCCAGATGTGAGCTCTATAGTTCGAATGGCAAGTCCGACGAGGACCTTGCTGTATCTGGGACGGCTACATGCGGTAAAGGGGCTCGTCAATTTGCTTCGAGGATGGCATGCGCTACAGCGTACGGAGGGGCGGCGACACGATCAATGGACACTCGTCCTTGCCGGGTGGGACGATGGCGGCCATGGTCAGGAACTCAAAGCCATGAGCCGGGAATTGAAGCTCGAGGACAGCGTGCGATTCGTGGGGCCCAAATTCGGCGAGGACAAGCACCAACTGCTTTCCAGAAGTCACGCGTTCATCTTACCGTCATTAAGCGAAGGACTCCCGGTCAGCGCCTTGGAGGCGTTTGCCTACGGACTCCCTGTTCTTGTGACGCCTCAATGCCGTCTGCCGCAAGCCGTGGAGACGGGGGCTGCTATCCAGATAAGCGCAACCCCTGATGGTATTGCCAAGGGATTGCGCCATCTGCTGGCCCTCGATGACGAGGCGCGTGCAGCCATCGGTTCTCGCGGGCGGCAGTTCGTCCAGGAGCAGTTTTCTTGGGCTACCGTCACGTCGCAACTGTATTCAGTGTATTCCTGGCTGATGAACGGAGGGCGGAAACCAGAATGCGTCGAACTCGCACGATAGGTATCGGCGTTTCCGGTCAAACTGATATGGACCGAAAATTTCCAACGACGACTGAACCGCCTGCCGATGCCGCGGAGATGCCGGACCATGCAAATCCGCATCCGCTGTCCAATCGCATCGTGCGCGTTGTCTGGCGAGTGGTGTGGCTGTTGGCTTTTCGCCCAAGTCCGAGAAGCCTTCATGGTTGGAGGCGGTTCTGGCTGCGGCTATTCGGCGCTCAAATTGGAGCCGGCGCCCACCCGTATCCATCAGCCAGAATTTGGGCGCCGTGGAATTTGGAGATGGGGGCCCACAGTTGTCTTGGGCCGGATGTAGATTGTTATTGCGTTGACCGGGTTGTGATTGGGGCATGGGCAACCGTCAGTCAGTATAGTTTTCTTTGCGCCGCGACGCACGACTATCAAGATCCCACAATGCCGCTCGTCACTGCACCGATTGTGGTGGGGGAACGAGCCTGGATAGCGGCGGATGCCTTCATAGGGCCTGGTGTGACGATCGGTGAAGGTGCGGTTGTGGGTGCCAGGTCGAGTGTGTACCGGAATGTAGAGGCTTGGACGGTGGTGGGTGGAAATCCGGCAAGACAGATCGGACGACGAGAAAGGTGAAGCTACTGATCAGCGTACTCTTTGCTGGGAGACGCGCGTTGGAGGAGACAGGAAAGTCTCGCAAAGAACTGTTCAGTACGGTAATCAAGTAGAACATCGATGAGCGTATCTATTTTGGTACTCACGCTGAATGAAGAGAATAACCTACCAGCCTGTATGGCTAGCATGGGTCGGTTCGATGATGTGGTGGTGCTGGATTCTTTCAGCAGCGACGGGACCGTGAAGATCGCTGAAGAGGGGGGTGCCCGGGTCATGCAGCGGCGGTTCGACAATTGGGCAGCGCACCAGAACTGGGCCTTGGAGCATATTACGTTCAAGCATCCATGGGTGTTTTATATCGACGCCGACGAACGGATGACGGACGAACTTGCGGCAGAAATTCAGGCAATCGCCGAAGATCCGACGAGATCGGAAGTGGCCTTCTACTGTGGCAGGCGAAACATGTTCATGGGGAAGTGGATCAAACATGCCATGCCGCCCGGCAGTATCATGCGTTTCTTCAAGCCTCCATGTATTCGCTTTGAACGTTTGGTCAATCCGACGCCGGTGATCAACGGTCCGCACGGCTATCTCCAGGGGCAACTGCTTCACTATAATTTCAGCAAGGGTCTCACGGAGTGGATCGAAAAACATAATAAGTATTCGCTTATGGAGGCGATGCAGGGGCTGAAAGAGCGTGCCGCCGGCTTTTCTGACGGAGGTTCTGTGCTCAGTAGAGATCCGGCCGTCCGGCGCAAGGCGCTTAAAGCTCTGTCGTTCAGAATGCCGCTTAGGCCGCTGTTGAAGTTTCTCTATCTGTATATCGTTAACCGAGGGTTTCTGGACGGTCGAGCAGGACTGACCTATTGTGTGCTCCAGTCAATCTACGAATATATGATTGTCATCAAAATGCAGGAACTCCAAAGACGTGAAAATGGCCTTCCTATTTGAGCCGGTATCATGCCGAGGATTATTTTCATCAATCGTTTCTTCTATCCTGACCTCTCGGCTACGAGCCAGATGCTTACCGATCTGGCGTTCTATCTCGCGACACGAGAGTTTGAGATTCACGTGATTACAAGCGCCCAGGCGTATGACGATCCCACTCGTGCCTTTCCTCCCTTCGAAGTAGTCCAGGGTGTCGAGATAAGACGCATTGCGACGTCGCGTTTCGGGCGTGCGCGATTGTTCGGCCGCTTGTTGGATTACGCGACCTTTTATATCGGCGCAGCCTGGGAGCTGTTCCGAGTGGCCCGTTCCGGAGACATCGTCGTGGCGAAGACCGATCCTCCGATGATCTCGGTTGTTGCGGCGATCGTTGCGCGATGGCGTGGGGCCGCGTTGATCAACTGGATTCAAGATCTCTTTCCTGAAGTGGCGGAAGCACTAGACGTTGTGAAGAATCGAATGTTTGGGGCGGTTCTGCGCGGTCTGCGCAACAACTCCCTGAATGTGGCCTGGTGCAACGTGGTAATCGGAACCGGGATGGCCGAACGGCTTCTTCAAGAGGGGATACCGAAAGATCGGGTCCGCGTGATTCACAACTGGTCCGACGGAGAGGAGATTTGTCCCATCGATCGACCGGAGAACGCGCTGCTCGCCCAGTGGGGCCTCGAAGGCAAATTCGTGGTCGGATATTCGGGAAACATGGGGCGCGCGCACGAGTTCACCACGCTATTGGAAGCGGCAGAACGGCTGAGTGCGAATCCAGACATCGTGTTCTTGCTGATCGGAGACGGCGCTCAACGAGCCTCGATCGTGTGCTTTGCAGAACAACGGGGTCTCAAGAACATTGTGCTGAAGCCATATCAGCCCAGAGAGCTTTTGAAACTGAGTCTCGGTGTTCCCCATGTCCATGTGGTGTCGTTGATTCCTTCCCTGGAAGGGCTGATTGTCCCAAGCAAATTCTATGGCATTGCCGCGGCGGGCCGGCCCACGTTGTGTGTCGGGGATCAAGCAGGAGAAATCCCGCGGCTTATAGAAGCCCATGCCTGCGGATGGACTGTGGCACCAGGGCATGCCTCGGTGTTGGCCGACCGAATCCTCGAATTGACTGGCAACCGCGAGATGGTAGATGCGGCCGGAAGAAATGCAAGGCGGGCCTTTGAGATGAATTTTGACCAACGGATCGCCATGCAACAATGGCACTCGCTGATCCATGAAGGCTTGGAGCAGGTGAGAGGAGCTGCACAATGACATCCAGACGGGAGCTGTATCTGTTGCCTGCAATCGCTGCGGCGTTGAGCGTGTTCTTGATCGGTGGCGAGCAATGGCATCATCCTGTTATCCCGTCGCTTCACGCACAGCCTGCTAAAATCTTCACTGTTTTCGATGGAACTTTATATAAGAACAAGCCGAATCTTTCGTCGTTCGGTGTCAAGCCCATCAAGATCATATACGGTCATGAGTTTTGGGAGCCGGGCCAAAACATGGAGCCGCTGCCGACAAGAGCGCGTGTGCGCGAGGTCGCATCGAGCGCGCAGGCACTGGGAGTTCCGGTCGTCATCGACATCGAACATTGGCTGACATCTCCCACTGTGCACAAAGTGTCGGCCGCAACTGCGCAGGAGAGCGTTGCCAAATATGCGGCGGTGTTGAGCTGGTTTCGCGAGGCTGTACCTGATCGTTCTGTCGGGTTGTACGGAATCGTTCCCATGATCGATTACTGGCGAGCCATTGAACGGCCTTCCTCGGCGTTACACCTGGAATGGGTCGCAGACAGCGAGCGGGCTCTGTCCCTCGTGGGTTTGGTCGATGTGCTATTTCCGTCGTTGTACACATTCTATGTGGACCAAAAAGGTTGGGTGGCCTATGCCACCGCTCAGCTGATCGAAGCGAGGCGTCTCGCTACGGGCAAACCCGTGTAGGTGTTTCTCTGGCCTCAATACCACAATTCTAACCCTTTTGTCGGGGAACGTTATCTGCCCGATGAGTATTGGAAGCTAGAGCTGGATACTGTGAGAAAGTATGCTGATGGAGTCGTTCTGTGGGGAGGCTGGGCCGACAATGGCCCTGCGATGTGGGATGACGAGGCCGGTTGGTGGACTGTGACCAAGCAGTTTCTTCGCACGCTGGAGGATCGCACTTCGCCGTCGACGGTCCAGGATCTCAAACGTAAGTAATCCATCATGAGCATTCTTTGCGAGAGGGTACGCGCATTTAGCCGGTGGCATCTGGAGGGCCCGTTGCTTCAACTCCTCCTGCGCCGGAGGTACGAGGGGCTTCTCGCTCGATTGAGTCATTGGCGAATTCCGGCCGATTTGTTGGGACCTGAGAGCATCTGTTATTGCGCAGGGGTGGGAGAAGACCTCGCTTTTGAAGTTGGCCTGCTGAAGCAATTCGATTCTACGGTTTATGCGTTCGATCCCACCCCGCGCGCGATCCGTTTTGCGGAAGACAGAATGCGGAATGCAGAGAAGTTTCATTTCAGTCCTGTCGGACTATGGTCTGAAGACGCGACGCTCAGGTTCTATGCGCCGACCAACGATCAGTATGTCTCGCACTCAGTTCTCCGCGCTGGAATGAGCGGAGAATATTTTGAAGCGCCTTGCAGGCGTCTGGCGACATTGATGAAGGAGCGCGGCCACGGTCGCATCGATCTTTTAAAGCTGAACATCGAGGGGGCTGAATATGAAGTGCTTCGAAGTATGATGGCCGATCATCTCCGCCCTAAGATTCTGGCGTTTACGTTCGAAGGTGCATCAGCATTCGTCGAGGCTATTCGCTGGACGCGCATGTTGAGCTGTTATGGCTATCAGTTTGCGGGGCTTGTCGGATGGGCGGCGACGTTCGTGCTCGATGAGCCTCTTGAAGCATGCAGAGGAGTTTCTCCATGACCGACACCGCCGTCAGTGACCATCTGAGAAAGAATTACGCGGATTACTATGCGGAAGGAGATTCCGAGTGGCGATGGCTGGGCGCGCTGGACAAAGCGGAGAACGTCATCGCTCTCTGCGGCGACGTTTCTCATCGGACTATACTCGAAGTCGGAGCGGGAGAGGGATCGGTCTTGAAACGGTTATCGGACCGTGGATTCGGCGAGGAGTTGTGTGCGCTCGAAATTTCTCCGACCGGCGTCCAGACGATTATGAACAAGCAGATTCCGCAATTGAAGGAGTGCAGGTTGTTCGACGGGTATGCGATCCCATACGAGGATCATGCCTTTGACCTGGTGATTTTAAGTCATGTGATTGAGCATGTGGAACATCCCAGAAAGCTTCTGTATGAAGCGGCCCGTGTAGCCAGGCATCTGTTTGTCGAGGTCCCCTTGGAAGAAACTATGAGAATGAAATCGGATTTTGTCTTCGACAAGGTCGGGCATATTAATGTGTTCACCCCCAAGACGATCCGATGGCTGCTTCAGACCTGTCCGCTGGAGATTTTGAATCAAACAGTTACGATTCCGTCGAAGGCGGTGTATCTCTACAGGAACAAATCCTGGGGGGGGGCTGCACTATCACGCGAAGGCATCGTTGCTAAAGCTCTTACCCCGTCTGGCCACGTCTCTTTTTACGTACCACTCCGCCCTGCTTTGTCGAGTCAAGAGCTAGGAAAGAAGGGGGCACGGCCTGCATGCTACTCTTTTCTCGAGCTTCTGAAATGATTCCTAAGGTCCAAGAAGCGTTGTGATTTCCGCACCGGCCAATTCGATAGCTCCCTGCGGCGTATAGTGTACGTTATCAAGCAGGACCTCAGCGATCCGGTCGGGTCGTGCTTCCTTCCATCCACGATCATCCATCAAGCGCCGGGAGTTAATCACCAAGACGTTCGGATCGGCCAGGGCAATGGCGAAGTGGGCTCCAGCGAATCGGTTGAATTCTTCCTGGATTGTGGGCGGCCACCCCGCTCGGAATGGATCGCTCATGAGGACAATAGGGAATGCGGGATCGTTCATCCAAGCGCGGAGCATGGTGATCAGCTGTTCCGTATGCACCTTGTACGTCTCAGCAGTGATCCCTCGACCGGCGTCATTCGCTCCAAGATGCAGCACTGCCGCATGGAATCCCAAAGCACGGAACAATGCGCCTGCGTCCCAGTGACGGGTTAGAAAGTCGATTGTGGTATAGCCTCCAGAAGCAAACCCTTGAAAGACCATACCTTGTGGGCACGCGTCGCTCTTAAACCGGACTCCAATAATGTCGGTCAGAGCCGTGTTTGAACTCCCCAGTAATTCGAGTTGAAGATACCGGTGCCCTGCATACGGAAGGGGCGAGGTTGTCATAGACTTAATAGCGTAGTTTGCAGCGGCTAAACCCATTGTGAGAGTTCCTTGCGCTGTGGGTAATGCGAAGTAGTCGCCAGTGATGGTATCGATTGGGCGAGCGATGTAGTGTACTTCCCCTGAGTCAGGATAAGTTGCGGCAAAGATTTCTGCTCGCACCGCTCCCCCCGTACAAAAGTAATTTGCACCGGTAGAAACCAGCGCCTCAGGGGCGACGCTCGCGGCATCCTGTCGCAAAACAGGTAACTGCCCGTACCACTGGCCGTTGACATTCCGATCACCCGCGTTCGTCGAATGGGCGGCAACCTGTATGTTTGGTAACAAGCGCTCCGGTGCGATGCGTGTAGGTGAGGCTCCCGGTGCAGCTGCTCCGCCTCGAAGAAGCCACTCACCCCATGGCGTGCCGCCTCCATAAGAGCCGTAAGCGGCGACAAAGGATTCGGGTACGTTTCCAAAGCGCCGCCACGCTTCGTAATTGAGGCGGGGAATATACGCATACCCCATTCCTCCTGGAGAAGCTTCTTCTGAGTCTCCCAACACGGCGACACGGACCACCCCGACCCTCGCTTGCGCCCAAAGCCTGGAGAAACGAGACGGGTCTTGCGCCCAGATGTAGAAAATCTAATAGGGCAGCTGGTTGGCTGTTAGGGCTTTGGCCACTGGGAGGTCCGTCGGTTCCAGAGGGACCACACCCGGTCAAAAAGGACAACCAAAGCAGCCCGGCCATGCATGTTTGCATTGCCGATGTGCCGAGCTGGCGAAGATTCTCAATCATTTCGTTCTTGAGCAGGCTTCTGGGAATTGGGAATAACCCGTGACCCTGTTTCTACGCTCTTGATTGTGGGGTGGCTTTTGTACCCTGCACGCAGGGAAAGAAACCGATTGAATTACTTTGTACTCTCTAGTTGGAATCAAGGAGCAAGTCAAGGCCTACACGATGCAGTTAACCGTGAGCATTTCAGACGACTAGTATGAATCTGGATTAGCGGAAGATGCGATCGGAATAGGCATTCCCACTATCCAGCCAGCCCCATCACAGGAAAATCTGAGGATCGGCCTAAAGTTCGCTTTCATTCAGGGCGACTTGCATCGGATGACATATGAAGGATCGATTGCGTGATCCAGCTCGGAGAGAAGTGGTCTTTGATCCATCAGTGTGCTTATTTAGCTTCATATAATCAGTAGTTCCATGAGTATTTTATCTCTTGTAGTTCTTGCCTGAGTGCGAGAAGCCCCTCCAATTTAACGATTAGTTAACTTAAACTTAAAGATCATGTGGCCCCTGCACATTTGGGTTTGGATATGCTGCAAGCCTCCCTACAAAGCAGAGTTCTTTGAGAGCCGGAACTTCGTCGGGAGTGATTGCCTATTTGGTTGCTCAGTGGAGACTGTACGTGAGGGTTCTTGATGTCTACCAGACCTGTCATGATCGAAACGACAATACAGCCCCAGCCTGAGACGCAGTGTGGAGAGCGGGAGGCCTCGCCTCTTTCTTTCAGGAGCTGGGCCGGCCTGATCCTTTCGCTCGCGTTGGCTATTTATATCTATTCGGACACACTCTCCTTTCTACTCGACAATTGGCTTTATGATGACAATTACAGCCATGGTCTTTTCATCCCGGTAATCAGCCTCTTCTTGATCTGGAACGCCCGCCGTGAGCTTTGGCCCCATGTTGGACGAGGCTCCTGGTGGGGGGCCATCATCGTCGCGGCTGCGGGCATCTTGTTTGTCGTAGGCGAGGCAGGCACCCTTCACTTTCTTCTTCACATTTCATTTTGGATGATACTGGCAGGCCTCACAGTCTGCGTGGTGGGCGTTCAAGGTGCCCGCACCAGCGCTTTCCCGCTGCTGTATTTGCTGACGGCCATTCCCTTGCCCGGTTTATTGCATCAGACACTCTCCGGACAGTTACAACTCCTGTCTTCGTCCCTCGGAGTCGGCTGTCTGCAATTGGTCGGCGTCATGGCCTATCAAGAAGGCAACGTCATTGACCTGGGGCCCATCCAACTCCAAGTGGTCGAGGCCTGCAGTGGCCTTCGCTATCTGTTTCCGTTGGTGTCCTTGAGCCTCTTGTGTGCGTACCTCTATCAGGATCGATTCTGGAAGCGCGCTCTCGTGTTTCTTTCCAGTGTGCCGATTGCGGTTATGCTGAACGGATTCAGAATAGGCATGATCGGAGTGTTGGTGGATAACTTCGGTTCTGCTGCTGCGGAGGGATTTGGCCACTTTTTTGAGGGGTGGATCTTCTTTGTGGCAAGCCTAGGGATTGTGCTTGGTGAGATATGGCTACTTGGCCATGTTTCGGCAGGTACTTCCCCTAAAGATTGGGGGCAGTTGCTCAGGCTCAAGAGAAGCGGGTTATCGGAACCAATGCCTGGCGTTTCAATGCGGGCAGATGTTCGGGTGTTGAGATTCTCTCCTCAACTCTGGTGTTCATTCGGGTTGATCGGAATCCTGGCGGTTGGTTCGTCGGCCTTGGTGAAGAGCGAGGAAATTATTCCATCACGTTCTGCATTTCTGGATTTCCGCATGCAGCTTGGGCCATGGCAGGGTGTTGCTCTGGCGATGGAGAAACAGTATTTGGACGTTTTGAAGCTCGACGACTATCTGCTCGCAAACTACGCGAATGATCGTCAAGCCATCAATCTGTATGTCGGTTATTATGGGTCCCAGCAAAAGGGCCGGACTCCTCATTCGCCTGCGGCTTGTATTCCTGGCGGGGGGTGGGCGATCAACTCACTTAATGTGGTTGATGCCAGGCTCCAGGCCGGTTCAGCTTTTCCGGTCAATCGAGCCGTGATTCAGAAGGGCGACGAAAAACAGCTCGTTCTATATTGGTTCAAGCAACGGGATCGTCTGTTAGCCCAGGAAGGGCTAGTCAAGTTCTACCTGTTCTGGGATTCCGTCATAAAGCATCGAAGCGACGGAGCCCTGGTTCGCTTGGTGACTCCAATCCTTTCGCAGGATGACGAGACTGCCGCCGAGCGTCGGCTTCTCGAATTCGCCGAACTCGTCTCCACCGAGCTGCCTCGCTTTGTTCCAGACTGAGGAGAAACGGGATCTATTTCTATATGTCGACGCCCTTGTTCTTCAGCTTTCTCGCCTCTCTTGTGATCAGCATGGCGCTGATCCCCCTGCTGACTGCCTCCGCCTGGCGGTTTCAGTTCGTCGATATGCCCGGCGACCGGCGCGCGCATCACGCGCCGATGGCCAAAGTCGGAGGGATTGCTTTTGCCGCCGCCACCTTTGCCGCGGTGCTGCTCTGGGCGCCGAAGGATCAGCTCATTCTGTCCAGCCTGGCGGGCGGTGCGGTCATTCTCTTGTTCGGTGTGTGGGACGACCGGGTAGATCTTCACTATAGTGTGAAGTTTTTCGGTCAGATTCTGGCCGCTTCAGTGGTCATCGGGTTTGCCGGGCTTCGCCTGTCGGCGTTGCCGTTTATGGGCGACGTAGTCATTCCCGAATGGGTGGCGATCCCGCTCACACTCATCCTGATCGTCGGTGTGACGAACGCGGTGAATTTAGCCGATGGACTGGACGGGTTGGCGGGAGGCTTGTCTCTGATCAGCTTTGCCGGCATCGCATTTCTGGCATACCAGGTGGAAGAATCCCAATTGGTATTTTTGATGGTGGCGGTTTTAGGAGGGCTGTTGGGTTTCCTGCGGTTCAATACCTATCCGGCGCGGATCTTCATGGGCGATGCCGGGAGCCAGTTTTTGGGGCACTATCTCGCGGTCGCCGCCATTCTGTTGACGGATCTGAGCAACGCGTTCTATAGCCCGGTGTTGATGCTGTTTCTGTGGGGTGTGCCGCTGTTGGATACGGCGGGTGTCATGGTGCAACGGCTTCTGGAAGGACGCTCACCATTCGTCGGCGACCGTAACCATCTGCATTATAAGCTTCTGGCGATGGGGCTCCAACACCGCCAGGCCGTGACGGTGATTTATGCCGTCCATGGACTGATGGTGTCCTCCGCCTATCTGCTTCGATGGGAATCCGATGCGACCGCCTTTGCTGTGTACGTTGCGTTCGCGTTGGCGATCTTATCCTTATTCATCACGGCGAAACAGCGCCCGGTTGTTCAGGGCCTGCAGCCTGAGCAGGCTAAGACTCTTGAGGCAGGAGAACCCGGAGGCTGGTATTCCACGCTGCCCGCACAAGTGCTCGGACTCGCCGTTCCGATTTTTCTGGCTTCCGCCGTCTTTTTACCGGCGGATGTGTCGGTCGATCTCGGGTATGTCGCGACCGGATTATTCGTGATCATGTCGGCAGGCTGTCTCATTGCGCCTTCAGCCAGGCCGATGATGGTCCGCGCCGGTCTGTATCTCGGCGCGACGTTCATCATCTATCTGCTGGAGCAGCCGATGCCCGCGGGGTGGTCGATCCTGCATGCTTCCCTGAACGGCTTCTTCGTCCTGTTGGCCGGGTTGATCATGTTGACGATCCGATTCAGTGGCAAACAACGGTTTGAGACGACGCCGTTGGATTACCTGATGATGTTCTTGGCGTTTGCGATCCCATTTTTGCCTGAGATGCGCATCGGGGACATCAACCTGAGCATCCTGACGGCCAAGATGATCGTCATGTTTCTCGCGTTCGAATTGATGCTCCATAGTTTCGCTGAACGACTCATGCAATTCGGTTTGGTGTCCTTGTGGGTGCTGCTGATTCTGGGATTGAGGGTCTGGTTGTAATGCCGGGCCTAAGGAGACGTGGTATGCGTGAATACGTACAGAGAACCGTCATTCTGCTGATCGGGCTTGTGCTTGCCGTCGGTGGTTGTGGAGGCCCTGAAGAACGGAAAGCCAGTTATCTGGCCAAAGCCGAGGAATATGTTCAAGCCGGTAATTTCCCCAAGGCCCGCGTTGCGCTTCGGAATGTGCTCAAAATCGATCCGAAAGATGCAGAGGCCTACTACTTGTTTGCCGAAGTCGAAGAGAAAGAAAAGAACTGGAAAAACGCCTTTGCCAACTATCAGCGGGTGGTGGAACTGGTGCCGGACCATGAACGGGCAGTACTCAAGCTTGCCAAGTTCTTTCTTGAAGCGCGCGCGACCGACAAGGTCCTTGAGATGACCCAGAAAGTGCTGGCAAAAACGCCCGGCCATGTTGAGGCTCAGACCCTGACCATCGCCGTACAGGCGCTCAAGGGCGACCTTGCGGGAGCCCTGCTTGCGGCGGAGGGGCTGGGGAGCCGGAATCCGACTGACCCGGACGCCGCTACGCTGCTGGCTACGCTGTATCTTACGCAAAACCGGCCCGCCGATGTCGAGCCTGTGATGCAACGGGCGGTTGAGGCGAATCCCGGCAATCTTCAGCTCATGGATTCCTTTGCTTCCGCATTGATACGCCTGCAAAAGCATGACCGCGCGGAAGAGGTCTTGAAGCAGATCATCGAGGCGGAGCCGAACAATCTGGATCGCCGCGTCCGGCTGGCCGGTTTCTACGACGAGCGCCGGCAGTATGACAAAGCGGAAGCTCTGTTACGCGAGGTGATTCGGCTGGATTCTGAGAACGAGCAGCGCTATCTGGCGCTGGCTAAGTTTCAGTACGCGCGTAAGGGAACGGCTGAGAGCGAAGCGGCTTTGATGGAGGCCGAGAAGGCGCTTCCAAAGTCCCCGGCAATCCGGTTTGTGTTGGGTGAGCTGTATGAATTGAATCGACAACCGGAAAAAGCGCGGGCTGTGTACGAGGAGGCGCGGAATGACTTTCGAGGCAAACCGGCCGAGTCCGAAGCGAAGGTCAAGCTGGCGGCGATCGATTGGTCGGCCGGCAAGCGGGAGGAGGCGGAGAAGCAGCTGGCGGATGTGCTCAAGGACAATCCACGCTCGTCCGATGCCCTGCTGTTACGGGGGAAAATTGCGCTGCAGCGAGGCGATGCGAGGGACGCAATTCAAGATTTTCGCTCCGTGTTGAAGGATCAGCCGGAGTTGGCGGAGGTCTATGTGTTGCTCGGCCGGGCCTACCTGGCGACATCCGATCAGGCCCTTGCGAAGGAAAGCCTGGAGAAGGCGGTTGCGCTCAATCCGAGGTTGAGCGAAGCGCAGATGGCCTTGGCTGCACTGGATTCCTCGTCGGGAAACATGAAGGATGCCCGTACCCGTGTGGAGGGGTTGTCCAAGCAGGATCCGAAGAACCTTCAAACCTTGAGTGTGTTGCTGCGGCTGCAGGCTGCGGAAAAAGACTGGGCTGCGACGGAAGAGACCCTATCCCGTGCCCGCGCAGCCGGAGCTGATAGCGCGATGGCAGATCTGGCTGAAGGCCGTCTCCATCAGGCACGCAAGGAGTGGGAGCAGGCTCGGACGGCCTTTGAACGCGCCTATACCAGATACCCCGAATCGCCTGAGCCACTGATTGCCCTGGTGCAACTCAGTCTGCAGCAACGCAAGCCGGCAGATGCCAAGAAACGCCTCGACGAAGTGCTTGCCCGCAATCCGAACCACCCCTATGCGGCCGGTCTGTATGGAGAAATCATTCTCATGGAGGGAGATCGGGCGGGAGCCGAGAACCGGTTTCGTGAGGCGATACAACGAAAACCGGATTGGGCTCAGCCCTGGCAGCATCTGGCCAGCCTCAAGCTGGCGCAGCGTCAATCAGAAGAGGCGCGGGAAATTTTGGAGCGCGGTCTGAAAGCGAATCCCAAGAGCGAGGAACTCCGTCTCCTTCTGGCGACGTCATTGACGGAGGCCGGCCAGGTTGATCAGGCGATCGTTGAGTACGAGGCATTGTTACAACAAAACCCTCGCGCACTTGTGGCGGCCAACAATTTGGCATCGCTGCTGGCCGATCAGAAGGGTGATCAGAAGAGCCTTGAGCGGGCGCTCGTTCTGGCGCAGGAATTTGAAAAGACCGCGCCGAACGCCTTCTTTCTCGACACGCTTGGGTGGGTCCATCACAAACTGGGTAACTCCGGTCAGGCCTTGCATTTCATTCAACAAGCGGTGGCTCAAGCGCCTGACCATCCCGTGGTGAACTATCATCTGGGGCTTGCGTTTTACAAGGCCGGTCAGGCGGCGGAGGCGAAGACTCATTTGCAGAAAGCGATCGCTTCTCCGAAGCCGTTTCCCGGACTTGACGAAGCCAGGTCTGTCCTGGCGCAATTGGAAAGTTAGCGATGAAGCAGCGGATGCGTATTGCGCGGTTATTGGGAGTGTCACTGTTGTTCTGTTCCCTTCTTGAGGGGTGCGGATGGCTGGTTCCGTCTCAAATGGAGGCTGTTGACCCGAAGTCTTTCTCTGAGGCGGCGTATCTGCTGGGCGCCGAGGATGTGGTGAAAATTTCCGTGTGGAAAGACGAGCACCTCACGCAGGAAGTCATCGTGAGGCCGGACGGCATGATCTCGTTTCCGCTGGTCGGGGACGTGCCCGCAGCCGGCAGAACAGTCGAGGAGGTGCGGCTTGAATTGGTCAAGCGCCTCGGCAAGTTCATGCCGAATCCGCACGTGTCGGTCTTGGCGACCAAACTCCACAGTTACAAGATTTACGTCACCGGGCGAGTCAACAAACCGGGCGAATTTCTGGTGGGTCACTATACCGACGTGCTGCAGGCTTTGAGCCTCGCCGGCGGTCTGACCCCCTTTGCGGCGGAGAATGACATCAAAGTCATGAGGAGGGAGAAGGGCGAACAGAAAGTGTACCGGTTCAGGTATGGAGATGTTCGGAACGGGACGGCTCTCGAGCAGAACATCCTGCTTCAGCGCGGCGACGTGGTGGTCGTTCCCTGATTGCGCAAAAGGAATCACTCCCTCACGATGCCGGTGAGGAGTCAGGGAGCCACGATGGTGAGACGAACGACCGTTTTCCTGGGAGTGATCATGGGAAGCCTGCTGGCCCTAGTCGATCGAGGAGAGATACAGGCGGCGGAATGGTCGGTTGAGCCATCGATGAGCGCCAGAGGCGAATATCATTCGAACCTGCTTCTGGCATTCGGTCCCCAACAGTCGACCTATGCCTACTGGCTGTCTCCGGCCGCACGATTCACCGGCGCGACGGAGTCACTCCGGGTGAACAGTCGGTTGGCAACGGATTTTGCCCAATACTTTGGCGGCAGGGATACCACCATCGTGAATGTATACGTCCCGCTTTCCGTCCAGTATCGTGATCAGCGGAGCACCTGGGGGTTCAACGGCGGCTTGACGCGTGACAACACATTACGGGGCGAATTGTTGCAAACCGGGGTGGTACTTGCCTTTGCCCAGCGCAACTTATGGTCTGCCAACCCGACTTGGACCTACAACATGACCGAGCGGCTGTCGGCCGAGAGTTCGTATCAGTATCAACATGCGATGTATGAAGACGGCGCCCAATTCGGTCTGATCGGCTATCAAGTCCATACCGGGAGCGAAACACTGTCCTATCAAGTTCGGGATACGGACTCCATCCAGCTGACCGGACTGTTCACTCGCTTCCTCGCGCCGGAACGGAATGACTTGGTTTCTGATACGTATGGGGCGCAGATCGGAGGAACGCATGCGTTGTCGGAACGGGTGACGCTGTCCGCCTCCGGCGGTCCTCGATTTGTGTCGAACAGCATCAGTCCCGGGGCTCAAACTCTGGGCGATAGAAGCACCGTGTGGGTGTTCAAAGGAAAGGTGACGGCGAAATACGAACGAACCCAACTCACGTTCGATATCGGCAGAGACATTTTCCCAAGCGGACTTGGCCTCTTGATCCGGACCGATCATGTGGCGGCGAGCGCGAGCTACGAAGTCACGGATAAAGTCGTGATCTCTATGAACGGGCAAGCATCGATCGTCGATCCGGTACAGACCGGCACACTGTTGTCCCCGGTTCAGGAAACACGATTTTTCACGGTTGGCCCACAGGTCAATTTTCGCGTCAGCGAATATTGGACCATCGAGACAGGGTATATCTATTCGCGGCGTGAACTCGAAGGACAAGACCAAAGCGGAGAGTCTCACGCCGCTCGATTTATGGTGACCTATTTTCCGCCGAAATTCTCGGCAAGTCGTTGAAGAGAGAGCAACAGATCAGGGTTGGCTTATGGATCAGACTCCCCTCAATCTCCGGCAGATAGGGCAGATTGCCCGGCGCAGGCGGGTGCCCATCATCGTGACGACGTCCGTCCTCTCCATTTTGAGCGTTGTCCTGGCCTACGCGCTTCCGGCTGTGTACAAGTCGATCGCCACCATCTTGATCGAAGAGCAGGAAATCCCGGCCGATATCGTTCGCTCGGCCATTTCGAGTTATGCCGATCAGCGGATTGAGACGATCAAGCAACAGGTCATGACTCGTTCGACTCTATTGAGGTTCGTGGACCAATATGGTCTCTACCGAGGACTGAGACAGAACAGCAGCACGGAAGAAGTGCTGGCGCGGTTTACCAAGGACATTCAAGTGGAGGTCATGAATGTCAAGGTCATCGACAAGCGTACGCAAACGCCGACTCAAGCGACGATTGCCTTCACGCTGGCCTACGAGGGGGAATCTCCGGAAATCACACAGAAAGTGGCCAGTGAGCTTACGAGTCTGTTCCTCGGAGAAAATCTCAAGACTCGGGAACGGCATGCTCAGCAAACCACCGATTTCTTGAGGAAGGAGTCGGAACAGCTTGCCCGGCGCATCAGTAATGTGCAACTGGAGATTGCCGCGATCAAGCAAAAAGCGGATGGTGCGCTGCCTGAGCTCACGTCGCTCAATATGACGATGCTCAATCAGGCGGAACGTGAATTGTCTGATGCCGACCGTGAAATCAGGAGTTGGGAGGAGCGGAAGACTTTCCTTGAAGGGGAACTCGCGACACTGAAGCCGCATACGCCGATCATTGCGGCCAGCGGAGAGCGGATTTTCGATTCGGGCGAACGCTTGAAGGCGCTGCGGGCGCAATATGCCAGTGCGATCGGCTATCTGTCGGCGGAACACCCTGACGTGCTCAGAATGCAGCGGGAGATCGAGGCGTTGGAGCGGGAAACCGGCCAGCATGCCTCGCCGGATGAATTACACAAGAAACTGACCGGAGAACAAGCGAGTCTTGCGATCTTGGTGGATCGTTACGGATATGAGCATCCGGACGTCATCCGTTCACGCCAGATGATCGCCTCACTTGAGCAGGAGCTTGAGCGGGTGGTTAAGGCCGGAATCCGGAATGCCGCGGTGAAACCTGAGAACCCCGCATATATCAATATCCAGTCGCAGCTCTCAACGGCGACGGCCTCTCTCCAGGCTTTGAAAAAGTCACGGGAACGCATCAAGCGGCATGTGGAGGAATATGCCGCACGAATCGAGCGGACGGTGGAGTTTGAGCCAACGTATCTTGATCTCCACCGGAATCGTGAAGAGGCGGCCCGCAAGCATGAGGAGATTATGTCGCGCTTGCTGGAGGCCGAGGTTTCCAAGGAACTGGAAGTTCAGCGAAAGGGCGAACGGTTTTCTCTCATTGATCCCCCGGATTTGCCTGAAAAGCCTGAAAAGCCGAATCGCCCCGTCATCGTGATCTTGGGCCTGATTCTGGCGCTCGGGGGCGGGATCGGAAGCGGTGCCTTGTTTGAGCAGCTCGATCGCTCGATTCGAGGAGGCGCACAGCTCAGCAAGATTGTCGGGCTGCCGCCGCTGGCGGGCATTCCCTATGTGCCCAATCAGGACGATCTCCGGCGTCTTCTCCGTCGCAGGCGCAGCATCGCGCTGGCGGGAGTCTGTGCGGCGGTGCTTGTGCTGATCTCGGTTCATGTGATGGGGTATCCGATGGACGTTATCTGGTACGCCGCTATGCGAAAACTTGGTCTGACCTGAGCGAAAGGCCGGCACAGTCACGATGATGGACAAGTTGCAGAGTGCGATGGATCGGTTCAAGGCGCAGCAGGCGACGCAGACGGCTCCCCGGTCGAATGCGCCGCAGGCTGTCGCCCCAGCGGCCATTGTGTATTCGCGAACCAGGTCGATTGCGATCCAGGAGGACGTGTTGCGGGGGCATCGTCTTCTTACCGGGCATGACTCGCCGTTCGCGGATGTCTACAAGATTCTCAGAACGCAGGTCCTCCACCGGTTGCGGGAGAACGGCTGGAATATGCTGGGCGTGACCAGTCCGCGGGATGGCGCCGGCAAGACGCTCACGGCGATCAATCTGGCGATCGCCACCGCCACCGAACCCACTCAAACGGTGCTGCTGGTCGACGCGGATCTCCGGGCGCCGCAGATTCACGAGGAGTTCGGGCTGGAGCAGGGCCCGGGGTTGACGGAGTTCCTGCTCGACGGCCGGCCCATCGAGGAATTGCTGCTGTACCCCGGCCTCGGCCGCCTGGTTGTGCTGCCGGGAGGACGCGGAACGGAACAGTCCGCCGAACTGCTGACCTCTCCGCGCATGACGGCGCTCGGGAAAGAACTGAAGCATCGGTATGCGTCGCGTATCGTGATTTTCGATCTTCCGCCGGTGCTCGAACGCGCTGACGTATTGGCATTCAGCCCTCAATTGGACGCCCTGCTTCTCGTCGTGGAGGACGGCAGGACTTTGGAACCGGACCTCCAGCAGGCCTTGCAGGCATTGAAAGGGAGCGCGCCCATACTGGGAACGGTCCTGAACAAGGTCGGGTACGATCAACTCAGCTTGTCGAAAGCCAAGCGCCTCGCCCCGACGGCTCAGAACCAGACAAGGTAGGTTGCTCATGTACGAATCCTTTTATCGTCTCCGGGCGAAACCGTTTTCGCTGATGCCTGATCCTGAATATCTGTATTTGAGCGGGCGTCATCGGTCCGGACTGAACATTCTTGAATACGGAATTCTGAATCGGGCGGTCTTTACGGTGCTCACAGGAGAGCCGGGCATGGGCAAGACGACGCTCTTGAACAAGATCCTCGAGGAGCACCGGGAGCGTTTTGTCGTGGGCGTCATCGGAACGACCCATCCGAGTGACGGGAGTCTCCTGCCTTGGGTCGCCGATGCGTTCGGGCTCGACATCGCCGGGCGGGATACGGTGAGCTACTTCCGAATGTTGACCTCGTTTCTCGGACGGAGCTTTGCGGAGGGACGACAGGTGTTGCTGGTCGTCGATGAGGCTCAAAATCTCAGCCTCCAGATGTTGGAGGACCTTCGGCTGCTTTCCAATCTCAACGATGGCCGCCAGACCGGGCTGCAGATTATCCTGGCGGGGCAACCGAGCCTCCGCGCCATGTTGACCCGCAGCGATATGCGGCAATTCGCTCAACGCATCACGGGGGATTATGCTCTTGAGCCGCTCACTGAAGACGACACCCAGGCCTACATTGGTCACCGGATTTCGGTCGCGGGCGGAGACCCGCAGCTGTTTACGGATTATGCCTGTTCGATCGCCTACCGGTTCAGCGGAGGGATCCCGCGTCTGATCAACCAATTGTGTGACCTGTCGCTGGCGTACGGCTTCGGGGAAGGAGCGGAACGGATTACGGCGACCATGATGCTTCAAGTCGCATTGGACCGTGCAGCCGGCGGCATCCTCCCGCATGTCGTCGACCCCAAGACCATTCAGCTCGATCCGAAGCGGCTCGCCGATGAATCCCAGCCCGCTCGATCGTCGCCTGCTGCCGTGTGGCAAGCTCCTGAGGTCTCGGCCCCCGCTGCCATGGAGCCGTTGCCCAAGGAATCAGCCGGCGGGGGGCCGTATCGACAGGGACTCGACTTGAAGAAAGGAAGGCAGTTTGATGAAGCGATGAAGCGGTTCGAGGCGGCCGGTCAGGATCCCCAGTATCGGTTCAAGGCATTGGCCCAGCGGGGGTTGTGCTTGAAGGCGATCGGGCGGCTGAACGATGCGGCGGACTCATTTCGCGATGCGCTCGCGGCCAATGGCGCCACCGCACCGGATCTGCTCAATGTCCGGTATCTCTTCGCTCAAACGCTCGACAGCCTGGGGGAAACCGATCAAGCGCGCGCTCAGTATCGGATGATTCATGACGTCGATCCTCTCTATCGGGACATTTCCGATCGAGTCGCCGCGATGGACCGGACCGGCCTATTCTTCTTCCGGCGAGTCGCCCTGCTCCCGCCGATGTCGTGGTTGAGGTCGCTCAAAGAGCGATGGTCTTAGCCCGCATTATCCACGAACACTTCTGCTGCGATCGCCGATCCACGGCTGCGTTCTTCGTCGCTCGTATCTCGTCCTTCGACTCTGCTCAGGACCGTGAGCCTGTCGAACGGTGAAGCGCAGGACAGAATGAGCGTTCTGTATCCGGAATTTGTGTTTGCGAGATACGAGATACGCTTCACGAGCAACATGATTCCATATGATGAGTTAACCCATCCTGGACGGCATCGTAACCTGCCTGTAATCACTCCCCTCTATCCTCCCCTGGTCCACGAGTGCGCAGTTCGGTCGGCAGGGAGGATACATGCGTCAGGGGTTGGATCGTCTCGGGAGCAGCCTACTAGGTATCGGTGTCATCTTCGTCAGCCTTTTGTCCGCTTGGGCTGGCCAAGCGTGGGCAGGGAAGCTTGAAGATCTCTTGTTGGAAAACAAGCAGATCACGGTGGATCAATGGGTACAGCTAAAGGCGGAGGAGGAAAAGCGGCAGGCGAAGGAGCAGGAAGAACGACGGGGATCCGGCGATATCCCGCTTCGCGAGCGCTGGTACGAGAAGATCAGTATCAGAGGCTATACCCAGCTTCGCTATAACCATGCGATCGACAACGATCTGCTGCGAACGAGCCAGGCTGATCGCTCAATTGGGGGCAATAATGAGTTCTTCCTCCGCCGTGCCCGGCTCATCATCAGCGGGCAGCCGCATGACCGTGTGTTCTTGTATTTTCAGCCTGCGTTTGAAAGCTTTGTCGGGGGGACCGAGCAGGTTGCCTCGCTGCGGGATCTCTATGCTGACCTGTTTTTAACCCAAAACAAAGAATGGCGTATTCGAGCCGGGCTGTCCAAGATTCCATATGGATTCGAAAACATGCAGTCGAGTCAGAACCGGCTGGCTCTCGATCGTAATGACGCACTGAACAGCGCCGCGCCGAGCGAGCGGGACCTGGGTCTGTTTCTCTATTACACCCCGACCACGGTGCGGGAGCGACTCAAGAGGCTTACTGACAGCGGGCTCAAGGGATCCGGCGATTACGGCATGCTGGGGATCGGGGTGTATAACGGCCAGGGGATCAACGTTCGCGACCGGAACAAGAACAAGCACGTCGTTTTTCATGCCACGTATCCGTATGAGTTCCCCAACGGCCAGATTGTCCAGATCGGCATGGACGCCTATACGGGGCAGACCAATGTTGTTGCTGCACCGGTGATTCCGGTCAACCCCGCGCCTAGCCTCGGTGCTCCAATCGTTCCTCTGTTGCACAATGGAGGAAACTATCTCGATGAGCGCGTGTCCTGGCATTTTGTGGTCTATCCCCAGCCGTTCGGGCTTCAGGGTGAATACACGGTCGGTCGTGGTCCTGAGCTGAATCAAGCCAGAACCGAGGTGACGAACGGCAGCCTTCGCGGAGGCTACATCCAGCTCTTCTACAATTACCAGTGCGACAGTTTCTGCCAGAACATCATTCCCTATGTTCGATATCAGGAATACTTTGGGGGAAGAAAGGCGGAGGCGAACGCTCCGCGGAATTCCGTCCGGGAGTATGAGTTCGGTCTGGAGTATCGTTTCAATCAGGCGGTCGAACTCACCGTCGCGTATGCCTGGAGCCAGCGGACTTCTGATAACGCCTCGACCGTTCCGACCTCCTGTGCCGATACCCAGCTTCCCTCACGCCCACCCTGTACGATCACACCGTACCAACTCCAAACGGGTAATCTCCTCAGATTCCAACTGCAGTGGAATTTTTGAGCGGTCGACGCCTGTTCGAGTGGTCCCCCGGAGTTCTTCTTATCGGACCGGGGTCGGTTTGGAAGCTGTCGGTGTAAGCGGCAAGCGATTCACGTGAATGATCAGTTCCCGCCGGTCCCAATGAAACAGGCTTGCAACGCTGATCGGATCGGCGGGCCGTTGGAATTCCGACGGCTCAAAAGAAAGCTTGCCCTTTTGTGGGGCAAGCGAACGAAGCGGGGTGAGCCGGTCGTCCATGGTATCCGCACTACTGGTGTCGCCGCTTGAAAGCGTCTGCGAGCGGTAATTGCTCAACACGACATGGAGTTCTTCCCCGTCGAGGAACAGTCCGCCGGACGTGACTTCCCGCTTCATTCCGGACAGCGGTTGGGATTGGTAGAACGTCACCAGCTCATCCGGAGTGGCCTTGCTCAAGGCCAGACGGAACAACGGCGCCCAGAACTCGATCTCACTTTCGCTGAATGCAGGATGCCGGCGCGGGATGCTGAGGTCGTCGTACAACGGTAATCTTGTCAGCGGCTCTTGGACGATGATCCCGCGGAGAGCAGCCGCCATTCGCTCGGTCGAGATATCAACCGGATGGCTGTGCCCTGTCTCTTGGCCCAGTGATGGATCGGTCTCAAGGCGGACAAATGACTGCGGAGTCTCGTAGACGGTGAGAGTCGGGATCGGCCCCGATGCGCAGCCGCCGAGGATCAGGAATCCACAGAGAGACCAGGTTTTCAGAAAGAAGGATGCCAAGGGTCTGTTCAATGGGGGAATAGCTCTCGTTAGACCGAGTTAGGAGAATCAGGAACCTGATCGCGGTTCAGCTCGGCTCTGCATGTCCGTCTGAGCCGCCTTTATCGATAGGGACCACTTTGACGTGATACGGACAATTTCCGGCAGCGCAAGAGGAAAGTATCCCAGATCCAACGCGAGTTTCTGGCCTTGTCGGCTGAGAGCAAATCGAACGAGTTCGGCCACAGCCGGTGTCGGGGATGCCTTCGGCGCCTTGGCGATATAGAAATAGAGGTTTCTCCTCAAGGGATAGGAGCCGTCCATGGTGCTTTCGAAGGTCGGCTCCACATACCGTCCACCTTTCACAGAGGCGATCGGAACCGGTTTTACGGAGGAGGTCCGATAGCCGATCGAGCTGAACCCGATCCCATTCTGATCGATACCAAGCTCCTGTACGACGGAGGCCGAGCCATGCGCGTCGTTCAATCGGGCGCTGAATGTTCCGCCTTTGCAAATTTCTTCTCGAAAAAAATAACTTGTGCCGGACTTCCCGTTCCGGCCATAGAGCCGAACAGGGGTCTCGAACCACTCGTCCATCAGTCCGACCAGTCCCCAGGAGTCTATCGAGTAGAGCACTCCGCGCCGACGCTCGCGGCAGAACATGGCGTCGAGTTCCTCCAACGACAAGCCGACGATCGGGTTCTCCTTGTGGACGAACAACGCCAGGGCATCGTTTGCGACGGGCACTTCGGCCGGTTCGTAGCCGTATTCCTTGATGAACTCGGAGATTTCCGGCGCTGTCATGCGGCGAGACATGGCGGCGATTTCAGTTCGATGTTCAAGCAACGCCGCAAGGCCCGTTTCCGACCCGTCTCCGGACATCGTGGCTTTCAGATGGGGATGCCTTTGGCGCAGGCCATCGACCCAGGCTTGAACCAGGGGCCGCATCGTGTCGGATCCGGAAATGATGAGCGTGCCCGGCGTCGATTCTCGATAGGTATAGGAAGGAATGCCGGGATCAAGCACCGGGCGAACTTGCCCCCAGGTCGACTGGTCAAGCCAGGCCAACGCGATCAGCACAATCGCATAGAATCCGGCAACCACCAGGAATCCTGGGACGATTCGAGAGAATCTCATCAGTAGCTTGCTCCCCGTAGTCAGTATCAGAGATCAATCTAAAGACGGATCGTTTCGGCCGGGTAAAGGAAATATTAACTCGATGTTAACTCCGCAGATCGTGGGAAGGGAGGGACCGATACGGGAGGCCGGAGTTTACCGACTATTTACACCACCCTGACGGTCAGTTTCACAATACGGCGCTACTATCACACCGTATGTTGACGTCAGCACCATCCATATCAGGCACGCGCGAATCCATCCTGATCTTCATGCGGTCCGAACCGTTCGCGCAGTCGATCAAAAGGACCTTCGATGCAGGCGGCTTTCAGAGCGCGACGGTGTGTACGGAAGGCGCCGCAGTCGCAGCTGTGAGAGAGGCCGGCCCGGCGCTGATCATCATCGATCGCCAATTCACCACCGAGTCGAGCCTTCGTCAGCTTCGCGCCGTGTCTGCGGCGCCTATCGTGGCCGTGCAAGTTGCTGTTGCCTCCTGTGCAGACGACGAGTGTGCCAGAGATTACGAGCATGATGTCGATCTCGTCGTGTGCAGTCAAAGCCCCCGCGAACTGTTGGCCCGGGTCCGGGCGATTCTTCGCCGGCGGGTCACGCAATGCGCATCGAATATGCACTATAACGTCGGGAAGATCAGAATGGATCTGGACCGGCATGAAGTGACGGTCAGCGGGCGCTTGGTTGAATTGACGCCGAAGGAGTTTCAGATTCTCCGGCAGTTCCTGGAATCCCCCAATCGCTTGTTCTCCCGCCAGGAGATGCTGAATAAGGTGTGGGGCGAAGGCTATGCCCTGGAAGAACACGCGCTCGACGTCCATATCCATTCGCTCCGGCAAAAGGTCGAGGCCAATCCTGCCGACCCCCGAGCCATCGTCACTGTACGCGGTATCGGCTACAAGCTTCGCGCCTGATTATCGACACAACGTTCTTTCCAGAAAAAGCCGAACGGGCGGCGCCAACGCGTCTCGCTCTCCCGCCTATGGAGCGGCAGTGAAAGGGGGGAGGGAAGCAGGCGGCGAGGGAGCGCGAAGGAGGAGGGGGGATTAGAATTCGTCGAGCGACACGGGGCGGAGCAGGTCCCGGACGGAAAGGACGCCCACGACTGTTCCACCCTTTGTGACTCCGAGATGGCGCGATTGATGTTTGTCCATAAGATCCGCCGCCTCGGTCAGCGGGCGGCGTTCTTCGATTCCGACGATTGGGCTGCTCATAATGTCTTCGACGGAAATGAAATAGGGGCTTCGGTCGGAGCCGATGACCTTCTTCACGATATCCGATTCAGTGACGATGCCGACGATGCGCGACTGGTTGGACACCAATACGCTTTCGACGTCGCAGGCCTTCATCAATTTAGCGGTTTCGACCACCGAGGTGCCCGTATCCACTGTGATCAGATCTTTCTTCATCAATTGTCCGACTGTGACCATCTGGACCTCCTTTGATTTTAGTGTGATTATTCACGGTGGATACTACCCGTCTGCCGTTGCGCCCCTGTTAGGGATGTATTACTGCTGGGTAAATACTGCTCTGTCCTGCCACGAAGTTTCTGAGAGTACACGAGTATGAAAATCGCCGTCGCAACCGATGCCTGGCTGCCGCAGATCAATGGGGTCGTGCGTACGCTCGGGCACACGGCGGATCAGCTCCGGCAGCTGGGTCATGATGTGCTCTTCATCACGCCGCAAGATTTTCGGACGTATCCCTGCCCGACGTATCCATCGATTCGTCTTGCGCTGTTTCCCAAGCAAGGTGTGAAGCAAAGGCTGGAAGAGTTTCGTCCGCAGGCAGTGCACATCGCGACTGAAGGGCCCATCGGCCATGCGGCGCGCGCTCTGTGCTGCAGCCTCTCGCTTCCGTTTACGACGTCGTATCACACCCAGTTTCCGGAATATGTCCGCGCGCGCCTTCCCCTTCCGATCAGTTGGTCGTATGCCTATTTGCGCCGGTACCACAGCCGCGCCACCCGAACGATGATCGCCACGCAATCGATGCGGCGCATGTTGCGTGAACGGGGATTCAAGAACCTGGAGATTTGGGCGAGGGGTGTGGATTGCACTGCGTTCCAGCCGGGGCCAAAATCGTTTCTCTCCGCTCCCAGACCCATCGCCATGTATATGGGCCGGGTGGCTGTCGAAAAGAACATCGAAGCGTTCTT
Source organism: Nitrospira sp. SG-bin2 (assembly GCA_002083405.1). Taxonomy (GTDB): domain Bacteria; phylum Nitrospirota; class Nitrospiria; order Nitrospirales; family Nitrospiraceae; genus Nitrospira_D. The sequence goes on along the minus strand of LVWT01000033.1, from coordinate 28,843 downwards.
GAATCTCGATCTGCCCGGCTCCAAGTATGTGGTAGGGGATGGACCGGATCTGGAGGCATTGCGGCGCCGCTATCCGGACGTTATTTTTACCGGGCAAAAGACCGGGCAGGAATTGGCGGCGCATATTGCGGCGGCGGACGTGTTCGTTTTCCCAAGCCTGACGGATACATTTGGTTTGGTTCTGCTCGAAGCCATGGCCTGCGGCGTGCCGGTCGCTGCCTATCCAGTCACCGGTCCGATCGATGTGGTGCTGGAGGGCAAGACCGGCGTGCTGGATCACGATCTTCGTCAGGCCATCCTCGGCGCGCTGAAGCTCGATCCGGCCGATTGTGTGGTCTACGCCCGGGAGCATTCCTGGCGCAACTGGACTGAACGGTTTGTGTCTCTGCTGGAGCCGTTTGAGGAGAGCAGGTGGGGGTAGCAGGTGTCGTCTTCTCCTGCCTCATCGCTCGGCCGTGTTCCGGCTTCCGGGGCACCGTCCGTTCCACGGCCGAGCGATGCATTCGTCACAATGACCAAGAGACCCTGTCCTTACTCCTTATCCATACTGAATCCTTTGTACATCACGCCGAGAACGGCGCTTAGCATGAGCACTCCAACGATCAACGTCATCATTCCTTCTCACCTCCCCTCCATGAATAATGGCACACGTCACACAGAGTTCGAACCGGGAACAGGCCGGACTTTCCGCGAATCGGAATCGCAGATCCTGGAATGGGCTTAATGTTTCGGACTCGCCTCGCTCACCGCATAGGGCGGCAAAAAGGCCCGCCATTCGCGTGCGGATTTCGGCACATAGGCCTTGATGTCGGTGAACGGATCGGTGATCAGCTTCACGAACCAGACCATGGAAATCCGGAAGTCGTGCAGCCAGGCGAGGTAGGCCACGCGGCCAAAGACCACCACCAACGTCAGGCCCCACCACTGCTGCGCGATGGTCGGCCATTTGTCGAGAAAGGTGGCCAACGCCCAGCTGCCGGCGGCGAGCATGTTGGCGATCGGGATCGCACTATAGGCCGTGACGATCATGGTCTTATTCGGGGTGTTGAATCCCAGAAGCAATTTCTCCTGGTCGTGGCAGGGCGGTTCCACGATGGCATGGCCGAATTGCCGGACGAAAAGGGCCGCGAGGCTGGCCGTGACCGCCGTCGTGAGATCGGTGAAGATCAGAAAGTAACAATAGATGAACACGCTGGAGCTGAGGAGGTGGAACAGCTGATTCAGGGGGTGACTGTGGGAAGCGACATGGTCGTCATGTTTGCGCCGCATCACTTCGGAGTAGAAGGTTCGCAGCGGTTTGGGGATCTGCACGATACTGCCGATCATTTCCCGTGTCAGCCTGGACTTCATTGCCTTTCTCCGTTCCGGTTGTTCGAGCCCCTCCAGCCACCATCCGTCGAGCATCATACGCGAGGCTGCGGCGACCAGTTTCGCCTCCAATGCATCGTAATGTTCCGCTGTAAAGGCCATGTTGCTGAGGCAGCGGCCCGTGCCGACCCAGCTCAGCGTCACGCCTTCGGCGCGCAGATAGTATTGCAGCAGCCAGTTGTACCGTCCCGGCTGCTGAAACAGGATGGTCCAGACCGTCGCCAGATTGACGATGCGCAGCGGCAGCGACCGTTCCGCAAAGTCCTTGTTGATAGAAGCCGCCCATGCGGCGCACTGTTCGTTCGCCGCATCATACTGTTGTGCTGTCTGAGGCTCGGTTGCCCAGCGCAGGAATTCGTTCATGGCTCCCATGACGTGCGGGTGGGCCGAAAACGTTCCGATGACATAGGCCAGCCGCATCGGGTGCTCAGGGTCGAAGCGGCGCATCAGGTCTTTCCTGCCGCAGCAGACTCCGACGGGCAGGCCCCCGCCGACCGACTTGCCGTAGACGACGAGGTCGGCCTGGACTCCGAAATACTCCTGTGCCCCGCCCGGCGCCAGCCTGAAGCCTGAGTACACTTCATCGAAGATCAGCGGAATATCACAGGCCGTGCAGACCTCACGGAGCTGTCTGAGCCACTCCGCGTAAGGGGCATGGGCATCTTGTGTCTTCCGGATGTCGCTCGTGAGAAGAATCGCGTCGCTCGGAGGCGGCGAGTTGGGATGGAACGATTGGATCGGATTGACGACAACCCCCGCAATGTCGCGCTTCATCCGGCGGATGGCGGCGAGGGAAGCCGGATTGACATCCTTCAAGGTGATGCAGTCCTTGATCGCGCGTTCGCTGCCCAGGCCAGGCTGCACGCCGTCCCACCAGCCGTGGTAGGCGCCGGCGAAACAGACGATGGACTTCCGGCCTGTGTTGAACCGCGCCAGCCGGATCGCAGCCATGACGGCTTCGGTGCCGCTCATGTGGAATGACACCTCGTCGAGCTTCGAGATGGACTTGAGCAGGGCGATGTTCTCGGCGACGATCGGGTGCAGCGGTCCCAACACAGGGCCCAGGTCTTTGACCAGCTCCCATCCCCGTTCCATCCATACTTTGTATTGATCATAGCCGGCGATGTTCACGCCGTACGAACCGGTCACGTCGAGCGACCAGTGGCCGTCCAAGTCGCGCAGCATCGGGCCCTGGGAGGCGGTTACGACCGAACAGAGATTGAACTTTTCACGCATGACCCGCGCGAAGGGAAAGGGAACCCGTCCGGCATCCGTGAACCGCAGGTCGGAGAGGCCTTCGCGTATCTCGTTGCCCCAGGCGATCGATTTCGGGTGGTGTGTCTGAAAATAGCCGGCCAGACGGTCGAGGGCATTGCGGCGCCTGGCTGCCGTCGTTTCATCGGCGCCGTCGGCTTTGAAAAAGGCCTCTTGTGTGTAGTCGTTGGTCTTGACCCAGGAGGAGAGTAGCCGGGAAAACGCAGGGGTGAACGATCGGGCTCGAAGGATCAACAGGGTACGGCGCAGCTTCACGAACAAGAGGATTGCCAAGCCGATTCCGATGACGATGCCTGCATCGGCCCATTCCACCTCGCATACTGATGCCTGGTTTGTGCCCACGCATGCGTTCCATCGTTCAAGGATATTACCGAACATCTGACCCTCCCTTCTCTGTGATGGGTATGTAATCGGCGCTATGCGACTGACCTGTTGGTTGCGGTGGCGACGAGATCCTCTTCGGGGAACAACTCCAGCCGGTTTCGATCTACGAGACGGGAATGTTTGAGGCTGGCGACGGTGTCCGCCCACCGCAACAATTCCAGGCTGCCGTCATGGTGTTCCACCAGCGCGCTGCAACTCTCTACCCAGTCCCCGCAGTTGCAATAGAGCACATCGTTCAGTTGGGCGATCTCGGGCCGATGAATGTGTCCGCAGACCACGCCTTCGACCCCGAGGCGAGCCGTCTCATACGCCACCGCCTTCTCGAAATTACTGATGAACTGCACGGCGTTCTTCACCTTGTGCTTCAGAAATCCCGCCAGCGACCAGTGCGGCAGGTCGAGTTTTCGGCGCATCCAATGGACGAGATAATTGGCTTTCAGCAGCCAGTCGTACAGCCGGGTTCCCAACATCGCGATGGCGCGTGAACTCCGGACCACACTGTCGAATTTGTCTCCGTGCGTGACCAGCAAGCGCCGGCCATCGGCGCCGGTATGAATCGCTTCTTCCACGATGTGCACGTTGCCGAAGGTCATGTCGTGAAAGTCCCGCAGCAGTTCGTCGTGATTGCCGGGAATGTACACGACCTTGGTGCCGTGTTTGGCCTTGCCCAGAATCGTCCGCACCACGTTATTGTGCGACTGCGGCCAAAACATCCGTTTCTTCATTTCCCAGATGTCGATAATGTCGCCGACCAGGTAGAGGTATTCGCAATGGACGGAATGGAGAAAGTCGAGCAGGTGATCGGCGCTGCAGCCGCGGAATCCCAAATGGACGTCGGAAATCCAGACCGTGCGAAAGGACAGCGCGCGGAATTCCTTTGGCTTATTCATCCGATCGGCCTCCACATAGAGATGACACACATCGCGATACCATAGGTCCAAGCGTATAACGGCCATGTTTCCAGTGGATTATGATTGCAGGGGGAGTCCTGTGAACTCTTGATGTGAAGACGGTGACAGGCGAAACAGATTCCTAACAAGCGGACGAACAATGGACATTAGGGACAAAAAGTGTCGGCGAAGCAGCCGACGGGGCCGCGATCGAGCCTGCCGCTCGATGGGTTAAGTTTTCGTTACAAGCTTGTTCCGCTGTTGACCGGCGTGCGCAGTTATCCCAAGATGTGCTATGCAAATAAGAGAGCCGCATGCTGCTTACATGATGCTGCATACAGGATCGGATGCTTTTACCGGATGACGCGCGCGCGAAGAAGCCGGTGACGCTGGTGCTTCTCCCAGGGCTCGATGGGACGGATGTCTTTTTCAGGCCGCTCCTGGCGGCGCTGCCGGAGTGGATCACGCCGGTGGTGGTGCAGTTTCCGACCGCCGGCGCGAACGACTATCCGGATTTGCTCAGGTTGATCCGGTGCGCCTTGAAGAATACGTCCGATTGCTATGTATTGGGTTGGTCTTTCGCCGGGCCGCTTGCGTTGATGTTGGCCGACGCTGAGCCGAACAAAGTGCGGGGCGTGATCTTGGCCTCTACGTTCGTGCGTCCGCCTCGGCGCATCTTCGCCCTGTTTCGATGGGCTGCCGTGACACCGACGGTGTGGATGATCCGGGCGGGCAAGCGACTTCCGGTCTGGCTCTTCCGGGGTTCAGCCGATCGGCTCAGGCAGGATAAGACCGAAACCTGGACGCGGGTCGGCACCGGCATGATTGCGGCGCGTATCAGGACACTGCTCAGCGTGGATGCGCGAGCGCTCTTGCGGGACTGCCCCCGTCGTGTATTGTGCATCGCCGGAAGTCATGACGGGATTGTGCCGCATCACAACGTCGAAGAAATCGTTCGCTTGCAACCGTCCGCCGCTGTGCGCCTGATAGCGGGACACCATTTTGCGATCTATACGAATCCGAACGCCGCCGCCGCGGCGATCACGGAATACATGAGGAGCCAGGAGGAATGAGGCACGTCGCCCGGGTCATCGGCGGCTGTTTGGCGCTCTGGCTCGTGATCGGAGCCGTTCCGGTCCTGGCCCAGCGGAACGAGATGCCTGCGGGGTATCCACAGTCGCTGGAGGCGGACGTCCAGTCACTGCTCAGCCGGTTGGGGGAGGGGAAACCGTCGCCGGCGCTGTTGGTTCAACTGTCCTCAACCTATTTCGATCTCGCCGATGATTTGCTGAAAGATGAAGCAAAACGGCTTGAGGCCTATGAGGCCGGTGCGAAGGCTGCGAAGCAGGCGTATGAAATCGACGACTCCAATGCCGATGCCCATTTCTTTCATGCCGTCAACCTCGGGAGCGCGGCGTTGCTCAAAAGCGTCGTCAACGTGGTGATGGTGGTCAACGAGGTCAAGCGCTGCGTGCTGCATGCGATCGAACTGGATCCCAAGCACGCGCCGTCTCTTCAAATGATGGGCGGCCTCTTGATCAAGTTGCCCTGGTTTCTGGGCGGCGATGAGAAGCAGGCGCAGGCCTACCTGGAACGGGCCATTGCGGCCGACGGAAACTACACGAAGGCGCGTATCCTGGTCGCGAAGCTATACCGAAAACAGGGTCGGGTCGCCGACGCGAAAGTTCAACTGGAGGCCGTGATTCGAGCCGGCCGCCCTCACTATCGCTATGTCTGGGAACGGACGTATAAGCCGGAAGCCGAGCGATTGCTGAAGGAATTGTCCTCTTGACGGATCTCATACAGCGTCCTACCGATCAATTCACACACTCACCTCCCCGCAAGTACAAAATAAACCGGATGCTGAGGCGATCTTGAGATGGTTGTTACAAGCGCCGGCTATCATATTAAGGATCTACTGTAACTAGAATGAATCGTTCAAGGACAACGGACTTCATGCTCGACGAGGAGACTCAACAAACCAGGAGTTTCCGGCGCGTCCTTGGCGAAACCCTCCTCCATGCAGGAGGAGGGGAAGGAAGAACTTCAATCTGCAATCCATCGGCCGGTGATCGGCACGATTCAGCCCCGCACCTGAACATGGTCCACTGGTGATGTGGACATACGTTGCGGCTATGCCCAGGGATGCCCGACGGCCAGGACCATTCTCTCTCTCTGCTGTTCTGCTTGTGGTCACGGTCTTCCTGAGCGGATGTTCCGTCAAGCGCCTGGCGGCCGATGTCGTCGGAGATGCGCTGACAGGGGACTCCGAGAGCTTCGCGTCCGACGATGATCCGGATCTCATCCGTGAGGCGATCCCGTTTGGCCTGAAGACCATCGAAAGCTTTCTGGCGAGTTCGCCAAGCCATCGGGGCCTGCTCCTTTCCGCTGCGAAAGGCTTTACCACCTACGCATACCTTCTTCAGGATGAGGCGGATCGATTGGAAGAACAGGACCGCGGTCGAGCCCGACTGCTGCGCGCTCGCATCAAAAGACTGTATTTGCGCGGCCGCGAATATGCATTCAGGGGATTGGAACTCGATCATCCCCGGTTCGAATCGCTGCTCCGGCGCGATCAGGCTTCCGTCTTGGCCAAGACCACGGGGGAGGATGCGCCCTTTCTCTATTGGGCCGGCGTGTCGTGGGGCGGCGCGCTCTCAGCCGGGTCGGACGACCTTGCGTTAGTTTCCGAAGCGCCGCTGTTCGCCGCCTTGGTGCGCCGGGTCGTCGACGTCCACGAACGGTACGAAGGGGGAGCCGCACACGAATTTCTCATCTCATATGAAACAAGTCGTCCGGGCGGGAGCGCCGGTCTGGCTCGTGAGCATTTTCGCCGTGCGCTGGCGCTCACGGATACTCCGCGCGCTTCCCTGTTCGTGGCGCTGGCGGAAGGCCTCTCGATCAAGGAGCAGCACCTCGACGAATTCAAAGCGCTTCTGGAGCGCGCATTGGCCGTCGATCCTGACCGTGAATCGAAAGGGCGGCTGGTCAACGTGCTGGCCCAGCGTCGGGCCCGGTGGCTCCTCGCGCGCATTCCCGAACTCTTTTTAGACATCGATCACAGGGAGGTCGCCCCATGAAACGAACGACCCTCGCAGGTCTTATTATGACGGCCATCCTCCTCGTGTGCCAGACGGTCTCAGCTGAAACCATCAAATTGGGAACATTGGCGCCGAACAATTCACCCTACTGCGACATCTTACGAGATCTCGGCGAGGAATGGGCGAAGATCTCGAACGGGTCCATTCGTTTGCGCATTTACGCCGGTGGCGTGGCTGGCGACGATCCCGACATGGTCAGGAAAATGCGAATCGGGCAGCTCGATGCCGCGCTCGTGGCCGGCTCGGGACTCTACGAGATCGCTCACGAGACCAAGGCGATCCAAATGCCGATGATGTTTCGCGACGACGAGGAGTGGGATCATGTGCGGACTCAGATCGCCGCCAAACTGGAAAAGATCTATGCCGCGAAGGGATTCAGAGTGCTCCTCTGGGGAGACGGCGGCTGGGTCTACTTGTTTACGCAGAAACCCGTCGTCCATCCGGAAGATCTGAAGCCCCTACGGCTGTTTGTGTGGGCCGGCGATCAGGACAACTTGCAGGCGTGGAAGAATTTGGGCTACCGCGCAGTTCCGCTCGCCGTGAACGAAATCCATTCCGCGCTCCACTCAGGCTTGATCAATGCCTACATCACCACGCCGCTTGCCGCGCTCTCGTTTCAATGGTTCGGCTTGAGCAAGGAAATGACCGACTTGAGGGTGGTTCCCCTCGTCGGCGCCCTCGTGATCGCGGAGAAAAAATGGCAGGCGATTCCCGTTGAAATCAGGGAGCGCCTTGTTCAATCCTCGCAAGAGGCCGGCAAGCGTTTCCTTGTTCAAATGAGGCAGCATAGCGCCGAGGCTGTCAAAGTAATGCAACAACATGGGCTCAAGATCCACACCGTGCCGCCCGATGTGCTGGCCGAATGGAACAAGCGGTTCCGGGCCAATTACCCCACCATCATGGGCGAAAACGTTCCCCCGGAACTTGTCGCTGAAGTGGAGCGGATTCGCGATGAGTACCGGGCGGGAAAACGCGCTCCCTAACTGAGAGAGATCGGACATCGTCAAGCTGGCGGCGGTTCCCTCGCCATGCGCATCGATGCGGAACGGATAGGACTGAGACAGGCACATGGCGACGGACAGTACGAGCCGGTTCAGCGGGTTCACACAGGCAACAGCCCTGTTTCGTTGGGGTGAAAACAGCCTGGCAGGGCTCACCTTGCTGCTGATGGCCGGTCTGCCTGTGGCAGAAATCGCGTTCCGTGTCCTCTTTAACACCGGGATTCCTGCTTCTTCCACCTATGTCCAGAATCTGACTCTCTGGGTCGGATTTTCTGGCGCGGTGCTTGCGGCGAGGGACGACGGCCATTTGACCTTTTTTCTCGGGAGAGATCTCTTCCCTCAGGGCACGCACAGTTACTGGGTCGCCTTGATCGCGATGGTCTCAACGGCTGTCGCAGCCAGCCTGAGCTGGGCCGCGCTGGAATTTGTGCGCGCCGATATGCAATCGCCGGTGGTCATCGCCGGGTGGTTGCCGACGTGGGCGGTGGAAGCGATTCTTCCGGCGAGTTTCGCCGTCATTGCAGTCCGGTTTGCCATGAAGCCGGAGACCGGTACCGGTTTGGCCCGGTGGTTTGCGTTGCTCGGCATCCCTCTCGCCGCAGGCATTGGGTTTCTTATGCCAGGGGACTCGCCCGAACTTCTGTGGGCCTCGCTTTTCGTCTTGTTTTTCGCAGCGGTTCTCGGGACACCCATTTTCATTATCCTGGGAGGTGTGACGCTGCTGCTCTTCCGGATGGAAGGCACGACCGCGGCGGCGATTCCCGTCGAAACCTACCGCCTCGTGGTCTCTCCGTCGATTCCGGCCATTCCCCTCTTCACGTTGGCCGGGTATGTCCTTGCGGAAGGCGGCGCAAGCCGCCGGCTCGTTCGGGTGTTTCGCGCATGGTTCGGCTGGCTCCCCGGCGGGCTGGCGGTCGTCGTGACGATGTTGTGCGCGTTTCTGACGACCTTTACCGGCGCATCGGGCGTCACGATTTTAGCGGTCGGGGGGCTCCTGCTTCCCGTCTTGATCGAGAGCGGCTATCGAAAAAGTTTCTCGATCGGACTGCTCACCAGCTCAGGCTCTGTCGGACTGCTGTTCCCGCCAAGCCTTGCGGTCATTCTGTACGGCGTCATGGCGCATGTATCCATACTGGATCTGTTCAAGGCCGGTATCTTGCCGGGTCTCCTTCTGGTGACGTCGGTGTGTCTGTTGGGGATTCGGGAAGCCTGGAGCAAGACCGGACCGCGGGTCCCCTTTGCGATGGGCGAAGGCATGACCGCGCTGTGGGAAGCCAAATGGGAGCTGATGACCCCCGTGCTCGTTCTCGGCAGTCTGTTCGGCGGCTACGGCACGCTCATCGAGACGGCGGCCATCACGGCTGTCTACACCATGGTGGTGGAGGTGTTGATTCACAGGGAATTGAATATCCGCCGGGATTTTCCTGCCGTCTTAATTAAGTGCCTCACGCTCATCGGCGGAGTTTTTGCGATCCTCGGCGTGGCGATGGGGCTCGCGAATTATCTGGTCGATGCGGAAGTGCCCATGAGCGCGGCACACTGGTTTCAAACCCACATCGAGTCGAAATTCGTCTTTCTGCTGGCGCTGAACCTGTTCCTGATTCTGGTCGGCTGCCTGTTGGATATTTTCTCGGCCATCACGATCGTGGTCCCGCTCATACAGCCGATCAGCCAGGTGTTCGGCATCGATCCCTTGCATCTCGGCATGATCTTCTTGCTCAACATGCAACTGGGATATTTGACGCCGCCCGTCGGTCTCGATTTGTTTTTTGCCTCCTACCGGTTCGGCGCGCCGCTGGCGCAGGTGTTCCGGTACACTTTTCCGTTTTTCGTGGCCATGCTCATCGTGTTGTTGCTGGTGACGTACGTGCCGTGGCTCTCGCTGGCGTTTATGTAAATTGGAAGAAGAGCGCGGCGGGCTGTTTACGATTGTTTTACGTCTTCCTGAATAGGGCGTAACGAGGGTCTGTGCTTGATACTAATCGCCAGCGTACTAGGCTTCGATCCGGAATCCACATTGCGAGGAAACGTCATGCACGTCCATGCGACCACGACCCTGTCCGCCGAAACGATCAAAGCGCGATTTGAGCAGGTTGGCTCGGCCGACTCTGCCTCAGCGACTCTCTTGAGATATGCCGGTGAGCGCCGGCCACCCAAGTTCTTCCTGCCCCGGATGCCGGTGACGCCTCCGGCTGCGGCGGAAGTCTCGATCACGGAGAAATCCAGCGGAGCCGACGTGGTGCTGCGCTTGATGTGGGGCCCGCTTCCCGCTCCTTTTCCACGCGCCCTTGCCGGGATCGGCCTGGTGCTTGGCCTGCTGATTCTGGTTCTCTCGGATCGCGCCGTGAGTTCGTGGCTTCTGGCTGCGGTCTTTATCCTTGCGCCCGTGACGGCCCTGCTCTATCAACGACAAGGGGAACGGGTCCTGCAAACGTCTCTGAGCCACATGCTCGACGGTGCCACCTTCAGGCCGAAGCCACATTAATCTGGGTTACTCGCGAGTATTCCTACCGCAACCGCCGATGGGCCGCTTCGTATTTCGGCCCTCGTATCTCGTGAAGCGTGAAGCGCAAACGAGAATGCCGGAGGAGAAAAGCGAAACAGGCGGATTCTCTGGAGTTGTGTGGGGTCGCCCGTGCGAGGAGACGGAGACAGGGAAGCCGAAGCCTGCTGCGCTATTGTCTCGCGGTCACGCAGGGCCTCTGAGCGTCGGAATCTCAGGATTGCTCAATCATCGTGCTGGTTCCAGCTTCCCGCCCGATCCAGCATGAGTTGTTGGGAGTCGAGCCGGGGTTCACCGGGCTGCGGCAGCACGCGCTCGTACAAACCCTTCTCGTTCATCCGCCGCAGTTGGGCGGTGTCGCGGAGATGAGGAAATAAGATGGTATCCCGGATGGCCCGTCGCAAGTGCGGCGTTTCGACCGGAAAGACTACCTCGATGCGTCCGTCCAGATTGCGCGGCATGAGGTCGGCGCTCCCCATCCATAATTCTTCTTCCTGGCCGGACCGGAAATAGAACATGCGGCTGTGTTCGAGAAAACGGCCGACGAGCGAGGTAACGGTAATGCGTTCGCTGATGCCCGCCACCCCGGGGCGGAGGCTGCAGATCCCCCGAACTTGAAGATCTACGGACACCCCGGCTTGAGAAGCCCGATAGAGGGCCTGAATGCAGGCCGGGTCGGTGAGGGCATTGAGCTTCAGGACGATGCGCCCCGGCTCGGATTCACGGTGCCGGGCCGTCACTCGCTCAATCCGGTCGAGCATGCCTCGGCGAACGCCGTCCGGCGCCACGAGCAACGCGCGATAGGGAATCTTTCCTGCATAACCGGTCAGGGCGTTGAACAGCAGCGCCACATCGGACGTAATGGCAGGATTGCTGGTGGCGAGCGCCAGGTCGGTGTAGACCCGCGCCGTGGCGGGATTGTAGTTGCCGGTGCTGAGATGGACGTATCGCGCGAGCCGGTCGTCTTCCCGCCGAACGATCAGGCACATCTTCGCATGTGTCTTCAGCCCGACCAGTCCATAGGAGACATGTACGCCGGCCCGTTCCAATTCTTTTGCCCATTGAATGTTGTGCTCCTCGTCGAAGCGGGCTTTCAGTTCCACGACGGCGGCGACTTCCTTGCCGTTCTCACGGGCCTGCATGAGCGCTTCTACGACGGGGGAATGGGGACCCAAACGGTAGAGCGTCAACTTGATCGCTACGACCTGAGGGTCTTCGGCGGCGGCGCGCAGGAAGTCCACCACGGGGAGGAAGCTGTCGTAGGGGTGATAGAGGAGCAGGTCGCGGTTCCGAATCGCCGCGAACGGGTCCTCCGGGGGTAGACAGGGAGCGACATTGTGCTGGAGGGGGGGATCTTTCAAGTCGGGCCGGTCCAGCTTCGTGAGCTCGAACAGATTGGCCATGCCCATGGGACCGGACAGGGTATCGATCTGGTCGGAGGCAAGGCCGAGATTTTGCGCCAGCATGTGACGGATCCCCTCCGGCATGGCAGCGCTGATTTCCAGGCGCACGGCGGAGCCGAAATGCCGCTGGCGGAGGCTCTCGCGGATGGCTTGCAAGAGGTCGGCGGCCTCGTCTTCTTCGATGTCAGGATCTGCATCGCGTGTGACGCGGAACGGATAGGCGGCGGTCACTGTGCAGCCGGGGAACAGCAGGTCCAAATTGGCTGCGACGACTTCTTCAATCCAGACGAACAGGCAGGGTCCCTCGCCGGATTCGGGATGCGGCGCATGGTCATGCGGCACCAGGAGGAAGCGCGAAAAGAGTCGCGGGACCTTCAGTCGTGCGAATCGCTCGTGATGGTCGCCGTAGTTGAGCACGATGGCGAGGTTCATGCACAAGTTGGAAATGTGAGGGAAGGGATGGGCAGCGTCCAAAGCGAGCGGCGTCAACGCGGGAAGAAGCGCGTCGGTGAAGTATGCTCGGAGCCGCGCGGCGGCCTCTCCGGGGAGCTCGGCATAGGGCACGACGTGAATGCCGGCGTCGTGCAGCTTCGGCAGAAGATCTTCCTGCCAGCACGTCATGTGGCGTGCCAGCAGAGACGCAAGAGCTTGCTTGACCGCCAGCAGCTGGTCTCTTGGAGTCAGTCCGTCCGGCGGAGCCTCGACTGCCCCGGTTCGCAGTTGCCAGTACAGTCCGGACATGCGGATCATGAAGAACTCGTCCAGGTTGGTGCTGAAGATCGAGAGGAACTTTAACCGTTCAAGCAACGGATGACGGGAGTCGAGCGCTTCTTCCAACACGCGTTCGTTGAAACGTACCCAACTGAGTTCGCGGTTGATGTAGAGGGACGGATCGGTAAGATCTATCACACGCTGCCCTTTCCGGATGATGACTCGCATAGCGGCCTGCCCGGTGGTCCGACACCGTTCATGAGTCGGCGCCTATCATATGCGCCCGCCCTCCTTGGCCTCAAGAGCCGCAGCCGCAGTATTTCGTTCTATTCCGGCCTGCAGGCTTGAATTCGGCCCTAGCTTTCCCAGTCCTGTCTTTCCGTTAACAGAATCTTAACTGGCAGATTGTCGCCTTTCTCAGTATCGTCTTGTCCCTGTAGCAGGATCGATGGGTTCGTTCAGGCGTGAAGGGAGCACTGTATGCGGCAGATGGCTGTGATAAGAGAGAAGAGAATGGTGCCTGACACCCTGTCATATCTTTGGAAAGCGAGTGCATGAATTCATTCTGAACCCCAACGACGAATTGGATGGAAAGGACTGCCATGCAAAAGATTGCGATAGTGTTACTCAATGTCCTTGTCTTCGGATTTGCCTGTATGCCTCGGGCATTCGGGCTGGAGTTCACTTATACGCCCATCGATGTGCCGGGAGCCTTTGCCACCGGCCTTTCCGGAATCAACAATGCCGGCCATATGGTTGGAGGATCTCAGCTTCCCAATCAGGCTTTTGTCTATTCTGATGGGAGCTTCAATTCGCTGGCTGTCCCAGGAGCTTCGACCACCGGCGCATTTGACATTAACAACAGTGGTCATGTCGTCGGATCGTTTTTTGACGGGACCAGCCCCACCCAGGGGTTCCGATACGATGGAAACTCGTTCACCTCGATTAACAGTCCGAACGGACAGTTTCTGCAAGCCTCCGGTATCAACGATACCGGTCACGTAGTGGGAGGGTTTGCAACCACCATCGGAACGCTGAACAGCCAGCAGGGTTTTCTCCTGTCCCCGAACGGGACATTCTCGATCCTTACAGTGCCGGATTCGACGTTTACAGATGCGATGGGCATCAACAATGCCGGCGAGATTGTCGGACGGTTCAGAGATGCCAGTTTTACCGAGCACGGCTTTCTCTATAGTGGAGGGATCTATAGCCCGATTACAGTGCCTGGCGCTCTGTGGACCAACGCGTCAGGCATTAATACGTTCGGTGACATCGTCGGTAGTTTCCATGATGGAACGACCATTCGCGGGTTCCACTATTCCAGCGGTCTCTTTTCCATCATTGATCCGGAATCTTCGGTTTCGACTACTGCCTGGGGCATCAACGATGCCGGGTATATCGTCGGCACGTTCTATGGTCCTGAAGGGGGTTACCATGGTTTTGTTGCTTCACCTGTCCCCCTTCCGGCCTCCTGGATCTTGTTTGCGACAGGAACGGTCGCCGCGCTGGTCCATACATTTGGACGACGTGGGCTGGGCGTGTTTCCAAAGAACAACGGGCGTGCTTTGTCTTAAGGATCTCAGAGAATGGTGTCTGACACCCTGTTATATCCGGTGGTCTGGCGATTCAGGCAGGTACAGTCAGGAAACGAGACGAACGATATGAACGACCAGCCGGAGTGGACCGCCGCTTGAAACCCAGTTGCGCATCTCTTGACGGTGGCTCGTCACCCAGCTCCGAATCGTGCTTCTCATGAGTCCCTCCTGGTTGAAGAGTCCTCAACACACTCGTTGGTTCATGTATAGCTGACCACTGCATCAAACCGATCAAGTTTCCATTTCGAGCCGGTAAAGTACTCGTTAAGAATCGTTTGCAAGGAGCGCGTCGAACGATCGAGCGGAATTGTACAGATGGGAGGAGAAAATGCGGGACATCTCACTGTTCCAGAGTCTTGCGCGGGTTTTGGACGGGGACAGACACCACTCGCAGATGCCCAGGAAGGGTGTCAGTCCCCAGGGCTCCACCCGCTCGTCTCGTGTGGCGTCTCAGCGGTTTCGTTACGAACAATCATGCATAATATGGGTTAGTGTCCGGCCATGGGGAGAAACGAGACGGCGATTGAGACCGTGATCAGGACGATGATGATCCATTCGAGCATTTCCATCCGTCTGACCCCGGCGCGGTCGGACATTTTCCCGTAGATGCTCTCCAGTGTTTGCAGTTTGCGTAGGATACTCGCGTCCCAGGCCTCCAAGTGAAAGCGCTGAGACGCCAGGCGGGAGACGCGGGCGAGATATTGATCCCCGAGCAGCTTCAGCGTATTCGTGACCCGCTCGAACAGCAGGGCGCTGTCGACTTGCAACTGTGCGATGTGCGTCGCGCCCTTGTCGTGGGAGCCCGGCAACGGGAGCAGCGGCGATTTGCGGGACAGTGCCTCATAGGCCTGATCCAGCGCTTGGTCGAGCTGCTTGTCGAGAATCCGCATTTCCAGCAACTCGACGTTGGCGAATTTCAACACCGCACGGACGTCGTCCATGTCTTTGCCGAAGAGCACGGCGGCGTGCCAATCGATGAGGGCGGTATCTTCCAACCCGAAGGAGATGCGGCAGGACATCGCGTCCTTCGTTTCTTGATCGGAGAGCGGCGCGCGTTCGCCGCGGAGGATATGAGCCAAATCCGCTTCCCGGCTTGCCCACAGCGAAGCGCTCTGAGGTTCCGAGCACGATTCGATCGAGAAGACGATGTAGTCTTCCACTTCCCGCGCGATGCGAGGCCGTTCGATTGTCGGCTGAATGGCCCGGACGAGTTGCTCGACGCGCGTGCGGGATTCCGTCAGCAACTGTTGATGTTCATAGAGTGACTCGCTCAGCTCTAGCAACCGTTCAAAGGGTCCGTTCAGCGCGAATCGATATGTAATGGTCACGGCTCCGAAGTCGTAGACCATGATCTCTACGGATGGACTCGATTGGTACAAGCCGACGATCAGGACACCGCCTTCCTGCGTCAATCAGAGAGGGGCCGGACGGTACTCAAAATACTGTGGTGCTCTGGCCTTATGCCGAAGCCGTCCCCGTTCGGTTCCGGCTGTAATCCGTCGCTCCGCTTCTTCGAGATTGATAGACAGGCCGATGTCATAGGCGAAGAGCGCATAACAGGTTCCCTGATGGATGGTGAGCGAGGGTGACGATACGGGGTTCATGATTCCCATCTCCTTGAGCTTGAAAATGTGGTTTACATCATACCATTGGGGTTTGGGCGGACGGCAGCAGACCCGGAGAGGCGACATGCCCGAACGCGCAGTGGCATGGTCAGGGATAGATTGTTCAGGGAGGGAGAAGGAACCGCTCGCTCAGCCAGCCTGCGCCGGAGTCGGGCTTATTCTCGCGCCGGGACGTCGGACAGGGGACGAGGCGCCGGCATGCAACTCTCGAAACTTTCTTGCGGCGGCTTGCACGGCGAGCCGGAGAAATTCCTGTTCGGTTACTGCGTGAGGGATCCGGATGTCGATATGGGAAACATGAGGGCTGAAACCCATGAGAACCTCCTGCCACTATGAGCTGAAAGCTATCGTACATAGACCGGGAGCATCGCTCAACGAACTCCCGGTTAAGGTTCTGTTAAATCGTGCGATGGCCGACATGTCAGAGGTAGCTGTCGGAACATTCACGATCGGCGCTGAAATGTTACAGAGTTAAGACAATGCCTCAACAATTCAGTGATTCCAGCCGAATACAATCTGCCATCATGTTGGATCGCCGAAGAGGGGTTGTATTGTCTCTTAGGACAAGAGAGAAGGAGGTGAATTCGTATGGTCAGTGAACTACGAGGTGCATTCTTTCTCACGCTCTCGCTTGTGTTCTTTCTGGTCATCACCTGCGTGTTGCCGTTGGGAATGATCATGAGGCCAGGCCGGTGGAGTGAACGATCAAGCCTGGCTGGCTGAGAGCGTGCGCGAAGACCGCCTATTCCAAAACGCTGTCCACGGCATTTGCCGACTCATCCCGGCTGAGGCATACCCATTCGCCCTGCAATTTACTCGAGGTTAATCGCTTCATAATAGTAAGGTAACGCCAGGGGCGATGCAGATATGAGATTATTGTATGCTTGGCTGGTATATGCTGTGCCGGTAAACTCCCGGGCGATCCACCATCCGATCGACTGACAGAGACATGACGATCGGTCATGTTCCGGGTCCTCTCGTCTGAAGGCAGTCATGCAGCGATTTTTCGATACAGAGCTGGAAGATCTCAAGAAGCAGCTTCTGCTGATGGGCGCACTGGTCGAATCTCAGCTGCAGGATGCCTTGCAGTCGTTGGTCATGCGCAATTCCGATCTGGCGATCCGCATCGTCGAACACGACGTGGCGATCGACAAGCTGGACGTTGAAATCGACGAGGTGTGCCTTCGCCTTCTGGCGCTTCATCAGCCGGCGGCAGGCGATCTCCGATTCATCACCACAACGATGAAAATTTCCACGGAGCTTGAGCGGATGAGCGATTTGGCCGTCAATATCGCCGAACGGGTGATCGAGCTGAACCGGGAACCTCAGCTCAAACCCTATATTGATCTTCCCAGAATGGCCGAATGGGCGAGCCAGACGGTGCGAGAGTGCCTGGACGCCTTTGTGAATCGAGACGCCGAATTGGCTCGAAAGGTGTGCCGGGACGACGACTTCATCGATGGCTTGACCGAACAGCTCTTTAGGGAACTCCTTTCCTTCATGCTAGAAGATCCTCGAACCATCACGCGGTCGGCCCGCCTGACGTTTATCGGCAAGTATTATGAGCGGATCGCCGATCATGCGACGAACGTTGCCGAACTCGTCGTCTATATGGTGGAGGGCAAGATTATCCGGCACATGGTGTCGGAGAATTGAAAGGCGAGCGGGTTGCGGTCGATCCACGCCCCAGGACAAGGAGGTTCCACATGCGGTGGTGTGCGATGTGCATGCCTGTTGCCTGGTTGCGGTGGACCTCAATCTCATGGGGATTTCTGGTCCTTCTCTCCGCGTGCGCGTTTGCTCCTCATCAGAACGAATGGATCATAGTCGGCCACACCACGAGAGAAGAAGTGGTTGAAGCCTATGGCGAGCCGGACCTCGTCATGACTGCGGCAGAGGGCGAAACGGTCGTCTACCGGCCGCGGGCCGTGAGCCATTCAAGGCCTCCCATGGAAATCCCGAAAGCGCAGGCGGGTCCACGAGGGCTGGTGGCGACCAAAATGGAGCCGATTGTTCGGAGCTATGGCTCCATCTCGGCTGACGGGGGACTTCGGGGAAGATCGGACCGCGAGATGCGCATTCGCTACGATGCCCACGGTGTCGTGCAGGAACTCATCCAGTAGGTGCTCAGGCGATCTCGTTGGCCTGCGAAGCCGGCCGATGACCTTCACCCGCCTTTCGATTTATCTCCGTCTCAGGTCGGGCGGATTTTGTCCGTTGTCTGCTCTCCGTCGATCGATAAGTGTCAGCCTCTTCCTTCGTGCATCATCTCCTCCCTACGCGGCTGCTTCGAGTATGTGATGGTGTACAGAGCCGCTCGTAACGGATCGTTGCGAAAGTGCTGATCGTGGGAATGCGGAGAGTGACCCGGTATTGGAAGCCCGTAGCGTCCTAACTGCCTGATCGCCTTTCAGAAGGGGCGGGGTATATTTAACTGCGCCGTTACGAATTCTTGAGAAAGGCCAGATTGATGCGTAACCGACTGATGTGAAGCTGCGGCTGCTTGTAGGAATTGTACCGGTGTCCCCTGGTGTTCACAACGATCGGAAGGAGATTGCGATGTCGATGATCGATGATGAAGGAGTCAGTAATCAATCGGACAATGAGCATTTCGAAGATGTGTTGAACGCGCGCCTCTCTCGGCGTGGATTTTTGACCGGAGGGATGGCCACGGCAGCTGCGGTATCGTTGGGTGGTGTTGAAGCGCTGCTCAAGGCCGTGCCTGCCTCTGCCCAGGAGATTGACCAGGAAGCCACACGGGGCAGGTTGTCCCTAGGATTCGAGAGCGTGCCCGTGTCTTCAGACGATACAGTCGTTGTCCCGAATGGCTATACAGCCGAGGTACTCATTGCCTGGGGCGATCCTGTTTCGAATGGTCCAGCGTTCAAGCAAGATGCGAGCAATACCGCCGCTGAGCAGGCGCGTCAGTGGGGTATGCACAACGACGGACTCGTCTATTTTCCTGTCGTGGGGTCACAACGCGGCCTCATCGTGCAGAATAACGAATACACCGATGATGGGCTGCTGTTTCCGGACGGTGTGAATAACTGGACTCAAGAGAAGACCAACAAGTCGCTCAATGCCCACGGGGTCTCGATCATCGAAGTCACCAAGCGGACGGGATTTCCCTGGGACTGGCGACGCAGGCGCGGCAAGTGGGATGTCGTGCGGCCCTCTCCGTTTGCCCGACGTATCACCGGCATGACCCCGATCAACATCGGCGGACCGGCAGCCGGCGACCCCCGGTTCGTGACCAGTGAGGATCCGACAGGGACACGGGTGTTGGGCACGCTTAACAACTGTGCCATGGGCTATACGCCCTGGGGCACGTACTTAGCCTGCGAAGAGAATTTCAACGGGTACTTCCGCAAGAATGGTACGCAAACGGCGCTGGAGCGGCGCTATGGTATCACCGCTGCCGGATTCGGCTACCTTTGGCATACGACCGACAAGCGTTTTAGGACAGATGAAGAGCCGAACGAGCCGAACCGTTTTGGATGGGTGGTAGAGATCGATCCGTTCAGGCCGAATTCAACGCCAGTCAAGCGTACGGCACTCGGTCGAATCAAGCATGAAGGCGCCTGGGTGCAGGAAGCCCGGAACGGCCGTGTCGTGGTCTATATGGGCGACGACGAGCGGAACGAGTATATCTATCGGTACGTGTCCAACTTGCCATGGAAGCAGGCACGTTTTCAAGGTATCAATCCACTCGATGACGGTATTCTCTACGTCGCGAAGTTCCATGCGGACGGAACCGGAGAATGGCTGCCGCTCACTCCGGATAATCCTCGTCTCGCCGGGTGGTCGTTGAACGATATCCTGATCAATACGCGCGGGGCGGCGGATGCCGCCGGCGCGACCATGATGGATCGTCCCGAATGGATCGACACGTTCCCGAACGATCTGACGGCCATCGCGACGTTAACGAATAACAACCGGCGCGGCTCGAATCCTCCGTCGGTCAATAATCCCGACGGGTCTACGGCCTCCGGTTCTGCCCGTCCGCCGGTGGACGCGGCCAATCCGCGCGCCATCAACAACTACGGCCACATCATCCGTTGGTACTATCGTCAGGATTGGACGGAACCGACCTTCGGTTGGGATCTCTTCGCGCTCTGCGGCGATCCGGCAAACTCGCTGCATGGTTCCACGATTGTCGGCGACAAGTACGGATCGCCGGACGGCATCTATGTCGATCCAAGCGGATTGATCTGGATTCAGACCGATGTGTCAACTTCCACGATCAACACCGGCGCCTATGCCGGTTTCGGCAACAACCAGATGCTGGCGGCGCATCCTGAAACCAGAGAGACCCGACGCTTTCTCGTCGGTCCGCCTCAGTGCGAAATCACCGGGGTGTTCATGACTCCGGACCGGCGCACCATGTTCGTCGGCATCCAGCATCCGGGCGAGCGTCCGGACGACTTGCCGGGCGACCCGCTGAACCCGAAGCAATTCAGCTCCTGGCCTGATGGTCCCGATGGGGGACGTCCGCGTTCGAGCCTGATCGTCGTCACGAAAAACGACGGCGGCATCATCGGCAGCTAGTTCACGTGTGCGCGGCTCCTCGGGCGATTCATGTCCGGGGGGCCGCGCGTTGTTTATTTCCATGAAACTGCGGCACAAGCGCCGCGTACGGCTTACACTATGAATTACCAATCCGATGTCTCTCTCGTTTCACCGGTCCTCGATCGTGCGATCCAGCTCCGCAGGCAGATGCTCGTAGCCGGACTGTTCAAGCATGTCGCGGAGGTTCAGGATATCGAGGGAGGATACGCATTCAGATTCAAACGTGCGGATCTCCTGGCGAGACGGATTGCGGATTATCTGCTCTTCGAGGGGCAGCATTCGCCGCAGCTGAGTTTCATGCTCATTGTCGAGCCGAACGGCGGGCCGCTGTGGCTGGAGGTGCGGGGGATGGAAGGCGACAAAGAACGCATTCGAGCCGCGTATGCTCCGCTCTACCCCGTTGGCGCCAGGTTTTCCTCTGGATAGCAGGTTCTGACGAAATAGAGGGTCCCGCCGGTCTCCTACATCCAGACAAGCCGGTTCTGTTTCGAACGATCGCTTGCGTAGGTGGGCGTTCGAGGGCGCCTCGGGAAGGCATGCCGCCGAGGCTTGCGGTTGCGAGCGATCACCTGATCGACGATGTCTCCGCAGTGAACACATCGCAAAGCCATGACCCGCATCCCTCCTTCGGAAATCATCTCAGGCACTCTCATGCCGGCACAACGGGTACATTGCATTGGAAACCTCCTGTTAGTGTGAACGGCGCCAGGAGTTGTTCCGCCCGAGGCTTGTTCCTTCTCCTGGCAGGAAGGAACAAGCGCGAGGGAGCCAGGTGCTGAAGGGGCGGGCAGCCGGGTTCCGATGGGCGGTAAAGGCTGGCCATGGCGTCAGTTCCTTGCGGCCCCATGCTCGATCAGCGTGAGACAGGGGACACAAAAGAGCGCGTCCGGCTTGACTGAAAGACGCTCGAAAGGAATCTCCTTATGACATCGCCGGCACCGGCCGTAGTTGTTGGTCTGCATCAGGCGCAAGGCTTGTTCGATGTGGCGTAGCTTGTCGAAGGTCCAGACCTTGACCTGAATGGCAAGGTCCTGCCCGAATTCCGTAGAGGCTTGGTCGACAGGGTCCGAGTGCATTTCAGGCTCCTCGTCGGTGAGCAATGAGAGATGGACATCGGTCAGCAGCATGGCCCGTTGCTTCGTTAATTCGGCCCAGAGTTGCAGCCGCTGTATCGTGGTCGCCGGTTCTGTGCAGGTCCGGCCTGGATCTTGTGCGAGAGGTCTGCGACGAGATTGCCGTGGGTGCGCAGTAGTCGACATAGTGGCTCCTTTCTCTTTTCTCTGAGATGGAACTGTAGCAAAGGTATGTGCAATTCTTTGTCATGAAGCGATCAATTCTCTGTAACGGAGGATCAAGATCGAATGTAGGCCGAGCTTGATCAATCAATGAATATTGATGTATAAAAATGGCATGACAACAGCCGCTACAAGAAGCCTGGGGAAAACAGTCCGCCTCTTCCACGCACTGTCGGATGAGACAAGGCTTCGTCTCCTGGAACAGTTGAGGGACGGTGAGCAGTGTGTGTGTGAGCTGACCGATACGTTTAAGACGGGCCAATCCAGATTGTCGTTTCATTTGCGGGTCTTGAAAGATGCCGGTCTCGTAACGGATCGTCCTGAGGGCAGGTGGATCTACTATTCGTTGAACCGCGACGCCTTACGCGAGGTGGAAGATCTCGTCGCATGGCTGAAAGACTCGTCTTCGAGGAATATGCCGGCGCGGCGCTGTTAGGGGGAGTGTTTTTTTGTCTCATATATCAACAGTAGTTGATGGATGGCGGATGCGGAGAGAGTGCGGGGAAGTCTCTCGCCGAAGAGTCGGATAAGGCGACAGGAGGAATGATCGATGGAAGGGATTATCACACAGGCATTTCAAGCTCAGCCTCATGCGAAGCGGCTGAATCTGTTCGAGCGGTATCTTACTCTGTGGGTCGGGCTCGGCATGGTGGGAGGTGTGTTGCTCGGACAGTGGGCTCCAGCGGCCGTTCAAGAACTGCGAAGCTTGGAATTCGGCGAAGGCAGCCATGTGAATGCTCCCATCGCCGTGCTCATCTGGCTCATGATCATACCCATGATGATGAAGGTGGATCTTCCGTCCCTCCGCAACGTGGGGCGGCGCCCGCAGGGATTGTTGATCACACTATTTGTGAATTGGGTTGTGAAGCCGTTGTCGATGGCGTTCGTCGCCTGGCTCTTTTTCCGGGTGCTGTTTGCTGCGTGGATCGTGCCGTCCGAAGCCGATCAATATATCGCGGGTTCGATCATTCTGGCTGCGGCTCCCTGCACCGCCATGGTGTTTGTCTGGAGCCATCTCACCGACGGCGACCCCGCCTATACTCTTGTTCAGGTGTCGATCAATGATCTGATCATGCTGGTATTGTTTGCCCCGCTCGTCGGCGTGCTGGTTGCCGGCGCCTCCGCGCTGAGCGTCCCCTTTCCCGTCCTGTTCTATTCGGTGATCGCATTCATTGTCATTCCCTTGCTCCTCGGCACGGTGATTCGGCAGTGGCTCATCGCCCAACGGGGCAGGATCTGGTTCGAACAGTCGCTCTTGCCTCGATTCGCTCCCCTCACCATGACGGCGTTACTAACAACCCTGGTGCTGATCTTCGCCTTTCAAGCCGACAACATCATCGATAAGACGTGGCATGTGGCTCTCATTGCCATACCGATCCTTATTCAAGTGTACTTCAATGCATCGCTGGCCTATGGGTTGATGAAGTGGCGGAAGGTGCCGCATTCGGTGGCCGCGCCCGGCGCGCTCATCGGCGCAAGTAACTTTTTTGAGCTGGCGGTGGCAACGGCAATTGCCTTGTTTGGACCTGAGTCCGGCGCGGCCCTGGCGACGGTGGTGGGAGTGCTCGTTGAGGTGCCCGTCATGCTGTCGGTCTGTTCCGTCTGCAACCGGACGCGCCACTGGTTCCCCGCGGAGGAGCCCGCATGAAGCCTGCCGTGCTGTTCTTGTGTACCGGAAATTCCTGCCGCAGCCAAATGGCGGAGGGGTGGCTGCGCCATCTGGCCGGAAACCGATTTGAGGCGTTGAGCGCCGGGACAAGCCCGGTGGGCCTCAATCCTCGCGCAGTCATCGCGATGGCGGAGGCGGGGATTGATATTTCTCGACAGTGGTCGAAGCACATGAACGACGTGCTCGTGCCGCATCCGGAGTATGTCGTCACCGTATGTGATCGGGCGAAAGAAACCTGTCCGGCGATTTGCGGCGGAGCCGCGACGTTGCACTGGAGTTTTGACGACCCGGCCGAGGCGCAGGGCTCCGACGACGATCGCGCGAAGGTGTTTCGCCGTGTCCGCGATGAAATCGCTGAGAAGATCAGAGATTGGCTGAAGACAGAAGGCCGATTGCCATAACGTCGGCCGTCCGGCGCGTGGTTATCGGCAGGCCATTCGTTCCCAGCGCTGGGAGCGCCGGTCTTCGTCGAAGTAGACGCGGTACCCGACGCAGCGGGAGTTTCCTGCCAGAAATTCGTAGTCCCACACCTCGTTCCCAAGGGGAACTTTCTTGAGTCGCTGGGGGTAACCAAACCGGCGGATCAAGTCGTCCTGTGCGATCTGGCCGATGCGGGCTTCGAATTCTTCGACTCGTGGTTCATGACTGCATGATAGAAGAAGGGGCAGAAGTAAGCCCGGAAAGAAAAGGAACAGTCTCAATACGCGCGTCGTCACCACAATGGCCGGCGATGTCCAGTTGTTATTCTAGCGCAATGATGCGGCGTCGGTGGGATAAAATCAAGCGGCAGCTATAGGTGAGGAGGGTCTGTGTGCAGGGCGTATCGGAGAAGCCTGAGGCGGGGCAAGGAACGTTGCGTGGTCTGCCAGGCTCTGTTCAACGGCGATTTGGCACCAGGCGGTCAATTGGCGACGATCCCCGGCCGAACTGTCGACAGGACTCGAAAACGACAGTCGCGCATGGGTGGTAGGCCGAGACAGCACATTCAGAATGGAAGAAACGAGCGACTCGCTGCCGAGAAACGCGATGTCGGTATCGAGCGCGCCATCGAGTCGGCGATAGCTGATGCCGATGGGCCAGACCAGCGCTTTGGCTTCGATGGCTGACTCGAATAGCCCCGAATGGAACGCGTGAACGGAGCTGCCGTCGGTGGTCGTGCCTTCAGGGAAGATTGCAATGCAGTCTCCGCGTCGAAGCGAGGCGGCCGTTGATTTCATCACGCGGGCCAACTGGTGCGTGCTGGTCCGTTTGAGAAACAATGTGCCGGTTCTGAAGGCGATCCATCCGATGAGCGGCCACGATCTGACCTCCTCCTTGGCGACGAATCGAACCCGTTGACAGGCGTTGAGCAGCAGAATGTCCATCCAGGAGACATGATTGGCGACGAACAACACGGACTGCGTTCTCCCTGGAGGCGTCTGCCCCTGCATGGTCATGCGAATATCGAGAATATCGAGGACAGTGCGGCACCAACGCTCAATGATGCCATCGTGCCGAGAGGACTCGATGCGGGGGAGCACCAGCCAGATCAGCATGAACGCCTCGGACAGCTTCCCAAGGAGACGGATGCCCCGCCCGATCCTGGTCAGGCAGCCGGTGCGTGTGATTGACATCGTGCTCCCAAGAAATGCCGGGCGTACCGCGCATCCATTCGTGAAAGCGGCAACAGCATGAATAAGTCGGCGGTGTTAAATTGTTCATCCCATCCGGGTTCTCCGCACACGTACGCGCCAAGGCGCACATATCCTTTCACTAATGGAGGCAGGATTGGTTTCCCGACGAGATGGCATGTGCCGATGGGATAAGGCCGATGGGGGACAACACGCCAGTGACTGGGGCTCATGGACGTCGTGCAGAGGTTGAGATAGGTTTCAGTCGCCAGGGTGCCTCCGTCGGCAAGGCTGATGCTGGCGCAGCCCATCAAGTATTCGTATCCGCCGGAGACCATATATTGAGCCAGTCCAGCCCAGAGCAGGGTGATGACGGCGCCCTGCCGATATTCGGGATGGATGCACGACCGGCCGACCTCGACAAGCCGCGGCGTCAGCGGTTTCAGATTCGTGAGATCGAATTCGGACTCCGAGTAGAACCGGCCGAGCTCTTTGGCCTTCCAGGAGGTCAAAATACGATAGGTGCCGACGACCATATCTCGCCTCACGTCACGCACGATCAGGTGATCGCACAAGGAATCAAATTCATCTTCATCGAGGCCTGCCGTGCTGGTGGATAGCTGCGCGCCGCATTCCTCGGCAAACACCCGGTGCCGAAGCCGTTGCGCCTCGCAGACTTCATCGGAAGATTTTGTCAGAGAAACAGCCAGCTTCGAGCGCTGCGCGGTCTCCATCGTGAGAGCGTCCATGATCTTTCCTCCTTTGCAAGTAGATCGGACTCCCTCAAGCCTGGCAAGGCCGTGTAACGAATTCGTAAGATCGCGGTGAATCGTCCGTTAAGTTTTGATTAGAATTTCGTGCGTGAAGCGGAGCGGTGAAGGACGAGTGAGCGGATGAGAACGAAGCGCGCCGGGCTTTGTGTCGGATCCGGTTAGCTGGCCGGTGGTTGATCCGACAGCTTGTATCCTAGCGATTTGATCGAAATGATGGCGTCGTTGAGCAGCGGGATTTTCATCTTCAACCGGCGGACGTGCACGTCCACAGTCCTCGTGGTGCCATAGTAATCGTAGCCCCACACGGCGTTCAGCAGGACATCGCGCGTCAGCACGCGCCCAGGGTGGCGCAGGAGGTGTTCGAGCAGGCCGAATTCCTTGGCCGTGAGCGATACTTCTTTGCCCTTTACAGTAATTTCGTGCCGGGCCGGGTCAAGCAGGAGCGGGCCAAAACTGAAGGACGAGTGTTTCTGGTCATCCGTCCGTTCGAGCCGTCGAAAGAGCGCCTTGACTCTGGCAATCAGCGCTTTGGGGCTGAACGGTTTCGTCACATAGTCGTCGGCGCCGAGCTCAAGGCCGATGATTGTGTCAGACTCCTCGGATTTGGCCGTCAGCATGATGATAGGAAGGAGCGCGGTATCTGGTGCGTTACGAAGTCTCTTGCAGACTTCAATCCCGTCGATTTCTGGAAGCATCAGGTCAAGAATCAGCAGATCTGGAATCCCTGATTTAATGACCGTGAGGGCTTCGACCCCGGATTTTGCGACGCTGGCCCGAAATCCGTCTTTCTCCAGATAGAGCTTCACAAGCTGGGCGATATCGGGCTCGTCTTCGACGATGAGAATTTTTTTCGGTGTTCGGGTCGACATGGCATCACTTTCATCGAATGCGTCTTGGCAATAAGCCAATTCACCGACCAGGTAAGCGTATGATATCCAGCTTGTGTTACGAGCGGATTACGAGTGCGTAACGTATTGTAACGAATGATTGGGCTGAAGAAATCTGTCTGTTACTAACATAAGTAATTGGTAGACATTAGACAGTTTTAACTGCTCATTAACATAGGATTAATCTCGCAATGTTACGTTGCCTCCCGTGTGCGGTTGGATTCGATGCCGCCACTTATAAAAAGGAGGAGCACTCATGACGTGTCAAAAGTGCAAAGGTCTGATGATCGAAGAACGACAGCCGGAATTGTCGCCAGGCCTCATCGTCCATCGCTGTATCAATTGCGGGTTGATCGTCGACCCGATGCTGTTAGCGAACCGCCTCAATCATCTGAAGGAGAAACAGTCCTTGCTTCATGCGGCGTGAGACTGTCGTCCTGTCCGGCCAGGTGGGTGGTTAGCCTACATGATCGGACCGGGCGGGGGGTGGGCGTTGCGCGCGCGGCTAGACCGAAAACTCTGCCCAGAGAAACGTATGGTCCGAAGGGTCTTTCGCTCGCCGCGGCTCGACGTCTACGTCAGCCCGCACGCATCGATCTGCCAGTGGTTTGGTCGATAGAATGTGGTCGATACGCCAACCTTTATTTGCTTCCAGTGAACTCGGCGCCCGATAATCCCAGAACGTGTATTGTTGTTTGGTCGGATAGAGTTTCACGAACACGTCTTGGAATCCCCATGCGAGAGTCTTCTCGTAGGCCTTGCGGGCGTCCACGTGATAGCAGACGTGGTTTAAATGTTTGTCCGGACTGTGTACGTCCATCGGTCTCGGTGCCACATTCATATCCCCGCACCAAATCGCCGGGGCATCCGGTAAGAGGTGTTTCTCGAAATACTTCCGCAGTCGCTCATACCACCCCAGCTTGTAGGCGTATTTCGGCGAGTCGATTTCAAATCCCTGCGGCACGTAGGTGTTCACAATGGGAATACCGTCGATGACGACCCTGAGTAAGCGCGCGTCCTCCGGCTCTCCTCCATCATCGAATCCGTAGAACACCGCCTCAGGTTTCTTTCGACTGAGAATGGCCACACCGTTGTACGACTTCATTCCACGATAGGTGATTTCGTAGCCGGACGGGGTCAAGGCCAGTAGAGGGAATTCGCTGTCCTGCACTTTCGTTTCCTGGAGGCAAAGAACGTCTGGCTTCTGGCGGTCGAGCCATTCCATCACGATGGGCAGGCGTTTGCGCAGAGAATTAACATTGAAGGTAGCGATTTTCATGGAATGCTCCACAATCTATTCGGCGGGCGCATCCTAACAAAAACCGGGTAAGTCAACAATGCTCATGCAGGCTTGCAGCCCAAGAACTGATAATGCCGGACTCTGACAAAGGTTGTGATGCCGGGGGCCAAGGAAGGTCGGCCAGCGAGATTGCAGCGCTCGAAAAAGCGAGAAGATATACACTGCGTATTTGTGTGGGCCGGTGGCATTAGATATGGATTGTGGCGAATAAAGAAGAGCTTCCGATGGTTTCTCTGAAATCAATTCAGGAAAAGCGTTTCACCTGTTCCGCCAAGGTATTAGCCACAAGAGTTAGATCGAACGGCCAGGCGTAACGGATTTCGACCCCTGGATATTGGGGTCGCAGATGATCCAGAATCTCAGGAATCTCCACCTCAGAGTGTGACCCTCCCGGGGTAAACATGGTCGTCGCGACGGTAATGCGAGTTGCCCCCTGATTGATCAGGGCTTCAACCGATTCCTCTAACGTCGGTGCGCAAAATTCATTGTAGGCCACGGCAAAGAGCGCGCCGTTCAGTTGGGCTTGCAGGCGTGCCGCTACTGTTTCGAGACCAGCTTGATAGGGATCTGTCTCCGCGGTTCTCGGCCACTGGCGGATCTTGGTATCCAGCTCAAGCTCTTCCGCCGAAGGCGGAAGCTTCGCGGCACGCCGCTGACCTTCCAAGCGTTTCAGTTTTGTGACCAATTCCTGAGGGCATCCCTTGGGAATGCCGCCGTGACCGACCAGAATGATTCCGTGCTTTTGCATCGCCATGAGTCCTCCAAACAACAAAGTTGGGCCCGGAATTCCTTAAATGGAATTCCGGGCCATTTACTCTTACACGAACCGTCTCGTTGACGGTGTTAGCACTAGTAGCCGGTCTTTTGGCCCGTGGCTACCTGGC